>CANLTI010000026.1 GCA_947494095.1 uncultured Pseudomonadales bacterium
GAACGATGCTGCGCCTGTCTCGGTTGAAAACGGCTTGTTCAGCATTGATGGCGGCGCCTACCAAGCAGGCGCGGCAACCATAAGCAACGGGCAAACTTTAACCGTGCAACTCACTGCCGCCGCGGGTTTTGAGCAAGAGGCCGTAGCCACGGTAACAGTGAATGAAACCGCCCAAGGCTTTAGCGCCACCACCGAAGCACAAGATATTACGCCTGACGCCTTTAGCTTTACCGCCCAAACCGGCGTGGCCAAAGGCGCGGTGATTACCTCGAATACCGTGACCATTACCGGCATGAACGATGCTGTGCCCGTCTCGGTTGAAAACGGCTTGTTCAGTATTGATGGCGGCGCCTACCAAGCAGGCGCGGCAACCATAAGCAACGGGCAAACTTTAACCGTGCAACTCACTGCTGCCGCGGGTTTTGAGCAAGAGGCCGTAGCCACGGTCACCGTTAGCGAAATTACTCAAGATTTTAGCGCCACCACCGAAGCACAAGATATTACGCCTGACGCCTTTAGTTTTACCCCGCTGGTTGATGTCACACCCAATACACAGGTTATATCTGAGTTAGTGACTATTGAAGGCATTAATGATTTTGCGCCTATTAGTATTGATGAGGGTGAATACCGAATTAATGGCGGTGAGTTTACGCAAGCGCAGGGGGTTATAGCCGCAGGGCAAACACTTGAGGTGCGCCATATGACGGCGATTGAGGTAAGCAGCCAAAAGCACTCGTCTTTAACTGTGGGTACAGAGGTTGTTGTTTTTACCAGCACCACATCGGCTAATTTTGTCAATAAGCCCCCACAATGGCTAACCGCCGCCTTAACCGCAAAGCAGGCCATTAGTACCACGGCCGATGGCGCTCAGTCTGTGACCACAGCCGATGTGGATGGTGATGGCGATTTAGATGTGCTCTCGGCCTCAGGCGGGGATAACAAAATTGCGTGGTACCAAAACGATGGCCACCAAGGCTTTAGCGAGCAGGTGATTAGCACCACGGCCAACGGGGCTACTTCTGTGACCACAGCCGATGTGGATGGTGACGGCGATATGGATGTGCTCTCGGCCTCAGAATTTGATAACAAAATTGCCTGGTACCAAAACGATGGCCACCAAGGCTTTACCGAACAGGTGATTAGCACCGCGGCCAGAAGGGCTCAGTTTGTGACCACAGCCGATGTGGATGGTGATGGCGATTTGGATGTGCTCTCGGCCTCAGTTAATGATAACAAAATTGCGTGGTACCAAAACGATGGCAACCAAGGTTTTACCGAGCAGGTGATTAGCACCACGGCCGATGGGGCTTATTCTGTGACCACGGCGGATGTGGATGGTGATGGCGACTTGGATGTGCTCTCGGCCTCAGCCCGTGATGACAAAATTGCGTGGTACCAAAACGATGGCCGCCAAGGCTTTAGCGAGCAGGTGATTAGCACCGCGGCCGATGGTGCTAGGTCAGTCACCACAGCCGATGTGGATGGCGATGGCGATTTAGATGTACTCTCGGCCTCATACAATGATAACAAAATTGCCTGGTACCAAAATGATGGTAGCCAAGGCTTTACCGAGCAGGTGATTAGCACCACGGCCAATGGGGCTATTTCTGTGACCACAGCCGATGTGGATGGCGATGGCGATATGGATGTGCTCTCGGCCTCACGCGATGATGACAAAATTGCGTGGTACCTTAATGATGGCAACCAAGGCTTTAGCGAGCAGGTGATTAGCACTACGGCCGATAGGGCTTACTCTGTGGCGGTGGGGGATGTGGATAGCGATGGTGTTTTAGAGGTGTTCTCGGCCTCTTATAATGACGACACGATTGCCTGGTACCGCTTACCCCATACGGGGTTTAACGTGGCCGCTGGGGTGTTAAGTGTGGGTACTGTGGCGGCGACAGATGCCGACAATAACCCGCTGGCGTACAGTATTGGCTCTGGCCCCGATGCCGCGCTGTTTAGCGTGAATAGCTTGGGCGAAATCAGCTTTATCCTGCCCCCCGATGTGGCTAACCCCGCCGATAGCAATAGCGATAATGTGTATGTCTTTAACGTATTGGTGAACGATGGTTACAGCACGACTAGTCGTTTGGTTGAGGTGCAGGTGTACCGCGATGACGACGATGACGACGACGATGGCGTAGCGGATGATGACGATGCCTTTCCGCTGGACCCGAGCGAATCAATCGATACCGATGGCGATGGCATTGGCAATAATACCGATACCGATGATGATGGCGATGGCACAAACGATACCAAAGATAATGCCCCGCTTGATGCAAACAGTACCGCTAGCCCACAATGGCTAACCGCCGCCTTAACCGCAAAGCAGGCCATTAGCACCACGGCCTATGACGCTCGTTCTGTGACCACGGCCGATGTGGATGGTGATGGCGACTTAGATGTACTCTCGGCCTCAGAATTTGATGACAAAATTACCTGGTACCAAAATGATGGCCATCAAGGCTTTACCGAGCAGGTGATTAGCACCACGGCCAATGGGGCTTATTCTGTGACCACGGCCGATGTGGATGGCGATGGCGACTTAGATGTGCTTTCGGCCTCATTTTATGATGACAAAATTGCGTGGTACCAAAACGATGGCAACCAAGGCTTTAGCGAGCAGGTGATTAGCACCACGGCCAATGGGGCTATTTCTGTGACCACGGCCGATGTGGATGGCGATGGCGATTTAGATGTGCTTTCGGCCTCAGCCCGTGATAACAAAATTGCGTGGTACCAAAATGATGGCAGTCAAGGTTTTACCGAACGAGTGATTAGCACCGTGGCCGTTGGGGCTATTTCTGTGACCACAGCCGATGTGGATGGTGATGGCGACTTGGATGTACTCTCGGCCTCAGTTAATGATGACAAAATTGCCTGGTACCAAAACGATGGCAGCCAAGGCTTTAGCGAGCAGGTGATTAGCACCGCGGCCGATGGTGCTAGGTCAGTCACCACAGCCGATGTGGATGGCGATGGCGATATGGATGTGCTCTCGGCCTCATACGATGATAACAAAATTACGTGGTACCAAAACGATGGCCACCAAGGCTTTAGCGAGCAGGTGATTAGCACCACGGCCAGAGGGGCTCAGTCTGTGACCACAGCCGATGTGGATGGCGATGGTGATTTGGATGTACTCTCGGCCTCACAAAGTGATGACAAAATTGCGTGGTACCTTAATGATGGCCACCAAGGCTTTAGCGAGCAGGCGATTAGCACCGCGGCCGATGGGGCTCGTTCTGTGGCGGTGGGGGATATGGATGGTGATGGTATTTTAGAGGTGTTCTCGGCCTCGACCAATGACGACACGATTGCCTGGTACCGCTTGCCCCGTACGGGGTTTAGCGTGGCCTCTGGGGTGTTAAGTGTGGGTACTGTGGCGGCGACAGATGCCGACAATAACCCGCTGGCGTACAGCATTGACTCTGGCCCCGATGCCGCGCTGTTTAGCGTGAATAGCTTGGGTGAAATCAGCTTTATCCTGCCCCCCGATGTAGCTAACCCCGCCGATAGCAATGGCGATAATGTGTATGTCTTTAACGTATTGGTGAATGATGGTTACAGCAGCGCGACTAGTCGTTTGGTTGAGGTAACTGTTACGCCTTAATACCGTTACTGAGAGTATGCATGGTTAGGGACGAGGCAGTTATAGGTTGTCTAATGAGACGCAGATTTTGCTTTCTCAGTAAGGCGCTCGAAGGTGCGCATGCTTGGGTATGTAGCGCTTAGAGAACGCAGCTGAGGGAGTAAAAAACCCGTATTATTGGATAAAGGATTGCTGCCTTGCCCTTTAATGTAGCCATTTGTACTTGACTCACGTAGCGCCAAAGGCCTCAATCATGCTTGCTTTGGTCATGTAGCAATGACTGCCAAACAATGCTTATATAGGGCTTTACTCAAAAGGAGGCGCACTGTGAGCGCAAAGCAAGTTGTAATACGTAAAAAAGAGGCCTTAACTGATGGCTTTTTAACCGTTAACCGCATTACGCTAGAGCATACTTTGTTTAGTGGCGAGATGAGCGAGCCGATTGTGCGCGAAGTTATGGAGCGTGGTCATTCGGTGGCTGTGCTCTTACACGACCCTGCGAAAGATGAGATTGTGTTGGTTGAGCAGTTTCGCATTGGTGCACTAAATGGCCCCTCGGCTTGGCTTACAGAGCTTGTTGCTGGGGTAGTAGAGGCTGGCGAAAACTTAGAAGAAGTGGCTCGGCGAGAGGCACTAGAAGAAAGTGGCGCTCAGGTGCATAAGCTTGAATATATTACCCAATATTATTGCTCGGCTGGCGGTAGCACCGAAACAACCGCTATATTTTATGCGCAAATTGATGCCTCACAGGTTGAAGGTATACATGGTGTTAAAAGTGAGCATGAAGATATTCGCGTTGTAAAGATCGCGGTAGAGGCATTTAAAGCGCTCCTTAATAGCCAGCAAATACATACGGCCAGTTTGATGATTGCGGGGTTATGGTTTTTTAATGCAAAGCGCTAGCGATTAATAGCCCAGCGGCCTAGATGGGTGAGGCCGCTGGTTTTTGCTGGTAACTATATTAAAGGTAACTATATTAAAGGTAATTATTTAGGTAACTACTTAGGGTACGGAAATCGGGCGCTCATGAATCATTGACTGGCCTGCTCAAGCCACCTGCGAGTTTGTACTCCTCCCTTCCCTTATAACTACGCTGTATGAATAGCCTAGGTAACCCCGTTAAATGTTCTCTGGTGAGCACGTTGAGCTGCTAAGTTTAATTTAGGCGGTGCAGCGGTGGGGTTAGGCTATGTTTTTACACCTGTTTTTACACATGTTTTTCATGCTATGGCGTTGGCGTTTTTGGGACGTGGCGGGCAGTGTAGGGGGTCGATATAACCTTTATAGGCTACGGTTGTGCAGCGGCAAAGAGTCTCAAAGGTTTTTTTTACCTATATTGTTACTCATAGCGGCAACACAATTAGCCTCGCCATCTTCTAACAGCCCTTTACCCTCGACTCGCTTGGATAGGCTCGAGCCTGCTGTTGGTGTGTTACATCAATCGGCGGTCATCACGGGCACTTCGCTTAGCCATAAGCTACAGAGCACAGCTCGTACGCAAGCGATATTTAATGTACTTAATGCGCATTATCAAGCCACAGGGCCGGTGCCTGTTCATTCTGAGTTTGCGCATGCTGAGCCCCTCAATATTGTACAAACATTATCTGCATTGGCTAATTATTACCAACAATACCCCGAGGCATCAAAACTGATACTGGGCCTTGCTGATCATAAATGGACACTAAAATATTTACCAAAGACATTAAAAACACAAGTCACCGGTAGTCGCTTGGCTATTGACCATGCCACGATTTATTTTGACCCTAAAAGTGGAGCAAAGCTTAAATTTCATAACTTGTGCGACTCTAAAAAACCCTTTTGCATTGCCTCACCTGCCGATGCGCTACTGCATGAGTTACTGCACTTAGATGTAATGTTAAATGACCCTCAGACCTTTATTTCACAAGGTGGTTTATCACCGTATTCCTACCCTGCGGCGCACGAGCAGCATATTATTGCCCTCGAAAATAAGCTATATGGGCGCATGAGCCGCCGAGATCAAACCCCTAGGCCTATTCGAGCTGACCATAAAGGGCGGCATATATTAGTCGCCTGTGTAACCTGTATTGAGTAAATAAGCTACCCATATTTTTAATTTGTTGCGTGGCTAAAAGCCGTTGGTTTAGATTGACAAAAATCATAAAGCGTTAAAAGGTTTACGGTGCGTAAGTATCACTTTTTTAATAATATGTGAGATACTATACCGCTACGTATATTTACCCTAGACACTTTTTTATTGGATTGTTTCTTGTCTTCTCATAACGCTAGCAATGCTTTTCTACCTATTTATGAACGCTATGTCGATGAGGCGTCTTTTTTGTGGGTGCTCTTAGGTGTTGCGCAATCACAGCCTCACTATAACCCCGATGATATTAAAGCGTTAGAGACACGTATTAGCCGGCAACTCGACGGCATTATGACGGCACCTAATGTGGCGTGGCCTTTATGTGTGGATGCGCTGGCGCTAGCTGACCCCGGTGAAGCATTCACCGCTTCGGCTATTGCTTTTCGTTGTGGTGATTTTGATAAAATTCAAACAGCTGTTGAGGCTTCGGTTAAAAATGCTGAAATGCTGCGTGGCCTAATCTCGGCGTTAGCTTGGGTCACGGGCGCACAATGCCACAGCTGGGTTGTAAAATTCTTTTCGAGCAAAGACTTTTGCCATAAGCGTATTGCCTTAGAGGCTTGTGATTTACGCGATGAAAACCCTGCTATGTATTTGACCCATATTTTAAGGCGAGAAGATTGCTGTCAAGATCTTGCCTTATATGCCTGTGCCTTACGCAGCATTGGTAAATTTAAACGAGCCGATTTACTCGAAGATGCGAAGATAGCCGCCTCTCATGCCGATGAGACCATCCGATTTTGGGCGATTTATGCGTTAATTTTATTGGGTGAGCGATCATACGTTGCTTTGTTAAAGCCCTATGTAATGGCTGATGGCCCGTTGCGTGATGAGGCCATTCAATTAGCCTTTCGGGCTTTGTCCGTCACAGAGGCCAGAACTTGGATTGGAGAATTAGCCGCACAACAGCCAGGCTCGCGTGAAATTATTACGGCAACAGCTGCGCTAGGCGACCCGCATGCCATTAATTGGTTGATTGCTCAAATGAATAATATGGCGTTAGCGCGTTTGGCTGGGGAAGCTTTTACAACCCTTACAGGTATTCATTTGGTTGATAATAGCTTGGCTGATGAAAATCTGAATGCTGAAGATTTACCTGATGATGATAGCTTCACTGCCATGGATGCAGATGAAAATCTGCCTTTTCCCGTGCCCAATAAAGTCGCTGACAAGTGGCGCCTTATAGCCGCTAACTTTATTTCAGGGCAGCGCTATTTTATGGGTAAACCAATCAATGATAATACCTTGCTCGCTCAGCTTCACCAAGGTTATGCCCGCCATCGTCAAGCTGCAGCCCTAGAGTTAGCACTTAGAGATAAACAATTGATGCTAAAAAATACGCGTGCAAAGCTAGCGTAATTGTAACTATTCAGCTCAGCTGATAAACCTCACCTGACGGGTGCTGAGGATTGTTTTCTGGGCATTTAAGCACCGGGCCTTGCAGGGAGAGCAAGGGACAGACAGTGCAGGAGCACACTGTCGAGAGCGCTTATATAGCGACCAGCCCCAGCATGGATGCGTGGAGGTAGACTTTGCAGGAGCACAAAGTCGCAGATGGCTTGAGCGGCCGCGGCCCAGTCAATGATTCATTAGCGCCCAACTCCGGTACACTTGAATAGTTACGCGTAATTTTAATACGGTTAGTCAAATAATGTTTTAGGGGCTTGCACAATTATGGGTTCGTAAAGCTCGCCAAAAAAATTATGAAGTTTGAGTTTTTGCTTCTTTTGTTGGGTACGCTCAGCTTCTTGCCAAGGCACCACATAAAGAATTTTTGGTAACTCTTTATTGCCTTTAATTGTAATGGTCTCAAGCTTAATTTTATCTTCTGCTATGCAAGGCTCCAGCAGCGCAGTGGTACCGAGTAATACTCCGACGGGAATCATTAATCTTAGCGTTTTTTGAATTTTAATCGGCATGGTTAATCTTCTCGGGCAGCTGATTGCTCTAGCGATTTTATCCATTTCTGAGTGTCTTCATCTATAAAATCGATTAATAAAAGGTAGGTTTGGTACAGTTCAATGGCACCTTTTAAATCTTGATAATAAGTATCATAAATAAAAGCTAAATTATAATAGGGCTGGGCATATTTTTTGTCGAGTTCAATCGCCTTTTTAAAGTAAATATCAGCATCACTTGGGCGCTGATCTTCAAGTGCAATAATACCCAATAAATTTTGAGCAAGCGGCGAGTATGCATTTTTAGCTAAAAGAGTGTTGGCCAATTTACGGTTGTTTGTTTTATAGGCGCTTAAGGCATAATGAGCGGCAATATCGTTGTTTACTGGGTATTGATCATGCAGTACTTTTAGGCTTTTTTTAGCTGATTCAAAATCATCATTATTGATGAGTTCTATCGCATCATTTAAGGCTTTTTTGTGTAATACAGATAAAGGTGCATCGTTAATAATATCATGATTATTGATCGGCTCAGTCGTTAGCGGTGTATCTTTAACCGGGTTAGAGGTACAGCTAGCTAGTATAAACACCGTAAGACTCATCGTTAATAGCGCTTTAGTTATTGAGCTATACAGGGCTAATTGAATTTTAATCATCGGCTGTATACCCTGATATTTTAGGTTGACGGGAATAGCGAGCAGGAAATAGCTCGACTAGACTAGCACGGCTTTTTGAAAGCCATTCATTATATAAACCTGTTTTAGAGCGCGCCATGTTCGTTTCATAAAACTCAATAGCCTTATCTTCAAAAGGAAACGCTTGGTCTTCAAGTAGTATGTCATATTGTTCGAGCTCATCATCAGATAACCCTTTAGGGCGCTCAGACTCTAGCAGTGCAATAGAGAAATCCTGATAAATACTGCCTATTGCATAAGTGGCTTGCGTTGTGATGTCGGCTAATCCGTAGGAAGAGGCATAGCCATATAATTTTATGGTTTCTTGCATAAAAGATTTCTTTTTACGAAGATTATTTTTTAAAGGTGCCACTAGTTTTTGCTTACTAAAATTAGCATGCTGAATTGTGGCAAGCTCTATAGTGGCATTGGCGGCAATAAATATTGTGCGCTCAGTTGTTTTAGATGCGTTGGCCTTACGCCCAGCCGTAGACATTTTGGTTAACCAAAAGTAACGTTTTTGTGGCATTTTTTGACGGGCATATAGGTCACTGAGTTTAAGCATAGCTTCCATATTTTGAGCATAAGCTTGCGGGTATTGATGAGCAAAATTTCGGTAAGATCGAATTGCGCCCTCTGTATCTCCCTTCTTCTCATAAAGCTTTGCTGCTTGCCATAATGCTGCCATTTTTACGTTTTCGTCTTTTTCAAAAGATGAAATAAGCTCAAATTTTTGTGCGGCTTTATCGCCTTGATTAGAATTTAAATAGGCAATTGACAGATTTTTAGTAACGTCGTTACTCAATTTATGATTAGAGTATAGCGATTCAAAGCGCTGCCCAAGTGCAATAACTTGCAGCCATTGCTTATCAGCCATTGCTAAAGCAATACCATCATATAGCGCTGAACCCGCAATTTTTGACTGAGGAACAATTTTTTGGATGCGTGTAAAGTGATGCATTGCTTCGGCTATTTTATTGCTAGCTTTGGCTTTTTCGGCTTGCCGATAAATACTCAGCGCTAAGCTATCTTCTATCTGAGTTTGATACTTGCGCTCAGGGTTTTTATTAAGCATATTAAAATAACTATTTTCAGCATCAGAAAATTTCTCTATTTCAAAATAAGTGCGTGCTTGTACTAGGTCAATTTGATATTGAATATCTTTTGTTGCACCACTGGGAACAGCCTGCGTTAGCTGAAGGGCTTGTTCAAATTTTTGATTGTTAAATGCTAATTGTGCAGCATGTACAATGATTTGCGGGCTTTGCTTGTCATTAGGGTATAGCGCTACATAGCGGTGGCTATAGCGAATAATTTGTTCTAATAAAACTAGCTGCTGTGCTGTATTGGTGTTTTGTTTATAAAGAGTATCTGATAAGCTGATTGTCATATAAGCAGAGCGCTTATCTAGAATAATATCGTTATCATACGCTGCAATTTCAAAATAGTGTAGCGCCTCTTGGTAGCGCTTAGCACTATAGAGTAATTCACCATATTGATGATAAATACCCTCTTTACGACCAAATTCCGGAAATTGTGATAGGTATCTATTATACCAAATACCTGCATTTTTTAAATTCTTACTTTTCTCTTTGGTTAGTTTATTGTCCTGATAGCGAGAATGAAAATAATTTGCTTCTTCTGCAATATATTGCTTTAGGGCTTCAGTACTTTCTTTTTGATATTTATTTTTGGGCGATTTTTTCCAATACTCTGATTTTGGATGATAAAGAGTATAAAACTCATTGATAGCCTCATGTACATTAGAGGCAAACCCAGATTGTTTCCAAACTTTAATAACTTTTAATTTTGCCTTAGGTATCTCATTTTTTGTTGGATAAAATTTAACAAATTGATTTAATATATCGGCAGCATCACTATAGCGCTGTTGCTTTAAATAAATATCAGAAATTGTCGCATAGGTGTGATACAGATAACGAAAATTTGAATATTGATTAAAATAATCTTGTAGCGATTCAGGCCCATCAAGGTGAGAAAACGATAACCCTATAGCCCGAAAGTGTTCGTTAAAAAGTGACTTATCATTTTCATTTAACGAGTCAAATTCTCCAAACTTATTAAGATTTAAAGATTCTATATAGTCATCAACCGATTCAATATAAAGTTCTTGTTTATAGCGTGTCCAGCCTCTTTTAAAAAAAGCTTTCTCATAAAAATTTTCAGAATTAGGAGAAATTATTGCCTCTGTATAGGCATCTTCAGCCGTTAAATAATCACCATGGACAAAAGCCGTTTCACCTATTCTAAATTGTGCTTCTGCATAATAAGTTGAATTTTTATGTTTTGAGGCCAGTTGCTCTAAAGTTGATAGCGCTTTATCGTACTCACCGACTTGATCGTAAGTCCTGGCAAGTTGATACAATAACCCATCGTTTCCTTTTGCATTAGGAAAGTCATTGAGTGAAGTTTCTAATAAAGTAATTGTGCGCCGTAATGTTTCGTTGTATAGAGCGTCTTCTTCGAGATCATTGGCTGAGCTATCGGCGATAAGCTTATCGGTCAGCTCTAGCTCCATTTGAGCTAAGCGGGTAATGGCTAATTGTCGGCTTGAATCACTTGTATCGGCATTATTGAGATACTGATAATAAGCCGCTCTTACTTCTTCTGTTGATTTTTTTTTGGTTTTATGAGCTTTATCACTTAGATTAATTTGAGTACTTTTATTATCAATGTCACTTAATGTTAACCGTTGGGTGTTATTTGAACTACAGGCAATAAGTACCAATAGTGATAGACAGAAAGATAATTTAGTAAAGTAAAGCATAAGATCATTAATTTTCATCATAAAGCCGTGCTAAAGCATATTGGCATTGGTTTAAGTAGCTTTGATAAATAGCTTGCGCATTCACTATTTCATGGTGCTGTACTTCTAATAATATATTTTCGTATTTTTGATAAATTGTGTTTAAGTGTAATAATATTTTTTTTGGTAAAGAATATTTTTTTAAAGATTCAATATTTTTGAGTATGCTGTTTATTTTTTTATTAAAATTAGTATCGGTTAAATTCAATATTGAAATTAACGATTCTTGATTATCACTTTCTTGAGTAATATCTGTAATCGTTTTTAGTATAAGGGGAGAGTATTGACTTTTTTTAGTGCTAACTGCCTGTTCAAGCAGTTGTATTTTTTGGCGATAATATAAAGCAGCTTGCGTATATTGTGCCTCTGCAATACGGCGTTGCCCTAGTTTTTCATGAGCAAAAGGAGTGAGCAAGTATGACTGAGTAGTATAGCTGTCAAAAATTTTGTTTTTAGATAGAAAGCTAAAGGCATTTAAGGCACTAGAAAAATCTTTTTGATGCATAGCAGAAAGACCAATGCCTAGCATGGCCCGGTTAACATAAGGGCTATTGACACCTATATCTCGAAAACTATTTCGTGCATCTCGATAAAATTCGTTGTGTATTTGGGAAAACCCTAATATTAACCGCATTCTATCGGCGATTTCATAATTTTTATTTTTCATCTCTCTTGTTATAGACTTCTTTAATATTAGGTGAGCGTCTGTCCACCAGCCTTGTAATATATTGGCTACAGCAATATTAATTTGTGATACACCATAATAATCAGAATTCTTATCAATAGCGCTATAAACTTTTATAGCATCGCGATGCTGCTGAATTTTTTGCAATGAAACAGCGGTAATATAATAAGCATAATCGGATTCTTCTTGGTTAAGGTTATGCTCAATATTGGTTTCTTTGAGTAAATTAATAACATTAACCCAATGATTATTCAAAAAGTAGTACTTTGCCTTTTGGTATTTTATTTTTGACTCTGTGTATTTGCTAAAATTATTAATACTGAATGCTAATAATTCATCAGCAATTGATATGGCATTATTTTTGTATAAAAACCATGCGATATCTGGTATTGATTTATGATCAATAGATCGATGTAATAGATCAATATTTTCAACAATACAGCTAATTGCAATAGGCATATCATGAGAAAGAGATTGAATATTTTCAATTAAATTTTCTATTGATTTAATATTTTTACACGATAAAGGCGATTTAATAACATTTAACTGATATAAATTATCAGTAATGCTAGATAACTCTTTGTTGAGTGTTAAGATTTCATGATTTATATCGATTGTTTTTTCTTGGGCATAGGCACCGTTAAAAATTATAAACAGTGTTAAAAAAACAAAATAGTTACCAAAAATAAGTTTCAAAGTAGCATTCCTTGTCTTTTCATCTACATAATAATAAGGTGCTTATTGCTAGGATAGCACTGCCTTTAAAGACAGTGCCTTTATTGCTTTTATTGTATATTGTATTCAAATTGACCATCATCGTCAGTTACAACATGTATGTGGTTAATAGCTTCACCTGCTGCCAACTTGCATAAACATTCAGAGGCTAAGTCTGGTAGCATAGTGCGCGTTAAAATATTTTCTATATTACGCGCTCCAGTATCGACATCTTGACAGCGCGCCACAATATGTAATAGAACATCTTCATCATAACTAAAGTCAGCATCATAATGATTACGTACGCGCTTGGCGATACGATTCATATTAATAGCACAAATTTTCATTAAATCTTCATCACCAAGAGGGTAGTAAGGAATGATATTTGTGCGGCCTAAAAATGCAGGTTTAAAATAATTTAATAATTGTGGCCGAAAGGTTTCTAATAAAGCTTCTGGATCTGGTAGTTCATCTTCATTAGCTGCGCATATTGCGCGTATATGCTCTTCGGCTGCATTAGAGGTCATAATAATAACGGTATTTCTAAAGTCAATATCACGGCCTTCGCCATCTTTGATTGTACCTTTATCAAATAAATTATAAAAAATATCTTGCACCCCTGAGTGAGCCTTTTCCATTTCATCCAGTAGTATTACGCTGTAAGGTTTTCTGCGAACAGCTTCTGTAAGAACGCCGCCTTCACCATATCCTACATAACCAGGAGGCGATCCAAGCAGCATAGAGACTTTATGCTCTTCTTTGAATTCAGACATGTTAATTGTTGTAATATTTTGCTCGCCACCGTATAGCGTATCGGCTAGTGCTAGTGCTGTTTCTGTTTTACCTACACCACTTGATCCGACCATAAAAAATACACCAATAGGTTTACGAGGATCAGTCAGCCCAGCACGTGAAGTACGTATTGATTGTGCAATAGCTTCTAGCGCATGACTTTGCCCAATAACGCGTTTATTAAGGGTTGCACCAAGCTCCATAATGGCATTTATTTCGTCAGAGACCATTTTGCCTACAGGTATTCCTGTCCAGTTTGCTACTACTTCTGCTATCGCCTGAGCTGTAACATTAACTTGAATCATGGGGGCTTTATTTTGAATATTATCGAGCTCTGTTAGCAACCCATGTAGCTGCTCTTTAATAGACTGAAGGTCGCTCTGTGATAATTGATTAGGATATTCTTCTTTAGCTAATTCTTCTTCAGACATTTGGCTTGCGGTATAATTTTTGCTAATATTTTTTTGCAGAGTATGTATCTGCTTAACAATATTTTTTTCTTGATTCCATTGATGCTCTTGTTCTATCAAACGAGCATTGAGAGCTTCTTTTTTTGTATAAAGATTTTTAATTTCTATTTCATAATTATTCATCATGGCATCTTCTTGCCCTAATGATTGAATAGTGGTTTCGGCTTGTGCAATTTGTAATCGTGTATCCTCAATAGCCGCTGGAGTAGAGCTTTGACTTAATGCAACGCGTGCGCAGGCTGTATCGAGCAAGGATACTGATTTATCTGGAAGCTGCCGGCCAGGAATATATCGCATAGACAATCGTACACAATCGCGAATAGCTTCATCTAAAATATGAACACCGTGATGCCGACTCAGCATGACAGAGATAGCACGCATCATATTGATAGCTTTTTCTTCACTGGGCTCTTCAATTTTGACCACTTGAAAGCGACGCGTTAGCGCTGGATCTCGCTCAAAATATTTTTTGTATTCCGCCCATGTGGTTGCAGCAATAGTCCGTAGCTCACCTCGTGCTAAAGCGGGTTTGAGTAAATTAGCCGCATCACCTTGACCCTCTTTACCTCCAGCACCAATAAGCGTATGTGCTTCATCAATAAACATAATAATGGGTGTCGCTGAGGCTTTGACTTCAGCAATCACTGATTTTAATCGGCTTTCAAATTCTCCTTTGACACTCGCTCCTGCTTGTAATAACCCTAAATCCAAGCTTCGAATAGTGACATTGCGTAGTGGCTCCGGCACATCACCAGAAGCAATACGCATAGCAAACCCCTCAACAACGGCCGTCTTACCCACTCCAGCTTCACCGGTTAAGATAGGATTATTTTGCCGCCGTCTAATCAGAATATCAATAATTTGACGTACTTCTTCATCGCGGCCTAATACAGCATCAATTTTTCCTTCTTTAGCGGCTTGTGTTAGGTTGACGGTGTATTTATCTAATGAGGGTTGTTTACTTGGAGCTCCTATTATGGGTGACTCTTGGTTATCATTAGCCACTATCTCAGATTCAGCTGTAGTACCTATTATACTTAGAGCGACATTGCGCAGTGATTCGGGTGCAATTTTTTTAAGCTCACCATGCGATATACCCGTAGAGCGACGAAGATTTTCATCCAGTAATAGCGCGCATAAAAGGTGAGCAGAGGTTGTTATTGGGTGGCGATATTCAACTGAAGCTAATAACCATGCATTTTTTGCAAGATCAACAATATTTTGCGACAGTGCCGGCGCACGTGTATTCCCTGACTTAATATTGTCAAGTTCACCATTTAACTCTTGTGTGAATTTACCTAAGTTAACGTCAAATTTGTTTAGAATGGCAATAATATCACTATCAGAAATTTCTAATAACTTAAGCAGCCAATGCTCGATTTCAACATTATAATGATTGCGAGACAGACAAAGCCCTGCTGCACTTTCAAGTGCCACTGTGCAAGGCTCGTTCATCTTTTCAACAAGTGATTTTAGATCGATGCTTATCATTGTTATCTTCCTTTATTTAGTGGCCCAAATAGTTATAATTTTTTTGATGAAAGTGATATAGAAACTGTATCGCCTGAATCGTATTTCTTGTTTTTACCGCCTGTAAGCCATGTATTCCAGCCAATAATAGGCTGTGATTTTTTACTCAGTTGAACTTTATCAGGGGTTGCATTGCGGTTCACTAAAATAGTGAATTCAAAATCATTATCTACTCCAATATAAAATAGAATAAGATCATTCATTGCTTTTAATGCTGAGCCCCCCGGAGCAAACTGGATAAATTGCTCAGCATTTAATGGGCCAATAGTTATTTTTATTTTCTCTTGCGCTACCCAGCCACGCTTACCCAGCATGATTGATTTGCCTAGACAAACATTTTGCCCTTTTTTATTTGATATGTCGGGTAAGCGTGATCGGTAGTCGTCCATTACATCCTGCCAACATCCTTCAAATTCTTTAAGTTGAATAGGAACATTAAAATAGCTAGTCAGTAATCGTTTTAATCCACTAGCGGTACGAACGCTTTGACTTAATAAACCAGAATAGTATAAAAGGCTCTCTGCTGGAATACTTAGCTGTGAATCTAAGCCTTTTGTGGCTATCCCTGTAATAGCCCTAAGTACCTCTGTAATACTATCGTTATTATGAGTAAAATTTCCTCTACTGGGCAGTTTTTTACGTTCAAAGCTAAGGGCGTGATTGTATTTTATGGATGCTTGATAGAATAATGAAATTATCCGATGATTAAATAAATCAAAAAACTCTGCTAATGATGGATCCTTTAACTTTAGGCGATTCAGTAATGTCTCTGTAAAGCTATAAGGCATAACACCATGAGATCCCGTTAACCCTAGAAAACTAGTCTCTACTCGCCATTGATTACTATCATTATCTTTAGGCGGTTTAATTGAAACAATTTCACTATTAGGAAACGATAAGGATTGGTTATTTTTAAATCGAATACATTCATTCGCAGGAGGAGAAAATCGACCTACAGAGTTTCTAATATCTTGTTTTCGATCGTAGTCATCGGTATGAGATAATGCGACTGCACGCTCGATAATTCTCATCGTTTGTATAAAAGAGGTTTGTTGAGGATTATCGGCTAATCGAATAACTACAGAACTATTTTTTCGCCTGCTCGGATAGGGCATTTTTTTAAATATCCTTCATGACCCTTTTGCTTAACCAAGACTCTAGAAAACGAGTTGATTGAGCAATAAAGGCTAAAAAAGTGATCTAGTATGCTAGCAAATAAATAAGCGCTGCTACCGGTAAGTTGGCTATTATCAAGTATAACTTCAATCTCCATTCCTTTGCACATTGTTGCTCTACCGTCTATAGGTATAGGAGCACTGACAGACCGAGCATCAACACTATAAATAGAGTTAATCAACGCACGTGAAACCGATGACCCTCTAAAGTCATAAAGCCTGAGTATTTCTTTTAATGCTTCAGCGGTATTGTTTCGCCCTGTTAGCGATAAATGATTAAGGTTTAAATGTGAAATTAAACGCCACCTTGCATGATCTCTTAATGGCGGTCGAATAGTTCGAGTGGGTTGGGTTAGGCATCGAATCTTTTCACACGGTGGTGCGCCTTCAACACACTGAAGTTTGGGGTGGTCTAAATTAAAAGGTAGCTTTTCTGGTAGATCTCGATTGCTGCAATGTGTTTTTATTAATAATGTTTTATCTGATGGTGTATTGGGATTGAACCCTAAGTCGACAAGGCTAATAAACACATCAGTCCCATCATCTCTTTCATAGTTACTAAGTTTGGCATGCCGACGAGCAGCAAGCCAAAAAGCCTGCTCATTATCACCACTATGATTATGATTTAGCCCATAAAGAGGTAGAAAATCGGTATATTCCCCCTCGGGAGAAATAGCACTGACATTATCGATAGAGTAAACTTCAAAGCCAATAGGTCGTCGTACATCGGCTTGCACTTGATATTCCGATTGTTTATGGTCTAACTTTATAGGGTCAGCATCTTTTTCAAAAAGATTAATAACAGGAGTACAACCGAGTACAAAATTACTAGCAGAAATATTATGTTCTAGTTCAATATCAGACGATGAAAGGTAGATATAAATATTAAATTCATTGCTATTACTGGATAATAGTTTATCGCTAAAACCTTCTATATCAAAAAACATGAATTTTTCTGAGTAAGCGAAAAATTCAGTCAGTGTTCGATAGCCTAAAAATGATGCCTCCGGATACGGTAACATACCCTCATTATCAGTAAATCCAACCTCTTTAATTGCATCATTATCTAAAAATATAGGGTGTGTATCATTTTCATTATGAGCGGCTACAACACAAACGCATTTACTCATAAGTAATTCATAAAGAGGATGAATATATTGAGCTTGGCCTTTTAAATAAAATCTTAGTTTTTCAATTCCAATATCAGTAAATGGAGTTTTTTTATTAAAGGTTGTTAATTTTAATTGTAGTACACTTGATGCACCCCGTACTCGTGCTGATCCTGGCGTAGAAAAAGGTAGGCCTATAAGGTTTGCATCGGTAACTTCTATGGGTAAAAGGTCTGTATCATATACGGTATTAAATTGACAGTTTTCACCTTGGAAGTGTTCTGTCTCGAGTAAAGTATTACGAGAAATCTTATAAGGTGATTCTAGCTGCTCTTTATCAGGTGTAAATTGTACTATAGACATCGATGGCAGCGGGCGTTGATAATGAGGAAATACAACACTCAATATCGCATCACTTAATTCAGGAAAATCATCGTTTAATTTATGTTGAATACGTGCATTTAAATAGGAAAACGATTCAATTAATCGTGACACATGAGGGTCTTCAACAGTATCTGTTCCAATACCTAAGCGCCCAGCGACTTTAGGGTGTTCTTTTGAAAATGAAGCACCCATCTGTCTTATGTAGGCAAGTTCTTTTTCGTAATAGGGTAATAATTCATCGGCCATATTGTGACTCCTTTACATCAACAGCACGCGAAGCGGGTTCAAGAGTTGAGTCAAAAACAACGACTTCAGGCACTGGATCGGCATAGAGTGTCGCGTCTATTCTAAAGCGAAGTGTTCTATCGGTATTATTGATGTTTTCTTGATGAGTTACTTTTACGCTTTTAAATCTAGGCTCAAAAGTCTTTAATAGCCTTTCTAAATCGTGTGTGAATGAATGTTTTTTGTTGAGATCAATAATGTTGATAGTAGCAAGATCTGGAAGACCAAAATTGAGTAGTGAATTTTGTAGCTCTGTAAATTCATCAGAAGGGGCAACAACACGAAAACGTGTATTAAGAAGGTTTTCTAAGTCACGGCGAACGCTACTACGCAATTCACGTAATTGTTGATGCCTTGTTTTCTCAGTTTCAATTTTAATATGAGGTTCATCATCGATTAATCTATCTAATATCGAAGCTCGTAGGTGCTTTTTTTTATCAATTGTAGCCATGGGTTACTTCGCTTGAGCTAATTCAGTGATCAGTTCTAATTCTGAAACCATTTGATCAATTTGATAATGCGGAACAATATGAATAATACAAATATATTGCCCAGGCTTTGCAGGGTGTTCTCTTACATTAACTGACGCTTTACGTAATGGAAATCTTGCTTGCTCTTCCCATTCAAGATCTTCTCTTCCGGTAGTATATTTAAATAACCATTTGCGTAAATAACTTTCACAATCTGAGGCGCTCATAAATGAGCCAATTTTATCTCTAAACATTATTTTAATATAATGCGCTACTCTTGATCCACACATAACATGTTGCAGCATTGCCGATAGGCGCGCATTTATATTGGTTTCTTTGTCACTAAATTTTTTTGGGCGTTGTAATGATTGATTATTATAAAATGCTGCAAAGGGCACGTCATAGCACTGACATAATGGGACTAAACCTAATTCACTCAACTGCTTTTCTGCTGAATCTGTAATGACAACTTCAGTAATAGGTTTTGCCATAAGCCCTGATTTATCGGTTGAGTGATAATCTAGGCACATATTAGCTAATAGACCGCCGCCCACTTGATTGCGAGGAACGCCACGAATATGACCAAACCAACCTACATTTTCAAATTCACGGATTAAAATCCCCGCAAACGCATAGCAAGCGTTACCCCATAAATAATGAGTACAGCCTTCTTGTGATTTTGATTCTTTAAAATAGACGCCTTTATAGGCATTACTCTGCGTACTATATTGCCTACGAATCAATACTCGCGGCATTGTTATACCGATAAAACGAGAATCTGCCCTGTCGCGCAATGCATGCCATTTTATATATTCTTGCTGTTCGAATACCGCGCTATAATTAATTGGGCGACCAAGGTCAGCATAACTATCAACACCAAAAAGTTCATAAGAGGCGCTAGTAATAAATGGAGAAAAAGCAGCGGCTGCTATTTGAGAAATACCTTCAAGTGTAGTTACGTCATTAAAGCGATGTGTTTTTGATGATTTATGGCTTATTTCGTAATCACCAATTAAAACACCATAGGGCTCGCCACCAGGTGTTCCATACTCTTCACTATAAATCTTTTGAAATAGATTACTTTGATCAAACTCCATTGCTCTTGCGATATCTTTGCTAACTTCTGCCCAACTAATATCTAAGCATTTTATTTTAGTATTTTTAGTACCATCAGCTTCCTCTATAAGATTCCAAAGTCCTCGCCAAGAGGCTTCAAGCTTTTGAAGCTTGGGATGATGAATGATGCTGTTGAGTAGGTCACTGATTGACTCATCTATTTGTGCAATACTTTGCTGGATGAGTGCTTTTAACTGCGTTGTATCTTTAGGTTTTTGTGGGCAAAATTCGATTAACCAAAAACTAAGCGCTGAAACTGATTGCTCTTCTGCTAAGAAATCTTCTAGGCTAACTAAATGATTGGGCTGACCAAGTACGACTTCTAAATCAATGATCGTATCACTAGGGGATACATGGTCTATCAAAGTAGTATTGGATATCACAGCTATTCCATGGAGTAAGATATAAAGAGGCTAATTGCCTCTTTATATCATGCAATCAAAAAACTATCCCGCTTTAGGGATATTGGCGACTAATCGTAAAGAGGCAGTAAGCTCTTCCATTTGTAGCCAAGGGCGCATCCAAGCTACAGCATTAAAAACACCAGGCTGGCCAGGTACTTCTTTTACTTCTATGCGAGCTTCTGCAAGTGGGTAGCGTGCTTTCATTTCTGCACTAGCGCCTGGTGTACCATTGACATAGTTCATGATCCACTTATTCAGCCACTCTTCGGCTTCATCTGCCTCCATAAAAGATCCGACTTTATCGCGTGCCATAATTTTAAGAAAATGAGCAATACGAGAAGTCGCCATAATATAGGGTAAACGAGCAGAAATAGCTGCGTTTGCAGAAGCATTAGGGTCGTCAAATTTAGCAGGCTTTTGGGTTGTTTGCGCACCAAAAAAGACAGAGTAATCTGTATTTTTATAGTGACATAATGGTAAAAACCCTAACTTACTAAGCTCAGCCTCACGGCGATCAGTAATCCCTATTTCTGTTGGGCATTTTTGATCCATGTCGCCATCATCACTGACGAATGTATGACTCGGTAATCCTTCTACTTTACCGCCACCTTCTGCCCCCCGAATACTTGTACACCAACTATATTCAGAAAATGCCTGAGTAAGAGTTGTGCCCATGGCATAAGCGGCATTCATCCAACAGTACGAGTCATGAGAGCTGGTCATATGCTGACCATTATTATTCGTAGGTGCTTCTTCGAAATTAAAACTCTCAACCGGTTTGGTTGCCTCACCATAAGGCAAGCGAGCCAATACACGAGGCATTACTAATGTCACAAAACGTGAGTCGTCACTTTCGCGAAAACTACGCCATTGAATATATTCAGCTGAATCAAATATTTTTTCGAGATCACGTGGCTTAGAAAGCTCGGTGAAGCTATCAAAGCCAAACATGTTGGGTGACGCAGCAGAGATAAATGGACAAAATCCAGCCGCCGCGACATTAGACATTTTAGAAAGCAAAGATATATCGACAGGATGCGATGAAAATTCATAATCCCCGATAAGCGCTGCATAAGGCTCACCACCGGCTATACCAAATTCACTTTCATAGATTTTTTTAAAAATTTGACTTTGGTCGAATTCTACAGCTCTTTCTAAGTCTCGGCTAAGCTCTTTCTTACTAGCATTGAATACACGAATTTTTAGTTGGCTACTAGTCTCGCTATTCATAACCAAATGGTTCAGCCCACGCCAAGAACCTTCTAGCTTTTGAAATTTATCGTTATGCATAACTGCAGCAAGTTGTTTTGATATTGCTGCATCTATACTGGCTATCGCATTATTAATAGAGACAGCAAGGTTCTTATCCCAAGTGACAGATCCTGTAAGAGCCTCTTTGGTTAATGCTTTTAGTAGGTCTTCTGTTTCATTGCGGGGTGTTTGTTTTGTTGCGCCAATAGCTTGATCAAGAAAGCTGATTTCTGCGGCTTCTGCCTCTGGTGCTCTTTCAAGTAGTTCTTCGCTGTTATCCATTTGTACTTTCTCCTTCAACACCTAATTCATTACTTAATGAATTGAGGGCATCAGTATTACTTAAAACTTTCTCTAAAATTTCTTCTAAATCTTCAGAGCGATCAGCTTTTGTTAGCAGGTCACGTAATTTATTACGTGTTTCCATTAACTTTTTAAGGGGCTCAACTTGCTCAACAATTTTATGGGGCTCAAAGTCTTCCATGCTTTGAAGGTCTAGATTTACAGATAATTCACTGTTATCACCTTCTAGCGTGTTTTCTACTTTCAGGTCAAGTTTTGGGTTAATCTTACCCATTACATCGTTAAAATTATCCCTGTCAATTTGAGAGAACTTACGGTCTTTAAGTGCTTTTTTTCCCTCAGCATTATCTCCGGAATAATCACCCATGACACCCATGACAAAAGGGATTTCCTTTTCAGATAGCGCGCCATTAGTTTCTAAATCATAAGTAATATGAACGCGAGGTTTTCTAACGCGTTTCAGTTTATTGTGAATGCTATCGGACATTATTTCACCTTGGTTGATGGGTTAATTTAGTGCTCGACTTTAACACCCGTTAGATCGCTAAAGCGCTCTAATGAATTGTTATCTGTAATGAGTTCTCGAATGAGACCTTCGAGCGGTAGTTCACCCCATCTAACGGCTTTTTCAAGCATGTAAGATACGGGAGAATGAGGTTCCGTCTTTCGGAAAAATTCTGCTAATTGTAAAATTTCTTTGAAGGCGCTTTCGCGAGTCATCACAGCTGCCTTTACTAAGGTTTTAGGCTGGGCCGATGGTGCGTTTTCGGTATCTAGCACTTCATCTTCTGTATCTTCAGTGGGTATTTCAGGGGTTTCTTGGGGCAGTTTATTTCTGGCTAAATGTAAGACAGCGCCACGACATTCCTCTAAAATCTCAATAATGGTACGTGTAGAGGGTGCATTTTCTGGTCCGCAAGACGTTTCCAGGCTTAGCCCTACTTCTTTATAGGAATCTATGCTTTGGGTGAGATCGTCTTTGAGGTTAATAAAAAATTCATCACTGGATTCAGCAACAGATTTCTCGATATCTTCTAAGCTTATACCGAGCTGAGCAACCTTTTTATCTTTAAGGTTATCGTCAGAAATATTATCGTTATTGAGCGCTTGTTGATATTGCCAAAGGCTAAATGGCCCTAAGCTGTTGCCTTCAGTGATATGGATTTGGCGAATGGGAGCAATAAGGACACCCTCTGCCCCTTCGCCATTCAGGCCAGATAATGGTGCTACACGGGTCTCTATGCCATCTTCGTCGGGCATAGGGTAAAGATCATCGCCCCAAAAATCTTGGACCAAGGCAAGAATAAGCCTAAACCCATCTCTTAAACCTTGTGCTCCATGGCGGCGTATTAAGGCCTCTGTTAACCAGCAGGCAACCTCTAGATCTTTACTCTTTTTACTTATGATGCCTGGTGCTTCACTAACGATATTGCGCCAATACGTATTAGCATCGCTATTATTGGGGTCATGTATACTTTTTCGCTCAGCATCTCTGGCTGAGTTTCGACTGCTCTTGATCGATTGGTATGGCGAAGAGGGTGAGTAATCTTCTCGTAAATCAGCACCCGTGCGCTGATCATCAGTGATGGGCGTAAGTAAGCTGGTAAAATCAAGTAGCTCAGACGAGGCCATCGTACATATCCTTATTGATCTTGAAGTCAAAACCTGTATTTGCTAGTGCGGTTAGTACACCACTAAACTAGGCAATATGTGATATAGGTAAAAATAAAATTAAGTTAACAGATTACCACTCAAACTTAATAAGTACAATTCATGAATGTAATGATTTACTAGACTTTCTCAATATAGGCATAAAAGCTCATATTTTTCTGCATGAGTTAACCTTATCTACGGGCTAAAAGTGATTGTTATAGAGCTCCATTAGGCGAAGGTCACTGTAAGGGTAGCTTCTCTTAGGTACATTTGATAAAAATTTAATATCACCCTATTTCATTTATTGTCTTACGTTGATATCATAACCTGTTATTTTGTGTTGACAATGTGACTTCCTTGTAAGCCTATAATTTGTAATTAAAGGATTTATATGGCGTCCATACCCATATATACTCTGATATATAAATGAGAATGTGTTCAATTTTCATTCCCCCTCTCATTGACTGTCATAAGGGGGGTTGAGTATTAATCAGGATGATTTGATGTCTTATAAGTTAACAATTATTAAATATCCAGATGGTATAAGTCTTTCAGAATTGAGCCGGACGGTTAATGAAGGTAGCACAACGTTGGGTCGTGCGGTGAGTAATGACTGGGTTCTTGAGGACCCTCAGCGATACCTATCTTCACAGCACTGTGTGTTGTCATGTACTAGTCATGATTGTACATTAACAGACACAAGTACAAACGGTACCTTTGTTAATCATTCGCATGAGCCTTTAGGCCGCGAAAATAAAACTTCATTAATCGATGGAGATACTTTCGATCTTGGAGAGTATACCTTTAGGGTAGAAGTGCTAACCTCAGCACTTGGATTGGATCCATATTCGCAATCCCCCTTTTCAACTTCTGCTGATAAAACGCCTTCAATTGATGACTTTGATCTAGGTGGCTCATTCCCTGATCCATTCAATAACGATAGCGTTCATTTGGAAGATAGTTTTGGTCTGGCTGATGATATGGCTGAAGCTGATCCTCTTGTGGCACTGGACAAGTCAGGCCAGCAGTCGGGATACCCTTTCAATGCCAGTTCACTAGAGTCCTCTAGACAGACAGCTGATGAGACCTTTGATACCGAGACACCCACTAATGGTGAAAGTTATCATGATGGTAGTGATCCTCTTTCTCAGAATGTTGAATGGCCACAAGTATCAGGGGCTAAACTCATTCCTGACAATTGGGATGTAATGGCCGATGACATCAACTCTAACCCTATGGAAAACTTTACTCCACCTTGTGCTATAGCAAGTGATGCTGCTTTTAATGATATAGCCGTGAGTGAGATTTCTTCTGCTAGTCATATTTCAGATGCCATTGAGCAAGTCGGTGAGCCTGCTAGTGAGCTTAAACAAACTTCGCGCACCCCTCGCCCTGGTCGTGTAGACGCACGTACAGCCGTTCGGCCGCAAAGAGTTCCTCGCTTACAGGCGGAGTCGGTTTCTCGTACCCATTTAAATGGTCATATAGTTAGTTCAATGGCGTTAGATTCTGACGGGCTATCTGATAGTAAAATTAATGAAATCAATGATGTAGCGGGGAGCTTATTACGAGAAGTGACTAATGACATGATGCAGTTACTTCGTTCTCGAGCCAATATTAAAAATGAATTCAGAATGAATGTGACAACCATTCAGCCAATAGAAAATAATCCGTTGAAATTTTCGGTAGGGGTTGATGAAGCTCTTGAGAATATGTTTTTTCGTAAAAATGATGCTTATAAAGATCCAAATGAAGCTTTTGCGGAAGGATTTGAAGATATTGCCGATCATCAAATAGCTATTATTGCCGGTATTCGTTTTGCGTATCAGCATATGATCGAACAATTTAATCCTGCACACCTAGAAAAAAAATTTAATAAAGGTAAAAAATCAGCTCTTTTGTCAGGCCTGCAAAATGCTCGTAACTGGACAGTTTTTGAAGAGTATTATAGTGACTTATCAGATGATATGGAGCGTTCTTTCCATAAGTTATTTGGTGACAATTTTGTGCAAGCCTATGAAGATCAGCTACAACGATTGAAAGCCGAGCGTGGTGTAAAAAAATAACTATTAATTAAGAGGTTATAAAACAGTAATGAAATTGATATCTTTATGTAAAGTAATTTTTTTAGTTTTTTTAACCTGTCTATTGATGGCTTGTTCGTCAATGAGTAGCCAGGTTGGAGGCGTTTTAAATCTCGATACTGACGTTAAGTTACAGTTACTTGTTTCTTCAGATATTAATCCAGATGAAGACGAGCGCCCTTCACCCATTTATTTACGCTTGTATCAATTAAAATCAGATATAGCCTTTAAAAAAATAGGGTTTATTGATTTGTATGAGAGTGATAATGAAAAGTTGGGTAGTGAATTGGTTTCTAAAACAGAGCTAAAACCTGTCGCTATTTCTGGCTCTAGAGAAGAGCAATTTGTACTCGAAAGCGAAACACAATATATCGCAATTTTTGCTGAATTTTATCAATATAAAGATGCTAAATATAAGATTATTATGCCGATTACAAAGAATAATATTCTACGTAATAAATTCACTGTTCGTATTAAAAATAATCAACTTAAGTTAGTAAGCAGTGATCATTAAATACTCGAGTGAATCACTGCAAAGAGAATTATTATGTCGTTAGATAATAAGGTTATCTGGTCTGAAGGGATGTTTCTTAACCCCCAGCATTTTCAACAGCAAGATCGCTATTTTGAGCAATATGTGAGTAGCCGTGTATCGGTATTAAGTAGTTATAGTTGGGGTATTCAAGATGTCGAAATTGATCAACAGTTACTGCCTTTAGGTAAATTTTCACTGGTGCGTGGCAAAGGTGTCTTGCCCGATGGTACGCCGTTCAATTTCCCAAATATTGATGATATCCCTGATATTTTAGAAATACCGGTTAATACATTAAATACTGTTGTTTATTTAGCTATTCCACTGAAGCGAGCGGGTGCAGTAGAGGTGCAGCCACAAGATTCTCAGCGCGGTTTAGCGCGGTATTACCCCAGTGACGTCTCTGTGCGAAATATTGTGAATGACGATGGTGAAAGTCAAAATTTAGAAGTTGGAAAATTACGCCTAAGGTTAATGTTGGAGACTGATGATATTAGTGGTTATGCGGTCATCGGTATTATGAAAATATCTGAATCACGTGAAGATAAAAATATATTATTAGATGATAGCTATTTTCCAACAACAGTTGACTGTAAAGCAGTTCCAAAACTTAATGGATTTTTATTAGAGTTGTCCGGATTACTACGTCAACGAGCGGAAGCTATTGCTGGCCGTCTTGCAGATGTTAAACGTGGCGGTACGGCTGAAATTGCAGACTATATGATGCTACAGTTAATGAATCGACTAGAGCCATTAACTTGTCATTTGGGCCAAATTAATGGCTTGCACCCGGTAGACCTTTATCGTGAACTTGTTCAAATGGCTGGTGAAATAGCAACATTTGCTATGCCAGAAAAGCGCCCGCCGAAATTTCCAGAATATTTGCATGATAACTTACAAGCGACATTTTCGCCTGTAATCCTGTCTTTGCGAAATTGCTTGTCAATGGTGTATGAGCAGTCTGCAATTGCTATTGCACTCATTGAAAAGAAGTTTGGTATTCGTGTTGCTGCTATTACTGACCGCAGCTTACTGAGTAGTGCATCGTTTATTTTAGCAGTACGGGCTGATATTCCTGAAGAAACAATCAGGGTGCGTTTACCTGCCCAAATTAAACTGGGCCCTGTTGAGCGAATAAGTCAGTTAGTTAATGCGGCTATGCCCGGTATTCCTTTAAAACCTTTACCTGTTGCTCCTCGCCAAATACCCTTTCGTTCTAATACAGTTTATTTTGAACTAGAAAAGAAAAATGCTTTCTGGAACGATCTATCAAACTCTGGAGGATTCGCATTGCATGTAGGCGGAGACTTCCCAGGGATTGAATTTGAATTTTGGGCTATTCGACAGTAAAGGGAAGTTGCTATGACAGACGATTCAGATAAAACGGTTTTTCAGCAGCCTCAGCCAGGTATGGATAGAACCGTCATGAAGCCATCGCCAGGACGGCGAGCCTCTTCTCCGCGAGCAGGAAATGGCGTTAACCCTAGAGTGAACGCCCGTCCGAACCCAGTGATTACACGTCCGAATATAGAATCTGAAATTGCATATTTTAAAAATGAACTAGGGTTAAATCCTCTGGTAAATACTGCAGCAACTCTTATGGCTGTATTTACTAAAACGAGGCAATCTTTACAGCATGCTGATATCGGCGGGCTGCATAAGCGCTTAGCAAATGAAATAAAAATATTTGATGCTCAACTTAGAGATCTCGGGTATAAGAATGAAGTTGTTTTATCAGCACGTTACATCACGTGTGTGATGCTAGATGAAGCGGTGCTCAATACGCCATGGGGCAGCAATAGCCCGTGGGCCCAAAGAACTTTATTATCTGTTTTTCATAATGAGACATCCGGCGGTGAAAAATATTTTCAAATATTAGATCGTATGCGTCAATCACCTTCAGAGAATATAGATATTCTTGAATTATTTTATATCAGTTTAAGTTTAGGTTTTGAAGGGAAATATCGAATTGCTAACCGTGGTGTAGAGCAAATAGAGAATATCAGAGATGACTTGTTTAAAACTATCCGCTCATATCGTGGTGAATATGAACGGGAACTCTCGACTTCTTGGCGTGGTTTAGGTTCTGCCAAGAATACACTAAAAGACTTTATACCGATGTGGGTCATTGGTGTTTTAGCATTAACATTTATTTTTATTAGTTATTCTGGGTTTCGTTATTGGCTTTATGAATCTGCGACCCCTGTGGCGGAGCGACTCCATGCGTTATCTATAGAAAGCGATATAGCGAAAGACAAAGGAAGTATGTCTCGATTTAAATAGTTTCTGTTAGTATCCTAATGGTTAACTATTAAATCCCTGTTGATTTGATGTTTAGGTTATCGGCACTAAAAGTGCTGTGAATATAGATTATGAAAAAAATTGCGAAGGCTTTAACTCATCCGCTGTTTATATCCTCAATAGGATTATTACTACTTTCCTTACTTATTTGGTTTATAGGTCCAAAAATTAAGTTTGGTATTGATAATACTGCCCCACTAGAAAGCCAAATCGTCAGATTGGCCTTTATTATGTGCATGATAACTTTATGGGGATTAAATAACCTTCGCCTACAGTTAAAGAGTAATAAGTATAATAATGATTTAGTCGAAGATATTAAAGCTAATCAAGAGCTAGACAAAAAAAATTCTTCTGATGGAAAAGCAGCAGAAGAAATACAGCAAATGAGCCAGCGTTTTGCGCAAGCATTAACGACTTTGAAGAGCCTTCGATTTTCTGGAAGCAATGCCAGCAAAGCTTTATATGAATTACCTTGGTATATTATTGTTGGCCCCCCTGGGTCAGGTAAAACGACAGCATTAATCAATTCTGGCTTAGATTTTCCGTTAGCAGAAAAATTTGGTAAAAATGCATTGCAAGGTGTAGGCGGTACGCGCAATTGTGATTGGTGGTTTACTAATGATGCAGTTCTTATTGACACTGCTGGGCGTTATACCACCCAAGATAGCCACAGAGTTGTTGATAGCTCTGCCTGGGAAGGGTTTTTAAAACTATTAAAAAAGAACCGTAAGCGTCGCCCAATTAACGGAGCTTTAGTTGCCATTAGTTTGCATGATTTACTTATTCAGACTGATGAAGAGCGTATTCAGCATGCAAAAATGATCAGAACTCGTCTTGATGAGCTAATGGAAAGGCTAGAGATTCGCTTTCCTATATACCTTGTTTTTACTAAAGTCGATTTGGTTTCTGGATTTAGTGAGTTTTTTGAAGATCTCTCTAAAGATGAGCGAGATCAAGTTTGGGGGGTATCGCTTCCTAATGCGCCTAAATTGCAGCAAAGCCCAGACTTTGATTTTTTGGCTAATGGTTTGGGTGACTTAATTAAACGATTATATGATCGTGTTTTATGGCGTATGAATCAAGAGCGTGAAGTCAATCGTAGGGGAATGATTGAAGGTTTCCCGAAGCAAATGGAAAATTTAAAATCGATTGTAGAGGATTTCACCGAACAGGCATTTGTCAAAAACCGGTATCGTTTCCAGCCTTATTTGAGAGGAGTATACTTTGCAAGTGGCACTCAAGATGGTACTCCGATTGATCGATTAATGACGTCAGTATCTTCAAATTTTGGTTTTTCTCGAGATACAGTTAAAGATCCTTATCAGCAAGGAAAAACATACTTCCTCTCAAAATTTTTTCAAGAAGTGGTATTCCCCGAAGCTGAGTTAGTCGGAGCAAATGTGCGTTATGAAAAAATCATGCGTTGGACACGAAGATTATTTTTAGTGGCATTAGCTATTGTTTCAGTGAGTTTACTTTTGGTATGGATGGGTAGTATTACACAGCACAAGCTATTCATGACTGATGTGACAGAGCTTATTGATACCTATGACCAAGAGCAGAAAAAGTTAATTCAGTCTGGACGAGATATTCGCAGTATCCTACCACCGCTCAATGCTCTCGCCAATACAGCTATTATATATGATCAAAAAGAACATCCTTGGTTAACTGGATTAGGTATGTATGACGGACGCATTGATCGTGAAGCTGGAGCTGCATATGAATATCAGCTTAAAAACCATTTACTTCCTCAATTAATATACTCGATTGAAAAACAACTTAATCTAGGCCATGAAGGGGGCGACTTATACAGTACTTTTCATATGTATATGATGTTTCAGAAGCCAGAGCATCTCGATAGACATTTAGTACGTGAATGGTTTGTTAATTTATGGGAGCAGCAATTACAAGGTGAGGCATCACGCCGTCAAGAATTAACAGCGCATCTTGATGCCTTGTTAGAGTTAAACCTTGATCCTATTGATCTTAATAATAAAATTGTATCGTCAACACGTAATTTATTACTTCGAGTGCCGGTTTCTCAGCGTATATACAGTCGTATTAAAAGTGATCGCGATATGAAGCGTAAAGTAAATATGCGCACTTATTTAGGGCCCAATGTCATTTCTTTATTTAATATCGATAAAGAAACTGAAATAGCATGGAATATTCCTCTTTTGTATACCATTGATGGATACAAAAGTACTGATTTTTCTCAAAAATCAAATTTATTAAATGATATTGTGAATGAGCGGTGGATGCTTGATGACGGAGAAGATAAACGTGTTGATTTTGTTAAAGACGATCTTAAAGATATTAGTAGTCAAGTTAAAGATCATTATTTAGTCGATTATTTAGATACGTGGAACCGTTTTTATCAATCATTTTCTATCGCTTCTTTTGCAAGTATAGCGCAGGCTAATGATGCACTATCTATTTTTGGTGACCCCGTAGAATCCCCTTTTATTTCTATTTTAGAACTAGCTAAAACAAATACACGATTAACGCCATTACCAGATATACAAGGACTAGATAAAATTGAAAGTGCTAATTATCGATTGCGTTACTTAGGGGAAACTTCAACTATAGCAAGCAGCAAAATACCGACTACAAAAGTTGATAAACGTTATCAAGAGCTAAATGATCTGCTGAAAAAAAATAATCAAGAATCTGCTCCAATAGATCACATTATTTCTCGTATAGCATTGGTGCATCAATTTGTCCAAGAGATTGCTATCGCTCCTGATCCACAAAAGCGTGCATTTTCTATCGTTAAGGCACGTTATGTGAGTAGTAGCCCAAACCCGATGACTGCATTAAGCGCATACGCAAAAAAAACACCGCCTGAAATACGTGGGTTGTTAACATCAATTGCAGATCAAAGCTGGAAAGTTATTGTTGCCGCTGCACACAGTCATATTAATACTGAGTGGCGCGCTAGTGTTTATATGCCTTATAGCAGAGCTTTAGCTGGGCGTTACCCATTAAATAATAAAGCTGAAGATGAATTAGCACTATATGACTTCAGTGAATTTTTTAGACCCGAAGGTACGGTAGATTCTTTTTATAGTGAATTTATTAAGCCATTTGTGAATACACGTAAAGGTTGGAGAAATCGTACGGTGGATGGCTATTCAATGGGGTTTTCAGAACGCTCCTTAAAACAAGTAAGTCGGGCGCTAAGTATAAAAAATATATTCTTTCGTGAAAATCCTGAAATACCCACTATTAGCTTGGAATTACGCCCTTATGCTTTGAGTGAAAATGTAGCACGCTTCACGCTTGATCTTGGAGGGCAGCGCTTTACCTATAAGCATGGTCCAAAATTTTGGAAGCCATTAACTTGGTCTGGTTCCGATGAGAATAAGCGTGTACGGATAGTTTTTGAAAATATAGAAGGGGGAACTCATGATCAGAGCTATAGTGGCCCGTGGGCATGGTTTCGTTTAATGGATCAATCTCAGGTTGAACGCACCAACCAATCAAATGTATATAATCTGAATTTTAATAGTGCCGATGATGATTATCAGATGATATATCAGGGCAAAGTAAAAAGTATTAATAACCCTTTTAGCAATAATTTCTTGGCAGCTTTTCGTTGCCCAGAAAAACTGTAGGCCCATATCATGAGAAAAACTCCTAATAGTATTTTTGGTGTTTTTGGTAAATTACCCAGATATGGTGATTTCTTAAATCGTGATCTTCCTGCACATTATATTGATGTGTGGGATTCCTGGTTACAAGGCTACGTTAGTGGTAGCCAAGAGCAGTTAGGTGAACACTGGTTAGAGATTTATCTAACCAGCCCAATATGGAGATTTACATTATCGCCAGGTGTTATCGATGATCAGGTATGGTTAGGTGTAATGTTGCCAAGCGTGGATCGAGTCGGTCGGTATTTTCCTTTTTCGGTTGTGTGTGCTTTGCAAACAGACCTTCCGGCAACTGTTATTAATGAACAAGCCGCTAGTTGGTTTGAGTCTGTAGAAGATATCTTATTTAATGCTCTTGAAGGTTCTTTAGAGTTAGATGAATTACTGGCTCTTATTAAGTCTTTGCCTTTATCTGTGGAGGGCAGTTATCAAGTTAATGTATCATCTGATATGACGGTAGGTACGATTGTTCGCTCAGAAATACTTTGTAATACCAGCCAGATCTATCCTCTGCTGCTAGATGCGTCATTACAGCAGTTGCATACTAGTTATAGCATTTGGAGTACTACGGGTTCTCAGTATGTAGAGCCCTGCATGTTCGTGTGTAAATCGTTGCCAGCTATATCGGGAGTGGCTGCAATGCTTGATGGTGATTGGGCACAAAGTCAATGGAGTGATGCGCTTTGGGTCGCAACACCTACAGACGTAAGTGATGATTCTATGAACCTATCAAATACTGACCTATTAAATAAAAAAGATGAATCAAAAAATACTGCCTCTTCGCTTGTTTCAGACTCTAGTTATATACCTAATGATTTTTTAAGAGAAGACGTTCTGAGTCAATCATCAAAGGCAGTAAGCAATACAGCAATACAGCCTAGTGCTATTGACAGCCTAAGAGGTCTACCGCCTTCCCCAGATATTACTCAACCACGACCTATACAGGTCGAGCAAGATAATATTCAGCCTAAAAAAGATAATGTTATTCAAAAAAACACGCAAAGAGTTAGCTCCTTTAACTCTGGAGTGGCTCCTGTAAATCCATTTGATGTTATAAAATCTGAGGATATCATTCCAGTTGCTTTAGATTCAAAAGCAAAAAAAAACCACTCTAGTGACGAAATTAATACTGTGGATCCTTTTAAAAATAGCTCTTCAATACCTTTAGATACTGATGATTTCAAAATATCTGGTATAGACGCTTCAAGTATTGAGATATCGGATGCAGACCCTTTTAGCTAATAACCTTTTCGTTATAACAATAAAATAAGACAGAATATAATATGCAAGACAGTACTTACCGTCGCCCATTAGTCTGGGATAGCGCACTATTTACCCACGAAGGTACGGTACGTGAAGCTAATGAAGATGCTGTTTTTTCATCATCTGGAGGCCATTTTTGGGCTGTAGCTGATGGAATGGGAGGGCACTCTCGTGGAGATGTTGCTAGTCAAAAAATTGTGGATGCCTTGGAGTACTTAGATCCTACTGACTCTATGAGTGAACTTGTTGATGCAGTAGAAGATCGATTAATGATGGTGAATGATCAATTGTTTGAGTATTCACAGGATGTACTTAAAAAAGCAGTTATGGGATCAACTTTTGTGGCTCTATTAGCACGTAATACCTTTGGTGCTTGTTTATGGGTAGGTGATTCTCGTTTATACAGGTGCCGAAATCGTTTACTGACACAAATATCAAGAGATCATAGCCAGGTCGAAGAGTTATTAGAAAAAGGTCTTATATCACGTGAAGAAGCCAATAATCATCCGCAAAGTAATGTCATTACACGAGCGGTAGGTGTTCGACCTTCACTTCTTGTTGATATAAATGCATTTAGCATTGGTATTGGCGATACTTTTTTATTATGTAGTGATGGTTTATATAATGCTGTCACTGAAGAAAGTATTTTAGAGTCATTATGTTTAAAAAATGTTAATGAAATTAGTCATGAGCTACTAAATAAAGCACTAAAAAATGGTGCTAAAGATAACGTTTCTGCTGTTATTGTACGAGCTATACCAAGCAAGCTGTAATTGTAATATAGAGCAAGCTTGGCAATATACGCGAAGGAAAAAAACATTAAAAATTTAACCCTTAAAAGACATGACAAATGACAAGTCCTGTAGATAGCGACAAAACACGCATAAAAATGATAGATGCGAAATCTGATAAAACTCAAATGGCCAATCCAGAAGTCATGGAAGAGCGGTTGCGTAAAGCGCGTGCTAATAAAGCTAAAGCAGAGCTATCATTAAATGATAAAACACGCATTGTTAGCAAGCGAGAGGAAGTATTATCAAAAAAATATGATACAGCCTCAAGCCCTAATGTAGAAAAAAATGAAGATAATTCAGATAAAACTCAATTTTTTCCAAATATTAAAGGCGCTGCTATAAATAAAAATGATATAAAAGCAAAGCCTAATAAGGGGCCACACTCTCAGTCAAATAATGATGCAACACATTATCAACCTCGATCAGATAATATACAAAAAAAAATTGAAGTAGTATCTGATACAGAGGGGTCACTGGGTATATTAAAAGATCGCTTTATTCTCGATAGTGTTTTGGGTGCTGGGGGAATGGGTGTTGTTTACAAAGCTAAAGATCGCCTAAAAATTGAGGCTCAAGACAGGGATCCTTTCGTTGCGGTTAAGGTTTTAGGGGAGGAATTTAAAGCACACCCAGAAGCATTTATTGCACTACAAAGAGAATCCCGAAAATCACAACGTATAGCGCACCCTAATATTGTAAATGTGCACGATTTTGATCGGGATGAAAATACTGTATTTATGACGATGGAGTTCCTTGATGGAAGTCCTCTTGATAAGTTAATTGCTCAATACCGCTCTATTGGTCTTCCTCGTGATGATGTTTGGCAGATGCTTCAAGGTATGTGTGCAGCATTAACCCATGCTCATACAGAAAAAATTATTCATTCTGATTTCAAACCCGGAAATATATTTTTTACAAATAAAGGTATTACTAAAGTTTTTGATTTTGGTATTGCTAGAGCTGTGTCTAGAATTGAGCATATTGAAGATAGCGCAGAAGATAAAACAGTTTTTGATGCTGGTAGTTTAGGAGCAGTAACACCAGCTTATGCCAGTTTTGAGATGCTAGAAGGGGATGTCCCTGATGTTCGCGATGATATTTATGCATTAGGTTGCATTGCCTATGAGCTGTTTACTGGTGAACATCCTTATGATAGGGCAAATGCACGTGACGCCGTTGAGAAAAAATTAAAGCCTAAAAAAATACCAGGATTAACAAATCGCCAATGGCGTGCCATTGAGCGAGCATGCGCACTAAAAAGAGAAGATAGAATACCTTCTGTAGATGAGTTTTGGCGTGAGATGACGTTAAAAAAATCACGTACTGGTCTAATCATAACTCTAATTTTACTACTTATTAGCGGGATTATATTTAGTTACACTCAGTTTTTTATGGAGCAAAAACCTGAGTTTAGAGAAGATGAAGTGCGTGATGAAATTGAATATAAACTGCGTGTTGAATTACAAACCAAAGCTCTTGAAAGTTTAATTGATACTATGGCTTTTACAGTCTCTTGGGAGTATGAAGTATGGCGAGAGTTTCAGTCGGCTACTAAACTACTAGGATCAGAGAATGTTTGGCTAAAAAATATTAAAGTTAAGCTATATAAAGCATATATACTACATATTGAACGTAAAATAAATGATGGTTATTTAGAACAAGCTAAATTACTAATAAAAAATGCATTACGTTATAGCGGAGATAAAAAAATATTAGATGGTTTTGAAGTAGATATTAAAAAATTACTTTTAGAAAAAGAAAAAATAAAGAATAAAAAAAATAATGAAAGATTAGAAGCAGAAATACTTAAAAATAAAACCCAAAATAAAGCTAAAATAATAGCTGAACGAAATTCTGCATATAACACAGCTATTGATACGGTGCGTAAACAGTTAAGCTGTCGATCTAATGTTAATATGAAAGATTTAGGTACAGCAATTAGAAAATTGCGAGAACTTAATTTAATTAAATACAATAAAGAAGAGCCCGTCTTTATTAATCAGCTGTCTTTGTGCTTAGAAAAGATAGGGCGCAGTTATCCTGAAAGAGCAAAAGATTCTAAAAAAGCTGCAATACGTTTGTTTCCCGGGAGTTCTATAATAGCTAATATTAAGATTATTCCTCGTGATCCTTGTGGTAAATCTATCGCGGGTTTAGGTGCAAAGGGTACGCGTGCAATATGTCGAGACAGAATACCTAGAATAGGCCATGGCCCTTCTTTAGTTGTTATTCCAGCATCTGAAAAAGGCAATATGTATGCTATTGGTAAATATGAAACTTCGATTGATGAAATCAATGTTTATTGTGAAAGTACTGGAAACTGTAAAAAAATTACGGATTCCAATATTGCTTTGCCAGCTACAAATTTAACCATGGATATTATTCTTGGTTATTTGCGATGGTTAAGTATCGAAACCAAACGAGAATACCGTTTACCTTCATATGCCGAATGGCTTTATGCCTCTAAAGCTAGGCGAGGGATTCTTGATTCAAATAGAAATTGTACTTTAAAATCTCGAGGAATAGAAAAGGGTGGGTCTTTACTGAAAGCTAGTGTAGGAAAGCAAAATTCATGGGGATTAGTTAATCATATTGGTAATGCTCAAGAGCTAGTAACTCAGAAAGGAGGTAGTTACATAGTTGTTGGAGGCTCCAATAAAACATTAATGGAAAGCTGTAATTTTGATTTCAATAAACCGTATAATAGTTCAGAAAATAAGTTAACAACTATCCGTGTTTTACGTGAAATTAATTATTAATTAAGTGAGTATATGCTGAATAATAATATAAATGAACTGTCACTAAAAAAACTGCGCGATGATTATTTTGATCAAGTTATTTCAATTAATGATTATCGTGAAGAAAGGAAAAAATTATTTAATTTAATGGAGTTTCAGCTTAATGGTAGGCACAATACGTCAATAAATTCTAAGGTACTATTGTTTTCAGGCCAGAAAGAAGACAGAAATATATTTACAAGTTAGTTAAAAAATTAAGGCGGTTAATTAGTGTTGTCCGCTGTAAAATATGTATAAAAATTAATAAGGTAATAGTTATGGAGCTAATAAAAATTTTCCAATCAGGTGGGTTATTTATGTACCCCATTCTTATTGTTATGGCAATAGGTTTAGCAATTTCAATAGAGCGTTTTATTTTTTTGATGAAAACACAAGCTAGTACAAATAAAGTATGGCGAAATATTGTTCCAATGTTACGCGCGGAAGATGATGATCGTGCTCAAAAATTTGTAGACAATAATAAAAGTCCATTGGCTATAGTCTTAAGCTATGGCTTCGCACGTTATCAAAATAATGCGCGGCGTGAAATTGTAGAGGCAGCGATGGAGGAGGGAGTTATGGAGATCGTTCCTCAATTAGAGGAGCGCACACACTACCTTGCAACACTGGCAAACGTTGCAACCTTGCTAGGGCTATTGGGAACTATTATTGGGCTTATCCAGGCATTTACTGCTGTAGCGTCGGCTGATCCTGCTGAAAAAGCTAATTTATTATCTGCCAGTATATCGGTAGCGATGAATACGACAGCATTTGGTTTGTGTGCTGCTATACCTCTTTTATTGTTTCATTCGTACTTGGCTACACGCACTACAAAACTAGTTGATAGTATTGAAATGGCTACCGTTAAGTGCCTTAATATCATGAGTAAAGAGTAAGCTGTATTATGAAGTTTGTTCGTCGTAACCGAATGCAAGAAACTGTTGAGCTTAATATAACGGCATTTATGAACCTAATGGTTATATTGGTTCCGTTTTTGTTAATTACGGCTGTATTTTCACGTATGACTGTTCTAGATTTGGCTCTGCCAAGCCTAGATGCCGCCGCTAATCAAAAAACTGATGAGAAATTTTACCTTCAGTTAACTATAGATAAAGATCAATACTCTTTTAAAGATGGCCGTACAGGGCTGCTTCTAAAGAATATTACTAGAACAGAAGAAAATCCTAATTGGAATGAATTCGACATATTTATTCGTCGAATAAAAAGTAAATTCCCTGATAGTCAGAATGTTAGTTTATTACTCAATAAGAGTGTGAATTACCGTACAATGATTAATGTCATGGATCATGTTCGTAGTTATGATGATGTAGTGGCTGCAACTTTAGAAACTTATGACTTGTTTCCAAATATTTCTATTGGAGAGGCTAGTGAAAAATTAAATTCTGCGGAGCTTTTACCAGCTAAAATTGGAGATGAATTATAATGAAAGTTTCTCGCCGAGTACGGCGCATGGAGCGTCATCATAAAAAAGCTAAGCAACCAGCGCTTAACCTTGTTTCTCTTATGGATATCTTTACTATTTTAGTATTTTTTTTATTGGTTAACTCTTCTAGTTCAGAGCAAATACCTAATAAAAAAGAATTAGTATTACCATATTCAACCGCGCAAGCTGCGCCTAAAGAAAATCTAAAAATAACTATCACAAAGACGGACGTGCTTATGCAAGGACGAAGCATGGGGAGAATTGATGAATTATTATTAGACCCAACAGAAAGTATCCCGCGTTTAAAAGAAGAGTTGGAATTTGAAGCAAGTAAAATACGTGTTTCTGAAGAGGCTTTAGATAAAGGTCGGTCAGTCACGATTATTGCAGATGAAAATACAGATTTTGAACTAGTTAAAAAAATATTAACGACTTGTCAAGCAGTTAATTACACTAATATCTCTTTTGCGGCAACGCAAAAAGCTAAGAAAAAAAGTTAGCCTAAATGACTTCTAAGAATTATGAATATATAGCCCTTAAATGGCAGCCTGACTATAATGAAAATAGCTTATTTAATCGCATTGTTGTAGCTGTACTCGGCCTTAGTTTATTATTAGCAGTTATTATTAGTATGGTTAAGGTTCCCGAAAGCCCTAGATTACATACTAAGGTACCTGATCGCGTGGCTCAATTTATCAAAAAACAACCCAAGCCTAAAATTATTCCAGTACCCAAAGTAAAAGCAAAACCCAAACCCCCACCGCCTCCAAAACCCAAGGTTGCACGTCAAAAGAGTTCACCTAAAGCTCCCCTTACAGAGGTACAAAAAAAGGCTCGATCAAAAGCTGAAAAGTCTGGAATCCTGGCATTATCAGAGGAACTGTCAGAGCTTATTGACAGCTCCTCTGTGGATGCGGCCGTTGCTATTGGCGTTTCGAATAAGCGATCCGGACGCAATGAAGCGGCTGGACTTAGTACTAATGCTATCACTAATAGTGCAGGTAAAGGCTCCGGCGGGGTAAGTGGGGAAGGCGTATTGTCAAATATTAGTGGAGGGCAGCTTGCTGAAGTAACCTTATCGCAAGTGAAGCAATCGTTAATAAAAAATACAGCCGATAATGAAAATAATACAAGCGACAGTAGGACCCGAGGTGATGACGTACGATCAGAAGAGGAAGTACAGATTGTTTTTGATCGTAATAAAGGTAGGTTACAATCTATTTATTTACGCGAGCGACGTAAAAACCCTGGTCTTGAGGGAACCATTATTTTTGAGATCACTATTACACCTGAGGGTAGAGTAAGTCACATACGTATTGTTTCTAGTGAGTTAAATAATGCAAGCTTGGAGAGGCGCTTGGTCTCGCGTATTAAAGCATTTAAGTTTAGTACAAAAAGTGTTGAGCCAGTTACGGTGACATTCCCTATTGAGTTCTTACCCTAACCTAGCGATGTGATTGTGAGGCGATTCAATACAAAGGTGTTTAAGCGAGAAAATGATCGGGTATAACTTAAAATATACCATCCCCGGTATGGCGGGGTGGGTTACTACCACATCTAGACCTGTATGGCTATATTAAACCGTTTGTTAGATAGTAGAATCAGGTGCCAACTTTTTTGCTTTGTGTTCAAACCTTGAAATTTAGTGTATGTGATTTTTCTTTATACACTAGTTAACTGATAAAAAAGGCAGTAGAATTACAACGCCTAATACAGAGGCACATATTTAGCTGTAAGCACTATGCAATTCAAGCTTTAATCACCTTTTTGTTGGAATTGCCATTTTAATTTTAGGAGAATATAAACATGCAAATTTACGTATTACATGATGGGATTAAGGGAAACGTTACTGCTGAAGGATTTAAAGATCACTATAAAGCAGAAAGCTTTGATTTTGGCGTTGCTCGCAACTTATCAATGACCACCGGTAGCACAAGTAACCGTGAATCAGATAACCCCACTTTAAGCGAAGTCACTTTGACTAAGCTGGCAGATAACTCTGCTACTGAATTATTCAAGGATTCAGTCGGTGGCGGTAAAGGCTCGCAAGGTAAAACGGTAATCATTAAGTTCGTACAAACCGGTTCTTCAGGCGATGAAGTATTCATGGAATACACACTGAAAAATACAATGGTAAGTACTTATAACGTAAGTGCTCACGGTTCTGGCGATGCTTCAGAGACATTCACATTGAACTTCACTGAAATTCTTATTAGCTTCAACGATTACGACTCAGGTAACGCACAAGCGTCTCCTCAGCGCGTTGGCTATAATGTTGAAAAAACAACCGTATTATAGTTGATTTTTCAACATTATATTGAGGGCTTCGGCCCTCAGTTCTATGATAAAAAATGTCCGTTCGAGATCAATTCGCAAGGCATATAAAAAGAACAGCACAGTGTCATGTTCACGTTGCTTTCTAGGGACACGTTACGCTTCACTTAGCGAAGCTCGCGACAGGGTTTGTATTGCATGGCTCAGCTTTCTCAAGATAACCGGTTTATCTCGATCACTGATTTTTCACTCGGTGAAAACACTTTTTTGGCAACTGCATTTTCGGGTAGCGAATTTGTTTCTGGCTTATTTGAATTTCATATAGACCTAATATCCGAAAATTTAGAGATAAAACCCGAGTCTATTGTTGGTAAACAAGGCTGTATTACCCTCAATAATGAGCATCAGCGCACCTTTAATGGCATTGTAAAATCATTCTCTTTAGGCGGAATGATCGAGCATGATAAACGCCAATACCGCATAACGTTAGCGCCTTGGTTATGGTTTTTATCAAAAACTAATAATCACAGAATATTCCAAGAAAAAAACACCAAAGATATTGTCAGCCAAATATTTCAAGACCTAGGCTTTAACGACTTTGACTTTAGGGCCGCCGGTGGTAAACCTCGTGAATATTGCGTACAACACAACGAAAGTGACCTTAATTTTGTATCTCGTTTGCTTGAAGAAGATGGCATAGCTTACTATTTTTTACATGAAAAAAATAAGCATAAACTTATTTTAGTTGATCAAAAAAATGCTTATGAAGATTGCCCAGAAAAAAATTTATCCTATTATTCAGGCTCAATGAGTAAAACCCATATATCTTCATGGGAGAGTGTATACCAATTTAAAAAAGGGATGTGGTCCATTGCCGACTACAACTTTAAAGAGCCACAAAAAAATATCGCTCCACAGCAAGCCTCTAATAGTAATTTTGCTAATAATAGTCAGTTTGAGCACTACGAATATCCAGGATTATATGACTTTACCATGGGTACTGATGCCGTAAAGTTACGGCTCGATGCCGAAGAAGCGGATCGCGAAAAAGCTGAAGGTGCCAGTGATTGCAGTAGCTTTTTTGCGGGGGGGAAATTTAAGCTAACTGAGCATGTAAATTCAGAACAAAAAGGCACCTATATACTTCTCGCAGTGCACCACAATGCCATTGATGCCTTTCATTTTAGCGGAGAGAAAAGTGTAGAATATCGCAACGAGTTTGCCTGTATTCCCGACTCTGTTCATTACCGCCCAGCTCCTGTGCACCCCAAACCCGTTATTGCTGGGCCACAATCGGCCATAGTAACCGGCCCTGCTGGCGAAGAAATTTATATAGATGAATACGGCCGGATTAAAGTGCAATTTTACTGGGACCGCGAAGGTAAAAAAGACGAAAACAGCTCCTGTTATTTACGCGTAATGCAAGCATGGGCTGGCGCTCAATGGGGCTCATCTTTTATACCGCGTATAGGCCACGAGGTTATCGTTAGCTTTTTAGATGGCGACCCCGATCGCCCACTGGTTACAGGCTCGGTATACAACGAAAAAAACAAGCCTGTTTATCCTTCAAAGACCCAAAGCGGTATTAAAACTCGATCCACTAAAGGTGGTGACGCCTCAAATTACAATGAATTACGTTTTGAAGATAAAAAAGGCTCTGAACAAGTTTACATACATGCCGAAAAAAACTTAGATACCCAAGTTGAGAATAACGAAACACTAACAATTGATAATGATCGAACCAAATATGTAAAACATAATGAAAACGCCACTATTGATAACGATCGTAATAAATCCGTAGGAAAAAACCAGTCAGAATCAATTGGTAAAGATAAATCTATTTCGGTAGGCGATAATCATTCAGAAGATATCGGCAAAAACATGTCGCTATCGGTAGGCAAAGATATCTCCATTCAAGTTTCTGATAATCACAGTGAGAGTATCGGCAAGGAGATGATAATATCCGTCGGTAAGGACCTTAAAGAAACTGTCGGAGCTAACTACCTAGAAGATGTGGCAAAGGGCTATGTACTTACAGCCGAAAAGGTATTGATAGAAGCCAAAAAAGAAATCACTTTAAAAACAGGTTCTTCAAAGATTGTTATGAAGAGTAATGGTGATATTCTTATTCAGGGTAAAAATATTAACGTAAAAGGCTCTGGTAATGTTGTACTTAAAGGCAGCAAGGTAACCGCAAATTAATATGGAAGCACTTACCGAAACAACAAACAATACGATCGAACACGGATCAAGCCACGAGCTACAACAAGGTGAACTGGTTATAGGCACACTGTGCTCGATTAATGAGCAAGGACAACCTGTTGTATCGTTTCAACTCGAGAAATACTTTGATAATATTACAGCATTAGCTACAATTTCCATCACAGTACAACATATTGGCCGGCAGGTTGGCTTATTATTTACTCAAAATAACGATAAAACCCCGGTTGTTATAGGCGTTATTCATAACCCACTACACAGTATTCTCGATAATATTGAGGTGGTTGATAGCGAGCAAGACCAGGTTCTGTTTGAATCAAAGCCTATACCAGAAAAAATACTGAGTAATAACGATGTCATTATTGATGGCGACCGCGTAGTTATAGAAGGCAAAGACGAAGTCGTTCTTAAGTGTGGTGAATCTAGCATTACGCTTAATAAAAATGGCAAAATATCTATTCGGGGTAAATACCTTTTAAACCGCTCAAGTGGTGTTAACCGTATTATGGGTGGCTCCGTTCAGGTCAATTAGGTTTACAAACCTGTATTTATAAACCCAAATAGCTGCGTGTCAAACTCCCTATGTTACAGCTTAACAATAAAACTCCCTTTGCAGCCAACCTATCGGTACTACCTAACGAACAAGGAATAGATACCTTATTTGTTGTCGCCTCGGCACGGTTTAAGTGGAACCAACGCTGGTTATTAGAGGATGAGCAAGCGGCCCCCACCGAAGCCGATATTTATAGCGGCGAGCCGGCCTTATCCAGTATTGTAAAACCCTCGGAATACCATTTAGGTAAAATCGCCACCGATATTATCGTAATCGGCGATGCTTGTGCTTTACACGGTCAACAAGTACGCACGCTGGACGTCTCTATTCAGGTTGGCTTAGTAAATCATCAACTCAAAGTATTTGGCGATAGAGTTTGGCAAAGTGGCAGTATTAGCCAAGCTCAAATTTTTGAGCGAATGCCCATCACCTATGAACGCGCTTATGGCGGAGTGTGTATAGCTGATGACGGCCAAACGGTATCCGCAGAAGAGCGCAACCCTGTAGGAGTTGGCCATTTAGGCCAATATCACAAGAGTCAATTCGACAATACTTTTTTACCGAATATAGAAGACCCCAATAATCTCATTCAAGACCTAAAAGACACGCCCCAACCGGCCGGTTTTGGCGCAATAGCCCCCAATTGGCAACCTCGGGTAAGTTTTGCAGGCACTTATGATGATGCTTGGATTACAACACGATCACCTTATTTGCCCACCGATTTTGATAAACGCTTTTTTAACTGTGCTCCCCAAAATTTAATATACCCAGGCTATATTGCCGGTGGCGAACCAGTCGTGATTAAAGGGATGCACCCACAAGGTGCTGTTCAATTTACTGTCCCTCAAGTAAACCTAATAGCACGCGCTAATATTGCAAACCAAATAATACCGTTAATCTTTAATATAGAAACCCTTATTATTGACCCTAATAATTTAAGCATTAGCTTAACTTGGCGGGCATCTACGCTCGCAGGTAAAAAAATGGCCAAAATATCAGAGATAGAACTACTTATGGGGCGGCAGGCACAAGCTGCTTAAAAGGCGATCATGATCAACTACATTTAAAAATACAAGAGGTCTGAATTATGGGTCAAACAACATTTTGTAATACTCGCGGTATAGCTCATAAAGGCAGTGGCGGTATGAGCCCAGTCTTCCCCGATGTATGTAAAACACCTGTGGGCCCATCTATAGTTCCTATTCCATACCCTAATATCGGCAAATCCTCAAATACTGATAAAGGCCCAAAATCGGTAAAAGTTGATAAAAAAATGCCCATGGTGAAAGGCGCTATTTATACAACCAGTACGGGTGATGAGGCGGGTCTACAAAAAGGTTTAATTAGCAGTAAAACAAAAGGGGAATGTGAATTTATGATGTATTCTTTTGATGTGAAATTTGAAGGTAAAAATGTCTGCCGTATGGGTGACCCCTTATTTCATAATAAAAAAAATATTATGGGTTAGCTGTACACGGTATAAGCACATACTAAATAGGTCGGCCAATAAGTATAGCTACTAAGGTTAACCGGGTAGCTGCATTGTAGGTCAGCGATTATCGAAAAATTAACCTACCCGAAAACAAGAGAGCTAACGACTTTTTAAGAAATCATTCTCTTCGTTAATTCGACGTATTTTTTCCGGATCACGAATCCACACTCAATTGAAAAAAGCGCATCGCTTCAGCGGCTTCTCGAATACTATAATCTTGCTCTAATACCAGATTGGCGACCTTCAATCGAAAGTCGGCATCGTATCGGGTCGTGTTTGCTTGCTCATAGTGCACCTTTTTAAGTAGTGAAGTGATTTTAACACCTCTTAAGCGGTGACCAGATTTAGTATGCCACTACACTTTTACCTAGCTATTAAATATTCAGAAATCTTTCTACACCAATGAGGAATCACTGGCGGTTTAGTTTTTTCATATTTCTGTCGAAAAATATCAGCCAAAAATAAAGTTTTTTCGGAATCCTCAGGATTAGCTTTTAAGTACCTAAGTAATATTTCGCATGACAAAATACATTCCCTCCTCCATGCCTCAAGCTCTCCTCCATGATTCAATTTTTCTTTAAAATTAGAAATTATTTTTTCACCCATCAAAATTAACTCTTCTCTTTCATTCACAGCTATTACTCCCCGTTTTCAAGTCTTCTAATATATTTTCCTGCAGTTAAACGCTTAGAGTTATCCGGAACATTCTGTTTTCCGCCGGCTCGTAGAACATCAAATACATGGGTAAGACAACTATTAGTATCCACACAGTACGGCCCATCAGGTGTGCCTGCTCGGATAGTTTGATACTCGATTGCTGCTCGGGCATCGGGTAATTTAGTAGTTATTATATTTACAGGCTCCATTCCTAACATCCCAGAGAAATCATCATTCTCAATTTCTGTTGGCGTTCCAAAGCTACCAGAACTCTGCTGCTCTGTAACCATAGATGTACCGTTGTGATGAACCTCAACAACAAAATGTACTTGGGGCCCTGCTTTGTACATTATAATTTCGGCAGTACCCTCCTTACACGTCAACCCCAACGGATCAACCCACCCCACAGGATTAGGCGCATACTGGTAGTTATTCACCCCACCCAATAACCCAATAGGATCTTGAGTCGTAAATTGCCCTAAGCTCGGATCATAATATCGGTGTCTATTATAGTGTAATCCGCTTTCTTCATCAAAGTATTGGCCTTGAAAGCGGATGGGGTTTTTTAGGGTATCTATTTTGATGGCGGCGTTGCCGTAGGCGGTGTAGTGGGCTTGCCATACGATGTCGCCGGCACCATTGCTCATTTGCTTGGGCGTGCCTAGGTGGTCGAGGTGGTAGTTGAACACTTCGCCTTTTTGCGCGCTTGCACCTTCACCATCTTGCTGCACCTCTTGTTGCACCATGGCCACAGGGCGGAAGCTTTCGGGTTCGTAGATGTAGGTTTTTTTGAGGTGGTTGCGGGTTTCTTGTGCAAGCTGGTCGCCTGCCCATAGGTAATCGGTTTTGCCAAAGGCATCGGCCTTGCTGATGCGCCTACCCAATGGGTCATATTTGTACTGTGTTGTTTGGCCGTCTTTTTCGACTTTGACTAATTGGTTGTCTAGATTGTAGTGGTAACGGGTCTGTAATTTGCCTTCTTTACCGCGATTTTCTTGAATAAGGTTACCGCGTTTATCGTAGGTAAACTTGCGGTCGCCACGCATCAGCAAACGGTTGCCTTCACTTTTACCTACTGCCTGGCCATCGTTGCTGAGTAAATTGCTAGCTGGGTCAAACAGGAATTGCTCGGGCTGGTCGCCTTCGACTTTATCTAAGCGGTTAATTAAATCGTAAATATAGCGAGTGCTTTGGTCGCCTTCGGTGAGTTGGCTTAGGTTGCCAAAAGCATCGTAACCGTATTCGCGCTGAATAGGCCCTTGGGTTTTATTGAGCTGGTTAACGCTGGTTTGCTTGTGCAAACGGCCCATCGGGTCGTATTCAGTTTGGGTGCTTAAGGCACCTTGGTGCCGTGTGGTTTCGCGGCCAAAGGCATCGCGTTCGATATGGGTGATGGCTTGGCCATTAAACGCCACACCGTTTAATAAATTGTGTTTATCAAAACCATAATGCACCACATTGCCATCGGGTAATTTAAGGCTGCTGCGCATACCTGGCCAAATATTAGTGTATTCAATATTAGCCATGCTGGCAGGAATACGCTGCTTTTGTGCATTTAAATCGCTGTGATGCTCTTTAACTAAACAGCCTAGGGCGTTATAGGTAAAGTGTAAATATTGGTTGTTATTGTAAGTTTCTATTAAGCGGTTTTTGGCATCGTAGCCGTAACGTGTGACTTGCGGTGGTATGTTATTTGGGTCGAGGGCAGCGGTCACTCCTGATATTTTTTGCAAGCTTAAAGACACTGAATGCTTACTGATCATACGACCTAAAGCATCGCGTTTAAAATCGGTTTGTACTTCGCCTGCATCAATATGCTGAATTAAGTGGCCGGCGGCATTGTAGGCATAGGCTTGCTCGCGCCCATCAAAGCCAATTTCTTTAATGAGCCTTTCGTTGCCGTCGTAAAAAAATTGGTAGCGTTCGCCTTTTTCATTGATGAGCGCGGTGAGGTTTCGCTCGGTGTCGTATTGGTATTTTAAGCGCTGGCCCTCGGGGTCAACGCGTTCGATCACTTGGCTTAGGCCATCGTAAATAAACTCGGTGGTGCGCCCTTGCGGATCACTATGGCGTACCAGTTGATCGTTATTGTTATACGTGTAGTGGTGACTGCCGCCATCGGGTAAGGTGACTTGCAGTATTTGGCCGGTTTCGCTGTAGCGATATTGGCTGCTATTGCCTTGTGTAGCACCTGCTGCAAAGCGCTCCAACGCGACTACATTACCCCAAGTATCGTAATGGAATTTGCGCTTATGGCCCCTCGCATCGACTGTTTTGGCTAATAAGCCTTGAGCATTCCAAAAGTATTGGGTTTTATGGCCCATCGGGTCAACAACCGCTTCGATAAGGCCCTGCTTATTGTAGCCATAACGTGTCATTTGGCCGGCCGCATCGGTAAGTACTTCTAATAAACCTTTACTATTATATTGCCGGCGGGTTTGGGTATTGTCTTTGTCGCTAAAACAGGTGGGCTTGCCATTAAAATAACTGACTGTCATTCGCTGCCCTAATGGGTCGCGCAAGCCTATGGGGTTATTGTCGCTGTCGTAAAAATATTCGGTAGCTTGGCCTAACGGGTCGAGCGTGCGTACTTTGCGCCCTGCATCATAAAGCGTTTGGTGCTGACCGCCTTCGTTATCAATTTCATTAACAATTTGGCCGTAACTGTTGTAGGTATAATGACGCTGGTAGCCTCGGCTGTCGGTGGCGCGGCTACTATTATTTTGGTTGTCCCAATCAAAATAATATTCATAAATGCCTTTGTCGCCCCAGTTATGAATACAGCGGGCGGTATGATCGGTACCATCCCATTCAAAGTGAAACGCAAAACCGGTTTTTAAGGTGCGCTTTACAATTAAGTGGTTGGTATATTCATAATGTTCACCGGCACCTTTGGCATCGCGCTGGGCAATAAGATCGCCATCGGTATTGTAAGCGTAATGGGCAACAATACGGCTTTGGCCGGTGGGGCTGTGCTCTAATAATAGCTGCTCTACCCGATCATCGGCATTGCGCTTAACGCTTAAGGCGTAACCCCAGTTGCCTGCAATTTGAGTCATGCGCTGCCGAGCATTGTAATGCAGATTAATACAAAAACCTGTCGCTTCGCGGTGGCTATCTTCAGGAATGTAGGCTGGGTGTCTAATTTGTGTTAACTGGTAATGCGCACTAGTGGGGTTAATACGGGTAAATAATTTATCCCATTGCCCTGGTTGTTGCAGTAAATAGCTATCGGGTGAAAGACGGTCAAGATTGAGGCCTTCAGGCAGGTATTTACTGCGTTGATGAATTTTTGGCGGGCTAAAGGGAATTTTACGCCCCTCAGCATCAACATAGTTCAAGCGGTCTTCTTGTACGTGCAAATACTCGGAGCCACTGTGTGACCAGCCCATACCTAAGCCTGCATCACGCGCTTGTGAGCTGCGGTATGTACGTTGCCACTTAAAAGGCATGGGCCCTGGCAATGTAGCATCCACAAATTGCAGCATCTCTTCACCTGTGATCATACTCACAGGGTCGCCTTCGCATTGTGTATTAGCAATAGTACTGCCGCCTTCGGGCTCGGCTGAACTTTGGGTAGCATTTTTTTCTGTACAGGGTTTAGCAACCGGCGGTGGTGCGCTTTCGTGCCCTGCTGTTTTACGCACAGCAGGCTCTAAAACGGCCTCTTCTTTATGTGTACTCGCCTGATGACTCCCAGTTGCTGTGCCGCCAGAGCTGCCATCGCTACCTGAATGTGACAGCTGCGTGCGGTTTTCACGCATAGCGGGTGAGTGCTGCTGAGAGGTTTGAGGTAATAACTGAACACGTTTTTGTGTTACCAATGCAATAATTGCTTGGATGATGTGAGCATCATTGGTGAGTGCTTGAGTATTGGCAGGCTTCATTTTTTGCCAAAGCTGCGCCCATGAGCAACTGACGGGTTTGGCTTGGTTAAGTACCTTAGCCACGGCAATACTATCGCTCATTGCGTTGGGTAACAGCCGAGACATTTTAGGCCGTGTAGATGCGGCCTCATGGACAAGTTTATAGACCTGTCCTTTTGTATTACGTATTGTATAGTCCATTATTGGCCGCCAAATATGGCTATCAAAGCCACAATAAATCAGTTACAAATTGTGCGATATAAATACCGCTAAAAAGAATACGTTAGCTCACCGCCTACAGTATGTGTGGGTGTCTCAATTTTATTACCCGTACCGCTTTGGCTGTCTGTGTTTTTGTCTTCTATAACATGGCCGGCAAAAATATTCATATTAAAGCCACCCCACTTTAACTTTAAGCCAATACCCATATCAACTAAGGTAGAGTACGAGCTACTATCAAAGTCTGTGAGCGGCTGCTTAGAGCCATATGCCCCATCTAAAAATAGATATGGCTGAAATACGCGGCTATACGGTTGACCAAAAAATGTTTTATCCCCAATATCGGGGAAAGGTAGCAACCAATCAGCGCCCACATATAAGCCATCATCTGCACGCGGGCCATTCACACTAAAAATACGGGTTCGGCCATTACCACTGAGACTAAACTGTAATATATTACTTAAAGATTCACCCGCATACTGCCCTGCACTTTTGAGTAATATACGCGTTTCAGCTTGCGTAAAGGGTATTTTAGCAAACATCAGTAAAGATAAGTCATAAGTTAAATATACGGTATCACGCTCTAAATTACCAATTTCAAAGCGATTGGGGTCAATCGTTTTACTCGAATGCAGCATGACATTACCAGCATATAGCTGCTTCCATTTTTGATTCAAAAAATCAAAATTTACATTCAACGATAAAGTACGTGCTTCGCTGGGCTGGTCTTGACCGTATACGTCAAACTCGGTATCGATCACTGTATACTTTAAGCCCGAGGATATATTTTTGGTACGCAAGCGTGAAAAATGATAATCCACCGCGATATCGGCGACTAAAGATTCACCACGATAAAGCGGTGAATCACTTAACGCTTGGCGCTCTTCAGAGACAAACTCGTTAGTGGATAGCCCCACACTGGTACGCAGTTTAGGTAACCCCCAAAACGAATTATAACGAATAGCACCAAAAGTACTGTTATCAGGAATATAGGTTTTGAGTATGGCCAAATACAGCTCATCACCTAAACCGCTGGGGTTATGTATATACATATCGGCATATAAACGGTTACGGCTGGTCGACTCGGAGCCATAATTATCTAGCTTAACATTGCCGCTATACCACTGCTCTTGTTGAATATTCACATTAAGGTGGGTGTCTCCCACTTGGGAGCCCGGCGCGAGTACACTGCGAGCCGATAAACCCGGTATATCATTAACCAAATACAAGGCCTCTTCTAAGCGCTCACTCGTGACAGGCTCATCAATATAAGGCGCAAAGGCACGCTTAATTAATGATTCAGAAACGCGGGTTTGGTTAGAAACCGATACACTACCAAGTTCACCTAATAATAATGTTAACGTCACAACGCCATCACGCACTTTTTGCTCTGGTATATAGGCTTTAGCAAGAATAAAGCCCTTTTCGCGATAAAACTGCGTGATGGTATCGGCAACAGATTCAATCATACCTAATGTTACGCCTCGGCGGCGGCGCTGTTCGCGAATCAAAAAGACTAATTTTTGTACCTCAACTGAGCCAACATGCTCATCTTGAATTTCACTTTCGATATCGCCCATCATATCGGCGATTTCACTAACCTCTTTTTCAGTGTAACCCCATTTTCCCACTTCATCTTGACGCATAAGATCAAAGCGAATGGCCTCTACACGCTGAATAAGTTTATCACGGGTAATACCTAGCTCGGGATACTCGACTAGCCCTTGTAATCGAAATTCAGTGACATTAAGTCTTGGGCCTCCCATTGGGTCTGGGTCACGCTCGCGCAACGCAGGCACATCAAGGTCCAATAACATAGAATCTTTTTCGAGAGTGGGTACTTGTGTTGTTTCTGGCATTTCAACATAACCAGCAGCTGAGGCAGGGTTTGTCGTCAAGCTGAACCAAGCCGTTGCGGTACTCATGAGTGGCCATAAATAATATTTTTTCAACATATTTTTCTAACTTTCAAAGAGTAAATGATGAGTCATTATATAGCGACGAGCGCCAGATTGACTTTTTAGTGGGATTTTTAATATTTAATCATGTATTAAATATGGCTATTAACCCGAGCGTTAATAGCCATATAAAAATGATACTAATGTGTAATAACGGCTCAACCAGTAGGCTAATCCGTTATCTATTGAGTCTGTTAAAAATTTGCGCTCAGCTCTTCTTCATAAGCTTCGTCGTCTTCAAATAATTGGTCACGCGGCATACGAATAGAAATATCTTCATAAACGTAGTTGAGTACATTAGTAAATACTGCGGGGTCAATTTCTTCTAAAGACTCAACTTCAATGAGAAGATCAGCCGCACTGATTGAGCTGGTGGGGTCTGTAGAGTCGCCGGTAAATTCAACGCCATTAGTTGGCCACGCACCAAAACCTGGAATAGGGTATGTACCATCACCCGAAATATATATTTCATCTGAGGCATAAATCACAAATGGGCGAGTATTACCCACGCGATAGGGCCTATTGGTTGATAAAAATACATAGTCACCAACGATCTCTGGTCGTGAGCGGTTTGCCGATTGCTCGGCTGGGTTAATAAAACCGTTTTCGGCGGTCAAATAAACATTTGCTTGAGCATAACCCGAATCAACAACACCTAAGGCCTCACGCGTTCCGGTTAATGGGCGATTATAATCAGGGAGTGTTAAATCGTTAGCCACCAGAATATCACCGTCAGTATTATCAAAGAAAATATCACCGGTATTAATTAACCCTTCAATGGTTACCTGTTGATCGTTAGTAATACCAATCACACCGGCTTTAGTCGCAACATCTAATTTGGTCACCGAGGTTTCTATCCTTTCTTCTTGAGTACCAAAATTGGATGACGAATCGCTAATGAGACGCTCAGCTTTAATATTCACTTGTGTATCATTAACATCAATAACCGCGCCATCAACCACTAACTTAACTTGCGTGTCCGAGGTTAAGCGATTAAGTGCAAAATCTCCGCCACTGACCACAGTTAAATCACCTTTGGTTGTTATTGCGCCTTTGGTAGTCATTGTTACAGGCCCCGTTTGAGCGATGGCTGCTGCGTTACCAAAAGTCACCGTATTAAAGGTTTGCTCATTAGCAATGCTTGCTTGCTGATCAAACGTAAATGTAGCATTGGCATTGTTCGCATTAATAATGCCTTGCAAGTCAACTTCTGATGCATCAACAGCGAATACAAACGCTTCGCCACTGCTACTCAAAACAGCTGTACTTTCAATACGATATAGGCCTGAGGTTGTCGCCGAGTAACCTTTTGGCGTATTAATATCATCCCCGGCATCACTCATAGTTACATTACCTGCATGGCTAATAAGGCCTGCCGCTGTACTGGTTAAAGTAATAGAGTGCGCAGAAATATCTTCTAATACAATCGCATCGCCGGCAGTCACATTAAGGCTATTCGCAGATAAATGAGCCGCTTCAGTTGTGCCAGCCATTACAACTGAGCCGGCTGTGGAGGTTAACGTCAATGCCTTGGCTTCGATATTTTGAGTCATTGTAATATCCTCTTGTGCGACCAAGGTAATATTACTACCGCTTAGTACACCGTTTGCCTCGATACTGCCACCGGCGTTGGCTTGTAATTGCTGCGTGGTATTATCCGCTGCCAACACAATATTATCACTCGCATTGTAAGTCAGCGCTTGTGCTTCAACATTGGCATATTGATTAATATTTTTGCCTTGCAATGTGACTTGATTGCCCGCGGTCAAAGCCGCGTTAATATTGAGTGTCTCGTTACCACTATCAATATTTATATCGGAAATTTTAGCACCGTCAATACCCGCTAAAATAGCATTCACATCAACACCTTCGCCCTGCAAAGTAATACTGCTACCTGCAACAATACGGTCATTCACAATAACTTCGCCAAACGCGGCATCAATATCAATCACATCTGCAGTCAATGCACCATTATCAACAATAACCGCACCTTGTGTTTGTACTTTTAGCGCGCCGCTTAGGCTGCCATACACTGTGGTATCTGCCGTGCTGCTATTCACAAGGTTTAAATCACCGCCGTCGATAAGTTGAATCGCCGATAATGTATTTTGAGCATTGAGCAAGGTAAATACGCTCGTACTATTACCGCCTAGTTGTGTTTTACCGGCAACACGTACAGGCCCCGGTGCATTAATGGATGCCCGTGTTGTGATACTCAAATTAGCCGCCGTAACATCGGCTAGGTTAGTGGCTCCATTAACCAAGGTAATATCGGCATTAGGTGCCTTGAGTGTTAAAGCGCCCGATAAGGTGTTATTAGCATTATTGAGTGTCATATCGCCGATGCTCGCAATACTCACATCACCGGCCGATTGCAGCTGGCCGCTATCGGTCACCGCGCCATCCACCACAAGGTCAATCACATAATCACGATTGGTATTTGTGATATTAGCCAAATCTAAATCCCCTGCATTAGTGATATAAATATCACCGGCAACATTATCAAACGACGTATTTTGCACCGCTAATGCTAAGCGTTTGTCGGCTTGACCAATCGCACTTGTGCGATCAAACACCACACCTTGTCCGCTAATAAAGGAATCTTCATTCACGATTACTGCAAGGTTTTCTAAGGTTAATGTCGCCTCTGGGTTCAGCACAACGCGCTCGTTAATGGTTACGCGGTCATCGCCATCGCCTAATATCGTAATATCGCGTGTATTTGCGTAATTCAGTGCGGTATTACCAACCACCTCAATGCGCTGAGTCGATAAACTCAGGTTATTACTTACACCCGCTGTAGGTTTGACACTCAGCAATGCCGTATGAACATCATTATGGGTCTCTTCCAGCTGGCTATAGTTAACGACATAATTAAGGCCATCACGTATAAAATCGAGTGAAGCCGATCCATCGGCTTTAGCTTGATAGGTGGTGGTAAAGAGTTGTTGATCGCTACCACCTGTTACCGTGAGCGTATCGCTATCACCTTCACCGCCAATAAAATTGACCGCACCTGTACGCCCGGCTCCCAAATCTAAAGTGAGGCTGTCATTACCTTTTGCGCCATGAATAGAGCCGGTAACACTGCCTGTTTGCGTAATTGCAAAATTATCAACTGCATTACCACCTTCAAGATAAGCAAAGCCTTCAAAAGTAACTGTACTAAAGGCATCACCTACTTCACCGCTATTTACACCATTCACTATCCAAGTGTTGCGTGTATTAGCCGCCGTTAATTTAGCGGTTGCATTATTACCGGTATATTTTTCGATATTAATAAACCCGCTATTGGTATCGCCTATTACTACATGAACAGGTAATTTAGACATTGATAAATCGACCGTATCTTGTGTGCCTTGCGGTTGTGCACCTCCATCAACCGCGCCGCTAAGCTCACCTAAGTCTTGAAAAGCAAAGGTATCAACACCTTTTAAGCCTAATAAGTTACCAAAGCCTTCGAAGGCAGTATTCACACCTGTATTCGTAAAACGGCCTAGGTTATTGCCATTAATAGTCCATTGATTAATGCCTGTGCTTATACCCACTAATGTGTTGTCTGCCGATTCACTCACAATTTTATCAAGCTTGGCTACCACTAAGTCGGCTTGATCATAACTATTATCTAAGCTCACCTTTAAGGCCTGGTCGCCTCTATTTTGAATGACTAATACATCATCGCCATTGACGCCGCCACTCAGCAAACCACTCACACTTCCTGTACTGGTTAATGTAAATGCATCCTTTTTATCGCCGCCGAGTAATGTATTAAAGCCAGTAAAATCTATCGCATTAAGCGTACCGCCATTGGCTTTATTAATTTGCCAAATATTGTCACGGTTATCGCTTTGCAATGTGGCAAGTGCTGTTTGTGCGGTGATTGATTCAATATTCACAGCATTAACGTTATTAGAAACAGCATCACCCACTTGTACAGTTAGGTTATCGATATTATCAAGCACAAGCGTATCAACCGCATTTGACAGGTTGCTACCCCCATCGATTAAACCGTTTACCCAACTACCATCGAGCTTAAAGGTATCTTGCACATTACCGCCTGTGATATTGGCAATGTTGCTAAAGGTAACTGCTTGCTCACCTGAGACCAGTTGATGCTTGTCTTGATTTAACTGCCATGCGTTAGCCACCGCTGTAGCCCCATAAAGGCTGAGCTTTAAATCACTCTTATTAGTAATGCTATTAAGGCCAACAAAATTTATACGCTGCGTGTGACTATCAACTAAGGCACCATCACTTGCTAGGGTACTCAACTGTAAAGCCGTTATTGCCTTGGCATTAGCCGCAATACTCAACGTATTGTTACCTGCCCCACCTTGTAAACTACCGCGAATATTACCGGCGCCCTCAATTGTGAAGTCATCTTTATCGGCATTACCAATAAGGTGACTAACGTTATCGAAGGTCAGTATTTGCTGCTCGCCTAAGTTATAAACAACACGCCCTGCATTTAAATCACTTAAATACCACTGGTTAATCGTGTTATATCCCCGCAGTGTATTGTCGCCGCTGCCCATTTTTAGTGACTCGATATTAAGTGCTACTGCATCGGCTGTTACATTGGCATCTAAAGAAACCACTAAATCTGCTGCAAGAGAGCTGAGGTTAACCGTGTCGTTACCTGCACCGCCATCATAAATATTGTTCACGCGGGTAAGGTCGGCAATATTAAACGTATCGTCGGCGTCGCCGCCTAAAACTTGATCAATATTGTCAAACGTCATACTCACTGGCAAGGTTTCATCGGTTATATTCACCAGCGTTGCGTCAGTGCCATCGGCACCTAAGTTCCATTCAAACTGGCCAGTATTACCGCTAAGTAGACGTGTGATTACTGCGGGATCACTTGCGCCCGTTAACTGCGCAATCGCTACAATATCCGTCACGCCATCGCGGTTAAAAAGCGCATCAACGTCATAAACTAAGCCATTACGAATATCATTAACGGTTGTTGATACTCGCTCACTGATGCCAAAGGTTAACGCAGTTGATGATGTTGAGGTAATGGTATTCACACCCTTGCCACCATCAATCGAACCATTAACGAGGTGACCATCATCTACAAATGTAAATGTGTCTGCTCCTGTACCACCTTGCAACTGGTTAACACCAGAAAATGCAATACTTTTACTCTCGGAGCTCTCTGATAATACAGCGCTAAAAATGCCCGCATTCTTACCATTAATTTGCCAGGTATTACCGTCGGCAAAAAGATCACCTGATGGAGCAACAAATAAAACATTGCCATTACCCACAAGGCTATTAAGCCGATCTGTGATATTCACAAGTATGAGGGTGTCACTATCAGCATCTGAATAATTAAGGTTTAACGAGCCCGTACCATCGCGGTACTCACCAGAAATATTAATGCCACCACTGGGTATGGGCTGGCCTTCTTTTACAAAGCGAATATTACTTAAAATGGTGCCTGCCCCGCCTTGTATGCTGCCAAAGTTAAAAAACTCTGTCGCACCGCCAGCAACTCTTGTTACAGAGCTACCATTGGGCTGAGTTTCATAAACAAACCCCTTATTAATAATATTGCTGTCTATTGCAAATTCAACATCATTGGCATGACGAATGGCAAGCCAATGATTATTTTCGCCTTGTGGCAGATTGCTGTCTTTTGCAAAAACTTGCTCAAAGTTGTCAATATTTACCCGAAGGTAGCTCGCTTCATTATCGAGAGCCGGCTCAAAAGCAACAGGGTTGCCCACACCTAACTCAACAATAAGGCCGCCATTAATAGCCTGTAAATCAATCGTATCTTGATGGTTGGCTAAAGCATCATCAGCCGCTGTTACCGCTTCGCCTGCATCTATTAAACCGGTAATCATACCTGTTGCGCTAAACACAAAATCATCACGCCCTGCACCACCTTTTAGGTTTTCGATACCTGTAAAGGTAGTAACCATCGAGGCCACATCACCTGTGTTATTCCCCGTAATATTCCATAGGTGCGCATCACCGGCATTGCTGGTGATATTTAACGTATCGTATTTTGCAGTACCATTACTATTGCCTGCAATACTCTCCAACACACTACCTGCAGCAAGTACAAAATCATCGGCGCCGCGACCGCCCTCAAGGCGATTAATACCCGTGAAGGTAATAGTATTATTTAAGGTATTGGCATCATTGCTATTAATGTTCCACTGGGCATCTTTTATTGAATCAAACGTTAGTGTATCGCTACCGTTATTGCCCGTAATATTAGTGCCTGCTGCGGCATCGGTTAATATAAACGTATCATCGCCACTACCTCCTGTAATGGTCGTAACCTTTGCGCTGACGTTAAAACGGTCATTACCACCCAAGCCATTCATTTGGCCGGTAAAAGCTTCGCTAATCGTAAAGGTATCGGCCTGGGCGTTGCCGTTTAAGGTTTCTATATTATTAAAACGCATGCCGTTAACACGAAAACCACCATTAGTGGCAGATGCTAAGGTCCACATATTCTCAGTATTAGGAGCCGCAGCCGTTAAGGTATCGCTACCTGTGCCACCACTGAGAGCTTCAACACCGCTAAAGCGTACATCCGTATTTAAGGTGCCGGCATTAGCATTGGTTAAAAGCCATTGGCCAGCCATTGTGCCATTGCGGTATTGCACCGTGTCATTATTGCCTTGGCCCTCAAAACTCACCGTCACACCACGGCTGCGCACCTCTAAAATATCATCGCCTGCGCCACCGGCAATGGTGGCCGCTGCGCTAACATTAAAGCGGTCATTACCACCCAAGCCATTAATTTGGCCGGTAAAAGCTTCGCTAATCGTAAAGGTATCGGCCTGGGCGTTGCCGTTTAAGGTTTCTATATTATTAAAGGTTATACCGTCAACCGTATTACCACTGGCCGCCAAAACCCACGTATTAGGGTTATCGCGCGCCGTTAAGGTATCGCTACCGGCACCACCACTGAGAGCTTCAACACCGCTAAAGCGCACATCCGTATTTAAGGTGCCGGCATTGGCATTGGTTAAAAGCCATTGGCCAGCCATTGTGCCATTGCGGTATTGCACAGTGTCATTATTGCCTTGGCCCTCAAAACTCACCGTCACACCACGGCTGCGCACCTCTAAAATATCATCGCCTGCGCCACCGGCAATGGTGGCCGCTGCGCTAACATTAAAGCGGTCATTACCACCCAAGCCATTAATTTGGCCGGTAAAAGCTTCGCTAATCGTAAAGGTATCGGCCTGGGCGTTGCCGTTTAAGGTTTTTATATTCTTAAAGCGCATGCCGTTAACACGAAAACCACCATTAGTGGCAGATGCTAAGGTCCATATATTCTCAGTATTAGGAGCCGCAGCCGTTAAGGTATCGCTACCGGCACCACCACTGAGTGCTTCAACACCGCTAAAGCTTACATCTGCATTTAAGGTGCCGGCATTGGCATTGGTTAAAAGCCATTGGCCAGCCATTGTGCCATTGCGGTATTGCACGGTATCACCGGCCACATGGCCTTCGCCGGCAAAGGTGACGGCAATATCACCGGCTCGAATCTCTAACGTATCATCGCCTTCACCACCGGCAATCGTCGCCGCGGCACTCACGTTAAATACGTCATCGTTGCCTAAGCCATTAATTTGGCCGGTAAAGGCTTCGCTAATGGTGAAGGTATCGACATCGGCACCGCCGTTTAAGGTCGTCATACCCGTAAAGGTCACGCCCGCTACGGTATTCGTCGCGCCCAGCATCCAGCTATTCGGGGCATCTTGCGCGGTTAAGGTATCGCTACCGGCACCTGCAAGTACTTCTACATTTTGGAACTTGATAGAAGTATTTAAAAAGCCCTTACCGTTGGCACCCGTTAATTGCCAGTTAGCCGATGCACTCGCTACTGAATATCGAACAACGTCATTATCATTCGTACTTTCACCCGCATCATAAGTGGCTTTAATGGCATTGGCTTTAATATCCAATACATCACTACCTGCACCGCCAAAAATATCGGTAGTACTCGCATTATTGTCGGTAACGCTTGCGCTGAGATTAAAGACATCACTACCCCCTTGCCCAAAAATACGGCCGGTGAAATTCTGGGTAATGTTAAACACATCAGAAACATTATATGCGCTGTCTAATTCGCCACCGTATAGATTCTCTACATTGGCAAACGTAATATCGGCTTCTGCATTAGTGAGTGTATGTACGGTGCCAATATTCCAAGTATTGGTATTAGTACCGTCGTCAAAGGCGTGTAACTGATCTAACCCAGCACCCTCGGTCTCATTAATGGTTACGGTAATACCAGAGGCAAGAATGTTATAAATATCATCACCACCCGCACCCTTAATGAAAGAACCTGCATAAATGTTAAAGGTATCGGTTGCAGAGCCGCCCATAAGCTGGGCCATATTGGTGTAGGCATGCGTACCGTTTACATCATTCACAGAGCCTGTACCTTCGGCGGTAATCTCCCAGCGATTTTTATGATTAGCGCCAATGATTTGGTCAGTGTTTAGCGCGCCACCTTTGATAAGGTCAATACCGCTAAAGCTCAATTGCTGAGTAGAGTCATGCAATAAACGGTGTACACCATTAATAGCTAGCTGCCATGTGTTTTGTTTGCCCTTATTGCCAATTAAGTTCACTGTTGCGGCGGTATGGGCTGTTATATTTTCAATGTCGGCAATGGATATAAAAGTCTTGTCAACCTCTGCCATATCAATACCCAAACGAAAACTATTGGCCACTGTTGAATTAGCATTAATCATAATACTGTCATTCATTGAGTCGACTGCGTGAGGGCCACCATCGATAGAGCCCGTAAGAGTACCCGCTACAGTAAACGTGAAAGTATCTTGCTTTTCATGACCGACCAAATTAGCAATATTATTAAAAGCTAACTTAACCGAACTCGATGTAACGCTACCGCCATTGTTACTATTGATCTGCCAATTTGTGTCTTCGTTAGCCCCATGAAGCGTATGTGCATGGTCACTGAGGTTAAGGGTTTCAAAACCGGCAATGACAACACCCGCAGCAATACTAGCATCCAAAGAAACAGAAGAAGCCGCATTCAGACCCGTTAGGTCTAAAGTATCTGAACCCTCGCCAGAATTTAAAGTATGCGTGACGAGTGATAAATCATTAATTACAAAAGTATCTGATGCATCACCACCAATAATATTATCGATGTTTTGATAGGTCACAGTTTGTGTTTCATTAGTGCCTGTGCCCGTTGTTAAGGTTAAATCACCATTACCCAACGCACTAACATCCCAAGTAAATGCACCTGTATTAGAGCCACTATAAAGGCTCGTTTTCACATCTTTATTGGCAACAAGTTGCTCTATGCCATTAAAGTCAATAATGCCATCACGGTTTTGTACGGCATTATTGACGGTAATAGTATCAATAGAGGCGTTTTGTGGGTATTTAGCTTTTACTTGAATTAAGGTATTTAAACCAAAGCTTAAATCAAGCTCAGAGGCTGTAAAGCTTTCCGTTTCACTTCCATCATTATTAAGGTCGCGCCCTAAGTCCATCATCAACGCTTGTAACTTGATTTGGTCTTGGCCGCCATTACCATTAATCGAGCCATTGACTAAATTACCACTGCCAACAATATGGAAGGTGTCATCCTTTACACCGCCTTGTAATTGATTAATACCACTCATAGCAAACGTGTAAGTATCCGCATCGAGCATCGAGCTAAAATAGCCTGAGTTTTCGCCATTAATAATCCAGGTATTATTTTGATCATTAAATCGGCTGTCGCTTGTAATACGCAATAACGTATTGCCATTACCTTTAATACTACCTAACTGATCCGTAACATCCACAACCAACAATGTCGAGATGTCCAAGGTACTATAGTTAAGGTTTTGCAGCCCTGTACCCGTATAAAAATTGCCCGAAATATTGTTGTTAACTTGGTCAACCACAAAACCATGCGTTACCGCACCCGTACCAAATTGGAAAGTACCAAAATTAGCAAACGCCAACTGTGTTAAACCTATTCGCTGATTACTAGCATTAAGCTCAACCACTGTGCCGTTATCTTTTTTGCCTGGAATTTTAAACTCAACAGCGCGATCGTGACGAATAGCAATAATGTTTTTTGCTGGCGCCTTATCACTTGCATTAAGCACCTCAATATTATTAATATTGACGCGATTAGTGATGTCCAGCTCAGCGTTATAGTTAACTGGGTCGCCTATACCTAACTCTACAGCAATGCCTTTATTGTAAAAAAATATAACATCTACTATATCTTTCGCGTCGCCTACACCTTCGCCACCATCTAGCAAGGTATTGGTTTGGCTCGCTTCTACCGTAAATATATCAACGCCATTACCGCCTTGCAGTACTTCCATATTATCAAAAGCGATGAAATTGCTACTGCTTCCGGCGGTCAGGCTACCGCCAGCATCACGAGTTATTAACCACTTATTCTTAACATTACGCGCTTGCAGGGTGTCCTTATTAGTAGCACTACCCTTTAATGCCTCGATCTGTGCAAAAGTAATTGTATTACTCGTCGTCACAAGGGTACCCTTGTTATTACCGGTCAATGTCCATGAAGCATCTTCCTTCACATTACTAAAAGATAAGACATCACTACCCGTCTCGTTACCGCCTCCGTAAATCTCTTTTACCTGTACACCGGCTTGCACAATATTAAAGGTATCTTGTTTATTGCCGCCTTTTAGTGACTCCATACCGGTAAAGTTATAGGCGCTACCCGCCGAGTTTAAAATACTCGCGGTGGGGGCGGCATTGAGTGTCCATGTATTCACCGCGTTAGCCGCCACAATTTGGTCACTGGCCGCACGGCCTTCTAACGTTTGAATATTGGAGAATTGATTAACGTAAACATCGCCACCGGCCACCAATAACTGATCAATGCCAGGCTGATCCATAGTCCCCGCTAAATTCCACTGGGTACTACCGCCTTCACGCCCTTGCAACGTATTACCCATTGGACTCGTACCATCAACTGTACCGCTAATTGAACCGGTATCGGCTATGGCAAAAGTATCTTCGCCAGCATTACCGGTCAGGTTTTGCATACCGGTAAAAGTAAAGCTATTAGTAGGGGTTAATGATGTCTCAGCAACCGTACCACCATTTCCCGTGGTAACCGTCCAAGTATTATCTTGATTAATACCCACTAAAGTATCGCTACCGCTACCGGTTAAAGTAGTAATGCCGGTAAAACGCGCTACCGAACTACCATCGGCAGCGTTAGCACTGCTTTCGATAGCGCCTAATCGCCAAGTCGCATTACTCCCACTAAGATCCAAAGTATCCCCTAAACCACCATGAATCGTATTAAAGGCCGCACTCACGTTAAAGGTATCGGCAGCTGTACCACCGGTGATTTGATCAATATTGGTAAAGGCTTTAATGAAGGTATCGTTTGAGCCACCGTCGACGCTATTGAGTATCCACTGTGTCGTTATATTTCGGCCTATGATTTGGTTCGTACCTATTCCACCATCAATCGTTACTGCCATAACTATATCTATAGGCGCTGCACTAAAGTCAAAAATGTCGTTACCCGCACCGCCTTGTACATCCGCAAGCGTCGTGGCATCGCCATCATCCACACTGGCACCAATATCAAAGGTATCATTGCCGCCACGGCCATTAATCGTGCCCGCAAAGGTGGTATCAATATTAAAAACATCCGACAGGGCTAAATCATCGGTGCCTGCGCCCGT
>CANLTI010000027.1 GCA_947494095.1 uncultured Pseudomonadales bacterium
TTTTATGATTTAACGTTAGATAAGGCTGGCTGATGAGTCAAATAGCTGTTTGTTTTAGGTTTTGGGTTCTTTATAATTAGAATGTTTTTTTGGGGTGTGCCTGCCCCCTGCTTTTGTGATCACGCAGCCTTTAATGAATGCGATAAGAGATACTGGCGGCAGTGTGTATAGATTTGACGGTAATAAAATTGTAGAGTTGGATATTAGCGCTCCTGGGCGATGGGTGAGAAATTAGAATGTATAGTTATTATGCTTTTTTTGAAAATGAAGAGATTTTGAGTCTTATCGATTTAAAGGCCCTGCTTTGTCAAGATTTTAGTCATCGATCTGGCTTTGTGGTGGATATAACACATATGGCCCCATTAAAAATGGATTATTTACTGGCTGAATACGAAACATGGAATGCATCAATATTTTATGAGATTAGGTCTGTCGATTCTGCACGATTTGAGAGTTTTGTAGAGCAATGTTCTGCGTCGGGAGATGAAAGGGCTAGGAATAGCAAGTATATGATTCGAGTTGTGCTGGATAGTGATGATCCAGTGAAGTACACCAATGAAGATATTTGGATGGTGGAATTTCTGGAGGAGAGAGGGTGTTCTTGTATTTACGACCCTCAGAAAGATGAGTTTTTTTAGATTAAAAGGGTCAGAGTCATTGATTTTTAGATCTTAACTTCAGCCACTTGCAGGGACACCCACTCAAAAGTTTGAACTCTTGCAGAGATACTCATTCAAAAGCTTGCTTGCCAAAAGCTAGGACAGGTGTGACAAAAGAAAGAGACACTAAGCTTTATCCACTATCGTATCGCCATGCTAAAATAATCGCTAATAGCGTATTAATTTAATAAAAAGCATAAAGAACCCAAGCTAATAACATAGGGTTATGTAGTTGGGCAGGGGTGATTGTGGGTGATGCGGGAAAAATTTATGGTGGTTGGATATTAGGCAGCGCGCTTGGGCCTTTGTCTGTGCTTGGCAAACAAAGTTGACGTGAAGGGATTCACTAATGTCGCAAACGCAGGGAGCGTAAGCGCGACGGATACTCACGCTCAAAGTGCTGTGTTTATAATAACCAGACATCAATGTCGATATTTAAGCGTTCTAATATGGGGGCAAGTGTTCGCAGATTGTGCCTCGTTAACGTACAGGATGTACTAATCCAGCGGTTGCATGGATGCAAGAGAGCTGGGTGTCGTCACGATAGTGTACGGTCATTGTTCCTAATTCGCTCAACAAGTTGAGCTGCAGACTTTGAGTTCTGCAAGCTATGCGTACGATTATTCATTCAGCAGCGATTTTTCTTATTGATTGCTCATGACCATTAATAGGCGTAGGGTATAAAAAGATGGAGAGCTTTATTTCTGAGCTCTCCATCTTTAGCACTATAGTTTATAAGCGTATTTAGCGATTTACAGTTTTTTGTGAGCCAGGTAAATATTTACCAACCCAATTGAATAGCCGTTTGATGCCACGGAAATCTTCTAGCATCAAATACATACACGGTACCAGTATGAGTGTGACCAATGTGGCATAGAGCACGGAAAAACCTAATGCGACAGCCATGGGGATCACAAATTTTGCCTGTAAGCTTGTCTCAAACATAATGGGTAGTACACCAGCAAAAGTGGTGATCGATGTTAATGTAATGGCCCTAAAGCGAGCGCAGCCTGCTTCGATGACTGCATCGCCTATATCCATCCCTGCCTCTCGGCGCTTATTCACAAAGTCTGTAAATACTAGGCTGTCGTTGATCACTACCCCTGCTGCAGCAATAAGGCCAAAGGTCGACATCATGCTAAGGTTTATACCAAAAAAGAAGTGTCCCCAAATTGCACCCGTGAGGCTAAATGGAATCACCGACATAACAATAATGGGTTGGTAGTAACTTTTTAGCGGTACAGCCAACAAAATATAAACCATCACTAAACCCGCAATCATAAACAGTAGCTGTTCATTTTGTTGGGCTTGGGTTTCTTTTATCGAGCCGCCTAACTCCGTTTTAACCCGAGGATGCTTTGCTGTGAGCTGGGGTAGAAGATTGTCTTTAATATTATCAACAACCTCGTTGGGCTCCACTTGGCTCTCATCGATCGCCCCCCAGATATAAACACTACGAAATCCACTTTCGCGACGAATATAGCTAATGCCTGGTTCTTCACGGAGCGTAACCACATCCCCCAAAAACACCTCTTGCCCTGAGGGAGTTGAAAGCACGGTATATTTTAAATCGGCAAAACGTTCACGAGTTAATTTAGGGTAGCGCACCATCACTCTGACTTCTTCGCCATCGCGGATGACGCGCTGCGCTTCGCCCCCGTAAAAACTATTACCCACTTGACCGGCAATAGTGACAAGATCTAAACCTAGATCGTAGGCAACAGGGAGCAGATCCAGTTGGATTTCTTTACTGGCAGGGTCAATGGTGGAGCTAATATCGTACAGGCCTTTTTGTTGCTGTAGCATAGCGATAAATTCTCGTCCTGCTGCATTGAGAGAATCAATATCGCTGCCAAAAAGCAAGTACCCAAAGTCGCCGTCATTACCCCCATCATTCACGTCCTCTTGAATCGAAAAAGATCTCATACCCGGAATTTCAGGAATAGCTTCACGCCAGCGCCGGGCCAGTTCAAACGCGTTAAACGGCCGCAACTGCTCATCGACCAAAGGCACAACAATGCGCGCCTCGCTGCGGCCATTATTCAAAGCCAGCAAGTCTTTAATCATTTTTTGACCGGTTTCTTGCTCTACCTGTTTATCGACTTCATACAACACGCGCTCGATAGTTTTGAGAGCGTTAATCGTCATGAGATCAGAGACGTTTTCATTCATTTCAATGCGCACACTAGGGAAGTCATGAGGCACCGCAGGCGTTGGTACTGTTCGCACATAATTCGCTTGAATTAAACCAAAGCTAAGCAGCAATACGCCAACAAAAACGCCAAATACACTCCAGCGCCATTGTGTGCATGTGTATACAAAGTTGCGGTAGCGACCGTTGATAAAACCAAAAAATCGCGTATTGAATTTTTCTCGCCATGAACCCGGTTTTATTTTTACCACTTTCATGTGTGCTATATGCGCGGGGAGAATAAGTTTGGATTCGATTAAACTAAAAACTAAACATAAAATAACAACAGCGGCAATATTATAAAAGAAGGCTCCCTGAGGCCCGCTAGACATAACAAAAGGGACAAATACGGCAATGGTAGTTAGGACACCAAAGGTGGCAGGAACAGCAACGCGGTGGGCGCCGCGTACTACATTATTAACACCGCCGCCGTATTTTTCAATTTCACTGTAAGCACTTTCGCCGATGACAATAGCATCATCGACCACTATCCCCAGCACCATAATAAAAGCAAATAGCGATAGAATATTAATACTGACACCAAATGCTGGCATTAACATTATGGCACCAAGAAAGCAAAGGGGTAAGCCCACCATTACCCAAAATGCGAGTCTAATTTGCAAAAATATGCCCAGCATAATGGCAACAAGTATCGATCCCATGAGTAAGTTGTCGAGCATCATATCTAGGCGCGCATTAAGGTAATACGTCATGTCTACGAGTACTTTCAGCTTTAAGCCTGACGGCAGTGTTTTATTGCGTTCTTTTATATAGTTTTTAACAGAGTCCGCAACGGGTATAATGCTTTGCTCTTTTGTCGCGTTGACTGAAAGATATATTGCATTTTGGCCGGAGTACTTAAAGTAGTGCTCCCCCTCGATAAGACCATCTTTAATAACCGCTACATCTTGTAGTAAAACCCGAGCACCATTATCACCAATTTTTACGGGAATAGAGCGAAACTTTTCGCCGTTATAGAGTTGGTTTTCAACACGCACGGAAATAATTCCCGCATTCGTACGCAACTGCCCAGCCGAAATATTAGTGGAATGCCGACGAATAGCACTGGCCACTTGAGCAAGTGTAAGGCTATATTTTCGAAGTTCGTCAGGTTTGATCTCTATGGCAATTTCGTCTTCGGGCGCCTGCATCGATACCAAAGCCACATTAGAGAGCTCAAGTAATTCATCTTCAATCATTTTTGCAAGAGGTTTTAACTCCGTTAAAGGAGCGTCACCGACTAAAGATAATTCAATTACTTGCTGTTGAAATTCTTGCTGGGTTACATTAACAGGTTCCATATCTGCCGGAAACGTGGCAATACCATCTACCCGCAACTTTACCTTATCAAGTACATCTGTCAGTTTAGCATTGGGGTCAATTTCGAGTGACACACGTCCATAACCGCGGTTTGCTCGTGAAATCATTTCTGTAATTTCAGTGACATCTTTTAGCGCTTCTTCTATTTTTATAAGAATGCTTTCTTCTATTTCTTGTGGCGATACACCGGGGTATACAGCACTGACCTGAATATAGTTAATTTCGATATTAGGGAACATTTGACGTTGAGCTGTAAAATAGCTCACTGTCCCCAAGATGATAATAAACACCATCAATAAATTTGCTGCAACGGGGTTTTTGGCAAAAAAAGCAATAATACCGCCTGGCACTTCATTAGTTACACTCATAACGCCCCCTAGCGGTTAGCTGCTTTTTGTTCGGCCGTTTTATTACCCGGCTGATCACTTAACGGCTTTAGATCCCCATCGGTTACGGCAAGCTTCACCGCCATACCGTTTTGAGGGTATTCCGGTAAAGTAGTCACTACTTTATCATCGTCCATTAAGTCACCACGAATCAAAAAGAACTCCCCCTCTTCACGCACTACTCTAACATTGCGAGGCTCCAAGCGCTGTGCTGGGTCAACAATCCAAACTTTTTGATTGGTCACTAATTCCTGCGGTAAGCGATATACATCTTCTAATGTTTTCCCCGTAAAGCCGACTTTGGCATAGCTACCAAACTTAATGGGAGGAAGGTCACTTTTTAGGCTGTAGGGGTCGGGGATTCGAGCGACCAAATGGCTCATGCGTGTAGCGCTGTCAACAATACCTAAATCGCGAGTAATTAAGGCCTCTCGATATACTTGAGTGGCTCCCTTTACAGTGACCCTAGCTGCCAAACCTGCAACGCGCTCAGGAAGGAAAGTAGTATCGAAGCCGGCAATGGGGAAGGTGACTTCGGCGTACTCAATATTATAAAGCTCTCCAACCTCAGCCCCTCGAGACACATACTGCCCCTTGCCAAGGTTGCGTGCGACAACTAGAGCATCATAAGGTGCTCTAACTTCGCAGTTGTCCAAATCTCGCTGGGCAATTTTTAACTGGGCCTGACTCGATTTTAGCGCTGCGCGCGCACTCAGTAATTGGGGCTTACGTAGATAAAGGTCGGTAACCTTAGCTTTAGGGGCTGTTTTGGCCTCGCTTTCGGCAACTGCTGCACGCGCTTGCTCTTCTATTAATGCCGCCTCAGCAAGAGATAAGTCTGCCTGCGCTTTCATCAGTGCAGCCTCATAAGTATCTTTTTCAATACTAAATAGCACCTCGCCACGCGCGATTAAACCACCAGGTACAAAATTTTCATGCCAGTGGATAACCTCTCCTGAAACCTGAGCAGCCAAGTGTGTACGCTCTAAAGGCTCTACCTCACCAAAGCTAGAAATTTGCACTTGATAATTCTGAGCAAAAACCGATTCAACCTTAATGACAGGGCGAATATCTACCGGCGCTTTTTTATCACCGTCGCCTTTGGTCGCCCCAATGGCTGTCATACCCGCCACACCTACAGCAACGGCCACAAACGGAAAAACCACCTTCATCCACTTTTTGTTCATTTTTCATTTCCCTCAACAAATTTTTATACGAATTCTACACCTCTTTTCGCTGTTTTGTCGCAAATAACCCCCTGTGATGCAGCATAAGTGATGAATGTAAGATGCCTGCCTTTCTCAATGAGCTCGGCCTATATATTTGCGTGTCTAGCAATGGGCGCATTAAGGCATGTCATAAATGATGCGCATGAATGCACTCGTGCTGAAGGGGTGTTAGTGAGCTATTTCGGTGCGGCTTAAACTTGCAGCCGCTTGTGGTAGCACTCAATGCGATTACTCAGGGTTTGTTGTTCAGCTTTTGGCAGTCATTCAGCTTTCGTATGGCGCTGGACAATCGGCGCGCCTTTAAATAAGCAGTGTGAGTGCCTGTCCTCGTGTTTTAGACATTTTGTAAAGCTGGCCAAAGCATTGTTATAAGTGATGAGCACTAAAAACACAAAAACCGCTCAGGTGAGCGGTTTTTTATAGCTTATCTGCAGGTAATATTAGCTATTCTCTTTATTTTTTGCCGCTTCACAAGCAACTGCGGTAAAGACTACATCGGTTGAGCTGTTTAATGCCGTTTCGGCTGAATCCTGAATCACACCAATAATAAAACCAACAGCCACTACTTGCATGGCTACATCATTTGATATGCCAAATAAGCTACAGGCCAAAGGTATTAGTAGCAGTGAGCCACCAGCAACACCCGAGGCACCACAAGCTGATATGGCTGCAACAACACTTAATAATATAGCCGTTAAAAAATCGACCTGAATACCCAAGGTATTTACAGCGGCTAATGTTAACACGGTAATAGTGATTGCTGCGCCGCCCATATTAATGGTTGCGCCTAGCGGTATTGAAACTGAATAGGTGTCTTTATGAAGTTTTAACTCTTCACACAGCGCCATATTTACTGGAATATTTGCTGCGCTGGAGCGAGTAAAAAAAGCCGTGAGGCCACTTTCACGTAAACATTTTAGTACCAATGGATAAGGATTACGCCGAATCTTTAAGTACACAATCATCGGGTTAACGACTAATGCGATAAATAACATTGCACCTACTAATACACTAAGCAATTGAGCGTAGCCTGCTAATGCTTCAAAACCTGTTGCAGCAGTTGTGCCAGCCACTAAGCCAAAAATACCAATAGGCGCAAAGCATATAACAAAACGTACAATTTTAGTCACGCTATCACTTAAATCAGAGAGTACTTTTTTGGTTGCTTCGCTAGCGTGATGTAATGTAACCCCTAGGCCTACAGCCCATGCTAAGATGCCAATATAATTACCTGTTAATAAGGCGTTAATAGGGTTGTCTACAATTTTAAAAAGTAGAGTATTTAATACTTCTGCAATGCCTTGTGGCGGGTTTGAGTCTTCAATGCCGCCAGCAAGTAATAGCGTCGTCGGGAATGCAAAGCTAAATGCCACCGCAGTTAATGCTGCCGCTAATGTTCCAATCAAGTACAACCCAATAATAGGTCGCATATTGGTTTGGGCGTTTTTCTTTTGGTTTGCAATTGATGACGCTACGAGAACGAACACAAGTATAGGCGCAACAGCCTTTAATGCTTTAACAAATAAACTGCCTAAAAATGACACTTGTATTGCGGCAGAAGTTGAAACTGTGGCGAGAATAACACCAAGAGTAATACCGACGAGAATTTGTAGTACTAAGCTGCCGCTAGTAACCCGTGCTAACAGTGATTTATTTTGATTCATTACTTGACCTATGATTATTATATTTATGATTTTGTAACTATTCAGAGGTGCCGGCGTTGGGGGCTAATGAATCATTGACTGGGCCGCTCAAGCCATCAGCGATTTTGTGCTCCTCGACTTTATGCCCCTCGACTTTATGCTCCTGCAAAGTCTAATCTTGCATATCCCTACTAGTGCAGGTGCACGGCCTAACTCTTGCTTTCCTCGCAAGGCCCGGCACTTCAACGGCCAAAAATAATCCATTAGCACCCGTCAGGTGCTGTTTTTCAGCTTGGCTGGTAGCTTGGCTGAATAGTTACATGACTTTTAATAAGCTCGGGTAGGTGTATATCGGATGAAATGGCTAAAGTCTAGCCTGAGTTCCACAATGACCCACTAATATTACGCACTGTGTTCAAATAAGCCGCATTTAGACAACATGTGACCAATTATAATACGGGTATTACTCAGTATGGCGCTAATCAATTTATGTGTATCGCATTGGGTAAGCGCCCCATTATAACCGTCACAAAGGTATTCATCTACTCGCGGCCGCCGATAATAAATCAGGGCTATTCGAGAGCGTCCAGCCCACAGCTCGGCGCGTAAAAAACCTAAAACGACAGCCATATAAGGGGCGAGTAAAAATACATTATCCCATAATACTTGTTTTGGGGTAATTATTCAGCCCAGCTGAAAACATCATCTGATAGGGTGTTGAGGGATTATTTTCTGAGTATTTAAGCGCCGGGCCTTGCAGGGAAAGCAAGGGTTAGACAGTGCAGGAGCACACTGTCGAGAGCGCTTATATAGCAGCCAGCCCCAGCATGGATGCGTGGGGGTAGACTTTGCACCTGCACTAGGGATATGCAAGCTTAGACTTTGCGGGAGCACAAAGTCGAGGAGCACAAAGTCGCAGATGGCTTGAGCGGTCCATTCAATGATTCATTAGCGCCCAATTGCGGCCCTCTGAATAGTTACTGTTTTTAAAATCATAAGATAAATGTGTTATCTAGTTTATTTCATCTTCGTTTTTAAGTATCACAAAATTAACACATTCATAACATTTCTGTAAATTCGTTAATTAATGCCTTTGAAGTGGTAATGTGCTCTTGTTATTTGTGTATGCTCGATGCGCGATAATCTTAATATATTTGATTGTTGCTTTTTTAAGTTCTAATACGTTGGGTTAACAATAATTTCAGGAATCAGATGTTATGAGTATTAATATGAAGACGGTCGGATTTTCTAGTATGCTTATTATTTTGGGGGCTGCTTTACATACCAATGCCTATTCGGCGCAGGGAGGTAAAGCTAGTTTTAATGCTAAATTTGATAAAAGTAATATTGCTCATTCAGATATTATTTTGCGTAAAAAACTCGCACAGCACGGTATTGTGCCTGTTCAACCGCCTGCACAACAAAATCCAGCCGTGGTGGCACTTGGGCAGAGTTTGTTTTTTGATAAAGAGCTCTCTGGTCGCCGTAATATCTCGTGTGCTACGTGTCACAATACTACTTTAGGCTCGGCCGATGCCCAAAGCCAGTCGCGTGCACAAGGGGCTATAGGTTTAGGCCCTAGCCGGCGTCAAAAGGGTGACGAACGCTTTGATTTTTTACCTCGTAATGCTTTAAGTCTTTGGAATCGCGGTGTTTCGGGTTGGGATGTGATGTTTTGGGATGGCCGATTATCGGGTAATTCAAGTATTGGCTTTACTTCACCTGCTGGTAGCGATACACCACAAGATTTTACTAACGCGTTAGGCGCATTTAGTGCCTTTCCTATTACACCAGATGAAGAGATGAGGGGCTTTACCGGGCAGCTAGATGTTTTTGGACAGCCGAATGAGTTAGGTGCATTAAGTGACGATGACTTTGTGCAAATATGGGATTCCATTACTGCTCGCATTGTCAATAATGATGGTTACGATGAGTTATTGCAAAATGCCTACCCTTATACCGCAGAAAAGGATATTGATATTGTCGATATCAGCAATGCCATAGGGGCATTTATGACCGAGGCATTTACAGCGTTAAACTCTCCATTTGATGAGTATCTTGCGGGTGATAGTGAAGCAATGTCACCAAGCGCTAAGCGTGGAGCTATTTTGTTTTATGGCCGAGCGAATTGCGTTGCTTGCCACTCTGGTAATTTACAAACTGATTTATCATTTCATAATATTGCGGCTCCTCAAGTAGGTACCGGCCGTGGTGATGCAGCCCCGCTTGATTTAGGGCGCGGCGCTATTACTGGTAATAGCGATGAGGACTTCCAATTTCGAACACCGTCATTGCGCAATATTGAGCTTGAGGCACCTTACTTTCATAATGGTGCATACGATAAGCTGGAGGATGCTATTAGGCATCACCTTAATCCAGCCGCCGCTATCGCCGCTTATGACCCTACGCAAATAGAATTTGAATTAGTTACCGGTGCCTTTGAAAATGATCGTACAACCTTAAGGCGTATTTTTAGTACTTTGGCACCAGAGCTTAAGCCTACGGGTGGTCGAATTACAGAATCAGAAGTGAAAGATATATTGTCTTTTATGGGGGCATTAACCGATCCGTCATCACTTAATTTACATGATGTTATTCCTAATGCTGTTGCTAGCGGTTTGCCGATTCCTGATTAATCACGGCAGCGTGTCTTGTCGGTCAACTGAATATATATTGCTCATGAAGGGTTAAAAATACATTTCGATACACGCTATAGGCACTACATTGTGTGGACTCAACGTCTATATTTTGTTTTGGCTACCGTGTATTGGGATGTTTTTATTTGTCATATGATGGTGTTAGCTCTTTTAGTTGATGCGTTGTAATCTTTAGGTTTCATAGGTTGTAACTATTCAACCGAACCCAAAAAACCCTCTCAGCAGGGTGCTGATGGGTTATTTTCTGGGCATTTAAGCGCACATGGATGGCTTGAGCGGCCCAGCAAATGATTTCTTGGCGCCCGATTTCCGCACCTCTGAATAGTTATCATAGGTTTCAGCTGTTATGCTTTATTTTTAAAGCGAAAAGACCAAGAGGAGCTTGCTATGACTAAAAAGCACGTAGCTTTTGAAATTGAAAAAGAGACTAAAAATAGTGTGAGATATAAAGAAATACCAGAGGCTGGACAGCCTCCGATTATTGGATCATTGTATGTACAAAAGTGGTTTGCAGGCAATGCTAAAAGCGTGACTATGACCATTGAGCTAGACCCTGCAAGTCAGGCCACTGCTGACTGAGCTGGTTGGGCTTAGGCGTGTGCCCTTAGGCATTCCAAAGCGAAAAGTGATTGTTAGCGTATTATAGGGTGGCCTTGAACAGTGATAGCTCAACAATATTGAGTCATAGCATAAAGATTACCCATTTTAAGCATGCCAAGCTATTGGCATGATGAACGGAGTGATGGCTTATAACCTTTTAAAGTACTGATAATTGACGCACAGAATAACCTTGCTGGGCTAGATACACTTTCATTTTGTCTCAATGGCTCGATTTTTATTATGCTTTTTTGTCAGCTCCTTTATCAGCTTTCTCCTATAAGACGCATGGTGATTAAACCTGCGCGCGCTAAGTTGTCAGTTGTTCAGCCCATAGGTAAATATAAAGCGGCCAGTAAAGGTGTGTTGGCTCGCAAGTACGCGCTTGCCCGCCATCAAGCAGGGGTGGCTATGATTGAGATGGTCGCTAGCGTTACCTTGGTGGGTTCTGCGGCAGCCGTTGTTATGAGCCAACAGCAAAGCACGCAAGAGCTGGCTGTACGAGCACAAGCTCAATTAAGTGCTGCTGCTATTAATAGTGCGGTTAATTTGCAGCAAGCTAAGTGGGCTGTGGGCGGCAGTAGCAAAAGCCCTTTGCATTTTAGTGCGACGGGTATTGTGATGGGTTTAGATGCCAATCCTGTTGCGAGCCCGCAAGATTGCCAGGCGCTATGGCAGCATTTGGTGGTTGAGCAGCCAACGTTAGCCGACGCACAGCAGTATTGGCGTGCGGCGCCAGAGCCTAAAGTAGGTTCTGTTCGTTGCCAGTTTACGTATCATCATTATCAGTTGCCCACCATAGCAGTGTTTTATAATACGGGTACCGGCCGCGTAAGCTTTAACTAGCTACTTTTCCGTAAGTCAGCTCATTTAGCCGTTGCTCGGCGTGGGTACCTGATGAGATTTCAAAAAAACACGTAGATATCCTTATTTTCTCCGCAAGGCGCTCGCTGGGGTGTGTAACGCTTTGAGCAACGCTAGAAAACACCTATTATTGGATCATGTATTTTTTCCTCGTTCCTTAAGTGGCGTTTTTAGCTCTTATAGTTCACAGGTTATTAATGCTTTGTGTAATGCAGCGGTAGAGTCATTATTGGTTGATTGCTTCCTGCATTGAGTGTGCCGCGCTATATATTCCGATGAGTCACGTTAGTACCCCTCTGCCTTAAAGCTAGGCGTTACATTTGTTGGTCTATCAACCGAGTGCTTTGGGTGTAACGAATACAAATATCGCTTGTGTAAATATCGCTTAGCCTTTGTGGTTTAGTGCGCCATTGTTTTATGTATCGCACTGGGTTTTGGCTTGCTGTTGTACCTATTGGCTTGCAGTGGCGTACACTTCATTGATAGATGTTATTAGTGTTAATAAATATAATTACTCATGTGAGGGCATTATGGCCGATTACCAAGCACCGACTTTAGACCTTCAGTTTTTACTGAAGCATATTATTCATGCGCAAGAGTTATGGCCGCAGTTAGGCTTAACCGATGCCGACCCCGATACCGCCAAAGCGATACTCGAAGAAGCTGCAAAGTTGTGCGAGCAGGTGATTGCGCCTATCAATCGCGAGGGCGATGAGGTGGGCAGTAAGCTAGTTGACGGTAAAGTGATCGTGCCTGAGGGCTTTAACGAGGCCTATAGCGCTTACTGTGAAGGTGGCTGGGGCGCCCTAGGTGGCGATCCTGCTTACGACGGCATGGGTATGCCTAAAAGTTTGGTTGCCTGTGTAGAGGAGATGTTGCAAGGCGCTAATATGGCTTTTGGCTTGGCCCCAATGCTGACAGCGGGCGCGTGTTTGGCGTTAAATGCGCACGGTAGTGAAGCCTTAAAGCAGCAGTATTTACCTAAAATGTATAGCGGCGAATGGGCTGGAGCCATGGATCTAACCGAGCCCCATGCGGGGACCGATTTAGGGCTCATTCGCACAAAGGCTGTACCTGAAGAGGGTAGCGCCAGTGCTGACGGAGTTCAAAGCTATAAAGTTAGCGGCACCAAGATTTTTATTACTTGGGGCGAGCACGATATGGCCGAGAATATTATCCACTTAGTTTTGGCCAAGCTACCTGATGCCCCTGCGGGCTCTAGGGGGATATCGTTATTTTTAGTCCCTAAATTTATTCCTAATAGCGATGGCAGTATAGGCGAGCGCAATAGCTTTAGTTGCGGCGCGCTAGAAAAGAAAATGGGCATCAAAGCATCGGCAACCTGCGTGATGAATTTTGATGGCGCTAAAGGTTGGTTAGTCGGCGAGCCCAACAAAGGCTTGGCTGCTATGTTCACCATGATGAACTACGAGCGCTTAACCGTGGGTATTCAGGGGGTTGCTGCGGCAGAGGCCAGCTACCAAGTTGCGCGTGACTACGCCAAAGATCGAGTGCAAAGCCGTAGTGTAACCGGCGTTAAACAGCCCGAGCTAGAAGCCGATCTTATTATTGTTCACCCAGATGTACGCCGCATGTTATTGCATATGCGTGCCTTTAATGAAGCTGGCCGTGCTTTTTACTTGTATGTGGCTAAGTATTTAGATATTGCCAAATATAGCAAAGACGACAGCGCCAAAGCCGAAGCCGAAGGTCGCGTGGCTTTATTAACGCCTGTTGCCAAGGCCTTTATGAGTGATATGGCCTTGAGTGCCGCAATAGAGGGTCAGCAGGTGCTTGGCGGCCACGGTTTTATTCGTGAATGGGGGCAAGAGCAATATGTGCGTGATATTCGTATTACTCAAATTTATGAGGGCACTAATGGTATTCAAGCGCTAGATTTACTGGGCCGTAAAGTAGTCGGTAATAAAAGTGTTTGGCTGAAGGCCTTTTTGGATGAAGTAATAGCATTTGCCACAGGTGAGTTGACTGATGAGCTAAAAGCACAGGGCCAGTTGTTGGTTGAGCACGCTGAGGTTGTGGCAGCTGTTGCAGATGAGCTTGGCCAGCGTGCGACGACAAACCCAGAAGTAATTGGCGACAGCGCTACTGACTTTTTACATTTGCTCGGTTTAGTCTCTTATGGTTATTTATGGCTGAAGATGGCTCAGGCCTCTACCACGATAAACGGTAGTGATGAAGAGTTTAGTGCCGACTACTTACAAGCGAAGCGCCATGTTTGCACTTACTATTTTAATCGCGAGTTACCAAAGGCTAATTTCCTTGTGCAACGCATACAAGCCCAAACAAATGACTTGATGGGTATGGGTGCTGAGCTCTTTTAGTTTGTATGACTATAGGCTATTACTACCTGTAGAAGCAAAGTGATTTAAATACCGCCTTTGGGGAGCCTAAGGCGGTATTTTTTTAAGCTTCTTATGCCGGTACGCCGGTATTGTTGCATAGCTACGGCCTTACCATAATCAGTCTATAGTTTGCCTTGTTGTGGCGGCTGTTATCAGAATAAACCGCCAGTATTATTGTGCTACCTTATTATTTGTGATCTATATTCGCGGCAAAAAAAACCATCTTAAAAGTCTCACATATTACTATCTTAAAGGTATCACGTATTACTATCTTAAAGATCTTACGTATTACTATCTTAAAGGTCTCATGTATTGCCTTTAAAACCATCTTAAAAGTCTCACATATTGTCGTTAAAACCAAATCTAAAGGATCTTTTTAGTCTCACATGACCTAATTTGTGTCTTCCCATATAAGTCTTTTAATGATCCTTATGTGCCATAAGGCGCACTTATAAGGCGCATTAGCTAATTGGTTCTATGATGAGGCTTCCCGATTTAATGGGACGGTACTAATTCACAAACACTTCCTGGGTTTTCTGACATAGTGTACGAACAAATCTTAGCGACTCGGACATTGAGGTGCATATGCTCAACATAATACGAAAATCCTTTACACAGTCTTGGGTTAAATCGGTTCAACGATTAAGTTGCATTGGTTTAGCTTCCGTTTTACTCATCAGTTGTGCCGGAGACGAAGATGCGCTATCTAGCAGTGCCGCTTCAGAACCGGTGAGTAGCGTTGCTTCATCAATGCCTACACCCGTTTCATCGGTAGCGGCCTCTTCGGCGCCTGCGCCTGTTAGTAGTGCCGTACAGTCTTCTTCAGTGGCAATGGTGCCACCTAATACTGGTCAGTGTAGTAATCGCGCTGAATGTCGAGTGACTTGGCCGCAAGCAACTAGCTGTAGAAATAAAGCCACTGAAAATAGTGTCTGTATCTGCTCGGGTACACGTTGTGATGCACCAACACCGGCGAGTGTGCCTGCCAGCAGCTCTAGTGTCAGTAGCCAAGCGGCAAGTTCATCTACCGGTGGTTTATCTGCACAAGCACAGCGCGGTAAAGATTTTTACGAAGCGCAGTGTGTATTATGCCATGGCCCATCGGGCGATGGCGGCGGTGCAGGGCAAACGTCTTTCTTGGAGTCTATTACTGTTGGCACTATGGTGAGCAAAACAGCAATTAGCATGCCTTTGCAAGATGCAACGCTGTGTAACCTAAACTGCGCTAAAGATATCAAAGCATGGTTGGTTGGCGTACATAATATTGATACCGGCAATAATTCAAGTGATGATACCAGTTCAAGTACACCGGCTCAGAGCTTTCAAATTAGACGCAGTAATGCTGAAGATGTTTATCGCCGTGCCTCTGTTTTGTTAGGGCAAGGTATACCGAGTGTTGAGGCTCTCGAAGAAGTGAAGGGCGCTAACTATGCCGACCTAAAAACCAAGCTTAAAGGTTTAATGACCGGTAATGGCTTCAGGCAGTTTATTAAAACAGGTGCAAATGACCAGCTATTAATGCGTGGTATTGAAGGTGTTGATTATCGTTTTTGGTTCTTAAACTATTACCCTAAATTTAAAGGGTTAGTTGACGCTGAGGCCAATCGATTTGTATATGACCTTGCTTTGGTAAAGGAGCTTCGCGAAGAGCCTTTAGAGCTAATTCACCATGTTGTTAAGAACAACTTGCCATACACCGAGATTCTAACCGCTGACTACACCATGGTGTCTCATGAGATGTCACGTTTGTATAACTATCCTACTCCAGTAGCCAAAGGCCGATGGATCAAAGGTAAAAATACCGGCCAACACGTTTCTACGGCTAACGGCCTGCCTTCTAAAGATTGGAATAACTCACGCTTACTCGAGTTTCCGCATGTTGGCGTATTGTCATCGATGGCTTATCTCAACCAGTATCCTTCTACGGCCACTAACCGTAACCGTGCTCGCTCACGCTGGACGATGTATCACTTTTTAGGCTACAACATTGAAGCCTCGGCGCCGCGTGTAAAAATAGACGATGCCGACGATGCTGATAACCCCACGTTAAATAACCCTGCGTGTACTATTTGCCATATTACTATGGACCCTATCGCTGCTGGCTTCCAAGACTTTAGTGATAAAGGGATATACCGCTACAGTAATAAAGCGCTCGACTCGCTCAGCCGTGAATATAAACAGACTGATTTATATGAAGTTGGTCAAACCTGGTATGCCGATGTACTACCCGCTGGCTTTAATGGCGAGGATAAACCTCAAGGTGAAGAGCCTTTACGTTGGTTAGCTGAAAAATTGGTTGATGACCCACGTTTTGGCCCTGCTGCAGTTAAGTTTTGGTGGCCTGCTGTATTTGGCGAAGAGCTTTATGCAACTAAATCAGACGAAGAGCTTGTTAAGCAGCAAGAGTTTGTTGTTGAGGTAGTACGTAAGTTTAAAAACAGTAATTGGAACTTAAAAGACTTACTGGCTAACTTGTTGTTATCGGACTGGTATCGGGCGAAAAACTTGGCGGGTGACGGTGATAATACTGAGGCGCCATTAACTTACTCGGGTAACCGCTTGCTAACGCCTGAAGAGATGGTCACTAAGCAAAAGTCATTGTTTGATAATGCCGGATTGTACGATGCTAACCATAACGGTGCCTTCGGCGGTATTGATTCGATTAATATTGAATCGCGTGATCGCAACATGAACGTTGTGAAAATGAATGTTGTTAAAGCTAACGCATACCGTGAAAGCTGCTCTATCGCCTTTAAAGACTTCGAAAAGCCTAAAGCAATGCGTACTTTGTTTCCGTTAGTTGAATTAGCCGATACGGGAGAGCAAAAAATTAGAGCGCAGTTAGTGCATTTACATGAGCGCTTATTAAATGAGCGTCACGCCCCTAATGCTAAAGCAATTAATGAGGCGTATGCATTATTCACCACGCTTAAGGCAAATGCACAAACCCGCGGCGATAAGCGCTTGATTGGCAACGATCATCTTTGTATTGGCGAAGGTAATAAAAATAATTTCGATACGAAATTTACCTTTTCTGCCTGGAAGGGCGTACTTGTCGCCTTGTCATCTGATTACCAGTTTATTACTGAATAGGAGCCTATATCATGAACAGACGCGATTTATTAAAGATGAGTGGTATGGCCTTGGCCGCCGGTAGTGCTCCTGCAACACGGCTTTGGGCTGCACCTGCAGACTACCAAGGGCAGTTTTTGATTCAGATGCAGGTCAGAGGCGCTTGGGATGTTGCTAGTTATTGCGACCCTAAGTTGAATAAAGGCGGAAAAGTCATAAATAATTGGGCCAAAACCAAGGGTATACAGACAGCGGGTAATATTGCTTATGCACCCTTTGCGAATAATGCTGAATTATTTGACAAGCATCATGACAAGATGCTTGTCATTAACGGTGTTAATAGCTATACCAACGGCCACAGTGCTGGCCAGCAATATAACTTTACCGGTTCTACACAAGCGGGTTACCCTAATTTATCGGCCGCTTTTGCCTCGACATTGCAAGATGATTTCCCTATGCCTTTATTGGTTAACGGGGGCAGTTTTTCGAGTGGTGACGTGATTGTACCTACACGTTTAGGTCGTGACATTGATACTTTTAATACGTTATTAGAACCTAATGCTTCGAGGACTAAGCAGTATTTACCTGATGAAGATATTGCTGCGATTGATGCGTTTCGTAAAAAGCGTGCACGCGATAACTTGAGCAAGGCCAGTATTGAAGCAGATAAGCGTTTTTTGAAGGACTTCTTAAATGCAAATAAAAGCTTTCCTAACTTTGCTGAGTTTAAGCGTGTACTCGATATGGTGGATACCACCGGTTTTGATATGCGTGAAAACCTCAACCAGCAAATGCTCTATGCGTTAGTGGGCTTTAAGTCGGGTACATCGGTGTCTGCCGATACGGTTATTAATGCATTTGATACGCACAGTGATCACGATAATTTACATGCTGCGCGCTTAACCAAAGCAAACAATGCTATTGCCTTTGCTTGGGAGGTTGCCGAGCAATTGGAGATTACGGATCGATTAAATATGTTTATCGGATCTGACTTTGCTCGCACCCCTTGGTATAACTCTGGTGGCGGTAAAGACCATTGGCCAATTGGCAGCGCGATTATTATGAAGTCTGGCGTTAACTGGACTGATCGTGTTGTAGGTAAAACAGATGACGGCTTAAAAGCATATAAGTTAAACCCCAATAACTTACGACGTGATGATGCCAATGGTGTTATTTTAGAGTCGAAGCACGTTATGGCGTTTGGCCGCAGGCTTATGGGTATTGAAAGTAACCCACTGATGCGTAATTTTGATTTGCGTACCGAAGATGTTGACTTTAAATTTGACTATTAAATAGACGCTTGTATTAGCCTTTGTATTGAGTGAGCCCCCAGCATACGTTATGTGCTAGGGGCTTTTTTTGGCGTGTAGTGACTGTATAAGTGCTAAAAACAGCGTTTACTTTGAACTATTACTTTGAGCCATTACTTTGAACGATTGCTTTTAACCCTTATCTGGCGCCAGTGCGTATCGTGCGTTGTGTTGGGTTGAGTTGCTAGCACCCTCTGAATCACTCTCTTTTTTCTTTCTGCCCCAACACTCTCGGGGTTAGCCATCTGCTTTTTGCTTGATTTGTCATTATATTGAGCTTACCACCTGTACAACCTGTCGAATATTGGCCAAACACGCTATACCTAAAGGTATTCATTAAAAAGGTTTGTGTTATGGCTATGTGGCAACAGATGCGATTGCAGCGTCAATCGGCCTTAATGGCACTAATGTTGACTGTTGTATTTGCGCTTCCGGTTTGGGCGCAAGAGCTGTCGATGGGGGCTGATGACCTTATTGATATTCCTTTAGAAGCACTGATGCAAATGGATACAACTGTTGTGAGTGCCTCTAAGCGTTATGAAACGCTAAAAGACTCGCCGGCAGCCATTTATGTGATTGCTAAAGAAGATTTGCGTCGAGCCGCGATTAGCAATATTCCCGATGCATTACGTATGGCGCCAGGCATGCAAGTGGCGAAGGTGTCTTCTAATGAATGGGCGGTTAGTGCACGCGGCCTAGGTGGGCGTTATGCGCGTTATTTATTGGTGCTTATTGATGGTCGTAGTATTTATACCTCGCTATTTAGTGGTGTCAATTGGGATGAACAAAATATTAGTTTAGAGGATATTGAGCGTATTGAAGTTGTGCGTGGCCCGGGTGGAAGCTTGTGGGGAGCGAATGCTGTTAATGGTATTGTCAATATTATCACTCGTAAACCCGAGGCTAGTGCCGGTATTAAATTGCGAGGTACTGTGGGTGACGGTGAAGACAAAGGCTCTTTGTATGGCCGGGTTGATTTTGCCGCTGGGGCGAACAGTGAGGTTTTTATCTCAATGCACACTCAGCAAAATGGCGCTTTGGAGGCGGTAAGCCCCAATTTGGAGGGGTATGATTGGCAAAGCTCGCGGATAAATTCGGGCTGGCAGTTTCAGCAGGGGCAAAACACACTCAATATTAATACCGGTTTTTTTGAGGTTAAATCGACAACGCCTTGGGCAAAACAGTTGTTGCAAGCCCCTTGGGCTGAGCCTTTGTATAGTCATGAAGATAAAGCAGGCCTTTATGGTTCATTGAGGTGGCAGCGCCAAACGCGCTTTGGGCAATGGTATTTACTGGTTAATAGCGATGATACTCAGCGTGATACTACAGCCTATGAGTGGAATACTCGCAATTACGATGCTGAGTGGCAGTGGACAGGAGCGCTAGGGCAAAAGCATATGCTAACGGCAGGCCTTTATAGTCGCTACACTCAAAGTGACTTTAGTGTGCCTATAGATGGTTCGGGCATTGATATTTTATTACAGCCTGAAAAACAATCCAGTAAAACTCACAGTGTTTATGTTCAAGATACCGTCGCATTGAGTCGTACTGTATCGGCGTCTTTGGGGTTGCGGCTAGACGATCACTCGCTCAGTGATTCTAGTGTGCAGCCTTCGTTGCGTGTTATGTGGCAAGCGGATGAGGATCAGCGTTTTTGGGGGGCTGTATCTAAAGCGAATAGTACTCCCTCTCGTATGCTAAATGGTCAAAGTGAATTGAGTTTTGCGACATTACCCCCCGACGCTAGCGCTGAGCCGCCAGCCTCTTTTTTACCTATACGCTTATCCTTGAGTAATAATGATAACAATAAAGTGGATGTTAAATTATTATCTTTTGAATTAGGCTATCGTTATTCGGCCTCTGAAGTGTTTAGTTTGGATGCGGTATTTTTTGAGCACCATTATGAGAATATATTAGGTGTTGAAGGTACCGGTGACCCCGAGTTTAGAATGAGTTATAGCGGGCAAGGTTATTTGCATGTTCCAATTTATGCTAATGCTCAAGGTAGGAGGAATAATCAAGGCCTTGAACTGGCTTTAGCGTACCAACCTTATGAGCAATGGTTTTTGCAGTACAGCGCTACAGTATTAGATGTAGAGCAAGGATTTGAGCAAAGCGACGATAGTCTGGGTTTTAATTTAGCCGAGACGGTACCTCGGCAGCAGCATGTGCTGCGCTCGTTATGGCATGTCAATAACCAGGTCGATTTAGATGTGATGGTGCGTTATGTCGGTGCTTTAGAAAGAACTAATGTTCCTAGCTATATCAGCGCCGATATTAAATTGGCCTATAATGTTAATACGCAATTCAATATTTCGCTCAATGCACGCAATTTATTTAATACTGATAAACAGCATATAGAGTCAGAGCGTGAAATATTTAATGCAGGAGCCTTTAGCGTTGAGCCTTATGCTTATTTAAAAATAGAATGGAGCCTAACGCGTGATTAAGATGCAGCGCTTCGTCTTTATTTTTATAGTGATTTACTGGGGAGGCATTAACGCCATATTGGCGGACCCAGCATTAAGCTCTGTATCAAGTTCTACATCAATCCCTACATCAAATCCTGTAGCAGGCCGGGTATCCAAGCCGTTATCCTCACACGCTATTAACGTTAAAAAATCATCTTACAAAAATGAAAAAATTAATGCCTTAATAGCCGCATATATCTATTACTTTACCAAGTTTGTGCGTTGGCCAGAAGATTTAGAGAAAAAAACTATCTGCGTAGTAGGGGGGGCTGACTCTTTGTTGAGTGAATTCAAAAAGATTGCTAAAAAGCAATCTAGTCACATTCGCCTGAATAACCTGAGTTATATCGACTTTGCTAAATCTGCACCTGGGTACGCAATTGTGGAGCGCTGTCATTTATTGTACGTCACTGAAAATTACCAAGGTGACTTCTTGCGTGAGCCACCAGAGTGCTTTCGTGGATTGCTCGTTGTTGATGAATTTATGAAGAATGATCATGCTGTTATAAGGCTTGTGATGAATGGTAAAAAACTAAGCTTTGAAATTAGCCGAGGTAATGCTAAAAAGCAGCAGTTATATGTGAGTGCAAAGCTACTGGGGCTGGCTAAGGCGGTAGTTGATTAATGTTTCATTTTAAAAAAATACGCACACGTATGCTTGTTGTTATTATGGCGGGTGCAAGCTTAGGTATGTTGGTACTGGCTATCGCATTTATGCTTTATATTGTTAATTTATTACAGCATAAACGTGAAAGTCAATTGAATGCCGAGTTGGGTGTTTTGGCAATTAATATTGCTGCCAGTGTTATGTTTGAAGATGAAATAACAACTCGTGAATTGCTCCAGGGTTTGGCGGTTGATGATGAGGTTATGTATGTTGAAGTCACTAAAAAAACAGATAGTGCTCAGGCCGTTTATCGTATTGTCGAATTTTTTAATCCTCAGTTGCAGCGTACTTACGATGTGGGCGCATCGAAAAAGTCTATTCATCAATCTAATCTTGATAGCTTTAAGCGGTCGGTAAAAATTGATGGTGAGGTCGTTGGTTTATTAACGGCTTATGTTGGTGATAAACAGTTAAAAGATCAAATATTTTCTACTTTTTTGTTTGCGTTTGGCGCTTTGACTGCGGTTTTTGTTTTAGTGATTTTTTTGGGTGCGCGCTTACAAAGAGCTATTATTCACCCCATAGAGCGGTTAAATGAAACTTCTAAAAAAGTCACAGAGCAAGGTGATTATGCGTTGCGTGCTGATGCGGATGGCGAAGATGAGCTGGCAGATTTAGCTCATGCTTTTAACCGGATGCTAGATCAAATAGAGCAGCGCGATATTATGCTGGAAAAAACAGTTAAGCAGCGCACCATTGAATTAGAACGTCTAGCCGATGAATTTAGATACCGCGCGTTTCATGATTCACTCACAGGCTTGCCTAATCGAGCACTATTAACCGAGCAGTTCCCTATATTTGCCGCACATGCGCGCCGCGCCTCTACACTATTTGCAGTATTTTTAATTGACCTTGATAATTTTAAAAATATTAATGATACGCTCGGTCATGATGTTGGCGATCAGCTACTAAAGACTGTAGCCGAGCGCTTAAGTTGCACCCTGCGTAGCGAAGACCTTGTTTGTCGTTTAGGAGGCGATGAATTTTTGATTTTGATTGAAGATTTACATGTTACTAGCGACGCGCAAGCTATTGCCGATAAGCTGTTTAAAACCATGAATCAATCGATTGTTATTAATTCAAAGCGATTAGATATAACAATGAGTTTAGGCGCTGCGCTCTACCCTGAACACGGCTATGATTTAACTTCGTTAAAGCGTGCCGCTGATATTGCTATGTATGCCTCTAAAGAAGCGGGTAAAAACCAGTATAAAGTTTTTGAGTCAGCGATGGAGGTGATGGCTAAGCAGCGTTTAATTGTTCAAAATGATCTGCGCAGCGCACTCGTTAATGGTGATATGCAGTTATATTACCAGCCCCAAGTTTATGCTGATAATGCATCAATGTATGGTTGTGAGGTACTGGTTCGCTGGCGTCATCATAAATATGGGTTGCTATTTCCTGATGTTTTTATTCCTCATGCTGAAGATTCAGATTTGGTGCAATTTATTGATTATTATGTTTTAAAAATGGCCTGTAAGCAGGCTAAAATATGGCTTGATGAAGGGCGCCCACTGGTCGTCTCTATTAATTTATCAGGGCTACATTTTAGGAATACAAAAATTATTGATAGAATAAAAAATGCTTTACAAGAAAATAAACTGCCTGCAGATTATTTGTGTGTAGAGCTAACCGAAGCTGTTTTGATTTCTGATACCGAGGTGGCGACAAAAATCGTTACAGAATTAAAATCCTTGGGATTAAAAATTAGTCTTGATGATTTTGGTGTGGGCTATTCATCACTCAACTATCTACGCACTTTCCCTTTTGATACGGTTAAGCTTGATAAATCGTTTATTGCGAGTATTTTAACGAGCCCGCAAGACCAGCGCCTAACCGAAGGTATTATAAAATTGGCCTCAAGTTTAAACTTGAGTGTGGTGGCTGAAGGCGTTGAAAACCAAGAGCAAATGAATTATTTAAATACCATTGGTTGTAACCGTATGCAAGGTTATTACTTTTTACCACCGCGTAGCTTAGAAGGTTTTGAGCGCTGGTGGGATAAGCATATTATGAGGCATGCCATTAAGTGATTACGTGATTGCTCAATGGTGACCGATAGTGCGCACAGCACCGTTTGCCGATTAGACCAATAACATAGCAATGCGCACATTGCAGTGATACGTGATATTGCAGCTATAATTTAGGTGAGCATAAAATATTTGAATGTCGGATGACTTTTACGGGCACAAGGTTAATTAACTATGGGATTAGGTGTGCGGCATATTAAAAGATTACAGACGCAGTACCTGGCTAGAGCGCACTGTGTTTGTAGTGCGTTATTTATGGCATTTATGATGTTGGTGCTTGGCGTATCGACGCTTTTATTTTCAGCCTCTAGTATTGCAGACAATGAAGCCGATGTACGATTAGTGATTGATATTTCTGGCAGCATGAAGCGCAATGACCCTAAAAATTTGCGTCAACCTGCGGTTGAGATGTTGATGGAGCTATTGCCCGACGGTAGTCATGCAGGTGTTTGGGCGTTTGGTAAAGAAGTGAATATGTTAGTGCCTTTTGGTACTGTTGATCAGCAGTGGCGCGAAATGGCCACTGATCGCGCTAAAAACATTAATTCTGTTGGTTTATATACCAATATTGGCGGTGCTTTAGAAAAAGCATCGCAAGTGGGGCCTGCCTCTAAAAAAAATGCACATATAATTTTATTAACTGATGGAATGGTCGATATCGACAAAGATCCTTCAGTGAATGAAAAGGAGTGGCGGCGTATTGTAGACGAGATTATCCCAGTACTTAAAAAGCAAGGCTTTAGTGTACATACTGTGGCGCTTTCTGATAATGCCGATACTAATTTGATGAATAAGTTGTCGTTGGCCACAGGCGGGCATGCGGGTGTTGCCAAAACGGCTGATGATTTAATACCTGCTTTTTTAAAGGCTTTTGATGCCGCCTCACCTTCGCAGCAATTACCGTTGGCAGGTAATCGCTTTGTGGTTGACTCATCAATTGAAGAGTTTACCGCTTTAATGTTTCGAGATGATCCGCAAGGTATTATTAGTTTGGTTGGTCCTGATGGCACGGTGATTAATGAGGGAGATCTGGATAAGGATATTGCGTGGCATCACACCGATAATTATGACTTGGTCACTATTACACGACCCTTAGAGGGCGAGTGGGAGGTGAAAGGGCCTTTGGCAAAGGGGAGTCGTATTACTGTGGTGAGCGATCTTAATTTGCGAGTTAAGCCTTTGCCGCTGCAAGCGCCGGTGGGCAGCGAGCTAGATCTTCAGCTCGCTTTACAAGAAGATAGCCAAGTTGTCTCGCGCTCTGATTTTTTAAAACTATTAACGATCGAGGCTGCTAGCAAACTTAATACGGGTGCTAAGCCTAGCTGGCAATATGCCTTTGATACTCAAAGCCCGCCTAAGCGAGGAATTTTTAGCACTAAAATTAAAGGGTTTACTCAGCCGGGCGATTACCTTGTGAGTGTTGAGCTCGATGGGAAAAGTTTTAAGCGTAAGTTTTCTCATCAACTTAAGATCAACATGCCGTTTATGGCTGAGTTAATCAAAGGTCATAACGATAACAGTCAGATGCAGTATGTGCTTTTGGTCCGTAAAAGTGCTGAGCATATTAGCGTTAAAAATACTCAAATGGCACTAACGCTATCGACGCCTGATCGGCGTAAACACGTATTACCGTTAGCACTGAATACGACGGATGAATGGACTAATACCATCACTCCAGAGCAAAGCGGCGTGCATAAGCTCGTGATACGTATTACAGGCATGGATAATAACGGCGACGCGTTTGAGTATATCATCGATGATTTATCGTTTAATTATGCACCAGAAGCTGATTTTGAGTCATTATTATTAGAAGAGCAAAATGATGTTGAGCCGGTATCTTCTGAGGCCTCAAGTGCGACGACCGAACCAAAGGAAGACAAAACCCCAGACAAAAACAGCGAAGAGGATGATTCGCAGGAGGCTGCCCCTGATGAGAGTGAGCCGGATGATGGTGCGCCATGGATACTCTATACCGCATTAGGGGTCGGAAACTTATTATTGCTAGTGGGCGGTTTTTTTGCCTTTAAAAAAATGCTGCGCTCAACATCTGATACTAAAGAAGAGCCTGCCCCACAGCCAGAAGAAGAGCCTGAAGAGCCGAAGGAACCTAGCCCAGAGCCACAAGACGATAGCGATGATGCTGGCGAAATGCAGATGCAAGATTTGGATGATGAAATTCCTCCGATGGAAGATTTAGAGCCTGATTTAAATTTTGACGAAGACGAAGGCGAAGGCGAGGGTGAAAGTGAGCAAGATGCCGAAGACACAACCAAAGCGGAAGCTGACGAGCCGCCGAGAGTGGATGAGGATTTTGATTTTGATCTGTCAGCCCTAGATGGCGATACAACCTCAGAGCCCGCTAGCGCCGCTCAGGAGCCAGCAGCAACAGAGCCTGAGGTGTTGGACGAGCCGAATATTGAGGCGCAGAGCGCCGATGAATTATTTGACGCAGCCACAGATGTAGAACCCGACCCAGCTGAAGAGCCCGAAGAGGATATGGCTCAAGCCATGCTTAAGGCCCAAGGGCTTGATCTTGCAGAAGATGAACTTGACTATGCGATCTCAAACTTGATTGATGAGCTGGATGAGCCGGAGGCGGCTCCGTCTAATGATACGACTGACGCTGAAAAAGACGCATTTAGTGGTGAAATTAATTTAGACGATTTTGACTTCGATGATGAAGATGACAAATGATGCACAATCTAGCATTAGGGGCGAGGCAATAATAGTTTGTCCAATTAGATGTAGAGTTCTGTTTTCTCGGCAAGGCGCTCGAAGGGGCGCATGCCGGGCATGTAACGCTTTGAGCAACGCATCGGGGCAGGAGCCCCTTATTAGACATTGCAGGAGCATAATGTCGAGGAGAGGAAGCAGAAAACAAGTATTATTGGATAATGTATTTTTTCCTCGTCCCTTATGTGACCCGCACTATTAGCTCAGGTTAAGCGGTGGGTAACCATTCAGAGATCCCGAAATTAGGCACTAATGAATCATTGGCTGGGCCGCTCAAGCCATCTGCGACTTTGTACTCCTCGACTTTGTGCTCCTGCAAAGTCTAATCTCGCATATCCCTATGCAGGGTGCACGGCCGCCTTGCCTTCCCTGCAAGGCCCGGCGCTTAAGTGCCCAGAAAACAACCTACAGCATCTTGTCAAGAAGGGTTTGTTCGTTTGGCTGAATAGTTACAAGGGTGGGACGGGGGGTTGGAATAAGCAATGATCTTAGGCATTTTGAGCCTAGCACTAACCGAGTTGACTGCTCTTTTTGAGGTACTGTGCTTTTAAAGGTCGGTTTTAGTGGTGTTTAGCGGTACAATTTTGTTATTGATGCTGTTTGACCTAGCACGATTTTTCAAAATACGATGACCTCGATCATCGCTCTTAGAATTGTGTGCGTATATTCGGCTGTTACTCACTCCTTAAGGTTATAAAGAATGTTGCAAGAAGCAAAGCAGGTGCGCGCAGCACTAGAGGCAAAAGGTTTAGAGACACCCCTTAAGCCCAACGATTTAAGCGCAGAGCAAAAACAAGATAAGCTAAAAGCACTGTTTACCCAAGTGGCTCAAACCTTAGGTCTAGACCTTGCGGATGATAGCTTGAGTGAAACGCCGCATCGCATAGCAAAAATGTATATCAATGAAATATTCAGCGGTCTCGATTATCAGAATTTCCCTAAAATAACCGTGATTGATAACAAAATGGGTACCGATGAGATGGTCATGGTGAGCGATATCGGTCTTACCAGTACATGTGAGCACCATTTTGTAACGATTGACGGTTTTGCAAAGGTTGCTTATTTACCCGCAGGTAAAATAATAGGGTTGTCTAAAATTAACCGCTTAGTGCGCTTTTTTGCGCAGCGGCCACAGGTGCAAGAGCGCTTAACTCAGCAGGTTTTAGTAGCTTTACAAGCGCTACTAGAAACGGATAACGTAGCGGTTACGATCAACGCGACACATTTTTGTGTGAAAGCGCGAGGCGTGATGGATTCTAATTCTATCACGCGCACAACAGCACTAGGCGGTACATTTAAAGCCAATGCCACCACACGCGCAGAATTTTTGGCAGGGTAAAGTATGAATATACCAGCGATTATTCGGATTAAAAATTTGCGTTTACGTACCTATATTGGCATTAAAGAAGAGGAAATTAATAATCGGCAAGATGTGATTATTAATGCGGTTATTCATTGCCAGGCTCAAGCAGCTGTAGAGAGTAACATTATTGGTGACGCCTTAAATTACCGTACGATTTGCAAGGCTATTATTACTCATATCGAGGATCAGCGCTTTGCTTTACTTGAGCGTATGACATATGAAATTTTAGAGATTGTTATGGCGCACCCAGATGTTATAAAAGCAGAAGTTGAAGTCGATAAGGTGGGTGCTTTAAGATACTCAGATTCTGTCTCAATGGCTTTAGGCGGTAAGCGCGAGCGTTGTGGTGAGCAGTGGATTGCAGGCTTTTAGCGCAAACTTAACGACAACAACTAACAATATAAAAAAAGGCCATGAACTCAATATTCATGGCCTTTTTTTATATTGTTAGCGTGCTCATAACGTTAGATGCTTATTTGAGCAGTTGCATCATTTTTTAAATTTTTGGATTTTTTTGGGCTAAATAGCTATTTAGGCCTTAAGGCAAAGACAATAGGTACGGTAAATACAAAACTATCACCAGCGATTATCTCAGGTATTGCTGGGTAAGGGCTGGCTTTTTTGATGGCCTTTTGCGCCGCTTTATCTAGTGATTTTACCCCGCTAGTGTCAGTGATTTTTTGATTAATAACTTTGCCTTTGCGATTAATGACAATAGCCATTCTTACGGTGCCTTGCTCGCTTTTACGTAAAGCAGATTTAGGGTATTTAGTGGTTTTTCTTGTCCATTGGGTGAGTTTAGAAATATAAAGTTGTCGAGATAATAAATTGGCAGCCGTATAAGAGAAATCATCATCATCTTCGTCATCAAAAATATCATTGCCAATAATTTGATTTGAATCATCAGTGGCAATATCAGTATCTTCTGTATTAAAATCAGTGAGCTCTTCATCGTACGCTTCACTATCAAGTGCGTCACTATCAAGAGTTTCATCCTGAAGCTGTTCAGTGACCACCTGATCACTCACAGGTAATTCATTCGTTTGAGTGTCGTTTTGTTCTATTGTACCAAGTACAGCACCTGTAATTGCTGCAGTGTTTGTTATTATCGCAGAGGTCGGTAGTGTAGTTTTAGGTGCTGTAGTTATTGATGCTGCGGTCACCGATGTTGTAGTTGTACTGACTTTTACTGCGGGTGGTTTATTGTCAGCATTAGATTGATTATTTTCTTTAGATGCCAAAACTTCGGTTAATTTTTGAACGCGTTCATTCGTTGTACGTACACTGTTAAAGCGGGCTAATGTTACAGGCTCGATACTGCCAGCTTGCAATAACGCCTCTTTAAAATTGGAAGACAAAGGCACAGGACCAATCCACGAGCGCAATAGTAAATCAAAAAATCTTGTATCCTTAATTATGCCAAGAGTTACACCATTAATACTAATAATGACGCCTCGCCTAAATGTACGCTCAATGGTTAGCGTATCATCTTTAATTAACTTAATTTTTAGCATGTTACTAAAGTCAGCTAAATTTTGGGCATGCTTTGTGAGGTCATTATTGCCGGCGTTGATGGCGACACCCTCAATCCACTGTCGTTGAAATTTCCTCGAGAGCAAGCGTCTTGCCAGTACTTTTATTTCCATGCGCTTACGCTGATTCGATAGTAGGATTTGTTTTGAGTCTTTACTTAAGTCCTCAACATAAAGGCCTGCAATAAATTGATCTTTACCTAACTCGCTGTGTAGGGCTGCGCCGTTAAGGTTTAAAGCTGCGCTAGCGACACTGGCAAACAGCGTACCAATAAGCAGGCAACAGGTAAGCCATGCAATACTTGCCGAGCGCCTACAGTAGCCGCTTAGGTGTATACCCAGGCATAAGTTTGTATAATATTTACCCAGAACAAAGTCAAAAATACGTGTAAATCGTTGAGGGATTAACTTGAGGGTCTGCATGGTTATCTCATTATTGTTTTTTATTATGACTGTATAGGATACTTATTGTTCAGTGTGCTTAATAAGCTATGTCACAGTAATGCCATAAAGTCTAGCGCTTCGCAAGCTATCTAAACGTTAGATGCCATAATGCATTTTTTTTGTGATGAATGTAGCATAATTTTTATTTTTACTTCAAAAAAATATAAGCTATCGCTCGCTTTTCATGGTTGGCCTATACCTGTTTTGGGTTTGCATCTGTACTGTTGTTATTTTTGACTATGCTTAAATTAAGTTTTTTAATCTATTTTTTTGAAATACGGGTATTGGCATCAATCAATAAGCGCCAATAAAATGAAATAAGCGCCTAAAGATTATAAAGAGACGCTTCACAGAGAGCAATCTATGACCGATGAGGCCATTACTTTTGACGACCTAGCGTTAAATTTTGGTCAACAGTTGATGTTGCACCCTAATCCTGCCGATAAGACGATCGTTTTTACTTGTGTTTTGGCTGGCTACTTAATTGGCGAGAGTTTAATGGTTACGGTTGAGCCTAACGGTGTGTTCCCTCGTTTAGAGGAGGGGCAGCGTGTTGCTGTTCGCGTGTTTTTAGATAGTGGCGTTGCGTTATTTATGACAACGGTATTATTTATTGGCGAGGTGCCAACACTATTGATTTACCTCGACTTGCCTGCACAGGTTAAATTCAAGCGTTTACGGGCCGCTAAGCGGGTGGTGGTTGCGCAACCCATTTTAATTAATAATATAGATAACACGGCGTTTATGGGGGTTGCAGGTAAATTAATGGATGTGAGTACCGGAGGCGGGCGGGTGCAGATGTTTGATCAACTCGGTGATATCGGAGACGCCGTTGAGCTAAAAGGGAAGTTTCAAATTCATGGTATTACGCGCTTATTAACGGTAAGAGCATGTATACGTAAAAAGGAAGATGACGATTACGGTATTCAGTTTGTAGAAGATGACGAAGATAAATTGATTATTTTAATGGGGTTTATTTTCAATGCCATGCTCACAGGAGAGGTTGATGCGATACGTTAAAGTCGCTAGGTTTATGGCATTATTCCGTATTTGGCCACAGGTAAGGGCTGGCTATGGGTGTGTAACGTGGATTTTTGCGGTATATGTTGGTTTGACGCCGACTGGCTTGAGTGTTTTTGCCGAGCCCATGAAAACACAAGAGGCGGAAGCTATTTCTAGTGCTCAGGCTGCAATAAGCGCGAGCAATGCTGAACCCTCTCAAGCACAGCAGCAAGGCATTAGTCAGCAGCGCACGAAGGTCCCGCTAGACGAAAATAAGCTTTGGTTGCCTTTAAAATATCAAAAGCATCACCTGCCGTTACTGCGCGCCGCCACGGTCGCGCTGGCGCAACCGCGCTGCTATGAAGTTAAGCGTGGTAGTTTGGATTTGCGTCAAAGTGAGCCTAAGCATGCTATTTACCGGTTTTTATGTAAGCAAGCCTCGGGTAAAACGTATACCGAAGTCATTGACGGAGTGACTTTTGAATCTTTAGTCCCTAGGCCGTCATCAGAAATAGCCTGTTATGAGCTGTTAATGGCGCAAGTTAAAATGATGAAGCAGCTGCATTGGCTCAATGATACAGCCCTGACGGCAGCCGATGGCGAGCCCGAGCGCTATGAATGGCACTTTGACTCAGTGTCTGTTGAGGGGCAGCCTCTAAAGTACACAGCACTGTGCCAGTTAAATAATGAGGCGATAGCAGAGCTTAAAATAATGCCTCGACGGGAGTAGTTTTACCCACTAAAATACTGTTTATCGATACAGTTTCTGGGCGGTTAATGCGTAAAATTATTCATATTGATGCAGATTGTTTCTTTGCCGCATTAGAGATGCGCGATAATACGGCGTTAACACATGCTCCTATTGCTGTTGGCGGAAGTGCCCGCCGGCGAGGCGTGGTTGCTACCTGTAATTACCCTGCGCGCCGCTTTGGTGTGCATAGCGCCATGGCAACCGCTTATGCCTTGCGTTTGTGCCCTCACTTGCACTTATTGCCCCCGCGTTTTGAGGTGTATCGCCAAGCTTCGCAATCGATGCGCGCGGTTTTTGCGGGCTATACCGACCTTATTGAGCCGCTTTCTTTGGATGAGGCTTTTTTAGATGTGAGCCAAGCGGGCGCTTGTGCCGGTAGCGCAACCTTAATAGCACAAGAAATTCGCGCGCGTATTGCCCGTGAGGTGGGTATTACTGTCTCTGCGGGCGTGGCAAATAACAAATTTTTAGCCAAAATCGCGAGCGATTGGCAAAAGCCTGACGGCATAACAGTGATTACGCCAGAGCAAAACGATGCCTTTGCTTATGCATTACCAGTCAAAAAACTCAATGGCGTAGGCAAGGTAACTGCACATAAGTTAGAGCAAATGGGGCTGCATACCTGTGCTGACTTACGAGCGGCGGGTAAAGCCCTGTTGGTCGATCGCTTTGGTCGTTTTGGTGAGCTTTTGTATGAGCGCTCGTACGGTATTGATGAGCGCGCAGTGCAAAACACCCGTACGCGAAAGTCTATTAGTGTAGAGCATACCTACGCTGAAGACTTTAATGCACAAGGTTGTGCTCAACATATAGAGCCCTTATTGTATGCCCTCAAAGAGCGTATACACAAGCACGAGGCGGCAACAGCTGTGCATAAGTTGTTTGTAAAGGTGAAGTTTGCTGATTTTACTGTAACGACCCTTGAGCGAAGTGCTCATGGCGTCAGCTTTGAAGCTTTTGGCTTACTGCTAGAGCAGGCGGTGACGCGCTCGGCGCAAAAAATCAGATTACTCGGCTTTGGTGTCAGGTTGACGCAGGGCGATGCGCACGACCAGCGCTCAGAGCAATTGACGCTATTTGGTTAAGTTTTTTTGCCTTTAGAAAATCATCCACAAGCGCAAAAACTTCATGTAGAATGGGTTGTTCGAGGGGGACTGTAGGCTTAATGCGCTATTATCCCAATACGCAGGCTTAGTGAGGTTGCTCTGTATGAGTGAACCAAGTTAAGTCACAAAACATTTAGCGAGATTAAAGTAGTCAGATAAAAAAGCGAGAGATCCCTGATCATCCCGCATCTAGGCTTCTGTGGAGACGGTATTGTGAGTCGTAGAAAGCGTAATCGCCAGGAAGATGCCGATAAGGCAGAAATCGATTTAACCCCCATGCTGGACGTTGTGTTCATCATGCTTATCTTCTTTATCGTAACGGCTTCGTTCGTTAAAGAGCAAACTATCAATGTTAACGTGCCTGATCCTAATCAAGCCGAGCAACCACCAAACCCTGACTCGCCAGAGAGCATTTTGATTGTGGTAAGCGCCCAAAACGATATTACTATTGATGGCCGTCGTGTTGATTTGCGCGCTGTTCGTTCATTAGTTGCACAAAAGAAAGCCGAAAGCCCTGAGTCGAGTGTTGTCGTTCGTGCACATGAAGACTCAAGCGCTGAAACCTATGTAGGTATTGCCGATGCAGCGTATGCCGCTAATGTCGGTGGTGTGTCTTTGGTGCCTTACAACGACAAGAAAAAGCGCTAAAGCCAATCGCTTTACGCAAAAAAGCGTCATGCCTTGGGTGTGGCGCTTTTTTTTGCCTTAAATTTAAGGGCTTAGACACAACAGTGTGCGGCATAAGGAGCGTAGCCTGGGCATGTAACGTTTTGAGCAACGCAGCTGAGTGAGTAACCCCTATTATTAGACCCGAATACCTCGCCTCTTATATGAGGCTCATATTTTACAAGCGTATTAAAATCGTGGGCGACAGTATTTGAGTGGCTACTTAAGCGCTACAGGTACTCGCCCAGAGTGAGTATCTGCCTAGGCAGGTAAAATAAGTGAACAAGTGGGTTAATAAATGCAGTCGATCAATTAAGCCGCTTGCTTGATGAGTGCCAAATGACACGCAAGGCCTTATACTAAGTCTTTTTTGCCTAAGAGCTGCTTGCTGCTTGTTGATATTGTTATTAATCGCTAGGCCGTCGCTATCGCCAGTGTTAAGCCATCAATAGCGAGTCAACGCTTAGCTTTCAGCTAAAGGTAAGTTCACCGCTAATGATTTTACGAGACTTAATTCATGCAGAGTTCTGATATTCGCAAGGCGTTCTTAGACTTTTTCGCCAGTAAAGGCCATCAAATTGTACCCAGTAGTTCTCTGGTCCCCGAAAACGACCCTACATTGCTCTTTACTAATGCAGGAATGAACCAATTTAAAGATGTTTTTTTGGGTGCTGAAAAGCGCAATTATAGTCGCGCAACCAGCTCGCAGCGCTGTGTGCGTGCTGGTGGTAAGCATAATGATCTCGAAAACGTAGGCTATACCGCACGCCACCATACTTTTTTTGAAATGCTGGGCAACTTTAGTTTTGGCGATTATTTTAAGCGCGATGCCATCTTTTTTGCGTGGGAATTTTTGACCAAAGTGATGAACCTGCCTGCCGAAAAGCTATGGATCACCGTTCATATTAGTGATGACGAAGCGGCCGATATTTGGCAAAAAGAAGTGGGCGTTAGCCCCGAGCGCTTTTCGCGCTTAGACGAGGATAATTTTTGGCAAATGGGCGATACCGGCCCTTGTGGCCCTAGCTCCGAAATTTTTTATGATCACGGTGCCGATGTGCCCGGCGGCCCGCCGGGCAGCGAAAATGACGATTTAGATCGCTATATAGAAATCTGGAACTTGGTGTTTATGCAATATGAGCGTCAAGCCAGTGGCGAGTTAATGCCTTTGCCTAAGCCTTCAGTGGATACCGGCATGGGGCTTGAGCGTATTTCGGCCATTATGCAAGGCGTGCATACCAACTACGAAATTGATTTATTCCAAGCGCTTATCAAGGCGGCCGCAAAGGCGTGTGCAGTAGAGGACTTACAGCATAAGTCATTACGTGTTATTGCCGACCATATTCGCTCGTGTGCCTTTTTAGTGTCTGATGGTGTGATTCCCTCTAATGAGGGGCGAGGTTATGTGTTGCGTCGTATTGTCCGTCGCGCCATTCGCCACGGACATAAATTAGGGCAAAAAGGATTGTTTTTTGCCGATTTAGTACCTGCATTAGTCGAGCAAATGGGGCTGGCCTACCCCGAGCTTAAGCAAAAGCAAGCGCAAATCGAAAAGGTCTTGCGCACCGAAGAGGAGCAGTTCTCTAAAACGCTTGATAAGGGGATGAAAATCCTTGAAGAGCAGTTGGCAAAACTGGACGGTAGCGTTATTCCTGGAGACTTAGTGTTTAAGCTCCACGATACTTTTGGTTTTCCTGTTGATTTAACCAATGATATCGCTCGCGAGCGTGACCTAACGATTGATATCACAGCCTACGAAACGTTAATGGCGGCTCAGCGCGCAGGTGCAGGTGGCAACCAGTTTCAGTTAGATTACACCAAAACGCTAACGCTAGAGGGCAAAACCGAATTTAAAGGCTATGAAGGCCTCGAAGGGCGCTCGGAGGTTGTGGCGTTGGTTATTGACGGCGAGCAGCAAGAGACAGCGACCGCCGGGCAAACGCTCAGCGTGGTGCTTGAGGCCACTCCGTTTTATGCCAATTCGGGTGGGCAGGTGGGCGATACAGGTTATTTACAGATTGGCGATGCGCGTTTTGAGGTGCATGACTGCCGTAAAGCGGGCGATCACTTTTTACATATTGGCGTATTGCAAGCGGGCGTGATTAAAGTGGGTGACCAAGCCGTTGCTCAGGTTGATGCCCGAGTGCGTGCAGCCACGGCGCTCAACCATTCGGCGACACATTTGGCGCATGCCGCTTTACGTAAAGTGTTGGGCGAGCATGTGAGTCAAAAAGGCTCATTGGTTGATAGCCAGCGTTTACGCTTTGACTTTGCGCACTTTGAGGCAATGACCGCCGAGCAAATAGCGGAAGTCGAAGTGATGGTCAATGCCCAAATACGCGCCAATACCGAAGTGCAAACCGACTTGTGCACCATGGATGAGGCTAAAGCAAAAGGTGCTATGGCGTTGTTTGGTGAAAAATACGGCGACAGTGTGCGAGTATTAACAATGGGCGCCGATGATTTCTCGATGGAGCTGTGTGGTGGTATTCATGCGCAGCGCACCGGTGATATTGGCTTGTTTAAGATTATCAGCGAGGCAGGTACCGCTGCAGGCGTGCGCCGCATAGAGGCCGTAACGGGTGAGCAGGCCTTACAGGCGGTCAATAATGCAGCGGCGTTGATGGCCAGTATTGCCAGTCAAATGAAAGCTTCGCCCGAGCAATTAGCCGAAAAGCTCGGCGCTTTAATGCAGCAAAATAAAGAGCTGGTTAAAGAAGTGGGTGGTTTAAAAGCCAAGCTAGCAGGCTTTGCCGCCGCCGAGTGGGTGGCTGAAGCCGTAGAGGTTAACGGTATTAAGGTGTTGGCCAAGCGCGTTGAAGGTTTAGATGCCAATGCTCAATTGGATGCGGTTGATCAACTCAAAAACAAACTAGGTGCGGCCGTTGTTTTGTTGGTGAACGTTGATGGCGATAAAGCCAGTGTTATTGCTGGGGTGACTAAAGCTGAGTCTAAAAAATACAAAGCGGGCGATTTAATGCGTGAATTTGCGCAAAAAACAGGCGGTAAAGGCGGTGGCCGGCCTGATATGGCACGCGGAGCTTGCCCAGTCAGTGCCGAGCTGGACGAGGCATTGGCTCAGGTGGCCGATTGGGTAGCGAGTCGGTAGCAAAATACAGTTAAACCATAAATAAAGAATAAGAAACCCTTTAATTGTAATTAAATGTTAACAATTGTCGTCAATTAGTGTTTAATTGGCGCGTTTTTTTGCCTGTAAAAAGCGGTGTAGCATTTAAGTCTCTTGGGATATTTAAGTATTATATTTTTGTGTGTAATGAGCTGTTTACGTTGTGATTTATAAAGGTGTTTTTAACGGGCGCTTTTTTTAGAGGCGTGGCATCAAAAAGTAATCATTATTGAAAGGTGTGGTAAATCAATGGGCTTAATTGTTCAAAAATACGGCGGTACCTCAGTGGGTACGGTCGAGCGTATTCAGGCGGTGGCCGACAAAGTTATTGGTTTCCGTAAAGCCGGTCACGATATTGTTGTTGTTGTTTCGGCGATGAGTGGCGAAACCAACCGTTTATTGGGTCTGGCCAATCACATGCAAGAAGTGCCTGATGCTCGTGAGCTCGACGTACTGGTTTCGACCGGTGAGCAAGTCACAATTGCACTACTGTGTATGGCACTTAAAAAGCGCGGTCAAGATGCGCGCTCTTATACGGGTGCTCAAGTGCGTATATTGACCGATAATGCGCATACGAAGGCGCGTATTAAATCAATTGATGACGCCAATATGCGTGCCGATTTAAATTTGGGGCGCGTGGTGGTGGTGGCTGGTTTTCAGGGGGTTGATGAAGCTGGCAATATCACAACGCTTGGGCGTGGCGGCTCTGATACCACAGGTGTTGCTTTGGCTGCCGCACTGAAGGCTGATGAGTGCCAGATCTACACCGATGTAGATGGCGTATATACTACCGATCCTCGTGTAGCCGATAAGGCTCGTCGATTAGACCGTATTACTTTTGAAGAAATGCTTGAAATGGCCAGCTTAGGCTCCAAAATCTTGCAGATCCGCTCTGTTGAGTTTGCAGGTAAATACCAAGTACCCTTACGAGTATTGTCGAGCTTTGAAGATGGCCCCGGTACTTTGATAACTATTGATGAGGATCTTTCAGATATGGAACAACCGGTTGTTTCTGGCATTGCCTTTAACCGCGACGAAGCTAAGCTCTCTATTCGCGGTGTTCCTGACTCACCAGGGGTCGCCTCTAAGGTGTTAGCGCCTATTGGTGAAGCCAATATTGAAGTCGATGTCATTGTTCAAAATATGGCTGCCGACAGCACTAATGATATAACGTTTACGGTTCATCGTAATGATTTGGCCAAAGCACAAGCGGTGCTCGAGCAGGTGGCTAAAGAGCTTAATGCCCGCGAAGTGGTAGGCGATGCGACTGTGGTAAAAGTGTCGGTTGTTGGTGTGGGGATGCGCTCTCACGCGGGTGTTGCCTCGACAATGTTTAACGCCTTGGCCGCAGAAAATATTAACATCCAGTTGATTACAACGTCAGAAATTAAAATATCTGTTGTTATCGAGGAGAAGTACCTTGAATTAGCTGTTCGTAGTTTGCACTCAGCATTTGGTTTAGATGCGGAGTAATCTGTGCACTTGCAGTGGCTCGTCTATGCTTATAAAGCGCTATTAAGGTGGGCGGCTGTAATTCCCTTCGGGGTGGTTGGAATGCGATTTTAAATAATAATTGATCAAAAAATGATCTAACCTATACTAAAAACATAATGGATCGCAAGTAATGCCACGTTAGCTACCAAGCCGTAAATGCTAGCAATCTCTCACAGGATGAACAAAAGGAGAAACAACATGTTAATTTTAACCCGTCGAATCGGTGAAACACTTATGGTAGGTGACGATGTTACCGTAACTGTATTAGGTGTAAAAGGTAATCAAGTGCGTATTGGTGTGAATGCGCCCAAAGAAATTGCCGTGCATCGAGAAGAAATCTATCAGCGTATTCAGCGCGAAAAAGCGATGCAAGCTCAACCGATTGAGCCCATTGAGCCTGGTAATAGCTAAGAGCTGGTAATCAGTCTTTTTTTAATGCGTTTAGAGGGGCTCATTGAGAGCCTCTTTTAGGCTGCTGATTTTTATAAAACCCTGTCTAGCTCGCTAGGCGGGGTTTTTTGCATTTGGCATCTCTTTTTGTACAAATATTACTCTATTTAGTGGGTAATTTAAAAAAAGTATAATTATTGTTTGTTAACGTTTGATTTTTGCAAAAAAGTTGATATGATGCGCGCCATTGTTAAGAACAAAGCGTTACTTAACTGACTGATTAATAAAGCTTTATGTTTTTAGTAATCGTTAAGGTCAGGTGATTTTTTCGACTTAACATGGATTCTATTATTTTAAGTAATAGGTTCGCGGAGAGGTGGCCGAGTGGCCGAAGGCGCTCCCCTGCTAAGGGAGTATACCCTAATCCGGTATCGAGGGTTCGAATCCCTCCCTCTCCGCCATTTCTATCTCGTAGAAATGTATAACTCAATATTCTAAATGCTGGTGTACTCAAAAACTTTGTACTAACCGCCAGCCTAAGCAAGTTTCGAAAAAGCTTCAAGAAAGCTTCGAGCAATATTAAAACTATATACTGCTAACCTTGCACTGTTAAAAAACGTATTGTCAAAGCTTATCGTATACAAGCTGTCATGCTAAAAGGCTTAAGTGCACATGCGTCAGGCTGAGACCTAAAATATCCTCGTCATTGCCTCTGTTTTACCCTTCCATTTATTCTCTAGGCTACTCCATTTATCGTTCCATATTCTTTTAGTTCTATATAACCTATGGATCTTAGTTTTTGCTATTTGCTTGTTATCGGTTATGTGTTGATGTTTTTTAGAGGTATGAGTGACGTTAATTCAATTTTTTGCTGCTCTTGGTTCTTATTAATAACTGTTATTGAGCTTTGTCTTCGATATTTCATATTTTCCATCTTATAACTTTGGCCGTACTTTTCTCATTCCGTTTTGTACTAACTTGGCGCGTTCCAAATTCCGACTAAGCTTGAATTAAAGGGAAGTTGAGCGTGGTGCTATCAGGATGATGCCTAGGTTGACGGTTTTATTGAGCTTTACCTTGAATGAGCTTTTGGCTGTATGCGTTGATACACGGTTATAGCTAAAAGCGTTTTCTGAGATGTAAGGTGTTTGCGAAAAATTGTCACCAAGTTAAATGGGCTTATTGAGCGCGTTTTACGATTTACTTTGGAGATAAATTCATGGTTAAGCAGCGAGTTGGTTTTAAAGATATGAGTAGTAATAAAATGCAGTCAGGTTTTACATTGATTGAGCTAATAGCAGTCATTGTTATTTTAGGGATTTTGGCAGCCACCGCGGTGCCACGATTTGTTAACTTGCAGGACGAGGCAGCGCAAGCGGCGGTCAATGGTGTGGCAGGGAGCTTAGAGAGTGCTTCTGCGCTTAATCATGCGGTTGCGGTTGCTGTTGCGGCTGGCTTAACCACCAACGCTAGTGACCCCTTCTATAATATTGCCAATTGTAGCGAGGCAGGCATACTACTGCAAAATGGCTCCTTGCCGACAGGCTACACGGTAGCGGCGGTTGCTGTTGCAGAGGGTGTGACAGTTGAGTGTACGCTTTCTGGCCCTGCGCCTAACCCCAAAACAGCACCTTTTGTTGTTATTGGTACGGCTGGTGGTACTGATCCATAGCACTAGTGGCTAATGCAATATCGTACGTGCTTAATATTGCAATTGGGCTAGAGTTAATCTAATAGTTGTTAGTTAACTTATTAGAGGTGGGTGAGTGTTTAATGAAAGGTACTGTGCAGGCTCAGTGGCAAAAAGGATTTACGTTAATTGAGCTTATTGCTGTTATGGTGATTATTGCCGTTATTGCGGTAACGGTAACTGTTCGACTAATGCCCAGTTCTTTATTCGAGTTGCAAGCGGCGCGGGACCAGTTGGTTACCGCGCTTTTTTATGCACAGCAAAAAGCACTCTATAGCCCTTTGGCTGTGCGGGTTATTACTTTAGGGCGCTCTGTGGATGTGCGAGTTGATGCTGATGCTGATGGTGTTTTTAGTGCGTCAGAGAGTATTCGATTTGGTGCGGTTCAGTACCCATTAGACTTTGTCGGGGGCGTTTCTGTTTCTTCTCATACACTTAGTTACAGCGCGCTAGGAGAGGTATCTGCGGCATCGCTCACTTTAACGAGCGGTGCAAAGACAGTGGCTGTTACCGTGAGTGAGTCGGGGTATGCGCAATGACTCGCTTGGGTGCAAGAGCCCGGCAAAGGCTCAATAGCCGCCGAGCCCCTAGTTTTATCTATCGGGCTTATCAGGCGGGTGTAACTCTTATAGAAGTTATTGTTTTTATTGTTGTTGTTAATTTGGCTTTTGTTGCTGTTATGCAGGTATATGGGCAGGCCATTGTGAATAGTGTCGACCCTGTTATTCGGGTGCGGGCCATTGAGTTGGCGCGTGCTACGTTAGATGAGGTGTTGGCGCGGCGCTTTGATGAAAACACGCCCGCCGGCGGTATTCCTGCTTGCGGCTCTGCTGATGGCGTGGCTTGCTCGGGGATTGTGGCTGACGCGGCTTATGACGATGTGGGTGACTTTGATGGCTATATCGATAATAGTATTACTGCATTTCCTGTCGTAGTATCGGTTGTTGAGGCGGGTGATGATTTGGGCCTATCTGTCAATATGGCACGGAAAATAACGGTAACAGTAAGTATGCCTGATGGCAATCGTGTGAGCTTGGCCGCTTACAAGGTGAACTATTAATGATAGGTTTAGCTTGGGGTGTTGATCGGCCTGTGGCAAGGCGAGTGTTGGGTGCTTTGCCTTTGCGGCCTTACCGTTGGCGGCCTTATAAAAAGGCTCGATCGCTGCAAGGCTTCACGCTGGTGGAGTTAATTGCGGTGATTGTTATTTTGGCGATAACATCGGTGGTGGGCGCAGGCTTTATTACCAGTGTTGTCGAGCAGTATCAAAAGGCGCAAATACGCTCTGAGTTGGTGCTGAAAGGCTCGGTGGCGCTGGAGCAGCTAACGCGACAATTGCGAATGTCTGTACCCAATTCGGTGAGGGTGAGTGCTAGCGGGGCTTGTGTAGAGTTTTTGCCTTTGCTTGGTGGCGCTTTTTATCATGCGCAGGTGCCTGATTCGGCCAACGGTATGGCGCCAGCATCTACAGTGCCTACAATGAGCTTTTTGCTGGGCGGAGCAACGCCCAAGCATGTGCTGGTTTCTCCGTTATCAACGCCTGAAATTTATCGAGTCTCGGCGCCTGCCGCCAGAGTGAGCGCCGGTGATTTTGGTTCGGAGCCTTATACTCAGGCGGTGTTTAGTGCGAGCCACAGCTTTATCCGCAACTCACTTAACCATCGGTTGTTAATTGCCGCCGACCCTAAGCGCTTTTGTGTGAGCGGCGATAAGCTGGTGCGCTACCAAAATTATGGGTTGTCGGTGGCGGCGCTGGCTGATGGCTCGCCGGGTGGTGACGAGGTGTTAATGTCGACGGGTGTTGCTGCTGGTTTGCCAGCTTTTAAGCTATCGCTTGGCAGTGAAGATCGCAATAGTGCCCTTGAGGTGGCGCTGGTATTTAGTGACCGGGGTGAGCAAATCACCTTGACCGGTAGGGTGTTGGTGCGCAATGTTCCTTAAAAAGGGTTGTTTGGTTGTGAGGCGCCGTGGTTATGTTAATTGGTTTGCGGGCTTAAAGCCGGTGGGTTTACGGCATCAGCAAGCGGGTTTTTTAATACCATTAGCTTTATTTATTGTGGTGGCAGCGGCGACTTTAGGTGTAGCAATGGGGCAAATGGTGGCGGGCTCACGCTCATCAGCCATTTTAATGGCTTTAAATGCTCAGGCGTTATTTGCGGCCGATGCCGGTGTGCAAATGGCAATGCATAAATTGCATTATGGCGTCGATACGCGTGCGGCCTCGGATACGCAGTGTACCGCAATGACTGGCGATACGTTGACCTTGTCGGGCGAGGGTATGGCAGGGTGCCGTGTTGCAGTGAGCTGCTCGATGCTGGTGAGTAGCGCGGGCGATGTCAGCCTTTATACGATCAGTAGTCAGAGTGTGTGTGGTACTGGCGACTACGAAACAGGTCGGCGTATTCGCACCGAGTCTTATATGCAAAACCGTTAGATTCCATCTTTTATGGGCTATTCGCTGGTTGTTAAGTGCAATTGCTGAGCTAAGTGGTTAATATCGCTTTTATTTTTTTAGGAAGTCTTTATGTCGACACCCTTAGTGCTGGCGATGATCGCTGTAGTTGCGCTTACTTCTCAGTGGATTGCGTGGTATACCAAAATACCGGCTATTTTGTTTTTGTTGATAGCGGGCATCTTACTGGGTCCAAGCTTTGGGGTATTAGAGCCTGATGCCATTTTTGGTGAGCTACTATTCCCCTTGATATCGCTGAGTGTGGCGGTCATTTTATTTGAAGGTAGTTTAACGCTGCGCTTTGAAGAGCTCAAAAAACTGGGCTCGGTGGTTCATCGCTTGGTGACACTGGGGGCCTTGGTTAGCTGGGGGGTTGTGAGTGTAGCGGTACATTATTTATTTGATGCCGATTGGGGTATTAGTATTTTATTGGGCGCTATTACAGTGGTGACTGGCCCAACGGTGATTGTGCCTTTGTTGCGAACGGTAAGGCCTAATGCACAGGTGTCCGGTATTTTGCGCTGGGAAGGTATCGTTATTGACCCCATTGGCGCGCTGTTCGCGGTTGTTGTTTTTGAGTTTATTGTTACCGCCAGTGAGGGCCATGCAATTACCCACAGTTTGTGGTTGTTTTGCCGTGTCATTTTTTGGGGGCTGTTTTTAGGTGGCCTGGGTGGTTATATTTTAGGTTTAGTTTTGCGTAAGCACCTATTGCCTGAATACCTACTTAACTTGGCAACCCTAACTTTTGTATTCGCCGTATTTACCGGCTCTAATGCGCTGGCTCATGAGTCTGGTTTGTTAGCGGTCACAGTTATGGGTATGTGGCTTGCCAATACGCGAGGTATTCATATCGAGGAGATTCTCAACTTCAAAGAAAACCTCACGATTGTTTTAATTAGCGGTTTATTTATTTTGTTGGCAGCGCGCATCGACCCAGAGCAAATGCTCTCGCTCGGCTTGCCTGTCTTACTCTTGTTGTTGGTATTGCAATTTGTGGCGCGGCCATTATCGGTATTGGTTGCAACAATTAAAACACCGCTCACTTGGCGTGAGCGGGCGTTGCTGGCATGGATTGCACCGCGGGGTATTGTTGCCGCTGCAGTGTCGGCTATTTTTGCGTTAAGGCTAGAGGATGCCGGGGTGGCACAGGCTGAATTATTAGTGCCTATTACCTTTAGTATTATTATTGGTACAGTATTACTGCAAAGTTTAACCGCACGCGCAGTGGCTAAAGGCTTGGGGGTTGCCGAGTCTGCGCCTACGGGCTACCTAATTATTGGGGCAAACAGTGTGGCGCGCACCATTGCCAAAACCTTACGCGATTTGGATTACCGTGTGCTACTGACTGATTCCAGCTGGGACAATATCAGTGCAGCGCGAATGGAAGGGTTGGAGACTTTTTATGGTAACCCTGTTTCTGAGTATGCCGATAGGAAGTTAGAATTGGTCGGTATTGGCCGCTTGATGTGCTTGTCACCTCAGCGCGAGCTCAACGTAGTCGCAAGCATGCGCTATCGCTCGGAGTTTGGTAAAGAAGAGTTATATACACTAAAAAGCAGCAGCGATAGCCAGGCGACTGAAAAGCATCAAATTTCTGCTGACCACCGTGGACACACGCTTTTTGATAATGATATGACCTATGGGAAGTTGGCAAGCTTGCTCAGCCGCGGCGCCGAAATACGTAAAACTAAGTTAACGGAAGAGTTTGGGGTCGAGCAATATTTAGCGCAAGGCGAGGGGCAGGTGACGCCTTTATTTGCGGTGACACCTAAGGGGCGATTACATATTTTTGTCGCCGGTGGTGATTTAAAGCTAGAGCCCGGCTGGACATTATTGAGTTTGGTGGGTGCTGAAAAACTGGCTGAAAAACTGGCTGAAAAAGCCGCTGATAAGGTTGCCGGCGATGGTGATCCGGCGACCGTGTAATAGGTGGTTGAGCTGTTAGCCAAAAGAAGGTAAAAAGGCCAAGTAAACACTGCGTTTACTTGGCCTTTTGGGTTGTGGCATACATATCGGGTACGCATTAGCGCCTAGGGGTGATAGCAGGTATTGTCCTGCGAACCGCTAGGCTTTAGTGGTCGCTGTGTGATAATCCAATTTCACGGTCTCGAAAGCCCATTAAATACAAAATGGCGTCTAGTCCAAGCGTTGAAATTGATTGCTTGGCGCTGGCTTTGACTAATGGTTTAGCGCGAAAAGCAATGCCCAAACCCGCAACACTCAGCATCGGTAAATCGTTGGCACCGTCACCCACAGCAATGACCTGCTCTAGCGAGATATTCTCTTTTTGTGCGAGCTCTTTTAATAGCTCGGCTTTACGCTCACCGTTAACCACGGTGCCCACTACACGGCCGGTGACTTTGTGGTTTTCGATTTCGAGCTCGTTCGCAAAAACGTAATCGATACCTAGTTTCTTTTGTAGGTAGCGGCCAAAGTAATTAAAGCCGCCCGATAAAATCGCGGTCTTGTAGCCAAGCTGGTTCAGTGTTTTGAGTAGGTGCTCGGCGCCCTCTGTAATGGGGAGGTTGGCGGCAATGCTTTCGAGTACACTTTCGTCTAGGCCTTTTAATAGCGCCATGCGCTTGGCAAAACTTTGATTAAAGTCAATTTCGCCTCGCATGGCCTGCTCAGTAATAGCGGCCACTTGAGTACCTACACCATGAGCCTTTGCAAGTTCATCGATCACTTCAGCTTCAATCAGCGTTGAATCCATATCAAAGCAAACCAGTCGGCGCGTACGGCGATAAATACTATCGGCTTGAAAAGCAATATCGACATCTAACCGCGAGGCCATATCGGTAAATGCCGCGCGTAGTTTGGTGGGCGAGAGTGGCTCGCCGCGCGCAGAGATTTCAACACAGGCTTTAGTGGGCGTACAATCGAGGGTGCTATTGGTATTTTCTTCGAGGCTTAAGGCAACCCGACCAGAAAGGCGACTAATATTGTCGATGTTTAGGCCTTGCTCAGCCATAATACTGGTTAGGCATGAAAGTTGCTCGGCAGTGATTTGACGTGCCAATAAGGTGACGATATGGCGCTTTTTGCCGTGATGACTTACCCACTCGGCATAGCTGTCAAGTGTGATAGGCTGAAACCTGACTTGCATGGCCATATTGTACATGGCGTAAACAATTTCTTTGACCGCTGGGGATGAGTCATTCTCGGCCGAAAATTCAACCAGTAAGCCCAGTGATAAAGTATCGTGAATAACCGCTTGACCAATATCTAATACATTAGCGTGGTGACGGGCCAAAATGGCTGTTACGGCGGAGGTAACTGCTGGGCGGTCGGCGCCAGCTATGGTAATCAAAATGAGTTCGTGCACGGCTGATTCACTACCCGAAGAAAAAGAAATAAGTATTATACAGGTCGTGTCCATACCTGCCCAAAAAATCGATCAAGATGGCATTTAAACCTCTTGATGCATGTTGAGGCCACTGTTTGTGGTGGCCTACAAAGGTTAAAAAGAGCACTTATGAGAGTAAAGTTTCATGCAAGCCGGTTGCCACCATTGTGTAGTGCGGCCTTAGGGATATTGCTAACGCTATTGTTGGTGGGTGGCTTTGCGTGGCAGCAAACTGTGCAGGGTAACCGAGTGTGGGCACAGATGTATGGCGAGAGTTTGGCGAGCATGACGGCTAAGTCCGCCATTGACTCCACGCTCAACCATGATTTGGTGAGTTTGCAGGTGGTATTACAAGATGTGGTACTGAGCCCTAGAGTGGTGTTTGCCACTATCCACGATGTTGAGAATAACCTGTTGGTGCAGGCCGGCTCTGTTCCTTCGGCGCATCAAATGGATACAGTAGAGTCTTATTCGGCGGCCATTGACTTTCAGCAGAGTGTTGCTGGCTATGTCAGTGTACATATCGATAAACCCAGAGCTCCAGAGGCTCTGTGGTGGGCCTACTGGGGCTCTATTAGTTTGGCTGTATTGGTGGCGAGCTTGGCGTTAGTCGATGCTAGTGGGCGAGTATTTGAGTGGCAAGAGGTGGTGGCGCAAGCTGATACTCATGGCGATGAGAGCTTAGTGCAAGATACCTCAAATATCGAGTCTTCAGCCGGCTCGCCCAAAGAGCCCGAGCCGGTACGCTTGGTCAGTGTGGCAGAGCCGCCTGATACGCAGGCTTTTGTGGTTAAAGCAACAGCGCAAATTGTGCTACAAATTGTCGATTTTACAAAATTGCAAAAAACACTCAGTGCTGATCGCGTGAGTGAGCTTAAAGCGCGGTGGCTAGACGTTGCACAAATGGCTTTAAACTTATATGGCGGTCAGTGGGCCTCGGCACCGACAACATCGCTGGCTGATGGAGCTTTGATTGCCTTATTCCCGAGTGCACAATCAAAAGAGGAGGCCATAAAAACAGCGGCTTTTTTTGGTGCTGTGGTTAAAGCCGCTTTTAAACCGCCGCAATTAAAAGTGAAAGTCGATGCTATTGTAGGGCTACAAGATGAATTTATGCACTTATCGTCACGCCCAGCATCGACTTTTGCGGTGTATTTTAGTTGCGATAGGCAGCGCCAAGCCCTGGAGTCGCGTATTCACTTTGCGGCGCTTGATGGCTGTTGGTGGCAGTTGGATGCGTTTAATGCAGGCTATCAAGCATTGCTAGATAAGCAGGCTGCGCAGTTATCGCAAGGTTTGGCGCTGGCTTAGTGGTAGGTTTTATTGACAGCTGCCCACCTAGACCTGCGCCCCCAGAGCTGTCTTCTTTCTGTCTTTTAGTGTTTTAGTGTCAATGTCATAGAACGGTCAAGTCTAGGAGGTAGGTTTGATGCCATTGTTTTTATTGGGTGGCCCTATGATAGATGTAGAACAGACGCTAAGCCTTCGCTTCCCTGCTATTGCACACCAGCCTGCTTTAGTGCGCAATAGTGCTTTTAATGTATTAAAAAAATGGGCTTATCAAGAGGCCGTAAATGACTTTTTGGTATTAAATCAAGATAAAAAAAACATTGAATTCATTGATGCCGTTTTTGATTATTTTGATTTTAGTTACAGTGTGTCAGCAAAAGATAAAGCGCATATTCCAGCAGAAGGTCGCGTTGTGATTATCGCTAACCACCCCATAGGTGCGCTGGATGGCTTAGCGTTATTACGCCTTGTTAGTGAAGTGCGTAAAGACGTTAAAGTAGTTGCCAATGATTGGCTAAGCGTGATGGCGCCTTTAAATGATTTGATGATACCCATTGATAATATGGGTGGTGGTCGCGCTTTAAATGCGCTTAAAAAGGTGCGCGATGCCCTAGAGCAAGAGCAGGCTGTTGTGGTCTTCCCTGCGGGTGCTGTTAGTCGGGCGGGCCCTTCGGGGGTTAAAGATGGCGTTTGGTTGCCTGGTTTTTTGCATTTTGCTCGCAAGGCGCATGCGCCCATTTTACCGGTGCACATTCAGGCTAAAAACTCCTTATTATTTTATGGCGCCTCTTTATTGTTTAAATCGCTAGGCACAGCATTGCTACCAAGAGAGATGTTTAAGCAGCAATCGCGCACTTTGCGCTTTAGTGTGGGCGAGCTTATTGCACCGGCTTCATTACTCACCGATAAACTACGCGATAAAACCCTTGTTAAGCGCATTAAAAAACACGTCTATCAATTAGGTAAAAATAAAAAATCGCCTTTTTTAACTGTAAAAACAATTGCTCATCCAGAGCCAAGAGCTGACTTGCAAGCCGAGTTTAAGCAAGCCGAATTACTCGGGGCAACACGTGATGGCAACTGTATTTATTTAGTGGCCTATCAGCAAAGCCCTACCATTATGCGTGAAATTGGTCGTTTACGTGAAGTGGCGTTTAGGCGTGTCGGTGAGGGCTCGGGGGCAAAGTGTGACCTTGATCGGTTTGATAAAATATACCAACACTTAGTTTTGTGGGATCGTGAAAGTTTAAAAATAGCTGGCGCCTATCGTATAGCCTCAGGGCGTAAGCTAATGGATAAGTATGGCGTACAAGGCTTTTATACGCAGTCGCTTTACACCTTTAAGCCAGAACTTGAACCCTACCTTAAAGAGGGCGTTGAGTTGGGTCGTAGCTTTGTTAACCCCGAGTATTGGGGTAAGGCTAGCCTTGATTATTTATGGCAAGGTATTGGTGCTTATTTAGTGAAATATCCAGCGCGTTACTTGTTTGGGCCTGTCAGTATGAGCGCGGATTACCCGCGCGAGCTTATGGATATATTGGTGTATTTTTATTTGCGCTATTACGCCTTTGGCGGTGGTAGCGATTGGGTAGTTGCGCATTTACCTTACCACTTAAGCTCAGAGGCGGTAGCGCTATGCGAGGCGCTATTTTTGACAAAAAACGCCGAGCAAGCTTTTGCTGTGATGCAAACTGAGTTTGCAAAGCAAGGTTTTAAATTACCGGTGTTGTTTAAACAGTACATGGCTATTTATGAGCCTGGTGGCTTTAGCGCACTGGCTTTTAGCGTAGATCCTGATTTTGGCGATTGCTTAGACGGTTTTTGCATGGCTGATTTAACAAAGCTTAAAGAGGCAAAGCGCAAGCGTTATATGAAGACGCATCCCGTGTGATGATGCTATTTTGTATGGGGCTATATCGTGAGTTGATTTAAAAACATGGGCATTATGATAATGGCCAAATAGCTGTAATAGTGATTAGCGATACAGTGCCAATAAAAATATTCATAGGCAAACCCACTTTAATAAAATCGGTAAAGCGATAGTTGCCTGGCCCGTAGACCATTAGGTTGGTTTGGTAACCTAAGGGTGTGGCAAAGCTGGCTGAGGCAGCCATCATAATGGCAAAAATAAAGGGCTCATTATTAAGCTCTGCACGGCTGGTTAAATCGAGGGCAATGGGTAGCATTAAAATAGCGGCCGCGTTATTGGTGATCATCTCGGTCAGAAGAGACACGCAGACATAAACCAGTATTAGCATGAGTAGCGGGTTATTTTGGCTGGCATCAATGAGGTGGTGCGCTAAAAAAGTAGCGACGCCAGTTTTTTGTAATGCTGCACCTAAAGCAAATGACGCGGCAATGGTGATAATCACCTGAAAGTCGATGCTTTTTTCAGCTTGGCTCACCGAGCAACAGCCCGTGATTAGCATTAAGCCTGCGCCTACCAGTGAAGCATACAACATGCTGGTTAGCCCAAAACCTGCAGCCGCCACAATAACCGCTAGTATGCCCCAAGCGATACAGGCTTTTTCGTGGCGAGGCTGTAAGGTGGCTAAATCATTAATTAATAAAAAGTCTTTATTGTATTTTTGCCGGGTTACAAAAGCTGGACGTGACTCGAGCAACAACGTGTCGCCGGCCTTTAGGCGAATACTACTGAGGTTGCCTTGCAAGCGCTCACCATTGCGCGCGACCGCTAATACAATGGCGCCATAGCGGTCATGAAATTGCGCATCGCGTATGGCGTAGCCTACAGCGGCGCAATGCGGCGATACCACAGCCTCCACCAAGCAGCGTTCAGAGCGGTCGGTCGCAAGTGATTGGTAGGCGTCTTGTTCGAGTGACGGAATAATACCGTGAATGCGCAATAAATCTGATATAGCCTGAGTGTCGCCGGCAAACACTAAGCGATCATTCGCTTTAAGCCGCTCCTCCGAAGGCGTGGCTGTCACAATAGTGCCGCCGCGTTCAATTTCGACTAAATAGACACGCTCTAAATTACGTAAACCTGCTTGCGCGACTGTTTTGCCAACGAGCGGGCCGTTAGGGTCTATGGCTACTTCTAAGGTGAATTCACGCAAGTTACCAAAAGCATTACCGGTATTGCGATTAGGTAGCCATTTAGGGAAGAATATCAGCATAAAAATAATGCCAGCAATGGTTACGGGTATGCCTACAAGCGTAATCGAAAACAGCGAAAATCCCGCCTCCCCGGTAATGGCTTGGTATTGCCCGTTTACCACTAAATTGGTGCTGGTGCCAATAAGCGTGAGTGTGCCACCCAAAATAGCGCTATAGCTTAGCGGGATCATTAGCTTAGATGCGGGGATACCAATTTTGCGGGACCAAGCGTGCAGTGCCGGAATCATCGTTGCTACAACAGGCGTATTGTTTAAAAAGCCGCTTAGCAAAACAACTGGAGCAAAAATGCGCGCCAGTGCGCTACGCTCTGTTTTGGGGTGGCCTAGCACTTTATTAACGAGTAAGTCGATACCGCCCGAGCCATGAATACCGGCCGCCACTACAAACATGGCCGCCACCGTCATCACGCCACTATTACTAAAGCCTGCCAGCGCTTCGCTACTGGTTAATATGCCAAGCACGCCAAGCAATATCAGTGCGCCCATCATGACGAGGTGCGCAGCGAGAGAGGTTGCGATGAGTACGACGAGCGCGCCAAGGGTAATTGCTAGTGCGGCCCAACCTTGCCATTCCATCTTATTCACTCATAATGGTAAAAAGTGCGGCATAGTAAGGTTTTTTTGTAAGAATTCAAAAGACTTTAAAGACCTTTGCTTATAGATATGGGTTATAAAAATTATGGGTTATATCAATGCAGAGCCCGGCAGGTATGGCTTGTAAGTGCAAGGGTGTGTTTTATCTATTAAGGCGCAAGCTAGTATAGAATGCCGTATCGATAGTTAATACCGTGAATCAACCAATTAAAAGGCAGGCAAAGTGACGCGTTTAAAGCAGGTTATACCATTAGTATTATTTGTAGGGATGGCCGTTGCCGTGACTGCTGGTATGCAAAAAGGGTTGTCACAATCACGCGCACCTTTGGTTGACCCTAATCACCCTAAAGTTGTTAATAATGAATTGCCCAGCGTTGTATTGTATAGCGCGGAATGGTGCACTTACTGTAAGGCGGCAAGAACTTACTTTACCAGTAAAAATGTACCGTTTGTAGAGCGCGACATCGAAAAAAGCGCCCAAGCCGAGCGTGAATACCGGCGTTTAGGTGGGCAGGGTATTCCTTTAATTACGATCAATAAACACAGTATTCAAGGTTTTGATAAGACGGGTTTTAAATCGGTTTATTTGGGCGAAGTGGAGTTGTAGCACTGATTCAAGTAGCGCTGGCTCAAGTAGCACTGACTCAATAGTACCTGAGTAAAACCCTTTAAAGATCACCCGACAGCTCAAAGGCAGGCGCCGCTGAAAGTGAGCGTGTGGGTTCGAGTGCTACCGCTAAAAAAGTATTTTTAAAGCCTAGCGGGTTAACCCAATGATTAAACCATAATGCATGCTGGCTTTTTGCCAGTTGCAGCGTTTGTGGTTGGTTGGGTGTAATATCTAATGCATTAATACGCTCTAGCCCTGCACTAATACCGATGCCCGTGGCTTTGAGTGCCGCTTCTTTGAGTGTCCATACTTTATAAAATAAAGCCTGTTGGTTGTGCCCCTCGCATTGCTTTATCGCTTGATACTCTGCGGGAGTAAAATAGCGCTGGGCAATACCGGTTATATCGGTGGTGCGTTTTTGTAAGTGCTCTATATCTATGCCTATTTCGCCTTCATCGCTAATGCAAAAGGCAAGGTACTCACCCGAATGAGTTAAATTAAAAAAAGTGGGGTTGCCTTGTAAGTATAATTTACCTTGGGGGCGCTTTAATAAATGGAGGCTTTTAGTGTGCGTATTCAGGTGCTTGGCCAGCGCTAATTTTAGGCAATAGCGCCCGTAAATAAATTCGTGTAAACGGCGGTTAACTTTTATTTTAGCGGCGCTATTTGTTTCTTCTGTATTAAGGCATGCTTGCGCTGCTGATAAAGGAATATTGGCCGCTAACGTAGGGATATGGAAAAGATGAATAATCATGAATAGCCGTGGTTAGTCATAAGTTTAGGCAATCGGTTATTGAGTTGTGTGAATTTGGGCTTGGGCTTTAATGCGAATATGAATATGAGCGTATGGTTTAGCGTTGCTGTGTAATCACCTTTTAAACCTTTAGCAGTGCTGCACCAATGATAAAGGTTTAAATAGACGGTTTAAGTGCAAGGGCTCAAAAAGTATTGAGCGTTAATAGTTGTAGCCTTTTGTGCCCTGGCAGCTACCTTACTGGTTATTGCGCGCTGGTTTGTCGAGCGTTGGGTAGTCGGTATAGCCTGCTGCCGATTGTGTATAAAATGTGGCTTCATCGGGTGTGTTGAGTGGCGCACCGGCTTGTATACGTGCGGGTAAATCGGGGTTGGCCAAAAAGGGCGTACCAAAGGCAACGGCATCGAGCTTACCGGTATTGACCGCTTCAGCCGCTTCGTCGGCGCTATAACCCATATTGCCCACGAGCACACCCTTAAAGTGTTCACGCGCTGGGGTGAGCACATCGCCTTTTTGTACTTGAAAAAAGTCAGCACGCATAACGTGTAAATAGCCTAAATCAAAATCATTTAAACGCTTAGCCAGCCAAGCCGTTAAGCCTACCGGATCGCTATCGAGCATGCTGTTATAGCTATTTAAGGGCGAAATGCGTAGGCCTACACGCTTGCTGTCCCAAACTTCACATACGGCGCTAATAACCTCTAACAGTAAGCGGGCGCGATTTTCAATTGAGCCGCCGTAGTGGCCGTCGCGTTTATTTGAGCCATCGCGCAAAAATTGGTCCAGTAAATAACCATTGGCACCGTGTACTTCTACACCATCAAAGCCTGCTGCTTTGGCGTTGATAGCCGCTTGTTTAAAGCCGGCAATAATACTGGGGATTTCATCATCACTTAGTGCATGAGGAACAACTTGCGGCAGTTTGCCATCGGGGGTGTGTACTTCGTCTTCAATGGCTATTGCGCTTGGAGCAACGGGTTGTTTACCGCCATTTAACGCGGGGTGGCAAGATCTGCCGCCGTGCCAAAGCTGTAAAAATATTTTGCCACCTTTAGCGTGTACAGCGTCGGTGACTAGCTTCCAGCCGGCAACTTGCGCGTCAGAATAAATACCAGGCTCTTGCCAAAATGCAGAGCAGCCTTCCATTGCCATAGTGGCTTCGGCCACAATAATCCCGGCACAGGCACGCTGCGCATAATGTTCAGCCATGAGCGCATTAGGAATATGCTCTAAACCTGCGCGGCAGCGTGTGAGTGGTGCCATCCAAATGCGGTTTGCAGCATTAATATCGCCGATAGAAATATTTTTAAAAAGAATGTCATGGGTGCTCATACTGTACCTTTAAGTGAAAGTGTCATCGAGACGGCTTACGTAATAATAAAGTAAGCCGATGTATTTGGTTCGACAATAATAAGGGCCTTCTTACCCTATTGGCCAAATAGGCGTTTCGCCAGTCTCATCATACTCGGGGAATAAAGTGATGTTATCAACAATACCATCGACGACCCAAATCGATAACTCTCGATCACTTAAGATAAAGTTTCTGCCGTTGTCGCCTAGATCATCTTCTAGTTCGAGCTCTGCGAAATACCCTGTTAGTTCATGTTCTGTTATCCCAATAATGGGCAGGCCATACAATGTTTGGCTTTTATCGGTCAGGGTGATGCAACCTAATATAAATTGATCATCATGAGAAAAGCTCAGTTGCACACCTTTGTCGTACATCCATTCTATGGAACGCTCTTCGGGTTTGTATTTGGAGGCAATAAACGATTCAATGCGCTCAGGCTGCCCCCATAAATCTCTGACTTGATCCATTGTCATGCCAAACCGAATAGGGCCAACCCCTATTTTTGGAAATATACCCATTCATTTATCACATAATTGTTAATAAAATACAAAGCGCTTAGCTTTGCTGTTTGTAACTATTCAGCCGAACCAAAAAAACCCTCTTAACAGGGGGTTGATGGGTTATTTTCTGGGCATTTAAGCGCCGGGCCTTGCAGGGAAAGCAAGGGTTAGACAGTGCAGGAGCACACTGTCGAGAGCGCTTATATAGCGCCCGCCCCAGCATGGATGCGTGGGGGTAGACTTTGCACCTGCATAGGGATATGCAAGATTAGACTTTGCAGGAGCATAAAGTCGAGGAGCACAAAGTCGCAGATGGCTTGAGCGGCCCAGCAAATGATTCATTAGCGCCCTATTTCTGCACCTCTTGAATAGTGACTGCTGTTTTTACTCTTCGTTTAAGCTGCCTAACTCAAGCAAGGTGGCATTGCCACCGATGGCGGTGGTGTTTATCGATACCGTGCGCTCAGTAACAAACCGTAGAGCATAATGAGGTTGAGCAATAGTGCTGAGTGTCGCGCTATTTGTTTCGGCTACCAGCTGAGCAATGAGGCCGTCTTTTGCTGCCAAGCGCATATTGAATGCGTTAACCGCTGCAGCGTCGTCACACAGTAGCGCAATACCGGCAAGTGGACTGGCCTCTATAGTGGCATCAAGCTCGCTATCAGCAATATGTTGAATAACGCCTTGAGCCACAAAAGGCGCAATGGCCTCCATCAATATTTGGCCCACTTGACCCGCCGTAATCACAGGATTACCCGTTACCAGTGCTGTAAAAATTTGGCCGGCAAGGCCGATGGCCGATGGCTCGGTGCTGTGGTCTATCGGTGACTGGCCGATGGGTGACGGATCTATAAGTGACAGGCATAAAAAGCAGCCGCGGCCTAGATTAGACAGCTCGTTAAGCTCGCCAGTTGGCCCTGGCATTGTTTGTGTTTGTGCAAGTTTTTTTTGTGCGTTAGCCAGTTGCCATAGCGCCATTTTTTGAGGTTGTTCTGGAAGTGATTGCGCCGCTTGGACTAAGGCGTGGGCGCGCGCATTAAAGCCAAGCGCATTCCACGCCTCAAAAACAGACCCCGCTGTTTGCAGTGGGGTTGCGGGCTTTTGCATTGTGGCTTGCATAACAGTGGTCATAGTGAGCTCCTAAGCGTTTGCTCAATAGTAAAACGGTGTAAATAATGAGGGCCACCGGCTTTGGGCCCCGTACCCGACAAGCCTTGCCCGCCAAACGGTTGCACGCCCACAACAGCGCCGACTTGGTCGCGGTTAATATATAAGTTGCCTACGCGGGCTCTGCTGGCAATGCGTGCGCAAGTTGTTTCGTTGCGGCTATGGACACCGAGTGTAAGCCCAAAACCCGAGTTGTTAATGGTATCGATAATGCCATCTAGTTCGTGAGCTTTATAGCGAATGACATGTAGAATTGGGCCAAACTTTTCATCACTGAGCTGCCCAATACTGTCAATTTCGATAGCGGTGGGCGCCACAAAAGTGCCTTGTTGAGCCAGTTTGGGTAGTGGTGACTGGGCAATAAGCTTGCCTGTCTTTTTCATGTCCTCTATGTGCTCTAGCAGCATTTTTTGTGCTTTTTGATCGATGACAGGGCCAATATCGGTACTGTGTAAATACGGCAGGCCTACGGTTTGCTCTTGCATAGCGCCTTTTATCATTGGGATGACTTTATCGGCAATATCTTCTTGAATAAACAAAACCCGCAAGGCCGAGCAGCGCTGACCTGCCGATGCAAACGCCGAGCGCATGGCATCGCGTACCACTTGCTCGGGCAGCGATGTAGAGTCAACCAACATGGCGTTTTGGCCACCTGTTTCTGCAATAACAGGAATAGGCGCAACGCCGCGCGCTGCCAATGTGCGGTTAATTAATTGGGCGGTACCGGTTGAGCCGGTAAAGGCTAAGCCTGCAATGCGTGTATCGCGCGTTATGGCATTACCCACTGTGGCGCCGTCGCCGGGTAATAAATGTACCGCATCACCAGGCACGCCTGCGCTATGCAACAGCTCAACGGCACGTGCGGCAATTAAACTGGTTTGCTCGGCGGGTTTGGCAACAACGGTATTGCCCACCGCAAGTGCGGCAACCACCTGACCCATAAAAATAGCCAGTGGAAAGTTCCAGGGGCTAATGCAGGCAAATACACCGCAACCTATGTGCTGTACTATTTGTGTGTGGCCCATAAAGTCTTGGTGGTGGCTGGGCTCAGCAAAGTGGCTGCGTACTTGCTGTGCATAATAGCGGCAAAAATCAACAGCTTCACGCACCTCATCAATACTGTCTTGAATCGTTTTACCGGCTTCGCGGTGGCACAGCGCCATAAGCTCTGGGTAGTTGTCTTCCATTAAGTCGGCCATGCGATCTAAGCAGTCAGCGCGCTGCGTGGCAGGCGTTGCTGACCATTTGGGGAATGCGGCGGCGGCCAGGTCAATCGCTTGCGTCACGGTGGTGGCAGTGGCCCAATCAACCGTGCCTACGCATTGCTGGTGGTCGTAGGGGCTGAGCACTGTATGGCTTTGTTCTTTGTTGGAGGGCTGTGTGGTGACGGGTTGGCCACCCACAATAGGGTAAGCGCGCCACTGTTTTGCTGGTTTGTTCTGTGTTGAGTCGCTAGGTACTAAATTGTTAGGTGTCGTATCCATAAAAGCATCAATCTTAGCTTTAAATGGTGTCCAATCCGACTCGATTTCGATGTTGGGGCCAAAAGAGTTTTTGCGATCATCAAATAAGTGGGTGGGTAATTTAATGTGTGGATTAGTCAGCGATTTACGGCTTTCTAGAGTAGTTACCGGGTGATGCACAAGTTGCTCGATGGGGTAACTAGCATCTATTAGGCGGTGCACAAACGAGCTGTTGGCGCCATTTTCGAGTAAGCGACGGACCAAGTACGGCAGTAAATCTTTATGGCTGCCTACGGGGGCATAAATACGCACACAGACATCAACGCCTTTAATGACATTGTCGTACAGCGCATCGCCCATGCCGTGTAAACGCTGAAACTCAAAGGCCTTATTGGTTGCGCCTAATTGTGTTGCCAAGCATTGAATAGTGGCAATGGTATGCGCATTATGACTGGCAAATTGCGGAAATATATGAGCGCGGACATGCTCACTTAATAAAAAATGTGCACAGGCTAAATACGCCACATCGGTAGATTCTTTGCGGGTATAAACCGGGTAGCCATGAATGCCGCGTTGCTGGCAGAGCTTGATTTCTGAATCCCAGTAGGCGCCTTTGACTAAGCGTATAGGAATGCGATCGCCTTGCGCTTGGGCAAGTGCGGCGATCCAAGCGAGTACAGGCAGGGCGCGTTTTGAGTAGGCTTGCACCACTAGGCCAAATAAGCCCCAGCCGCGTACTGCCTCATCGTGATAAAGCGCTTCAAATAATGCGAGTGATAACTCTAAGCGGTCGGCCTCTTCGGCATCAATAGTAATGCCGACACCCAGCTTGCGCGCCTGAATAATTAATGTTTTGACTGTGGCAAAAAGCTCGGTCATGACACGCGCCTTACAGCCTACTTCGTAACGTGGATGCAAGGCCGATAATTTAATCGAAATAGTCGGTAGGCTAGTATCTGAGTGGCGCGTACTGGCGTTGTCTTGGCCTATTGCGGTGATGGCGCTTTGGTAGGCTTTAAGGTATTTTGCGGCATCATCTGAGGTAAGTGCAGCCTCACCGAGCATATCAAAAGAGTAGGTGTAGCCCTTATCGCGATAACTATTGCCGCGTGAAAGGGCCTCTTTAATATCGCGACCTAAAACAAATTGATGGCCCATTATTTTCATGGCTTGGTTCATCGCCTTGCGTATTACCGGCTCAGACACACGGTTTACCATGCGGCCTACCAAGTTGCCAGGCGTGCCGTCTTTGTTTTCGTTCATGGTAACAATTTTGCCTGTTAGCAATAGTCCCCATGTTGAGGCGTTAACAAAAAAGGAATCTGAATTTTGGGCGTGAGAGGCCCAATCGGCAACCCGTAAGCGGTCTTTGATAAAGGCATCTGCCGTGGCTTTATCGGGCACACGCATTAACGCCTCGGCCAAGCACATTAATAAAATACCTTCTTTGGTATCGAGGCTGTATTCGAGTAGCAATGAATCAATCATTGACACGCTATTATCGTCTTTACGTACGCTGGCAATGAGCGTGGTGGCAGCGGTGGTACTGTTGTTTAGCTCGGCCTGCGAGGGTTTGGCCAGCGGGAGCAATTGAGCGAGCCATTGCTCTTCATCCACGGCATACAGGGGCGAAATAAGTGCCCACAGGTCTTGGGGGGCTTGCTGAATAAACTGAGGGTCAAGAGTGTCAATAGCGTTAAATAGGAGAGACTTCATTGTAGGGTGGACTCTATTTTGGGTAGGTCTTGGAATATGGGTTGTTTATTAGGGCAAGCGCTTAGGGTTTACCCGCTATAGGCAGCGTAATATGTTGAATCGTCGTTTTAATGTGAGTAAAAATAGACACTCATGTATTGGTGTTGGCCATTCATAAGGCTGCAAAATGGTGAGCAATATACTTGATCATGAATAAAGCTTCTAGCGGCCTGCGCGATAGTTTTTATGTTTTAAATATTAGTGTTTAAGCGGTAGGGAGGTGAGTGATAAAAAGTGCCAAAGTATGTGCGAAGGTTATTTAGCTAAAGCACTGATTGGGCTAGCCAGTTAGTGGTAGAGCTATAGGTGGCTCGGCGCTTAAATACCCAGAAAGTAACCCAGCAGTACCCTGTTAAGAGGGTATTTTTGATTCGGCTGAATAGTTGCCTTTATTTTTAGGGGGCCTACTTAACCTTACGCTCGTTTAATCTTAAATCCTTGTTGCTTAACTCTTTTACTCTTTTACTCTTTTACTCTTTTACTCTTTTACTCTTTTACTCTTTTAGCTCTTGTATTCATGGTTCTTTACATGGCTCTTTAAAGGTCGCGACTCGAGGGTTTTGAGTGCGGGAAAAAATCACGCCTATGGCGTATTAAGTGTGATTGGCGGTTAAGGCTTGATTTAAAGCGTAAGACCTTTTCGGTGAGCTTACCGTTATAGCGACTAATAGGATGCGCAATATTACTGGGCCGTTCGGTGTGCGCAATAATATAAGGTTCCACGCAATAAGTGTTAATGCCAGAGTCCCAAAAGCGGTCATAATACACGTCAATAGGGTGCACGATATCGGCACCGTGTGCCAGCACTTTAGCCATGCCTTCTCTATTTAAAATATACCCTTGTGTGCCAAGCACGCCTTTAATGGGCCGAGTGATATTGTGGCTTGAGCCTAGTGGTTGCACAATTTTACGCGCTCTTATTCTTAGCCCCATAAATCGAATATGGTGGTATTGGGTGGGTAGTTTAATCATTTCCCTGATGCGATCGCCCAGGCCAGCTATTAGCGTCACGTCGTCTTCTAGTATTGTGACATGTGTTAAGTTGTTGTCAAAGGCCGAGGCAATTGCGCTGTAGTGCGATAAATAGCAGCCCAGCTCGCTACCGGTTAAGTTGGTATGGCTGGATTTTGTAATTTGCCGCTTGAGCTGCGAAGAGAGCGCATCGAGTGATGGCAATGTGGCGCGGCCATCTACGGCGGGGAATACACAAGGCTCAAGCCCTTCTTTTATTAAGCTACTCTCAAGCGATACTACTTCGGGTGATTGTGGGTGCAAAGTAATAATAAAAACTGTTTGGGTTGCGTTCATGCTAAGTAGGCTGCTGCTATAGTAAAGAAAGAGTACAGTAAAGAAGGAGTACCAAGAGTTTATACCGCCAAAAGCTTGCAAAAAAGGCCACCCAAGTGAACTTGGGTGGCCTTTAAGTAATAAGCTGTAAACAGTGGTTGTAGCGAGTGTAAGGTTGTAGGTATTAATCAGCTACAAAACACTACCTGCTCGCGGCAAAGACTGCCAAGGCTTATCGTTCTAAGTATTGCAATTTATTGGGTACGCCATCCCATTTGTCGGCATCGGCTGGTGCGTCTTTTTTCTCGGTAATGTTGGGCCATACATCGGCAAGCTCAGCATTAAGCTCTAAAAAAGCCTCTTGATCGTCGGGCAATTCATCTTCAGAGAAAATCGCATCAACCGGGCACTCTGGCTCGCACAATGCACAATCGATACACTCGTCAGGGTGAATCACTAGTGTGTTTGGTCCTTCGTAAAAACAGTCGACAGGGCATACTTCTACGCAGTCTGTATGTTTGCATTTTATGCAGTTATCACCCACAACAAATGTCATAGCATCACCTCAAGTTTAGTCGGGCATGTTTTGGCGTTTAGCGAGCTTGCCTTAGTAAGCAAAAACACCGCTAAAAATAGCCTAGCGCCGAGTTGGTATGGTTATAAACGCCGCATTTTAACAGGTGCGACGCTAAAAGAAAGTATAACTAGCCTAGGCCTTATACCATTTTTTTTAGTTCATAGATCAATTGTAATGCATCAAAGGGGGTTAGTGTGTTGGGGTCGCAACGATTGAGGGCGTCCTCTATTAGGCTGTTGCTGCCAAATAGGTCGGGTTGAGGGCCTTGCGGTTTGCGAGTGGCGCTTTTAGTGTTGGCGTGTGCAGCGGCAGGTGTCGGTGCTGGCGCAGGTGTGAGGGGTTTTGTGGGGCTCGCGACCGCAGGCTCGGGTTGGGCATATACCGGTGCCGGTATCACCATGGGCTCGGGTGCGGGTTGGCCCTCTAGGCGCGCTAACTGGCATTGCGCATTATAAATAACTGGCGCTGGAATACCGGCGAGCTTGGCCACTTGCAAGCCGTAACTTTTACTGGCTGGGCCCTCTTCAATGCTGTGTAAAAATACGATGTTATCGTTATGCTCGGTCGCGCTGAGGTGTACGTTGTGCACGCTGGGTATTTGAGCCGCTAGCGTTGTTATCTCAAAGTAATGGGTGGCAAACAAGGTAAAGGCTTTTAGCTCTTTGGCGAGGTACTCGGCGCAAGCCCAAGCCAGTGACAAACCATCGTAAGTACTGGTGCCACGGCCAACCTCATCCATTAACACTAAGCTTTGTGCGGTGGCATTGTGCAAAATGTTGGCGGTTTCGGTCATTTCAACCATAAAGGTTGAGCGGCCACCGGCTAGGTCATCGGATGAGCCTATGCGGGTAAATATGCGGTCGACAAGGCTCAGTTCGCACGCTTGGGCAGGTACGTAGCTACCTATTTGTGCGAGCAATACAATCAGGGCTGTTTGGCGCATATAGGTTGATTTACCACCCATGTTTGGCCCGGTAATCACCAGCATACGGCGCTCGTCATCACACATTACACTGTTGGGTACAAAGGGAGTTTCGAGTACATCTTCTACCACTGGGTGGCGACCTTTGGTGATTTTAATGCCGGCGTCTGCAACAATTTGCGGGCAGCATAAGTTTAAGTGCTCGGCGCGTTCGGCAAGGCCGGTTAATACATCGAGCTCGCTCACGGCAGCGGCGGCGCGTTGCAGTGCAAGCAGTTGCTCGTTACAGGTTTCGATAAGCGCTTCGTATAGGGCCTTTTCGCGGGTGAGTGCACGGCTTTTGGCCGATAGGGCTTTGTCTTCAAACTCTTTAAGCTCGGGGGTAATAAAACGCTCGGCATTTTTGAGTGTTTGCCGGCGAATATAGTCGGCCGGGGCTTTGCTGGCTTGGGCGCTGGTCATTTCAATAAAATAACCGTGTACGCGGTTGTAACCGACTTTAAGTGTGGGCACGCCGGTGCGCTCGCGCTCGCGGGTTTCTAGGTCGACTAAGTATTGCCCCGCGTTAGAGCTAATATTGCGCAGTTCATCAAGCTCGGCATCATACCCTTGTGCAATAACGCCGCCGTCGCGAATGACCACAGGCGGGTTTTCGATAATGGCTTTTTCGAGCGTGGTAACGAGCAGTGGGAACTCACTAATTTGAATGGCCAAGCTTGTAAGGTGTGGGTTATTAATAGTGGCGAGCTGTACTTGCACCTCGGGAAAGGCTCCCAGCGAGCTGCATAACCGCGATAGGTCACGCGGGCGGGCAGAGCGCAGTGCTACGCGGCCCAAAATACGCTCCATATCGCCAATGTGTTTAAGCGGCTGGCGCAATTGCTCAAAGTGGTAGTTGCTAAGCAGGGCAGTAATGCCGCTTTGGCGGGCAAGAATGGTCGCCTCACAGCGCAAAGGCTTGTGCAGCCAGCGTTTAAGTAAGCGGCCACCCATTGCGGTGCAGGTACTATTGAGTACGCCAAATAGTGTGTTTTCTTCGCCGCCACTGAGGTTTAAATCTAGTTCAAGGTTGCGCCGAGTAGCGCTATCCATTGTTACGGTTTGTTCGATATTCTCGACGGCCAAGCCCGATAAATGCGCTAGGTCACTGCGTTGAGTTTCTTTGGCATAGCCGTATAGGCAGCCAGCGGCGGCAATGGCGGCATACATTTGGCCGCAGCCAAAGCCTTGTAGATCTTTGGTACCAAAGTGTTCGCACAATACGCGGTGGCCTTGCTCGCTATCAAATTCCCACTCGGGGCGTTTGCGTAGGCCGCTTGTGGGTAAGGTGTAATCATTAAGGCTAAAAAGTTCGGGTATTAAAAGCTCGGCAGGGCGCAGTCGCTCTAGTTCGCCCATAAGTGCGGTTTCGCCAATAACCTCCAATACGCAAAAGCGCCCGCTACCCATATCCAAGGTGGCAATACCAAAGTGGTTATCGCTTTGGGCAACGGCCACCAATAAGTTGTCGCGACCGGCATCAAGCAGTGCTTCGTCACTCACGGTACCGGGTGTTACCACGCGCACTACTTTACGCTCGACGGGCCCTTTGCTGGTGGCGGGGTCGCCTATTTGTTCGCAAATAGCGACCGAAATGCCTTGGTGTACCAGCTTGGCTAGGTAGCCTTCGGCCGCATGAAAAGGAATGCCCGCCATAGGGATGGGCTCGCCACCGCTTTTGCCGCGTGCCGTTAGGGTAATATCCAGTACTTTAGAGGCCAGCTTTGCGTCATCAAAAAATATCTCATAAAAGTCGCCCATGCGGTAAAACACGAGCTCATTTGCGTGATCGGCTTTGATACGCAGGTATTGTTGCATCATGGGGGTGTGCTGGGCGGCGGTTTTTGACATGTGGGTGACTTCTTATTTATACGGGTTATTAAAAGCAGGGC
>CANLTI010000028.1 GCA_947494095.1 uncultured Pseudomonadales bacterium
TTCTCATCACCTTGTAGGCATAGGCCTGCTGTCAGTATTCCCGCTTTCCTTTGTGCTCTCTTATTCCCTATCTATAGCTTATTATATTTTTTTATTTCCTTTGTTTATGTGTTAATTATATTTTCATTGTTTATTGCTTTTTGGCGTTAATTATTTCATTGGGAATATTGTTGGCGTGGTAATGTTGGTGTTTAGAGGTTTATTTACTGTTAAAAGATAGGTTGATGTGGCGACCTTGTGCCCTAGCGCTCTAGCGTTATGAGGTGTGGTGTTTGCGTCCTTGACATTAGGCTGGTTTGGACGGGTATTAGTGAGTTCTGAGTTTTAGTTAATAAACTGTTATTTTTCAAGGAGGATCAATTGAGTATTTGCGTTTCCATCAGCGACATTAATTGGTCATTAACAAAAGATGTGTTTTCTATTATTGGAACTATTGGTGCTTTAACAATTGGTTCGATCGGGTTACTTACATGGAAGCGTCAACTTCAGGGTACTAGTGAGTATGAATTAGCCAAAAAAGCTATTCTAAAAACTTATGAAGTTGAACAAGCAATTCAATCAGTTAGAAATCCAATGCTTCATCTTAATAAAGAAGAGGTTGAGGCTGGGCGACGCTTAGAAGAAGAGCAAAAAATATATGATGAGCGTATGAGTTATCTATATTCTAAGTGGGCGGAATTACAAACGATTAGATTGGAAGCTAAAGTGATTTGGCCAATGAAAGCACATAATAGCTTTGAAGATATTCAAACTATAATCGGTGAATTACGTGGTGAAATTTGGCTTCATTTTTGGCTTAAAGGTGCATATGCTGGCCCAGGGGCAACCGTTGATAATAATCCTGAGCGTGTAGCTGAAAATAATAAAATAGTTTACTTCGAATCAGATGAGGATGATTTTAGCTTAAAGGTAAAAGATTCTGTCCTAAAAGTAGAAAGTTTTTTTGGCAGAAAAGTTATTCCTAAATGAAACATAACAAGTAATTGATAAGGGAAAAAACAGTTTGCTGCTTTCGTTCCTCAATGTTTTAGCAAACAATTTTTTGCCTGTTATTAGGGCGTTAGCTGTCATGCGTATTGGAGCAGATTTTGAGTGAACAATCAGTTGGTTTTGAATTAGAAACTGATTTATTAATGGCATTAGAAAGTCTTTCTGAATCGTTAATAAAAGTAAAAAATGGATGTGTAAAATACTTAAAATGGTCTCTGATATTTGCTCATACTGCTTTGCAAAGTGCTATGTGTTTATCTTTAATAAACTCCGCAACTTTCCTTGTCAGAAAGAAGTCATCATATGGAAAAATTTCAGGGGATTTAGATAATGTTGAGTGGCTTTATAAAAAATTACAGAAACCTGATTTTCTGCCTTATGTGGGTAGTAAAAACATACCCACAGTAGATTACTAATCTGCTAGGACAGGCGTGATGAAAAGAAAGCGACACTAAGTTTTATCGACTATCATAGCGTCACGCCAAAATAATCGCCAATAGAGCATTAATTTAATAAAAAGCATAAATAACCCCAAGTTAATAGCTTGGGGTTATTTAGTTAGGCAGGAGTGATTTTGGGTAATGCTAGAAGGTTTTGTTTAGGGCAGGTATTAGGCTGCGCGCTTGGGCCTTTGCCTGTGTTTGGCGAACAAAGTTTGATACTCACGCTCAAAGTGCTGTGTTTGTAATAGCCAAGCGTCAATATCGATATTTAAACGTTCTAATATGGGGGGTAAGTGTGCGGCTATAGCGCCTCGCTTGTCATCACGAATAGCGCGACCGGTCCAATCGACTAAGTCAATATAATCGGCTAGGTCAAAAATAATGCCTGATTGCTCAGTATTTTTAAGGCTGCCCTCGAAGCTAAGTAATGGCTTAACGGGGAGGTCGAACTGGCGAATAGATTGCAGTACGGTTTGTTGCTTAACCGCTTCGGTCAAATCAAAGGTGGGGTTGATGCGCTCTTTGATGCTGGTATATTCTGAAGTTTCGGGTGTGTCAGCTATACAAGCACGGACAGGGTTAAGGTCAACATACGTCATCGCGCTTAGCAGCGCTTGTTCTGTAAGCAGAGCTTGCGATTTGAATCGGCTTTCCCAGAAGTGCCCAGTGCAGTTATCCTCTTTATTAGCTTGGCGTGCAATCGGCTCGTTAAGGCATTTCATAAACCAGCTTAAGCTTTGCAGTCTTTGCCTGTAACTTTCCATACAAATATCAACCGCTTCGTATTCGACGGGCGTGAGTGATTCGCCTCCGGCGTAGCGCTGCACAATCGGTGCACCTTTAAACAAGCAGCGCCAGCGCTCTAACACTTCTTTGGCAGACCATTGGGTCGCTTCTTTGGGGTTGAGTTTGATGACAAGGTGCAGGTGGTTACTCATGACAGCGTAGGCGCAGATTTCGATGGCAAATATGGAGCTTAATAGCCGTATACGTTGTTCTATCCAATTGCGTCGATGTTCGTAGCTTTTGCCATTGAATTTATCATAGCCACACAAAAAACTGCGCCTCACGCAGCGTGTTGTGATGTTGTAAAAAGCGGTATCGTCTATCGAAACCAGTTGCTTGCGCGGTTGTGTCATGTCTGCTTATCCAGTATTTTATGATTTAACGTTAGATAAGTCTGGCTGGTGAGTCAAATAGCGGTTTGTTTTAGGTTTTGGGTTCTTTATAATTAGAATGTTTTTTTGGGGTGTGCCTGTCCTTGCGTTTGTTACCAGTTTCGCGACACACTAAAAAATAACGGTGTGTTACAAAGCATGAGTCGGCGAGGTAACTGCTGGGATAATTCACCGATGGAGCGCTTTTTTCGAGCCTTTAAAACAGAGCGCATGCCGCGTTTAGGCTACGAAAGTTTTGATGACGCCGTATTGGATGTGAGCAGCTATATTGACGGTTATTACAACAACGTACGACCACATACACACAACAATGGATTGCCGCCGATCACAGCAGAAAAAAGACAAGTCATAATCAACCCATAATATAATATTGATATCCGCCTGTTAAACTCTCCGGTTTTTCTTGACCACTACACTATGTGTCAGGCTAGTTGTCACACCACTTAACCCACACTTAGGGCGATGGATTGACGATAATGACACGCTACACACAAGAGCAGCGCACAGCATTAGTGCAAGGTTACCATGATAGCGGTCTTAGTTTGCGAGAATACGCTGAGGCTAATGGCATTGCTAAATCAACACTTTATACTTGGTGCTCCCAAACTGCAGATAGGCCAAATACCATGAATTATGACAACTAGCTTGAAAGACTCCGCTAGTGGGTTAGGCCTATTTGTGAGTCCGCGGCCACACTGACGCTTTCACAACAGCCAGTTAAACAGATCTCCCCAGATAAGAACGTGCACTTTCACTACGCAACTGCATCATTTACTCTACCCATTAGATCACTTGGCTTCGGTGCTCCTGGCCACCTCGCCTCTAGGCTAAGCCTTATATGATGTTTCTGTCCGTCAGCTCGTAGCTTTGCTAGCGGCTTCCTCCCCACAAGCCCTCACGGGATTGCAGTTGCCATTCGCTAGTAGTTAGCGTTTAATAAACAGTATTAAACGGTGATCTCCTACAGAGGACTTTCACCTCATAAGTTCACGCCCATGCTGGGCGTACCAAAGGTAAGCACAATGACAAATAAACCCTCCGGCTTCGCCTCCATGTTTGTTTGCATGTGTCACCGACGTTATACCACCGAGTTAGAGGTCATGTTTGATGTCAAATGCCAATAATTATACCGACAAAACTAAGATTGAAAGTGTTTATTGGAGTACTAGCGCTTTTGAACTTAAGGTTACTTCAATGGTTCTGTGGGAAAAATATGATGCTTCTGACTCAATGCCTGCATCAGATCTTTCTAAATACAATGTTCCCTCTGCCTATTTTTTTAGGGGAACACTAGCTCGAACAATTGGCTTAAATAGTGGGCTTTCTATAGAGCTTTTTTTGAAGGCCTGTATTATCGAAAGGCTAGATAATCTGCCCAAAAAATTCATGATTCACGATCTATGTAAACTAGCTAAAAAGGCAGGGGTTATATTCTCTAGCGTAGAAATTGAAAGATTAAAAATTCTAACGGAATATATAACTTGGGCTGGAAAATACCCGTCAGGAAAGAATGATAACTCTGTTGAAGAGCTAATTAAAAAAATGGATGCTGTGGGCGTTGATAACCCTGAATGCTACAGTTCTCTACCATGCACTCAGGAACAATATCTAGGCTTATGGAATAAAATTGTCCGGCATTACAGTGGTATTGGAGGTTTTGGAGAGTTGAGTCCTGATGGTGGCTATATCAAGCCATTCAAAAAAGGGAAGGTTTGGAAGGTTGTGCTTGAAGAAGATGAAGTAGGGAAGACAGCTATATGTAACTTTTCTGAAAACCTTACTGTCGCTGAAGCATTTATTCTTGCTGAACAGATGAATAGCGAGAGGGTTTCTAAAAATGGTGTCTATAACAAGCGCTATTTTACATCGGAAATGTAGAATCTATTCAGTCGTAAAAGGGTATAACAATCGTAAGCACACGGAACAATTTTTCGCTGCGCTTCAAATTGTCCGGTGTTACGGGCGTTATATGCAATTCAGGTTTTAGTGTAATATTAAGAAGATCGTATGGAAAATTTAGTTGTAATTAGAGAAACGCAAAAAAGTGATCACCCATTTATTTTTGAGCTGTCACCTAATTTAGCCGAAGTTGCTCAATTAGAGTGGCATAGCGATGATGCCATTCAGAAAATGCAATATGGTTATATTGCTGAAATGCTTGCTGAAACATCACATCCCAATGCCACATTTATCGCAGAAGCCAATAATGTTTCATTGGGCTTTATTCATGTTCGCACGCATAAAGATGGTATTTCGGGTGAAACATGTGGAACTGTACCGCTTCTTGCCGTTTCTCCTAAATCACAAGGTTTAGGTATAGGTAAACTTTTAATTAATCACGCTGAAAAGTGGGCTAAAAATTTAGGGTGTAGGTTGCTACATCTAGAGGTTTTCGCCAATAATAAAAAAGCAGATAGCTTCTATCAAAATCTTGGATTTAAACCTGAAACGGTTCATATGATCAAACCTATATAGAGTACTTTGCATATAAATCGGGTAGCCAGGAGTTTCTAACTCCCAGCCCCCACACCACCCAGCATGCGGATCCGCAATGGGCGGTTCCCTATCCGTAATGAATAGCTACCCAACGATCACGTAGTGAAATTAATCCCTTCTTTGTGAAAAACTCATTGTTGAGTGCAATGTGAATACCTTCTGTTTTTGAATTTCAATCTGCTAGGACAGGCGTGATTAAAAGAAAGAGACACTAAGTTTTATCGACTATCATGGCGTCACGCCAAAATAATCGCCAATAGAGCATTAATTTAATAAAAAGCATCAATAACCCCAAGTTAATAACTTGGGGTTATTTAGTTAGGTATGAGTGATGTTGGGTAATGCTGGAATATTTTGTTTAGGGCGGGTATTAGGCGGCGCGCTTGGGTCTTTGCCTGCGCTTGGAAAACAAGGCCTGATACTCACGCTCAAAATGCTGTGTTTGTAATAGCCAGGCGTCAATATCGATATTTAAGCGCTCTAATATAGGTGGTAAGTGCTCGCAGATTACACCTCGCTGACGTACAGGATGTACTAATCCAGCGGTTGCATGGATGCAAGAGAGCTGGGTGTCATCACGAATGGCGCGGCGACGTGACGGGATTCACTAATGCAGCGGGAGCAGGATGCTCAAGAGCTGTCGGTCTAATCGACTAAATCAATATAATCGGCTAGGCCTAAAATAAGGCTTGTGGTGTGCATAAGGCCAAAACTGCTCATTCTTTATACATAATTAGGGCGCGTGCCTCGACACCAGAGGGTTAAATCTCTATAGTGCGCCCAAATACTACGACCTTTTAATTATTGCCTTGTTGTTGACGTTTTTGCCGCTTTTGGATGTTCCCCCAGCTTGCCTCTCTGGCACGCTCTAACTCTCCAGCTAGATGCACCGCTCGCCTTGGTCTATTACCGTACCGTTGAACCCCGCAGCTTGGGTTTAATGCTTTATTTAGGATGCTTCCACTTTGATTACTACCGCAAATATCACCATGCAATTTGGCGCTGAGCCACTGTTCGAAAATATCTCTGCACAGTTTGGGCACGGCAACCGCTATGGTTTGATTGGCGCCAACGGTTGCGGCAAGTCAACTTTCATGAAGATTCTCAGTGGCGAATTAGCGGCCACATCGGGCAACTTGTCGTTTACGCCAGGCCACAAAGTGGGCACTCTTAGCCAGGATCAATTCGCCTTTGAAGAATTCTCGGTTGTGGATACCGTGATTATGGGCGACGTAGAGCTTTGGAAGGTTAAGCAAGAGCGCGAGCGCATTTATGCGCTACCCGAAATGAGCGAAGAAGACGGTATGAAGGTTGCCGAGCTCGAGGTGTTATTTGCCGAAATGGACGGCTACAGCGCCGAGAGCCGCGCCGGCGATATCCTGTTAGAGGCGGGCATTGGTGAGGAGTTGCACTTTGGTTTGATGTCGCAGGTAGCGCCAGGCTATAAAGTGCGTGTATTACTGGCACAGGCGTTGTTTGCCAATCCAGAAATTCTTCTGCTCGATGAGCCTACGAACAACCTCGATATTAATACTATTAATTGGTTGGCCGATGTGCTTAATCAGCGTAAGTCGACCATGATCATCATCTCTCATGACCGCCATTTTTTAAATAGTGTATGTACACATATGGCCGATATCGATTACGGCGAGCTGCGTATTTACCCGGGCAATTATGAAGCCTTTCAGGAGGCTTCTCAGCTCATTCGCGAGCAACTGTTATCGAGCAACGCCAAAAAAAGCGAGGAAATCGCCGAGCTACAAGACTTTGTTAACCGTTTTGGTGCCAATGCTTCTAAGGCCAAGCAAGCGGCTTCGCGCGCTAAAAAAATGGATAAAATCAAGCTGGATGATGTTAAGTCTTCAAGCCGTATGACGCCATCAATCAGTATGAAGCAACACAAAAAACTGCACCGTCAAGCCTTGGTGCTTGAGGATGTGGGCCATGGCTTTGACGGCGAAACGTTGTTTAGTCAAGGTAATATGATTTTAGAAGCGGGTGCTAAGCTTGCCGTGATTGGCGAAAATGGCGCGGGTAAGTCAACCTTTTTACGCTGCCTAATGAATGAGTTACAGGCGAATGTGGGTGAGATTAAATGGTCAGAAAACGCTGAGGTAGGCTATTGCCCGCAAGACTCTACCGCCGATTTTGATTGCGATTTGACGATATTCGATTGGATGAGCCAGTGGCGCACGCCTAAGCACGATGACCTTGCTGTGCGCGGTATGTTAGGCCGCTTACTCTTTACCGCCGATGATACCAATAAGCAGGCGCGGGTGTGCTCAGGTGGTGAAAAAAACCGGTTGTTGTTTGGCAAGTTAATGATGCAAGATACCAATGTATTAATTATGGATGAGCCAACCAACCATTTAGACTTAGAAGCCATTGATGCGCTAAATGTCGCACTAAAAGCTTACGACGGCACACTCATTTTTGTTAGCCATGATCGCCAATTTGTATCGTCATTGGCGACTCGTGTTGTTGAAATTAAAAATCAAAAGGTGGTTGACTTCCAAGGTACTTACAATGAGTATCTTGCGAGCCAAAAATAAATGCTAGGTGTTGCTTAAAAGCTGTACTCCTTATTAACGGCCAGCTGGCTGTTAATGTAAAACCCCGCCGAGCATTGCTCGGCGGGGTTTTTTTGGTTATTTATGGGGTTTGGGGGCTAAAAATGGGCGCTCAGTACCCTTTATTTTGCATTATTATTTTGCACTATCGATTGACATCAAGGTGTAAGCTCTGGGCTGAATAGAGCGGATACTTAATATTACATTGAGATGCTGAAGGGGTTCGGATGTGCCAGCTAGGCGCCATAGCTGATGTCTTTTGCCGATACGCACTGGTCTCGGCCGTTTTCTTTTGCTTGGTATAAGGCTTTATCGGCTAAGCGGGTGTATTTATCCCAGTGCTCTTTTAGCGCTTGGCTGCTACTCACTTTGCAATAGCCAATAGACACCGTAATGTTAATGTCTCCTACTGAGGTGGTAAAGGGGCTTCCTCTTACGGTCTCTAAAATGCGGCTGGCCACTTTGTGTTGATGGTGGTCATTATTGTGCTCGGCAATGATGATAAATTCTTCACCGCCCCAGCGTGCCACTATGTCATCTTTGCGGTTTATTTGCTGTAATCGTTGGCTCAGTTCTACCAGTATGGCGTCGCCAATATGATGACCGTAAGTGTCGTTAACGTCTTTAAAAAAATCAATATCCACCAGTAATACAATGTAGTAGTGCGTACTAGCGATATTGCGATCACCGCTGGGCAGTACGTGGTCAATATAGGTTTTGATGTAGCGGCGGTTAAATAAACCCGTCAGGGAGTCTTTATGAGACTGGTCGTAGAGTTTGAGGTTGGACTGCTCTAGTCGCAAGTTGAGGTGCCTAGATAAGCGGTAGCGATTAAAGAGCAAGCTCAATATAACAATGACCATAATCACAATCACAATGCCCACATTGCGTTGCCACTCACGTTGGTCGACTAAAGCGGTTTGTAATTGATTATCTTTTTTGAGTATTGATATTTCTTTTTGTTTTTTTTCGGCTTCAAACTTTTCTTGAATGTTAATGATTTTTTCTTGGCGCAAATCAAACTGCATTTTTGTAAAGCGTTCGTGGTATTTTAAGTACCACATAAAGGCATTTTTATAGTCTTTGGCGTCACCATAGGCTTCGGCCAGCATTTCGAGTGTTTCTACCGCTACGGGTTCTAGTTTTTCGGACTCAAAATAGGCTAGGGCATCTTGGATGTTCTTGAGGCCTTCTTGATGATTGCCCAGTTTTGATAATGCCGCACCTAAATTGGATTGCCCAACAGCCACTAAATAATGGCTTTCTATGGTTTTAGCAATCGCAATGCCCTGGGTCGCCATGTCAACGGCTTGCGAGTATTGCTCAAACTGATTGTATGTATCTGAAATATTAACCGACATAGCCGCCTCTAGCCTACGCGAGCCGACTTTTTTTGAATATTGTGTGGCTGTGATCATGGCCGCAAGCTCTTCTTGATGCCTGCCTTGTTTACCTAAAACGTAAGCGCGGTTGTTAAAAATAATGGTGAGCTGGCGGTAGTTGACAGGGGTAATGTCGTTTTCCATATTTTCGGCAATAGCACTGTATTTTAGAGCTTCTTCAAATTCGCCCGTATATAAATAGAGTGTGGCCAGGTTGCTTACAATCCGTGCAACTGAGCCAATATCCCCTTGTTCTTCAAATAGCGTATAGGCTTTTAAGTAGTCTGCAATGGCTAGGTGATTATCGCCTTTAAGGCTTTCAATGTTGGCGCGTAAATCTAATGTCATTGCCGTAAATAAGGGGATATTAATGTGTTCGGCAATCGCCGATAGTTGCGCAAGGTTGCTCTCTACAATGTCACTACTGTGAGTAATATGTCCAAATCGCGCTTGCCAGTAATAGGCAAAGCCTTTTATCCAGGGGGCCTTGTACTTGTCGCTGAGCGCAATAATTTTTTGGATATGCGGTTTATAGTTTTCTAGGTCTTCACTCTGGAAGTAGAGCCGGCAGTATGCCAGCTGTAGGTAAAGCGCGTGTAGCAAGGGGCGGTTTTTGGGGTTTTGTGCTTCATAGTCAATGAGCTGCTCTTTTGTGGCTGCGGGGTTGTTCCTTGCCTGCAAGTAAAGCCTATAAAGCTGCTGGCCTTCTGGGGTGCTGTTAAGCCGTGTCGATAGTCCAGCAGGGCCGTTAAAGGCTGAAGCTATAAGCGTGCAACAACTAAGCCCTACAAAACAATAGATATGCAGTAGCCGCTTAATAATAGGTAAAAGAGGGTGACGCTGAGTCAATGAAACACCTGTTGTTTTGCTTAAGCTCGCCATTTGCCTAATTAATAGGCGGTTGATTTGCTATAAGTTTTCAGTATAGCTTAGGCTTAGCGCTGCATTAGAGTCGTTTTTCAGTGTGCCTATTTAGCGTACCTATTTAGTGTATTTATTTAGAGGTGTACCTATATTGGAAGTGTACTTTTTATTAGAAGTGTACTTTTTATTGATGTTGCTTAGTGACCACTATTGGCTTTTTAGGTATTTCAATTTTAATAAGATACCGGCTGGGCCATTGCTTGCCTGTCACCCAAAACGCATCGTGTTTAGCGTCATAGGCAATACCGTTAAGCGATTGATAGCTTGGGCTACGGGTGTTGGCTAGCACTAGTTCTTGCAGGTTTATCGTACCTACTACCGTGCCCGTGCTAGGGGCAATGGCAGCAATGACAGGGCTCTGCCAAATATTGGCCCAAATAAGCCCTTTGGCAAACTCTAATTCATTGAGGCGTTGCCAGTGGTGTGTGCCACCTTGCACGGTCATGCGCTGGGTCGTTTTAAAGGTTTTGGGGTGGCGCAATTGCAGTTGATTACTACCGTTGCTCATGATCAATGACTGGCCGTCGTGAGTTAGCCCCCAGCCTTCGCCTTTATAGCGGTGAATGCGCTTTGTTTGAAGCGTTTTAGGGTCGAGCACTAGCGCGCGGCCAGCTTGCCAGCTCAAAAGATAGAGCTCGTCGTTAAATAACGTTAATCCCTCGGCAAAGAGATGATTGGGTATGGCCACTTTTTGTTGCACCGTATTGTTGCGGCTGTAGCGCATGACATAACTTTGGCGATACAAGCCAGAGCTTTCATAAAAGTCATCCCCTTCAAGTTGCCAGCCTTGAGTAAAGGCTTTGGGCTGATGAGGCTGGGTTTGTATAACGGTATAGGCAAGAGGTTTAAATGATGCAAGTGATGATGGTGATACCGAGTTGACAGCAGCATGGGCATGATTAAAGGCGATATTCAGCGTTATGTATCGATTACTCTCAATATGACTGATGCCCAGTAGGCCGCACGTCACCCAGAGGCCGCAGTGCAGCAGTTGCTTAAGCCACTTGTGGCGCAACACGGCCATACCAAGCACGGCCACACTATGGCGTTTGCGATCGAATGCCTTAGGGGTCGCCGTGTTATGCGTGTCGCGCTGGGCTTTGTAGGCTAGGGGCCGGTTACAGGTCAAGGCTAGCTCGTAGTGCGGCAAGGCGCTTAAGGTTCTCTTCTTTGCTGGGGGCCGTAGCGCGGTTGTGCTCTATTGCTGGGGGCGTTGTGATAGTGAGTGTTTCGCCGCCGCGTACACGCTCGCAAAACTCTTGATATTTACGCTTAAATACGGGGTAGGCAATACTTTCGCTGCTGCTTTGCAAAAAATACCAATCACACGCTTTGCCAGTATGGTAAATCGCTGGGTGGCTCCAAGCGTAGTTGATTTTAGGTGATGGCGCACGGCAGGCTTCTAGGTAAGCGGTGTGCACATCGGGCAGGCGAGCTTGCTCACTTTTGGCTTCGCACTGGCGAATCATCGTGTGGAGCGTCGGTAAAAAGTCGCTGGTTTCTAAAATGGCCTTTGCCGCGAGCAGTAGCGTATTGGGTGTAAAGCGTTCAAGCTCACTCATCCATAGCTTTTTAACTTGTACTAGCTCGCCTTCGGTGGTGTAGGCCTTAAAAAATTGCGCGTGGTAATTTAACCTAAATAACGCAAAGGCTTGGTTAATAGCGTCAATGCGCTGCTCGCGATGAGCGGCGGCTTGCTGCTCGGTGTATGGGTCAGTTTGCCCAGCTTCTGTCGGTAACGAGTGCTTCAAGCGATAAGTCTCTGGTTGATGATTGGTTGGCGACTTGTGGGTTGGTGGATCGTTGTGCCCAGCAGCGCTTAACATACTGTAAAAACCGTGTATTCCACGAGGTATGCGTTTGGTTGCTGTCGCGCCAGTAAATGACAAATTCGGGCACGATGTTTTGTGCAAATTGTAAATCAATATTGGCTAGGCGCAATACATCGTACACATCGCGTGAAGGTTGCCAGCCGTCGGCAATACGTTTTGGCGTTGTATCGTGTTGCATAGTCGAGCTAAAGCGTGCCCACTGCCGATTCACATGATCGCGAAAGCGACGGTTCCAGTTGTCGCAGCTGCTATTTTGCTCGCGCCAATAAAGAACAAACTCGGGGATGGCGTCTTCGATAAAAGCGCGCGGTATAGCGGCGTGTCGGCTCAGTACATCCATAGCATCTTCGCTGGGCCGCCAGTCTTTGGTAATTAGCGTATTTTGCGGGCGTGTGTTTTTTTGGCTTTGATGATCGCGCCACTTGTGAATAATGTGGTTAAAAAACTTAGCTTCCCAAGACCGCGCAGGCTCCTTGCGGTCGCGCCAGTAGGTAATAAACTCGCCGACTTGGTTAAGGGCAAAAGTGTCGGGAATATTGTGCTGGGCCAGTTGCGCTAATGTCTCGCGTGTGGGCTGCCAGTGTGGCGCAATAATGTTGGGGCTTGAGGGGTGGGGCGCTAAAGTGTTGTCATGCACCGCAAGGCCAGCATAAGGCGAGCCGTTTTGAGTATTGTCGGCACTTGCCTGGTTGTGCGGTTGCCCGTATTGCTGCGCGTGCTGAGTGAGCGCGTCGGTCGGTACCACCGGTTGTGCTTGGCGCGGCGCCTTAAAGGCAATTTTTAATTGATGGCTTTGGGTGTAAGGCGCCGAGGCAATTAAGATAACGCCCGCTTCTCTTAGGTTAGTGCATAAGCGCTGTATGTCGTGTGCGCGCCAAAAGGGGGCCAATGTGAGCATTTGGGCTTCGCTGAGGGTATACCAAGTTAGGCTTTGTTGCCCAACGCCTTGTGGGGCTTGATTGTGGCCTGGCAAAAACGGTAATAATTGTTGTAACAAGCTAACCATTAAGGCTTCTTCCACACCGTATTCGATGGCGAGCGAAGAGTAAAATAAGATGGGGGCTTCTGGTAGCCAGCCTTTGGTGCAGTCTTGTGTCATGGGAGTTATGTATTGGCTCTTTGAGTGGATATGTCAGGTGTTTGCAGGCGCGAGCAAAGGGCTAAATTATAACAGTTTGGCGGTCTTTTTTGATATCCGATTTTAGATAATGACTAATGTACGCGCTTTGTCTTGACTTATTGTATTTCTTGATGCTTTTCTAAAAGCTTCTCAAAATCGATTTGAGGGCCTTGTAGGGGGTGTTTTGCTATTTTAACCCTAGAGGTTGTGCTACTATGGCTCATCAAAACAGTCTCTGGCGCCGTTGTAGCGCGTTTTAACTGCTTTTTGTCTTTTCTGTACTAAATAAAAAGCACAAAACTCTGTGCATAAAAAGGCTACTGCTAAAAAGGCAGCCCTTAAAACACATGTGAGCCTGTACCTCATTCCTACCTATATACTAACAATAAGGATTACGCCACCTTATGGCTGATAACGCGAAAGAAGTCTTACCCGTCAATATCGAAACCGAGTTAAAACAATCGTACCTTGATTACGCAATGAGCGTCATTGTAGGTCGCGCACTACCGGATGTGCGTGATGGCTTAAAGCCTGTTCATCGGCGCGTACTCTTTGCGATGAATGAGCTCAACCTTGAATTCAATAAACCGTACAAAAAATCGGCGCGTGTTGTCGGTGATGTGATTGGTAAATACCATCCACACGGTGACTCAGCTGTTTACGATACCATTGTACGTATGGCACAGCCTTTCTCATTGCGTTATATGTTGGTTGATGGGCAAGGTAACTTTGGTTCGATTGATGGTGATAGCGCTGCAGCCATGCGTTATACCGAAATCCGTATGCGCAAAATAGCGCACGACTTACTCGCTGACCTCGATAAAGAGACCGTTAATTTTGTGCCCAACTATGATGGGCAAGAGATGATCCCTGAGGTACTGCCAACACGCGTACCCAACTTGCTCATTAATGGCTCGAGTGGTATTGCGGTAGGTATGGCCACTAACATACCGCCACATAACATCAGTGAAGTGGTTAAGGCGTGTTTAGCGTTAATTGATAACCCCGAGTTAAGCATTGATGACTTGATGGAATACATTCCGGGGCCTGACTTCCCTACGGGCGGTATTATTAATGGCCGCGCGGGTATATTACTGGCTTACCGCACAGGCCGTGGGCGCATTTATGTGCGCGCTAAAGCCGAGGTCATTGTTAACGAAAAAACCCACCGCGAAACCATTATTGTTCACGAAGTGCCTTATCAGGTGAACAAGGCGCGCTTGATCGAGAAAATCGCCGAGCTGGTCAAAGACAAAAAAATTGAGGGTATCTCTGAGATACGCGATGAGTCAGATAAAGATGGCTTGCGCGTTGTTATTGAGATTAAGCGCGGCGAGATGGGCGATGTAGTGCTTAATAATCTTTATGCTCAAACCCAAATGCAAACGGTATTTGGTATTAATACCGTTGCCTTGGTAGATGGACAGCCCCGCATATTAAACTTGCTAGAGCTATTACAGTACTTTATCAAGCATCGCCGTGAGGTGGTAACACGCCGGACTATTTACTTATTGCGTAAAGCCCGCGAGCGCGGCCATGTGTTAGAAGGCCTAGCCGTTGCTATTGCCAATATTGATGAAGTGATTACCACCATTAAAAACTCAGCCACCCCGCAAGAGGCAAAAGAGGCCTTGTTATCGAAAGGTTGGCCTTTGGGTTCGGTGAGCCAGTTTTTAGAGCGTGTAGGCGCGAATGCGTGTCGTCCCGATGGCTTGCCTGTTAATTTTGGCCTGCATGACAGCTTGTATCACTTGTCGCCAGAGCAAGTTCAAGCCATTCTCGACTTACGCTTACACCGCTTAACCGGTATGGAGCACGATAAGCTTTTAGGTGAATACGAAGAGAAGCTCAAGCTGATTGCGCAATACTTAGAAATACTCGGTAACCCCGTACGTTTAATGGAAGTAATTCGTGAAGAGCTTGAAGTTATTGAGCAAAGCTATGGTGATGAGCGTCGTACCGAAATTACCGCCTCACGCGCCGACCTGAGTGTCGAAGACCTGATTAGTGAAGAAGACCGTGTTGTGACTATATCGCACGGGGGTTACGCCAAGAGCCAACCGCTTGATGCTTACCAAGCTCAGCGTCGTGGTGGTATGGGTAAGAGCGCAACAGCGGTCAAAGATGAAGACTTTGTTGAACACTTACTCATTGCCAATACTCATGATTACATTTTGTGCTTTACCAACCGCGGTAAAGTGTACTGGCTTAAAACGTTCCAAATTCCTATTGCTGGCCGTACGAGTCGCGGTCGCCCGGTGGTTAATTTACTGCCCCTAGAGAAAGACGAGCGCATCACCTCTATATTGCCTGTTAAAGAGTTTGATGAAGATCATTACATCTTTATGGCCACCGCCAAAGGTACGGTAAAAAAGACTGCGCTTAATCAATTTGCTAAACCACGCTCTAGCGGCTTAATTGCGCTCAACTTGGTTGAAGGCGATAGTCTAGTCGGTACCGCGATTACCGACGGTCACTGTGATGTGCTCTTGATGGCTTCTAACGGTAAGGCTACACGCTTCAAAGAAGAAGTTGTGCGCCCAATGGGTCGTACCTCGCAAGGTGTGCGCGGTATGCGCTTTACCGATGACCAGCGTATTATTTCAATGATTATTCCGCAAGAAGGCGGCAAGGTACTCACCATTAGTGAAAATGGCTACGGTAAGCGTACCGACCAAGCAGACTTCCCCACAAAAGGGCGAGGCGGGCAAGGTGTTATTGCTATGGCCACCTCTGAGCGTAACGGTTTACTTTGTGGCGCGGTGCAAGTGTTTGATGGCGACGAGATTATGATTATCTCTGACCAAGGCACCTTAGTGCGTACACGTGTTGATGAGGTGTCGGTATTGAGCCGTAATACGCAAGGCGTGCGCCTGATCAAAACCAAAGAGGCTGAGCGTATTGTGAGCTTGGGGCGTATTGAAGAGAGCGATGACGAAAGTCTGCCGGTGCTAGATGGCGATACTGTTGTTGATGCCAATGTTGATGCCAATGCGACAACAACTGATGCGGCCAGCACCGATTCAAGCACCGATCAGAACACCACCGGAGAGAGTGAGAGCGAATAGTGACTAACCGTTTAGAGTCTAAGTCTAACCCGCAAGAAGCGGCCGAATTGGCTAAATTACGTAATAAAATTGACAACATCGATGAAGAAATTGGCGCGCTCATTAGTGCTCGGGCCGAATGCGCTCAAAGTGTTGCCGAAGTTAAGCATCGCTTTAGCGAGGGTGTTGCGCCTGTGTTTTATCGACCCGAGCGCGAAGCACAAGTGCTGCGCAAAGCAATGGCACGCAATAAAGGCCCTTTGTCGAACGAAGAATATGCCCGTTTGTTTCGCGAAATTATGTCGGCGTGCCTTGCCCTAGAAGCCCCGCTCAAAGTGGCGTTTTTGGGCCCAGCCGGTACGTTTACGCATCAAGCGGCGTTTAAACATTTTGGCCATAGCACCGAGGTGGTGTCGCATACGGCAATTGACGAGGTGTTTCGTGAAGTTGAAGCCGGTGCTTGCCAGTTTGGTGTGGTCCCCGTAGAGAACTCCACAGAAGGTGTCGTCACTCATACCCTAGATTCATTTTTAAATTCTAACCTGAATATTTGTGGTGAAGTGGTGTTGCGTATTCATCATAATTTGATGGTCAGCGATAAAACAAAAGTAGACAGTATTAGTCGTATTTACTCGCATGCGCAATCGTTGGCGCAATGCCGTAAATGGCTTGATGTGCACTACCCCAATGCCGAGCGTGTGGCGGTCTCTTCGAATGCAGAGGCGGCAAAGCGCATGCAAAGCGAGTGGAATGCAGCGGCTATTGCGGGCGAAACAGCCGCTGAGCTGTATGACTTAACCATTATTGCCGACAAAATTGAAGATTTGCCCGATAACGCCACGCGCTTTTTGATTGTGGGTGGGCAAAAAACAAGCGCTAGCGGCGAAGATAAAACCTCGGCGATTGTGGCTGTACGCAATGAGCCCGGTGCACTACACGATATGCTTGAGCCTTTTCATCGTCATGGTGTGGATTTAACGCGTGTCGAGAGCCGACCTGCGCGCTCGGGGACTTGGAACTATGTCTTCTTTATTGACTTTGAGGGGCACATTGAATCGCCCAAGGTACAAGCTGCACTGGATGATGTTGCGAAAAAAGCAGTCGATATCAAAGTGTTGGGGTCATACCCGCGAGGTGTTTTGTAGCTATGTCGGGCTTTATGGGGGTGGATGATCCTAGCTCACAGGGCTCACAAGCCAAGGCTGCCGCCACTCAGTCAATAGCAAATAAGCCTGTTGTGAATAGCTTGGTTGTCAATACCTTAGTTGTCATTGGCTTGGGCTTGATTGGCGGTAGCTTGGCCTTGGCCTTACAAAAGGCCAAGGCTTGCCGTAAGGTTATTGGTATTGCGCGCAATCCCGAGGTCGCCAAACGGGCGTTAGAGCGGGGTATTGCCGATGAGGTGTTTGCCTCTATCACCGAGGTGGCGGCCACATTGGGTGCTGGCGATGTCATTTTTATTGCTGTACCGACTTTAGCCATTAGACAGGTGCTCGGGGATATCAAAGGCTGTGTCAGCCCTGCGGTCACCATTACCGATGGCGCCAGCGTTAAAGGTAGTGTGTTAAATGATGTTAAGGCGGTCTATGGTCAGGTTCCACCGCAAGTGGTGCTTGGACACCCTATTGCAGGGTCTGAGCAAAGCGGCGTAGAGGCAGCAAAGACCGACCTTTACGACCATCATCGTATTATTTTAACACCCACAGAGCACACCGGCAGCGCGCATTTGGCGTTGGTGAGGGCGATGTGGCAAGTGGTGAATGCCGAAGTGCTTGAGCTGGATATTGAAAATCACGATGCTATTTTAGGCGCTACGAGTCACTTGCCGCATGTTATTGCGTTTTCGTTGGTCGATACACTGGCCCATGATAGTCACAATGAAGATATTTTTAGATATGCTGCAGGTGGTTTTAGAGACTTTACCCGCATAGCCTCTAGCGATGTGGTGATGTGGCGCGACATTATGCTGGCCAATAAAAAGGCGGTACTTGAGTCTATTGATTTGTTTACCGGTAATTTAGCGCACTTGCGCAGCACGATTGAGCGCGAGGATAGCGAAGGCCTCACCGAAGTATTTAGTCGAGCTAAAACTGCACGTGATCAATTTACGCATTTATTGGATGAGCGCAAGGCAAACCTTAAAGCTAAGGCTTCTTCTAGTAATAATGAGTTATAACCTTAGCGTTTTTTATTAGTTAATTAATAGCGCAGCTAGCGATATACTGCGTTTCATTTCGTTATTCAACCCGTAAAAGCCCTGGCTTAACACGGGTTACGACACTTATTTTGTTTTTAAGAGTTCTCAAAAATGCCTGAATCTAATCAACCAGAAAATGGCCTTAGCGATTACAAGCTAACGCACCTTAAGCAGCTCGAGGCCGAAAGCATTCACATTATTCGTGAAGTTGCTGCCGAGTTCGATAACCCCGTTATGCTTTACTCTATTGGTAAAGATTCTGCGGTTATGCTGCATCTTGCACTAAAAGCCTTTGCACCAGGCAAATTACCATTCCCTTTAATGCACGTTGATACCACGTGGAAATTTAAGGAAATGATTGAGTTTCGCGAGAAAATGGCCAAAGACTTAGACCTCGATATTTTGGTGCATACCAACCAAGAAGGTGTAGATATGGGCGTTGGCCCATTTACCCATGGTAGTGCTAAGCATACCGATATCATGAAAACCCAAGCATTAAAGCAAGCGCTCAATAAGTACAAATTTGATGCTGCCTTTGGTGGTGCCCGTCGCGACGAAGAAAAATCACGCGCCAAAGAGCGCGTGTATTCATTTCGCGATAAAAACCATCGCTGGGACCCCAAAAACCAGCGTCCAGAGCTGTGGAATATTTACAATAGTAAAGTCGATGCCGGCGAAAGTATTCGTGTCTTTCCGTTATCTAACTGGACTGAGCTCGATATTTGGCAATACATTTATTTAGAGAGCATTCCTTTGGTGCCGTTGTATTTTGCCGCCAAGCGCCCAGTTGTAGAAAAGGACGGCGTCATGATTATGGTAGATGATGACCGCATGCCCATTGGCCCTGAAGACAAAGTTGAAGAAAAAATGGTGCGTTTTCGCACCTTAGGCTGCTACCCATTAACAGGTGCGGTGGAGTCTGAAGCGACAACGCTGCCCGAAATTATTCAAGAAATGTTGTTAGCCACAACCTCAGAGCGCCAAGGCCGTGTTATCGATAGCGATAGCTCAGGGTCTATGGAAAAGAAAAAACAAGAAGGCTATTTCTAAGGTTGAGCGAGAGGCAATTATGAGTCACCAATCCGATTTAATTTCGACAGATATTAACGAATACCTCGCCCAGCATGAGCGCAAAGAATTATTGCGCTTTTTAACCTGCGGCTCGGTCGATGACGGCAAGTCCACTTTAATTGGTCGCTTGTTGCATGATACTAAAATGATTTATGAAGACCAATTAGATGCGATTAAATCTGATTCGGTTAAGTACGGTACCAATGGCGCAAAAATTGATTTGGCGCTGTTAGTCGATGGTTTACAAGCCGAGCGCGAGCAGGGCATTACTATTGATGTGTCGTACCGTTATTTTTCGACGGCGAAGCGCAAATTTATTATTGCCGACACCCCAGGGCATGAGCAATATACACGCAATATGGCGACTGGCGCCTCAACGTGCGATATGGCCATTATCTTAATTGATGCGCGCTATGGGGTGGTGACGCAAACGCGTCGCCATTCGTATATAGCCTCTTTATTAGGTATTAAGCATGTGGTTGTTGCGGTTAACAAAATGGACTTACTCGATTTTGACGAGGCCGCCTTCGAAAAAATCAAAGCCGATTACAACGCGTTTGCTAAAAACCTAAACATTGATGAGTACTTTTTTGTCCCGATGTCAGCGTTAGATGGCGACAACGTAGTAAATCGTAGTGAGCGCAGCAATTGGTACAAAGGCGAAACCTTAATGGAGATTTTGGAGTCGGTACAAATTGCTGGCGATAAAAACCTTCAAGACTTCCGCTACCCCGTACAATACGTTAACCGCCCCAATTTAAACTTCCGGGGCTTTTGCGGCACGATTGCTTCGGGCGAAGTGAAGCCGGGCGATAAAATCAAAGCATTGCCTTCGGGTAAAACCAGTACGGTGGCACGTATTGTGACCCATGATGGTGACCTTGATCGCGCTTTTGTGGGGCAGGCTGTTACGTTAACGCTCAATGATGAAATCGACATTAGCCGTGGCGATATGATTGTGAAAGCCGATGATGATGTCGCGGTAGCCAATAACCTTGAAGCACACATGGTGTGGATGGCCGAAAAGACACTGACCGCAGGCCGCGAATATCAGTTTAAGTTTGCCGGTAAAGTCACTAATGGCATCGTTAGCCGGGTTGTTCATCGCATTGATGTGAATACCCAAGAGCACAGTAAAGTAGATAGCCTAACCCTTAATGATATTGGTTTGGTTGATGTGCAGCTAGAGCAAGCTGTTGTGGTTGACCCTTATGTTAATAACCGATCAACCGGCGGTTTTATTGTTATTGACAAGCTCAGCAATGTTACCGTTGGTGCGGGTATGGTGACACATACCCTTAAAGATACCGATAAGGCTGACACTGACTTTAGTGCATTTGAGGTCGAGCTTAACGCGCTTGTACGCAAGCACTTCCCGCATTGGGGGGCAAAAGATTTAACGGCACTATTGAAAAAATAATGTAACTATTCAGCTCAGCTGATAAACCTTACCTCATAGGGTGCTGATGGATTATTTTCTGGGCATTTAAGCGCCGGGAGCACTTATACAGCGACCATGGATGGCTTGAGCGGCCCCGTCAATGATTCATTAGCGCCTAATTCCGGTACCTCTGAATAGTTACAAAATAATTAATAGCAAAAAAAAGCCCGCCACCTTGTGTTGCGGGCTTTTTTTTGGCCTTATTTAAGAGATCCTGACGATGAGCGCGCTGCTGCTATATGCTCTTGATGCATCAATTTGGATCGTCATGCTCGTATCATCATGCTCGGAGTAGTTATAGGGTTTTCCAAACTAACGGTTAAAAAAGTTGTCGCTATCGCGCGCTAAGCCTATGAATGATTTTACATTTCTAAGGGGGGATTTTACATCGGTTTTTTTTCTGCGTGCTATATTTTGATGCTTTAACGCATGCCCAATGTGTGCCGGAGCCGAATATGTATACGCGCCGCCGTAGTGTTCGTTACTTTTTACGAACAGACGTACCCTCTATTGCTTTCTCCCCTTTTGGGCTGATAGGCCTTTTACTCATCCTTGTGCCTTTGTTGTACGGAGTCTTTTATTTTGCTAAACAGACAATAGAAGCGCCGCTGCAATTACTCATCAATAAAGAGCTTGCAGCACAGGGGCTGGAGTGGGTGAATGTTGAGGCCGACGGCCAAAATGTACATCTTTCGGGTATTGGCCCAGTCAAGGAGGGGGAGCGAGCATTACAGATTGCTCAGCAGGCTCACGGTGATACATGGTATGGCCTGTTACAGGCACCTATTTCGGTAACCGGTGATTTTGGCCCTCAGGCCCCGCTACCGAGCCAGTTTATGGTGAGCGTGACGGCCGAAGGTGTATTAACGCTAACAGGCCTTGTGCGCGATCAAGCGGCCAAAGCGTCACTTCTTGAGATCGCCAAGCAGAGTGTAACCACCACGGCAATAATACGTGTGGTTGACCAACTGCGGGTTACAAATGCAGCGATGATGCCAGGCTCTTTAAGCCTCGCTAAGCGGGCGTTGACGACGCTTATTACCTGTGATGAAGGCCATGCGAGTGCTAATGACGGTGTGTTTGCGCTATCGTGTTACGCAGCACAAGACAAAGTCAAGCGTATTACCACGGCGGCTAACGCCTCATTGGCGCAGGGTCGGTTAGGCCAAATCACGGTTAAGGCCAAAGCAGTTACAGCTATTGAGCCCCCAGTATGGGCTGACTTTAGGGCGACAATTGCAAACGATGGCACATTAACATTAAAAGGTTTTGTTAGCGATCAAGCTGAAAAAGCCTTATTGCTCAAAACAGCAGGCTATAGTCTACAGACGGGTCATACTACACGCGTGATTGATGCGATTGAAGTGACAAACAAGCCGATGGTACAAGGCTCGTTAAACCTTGCCAACCGAGCATTAAAAACCGTTATTCGCTGTGATGAGGGGTATAGCGATGTTACTCAGGGCGTACTTTCTTTAGTGTGCCAGGCACCGCATGATGAGGCTCATAATATTACCGCCTCCACAAAAGTACCGTTTACCGAAGGGCGCTTGGGGCAGGTGACTATTAGCCTTGTTAATGCCTGTAATAAGGCGTTTGCAAACGCTCTTCAGGCAAAAGCTATAACCTTTGCCTCTGGCAGCGCACAGCTAAACCCTTCATCAAACGTTTTGTTAGATGACATTACCGCTGTGGCAAAACGCTGCCCAGGTATTATTCGCGTTGAAGGTCATACAGATGATACCGGAAGCTTTGAGAGCAATATGACACTGAGTGGCTCACGCGCTAAGGCTGTTGTTGTTGCGTTGGTTAAACGCGGTATAGAAAACAAGCGCTTAGTGGCCAAAGGTTATGGCTCTACAGCGCCAAGAGCCAACGGATCAACACAACAAGCGCGCGCATTAAATAGAAGAATTGAATTTCGTGTTTTAGGTACTGGAGAAAAATAATGGCTTACTTACTCGCAAAAATTATTATCTTGTTGCTTCTTGCAGCATTGGGTGGTGCATTATTGATGTATTGGTGGCTACGCCGACGCTATGATGATGTCACAGTGCAATTTACAGATATGCAAGCTGATAAGCAGGCCTCCAATGAGATTATGCAAGCGCTGAATGCCAAATATGTGCTATTGGCTGATGACCTTCATGGTAAGTTAGAGTCGGTATCTCAAAAATTTGCGCCTTTAGAGGCGGCAGTACACAAAGCGGATGCTCATAATGAACTAGCCGATATTGCCAAGAGGGTAGGCTCTGTTGAGTCGACGCTTAAGTCGCTGCCTGAACCTCAAGAACCTGATTTTACACCGGTGCTCGGGGCCATTAAAGCGATTCATATTCCAGAGCCTCAAACGGCTGATTTATCGCCCGTGCTTGCAGCGGTCTCTAAAATTCCTCACACCGATTTAACACCGGTTTTGCATGCGATTGACAATATTCCCAGTGCACCAGAGGTTGATTTGACGCCGGTGTTAGACGCTGTAGAGAATATTCATATTCCCGAAACAAAGCCGGTCGACCTCAGCCCTGTACTGACCGCGATAGCGGCCTTGCCAGAGGCCACTGATCTATCGCCGATTATTGACACCATTAGCGCGATACGCATCCCCGAAACCGATTTAACGCCGGTATTGCATGCCATTGATGAGATTCCACAAGCGCCTGCGACTGATCTTAGCCCTGTGCTTGAGGCTGTGAATAATATTCATATTCCAGAGCCTCAAACGGCTGATTTATCGCCCGTGCTTGCGGCGGTCTCTAAAATTCCTCACACCGATTTAACACCGGTTTTGCATGCGATTGACAATATTCCCAGTGCACCAGAGGTTGATTTGACGCCGGTGTTAGACGCTGTAGAGAATATTCATATTCCCGAAACAAAGCCGGTCGACCTCAGCCCTGTACTGACCGCGATAGCGGCCTTGCCAGAGGCCACTGATCTATCGCCGATTATTGACACCATTAGCGCGATACGCATCCCCGAAACCAATTTAACGGCAGTGATGGAGGCGATAGAGTCCATCGATATCCCTGCTTGCCCTGATGTAAACTTAGAACCTGTACTTTTACAAATACAGCAGTTAGAGCATGGAGTAGGGCGCATAACTGCAAGCAACTCTAGCCCAGCAGTTAAGCCAAGCGAAGAAGTCATTAGCCAGCGTGTAGGCGATGATGGTAATCGATTGCGGACAGCGGCATTTGGTTTGCCTGATAACCTAAAAGCGATTAGCGGAGTAGGGCCTAAGCTCGAAAAAATGCTACACAGCTTAGGTGTTTATTATTATTGGCAGGTGGCTGATTGGACGTTAACCGATATTAATAAAGTAGATGACCTTTTAGAGGTATTTAAAGGCCGAATAATCCGAGATGATTGGGTGCCTCAAGCGATAACCTTGGCTCAAAGCCCTAGCGCCTGTCAGAGACCTCGATAGGCGATTCACGAGAGTTTAGGGCCGAGACACAAGAATACTACGTAACTATTCTACATAACTATTCAGCAAAACTCGCCCTTACAGCGCGTACCGCCAATATTACCTGCCTTCGCACCGAATATTCAAGGCTAACAGTGTAGGGCTGGGCGCCCATAGCCGACCAAACAAAGGGAGCATAAATCTCTCGTTACATTTTATACCATCCCCGATTTTTATCAAATAGAATCAGGGTTATCTCTGGTTAATCAGATAACAGGGCAGTTGGGTCGTGTGCCATGAAGGCTTTAGTGAGGAGGCTTTGTTAATGGGGATATCTGCAAAATATGGTGGCAATAAAAAAGGAGCTTAAGCTCCTTTTTTATTTTTGTACAAAACTATGTGAGTTGAATGCGCTCAACTGTACCGTCTGCATGAACTTCAGCCATATGGCCTTCAGGCTCTTCTAAAAATTGAACAATACCAAATACCACCAGAGCACTAGCGCCGATAATCATAAAGAAAGTAGACACATCTACAAAGCTGTAAGCCGTTAAAAAGGTGACGGCACCCACATTGCCAAAGGCGCCGGCCATACCCGCAATTTGGCCCGTCATGCGACGTTTAACGAGAGGGACAATAGCAAACACGGCACCTTCACCGGCTTGTACAAAAAAAGAGCAACACATAACGGCCAGAACGGCTAGTGCAATAGGCCAGTCGCCACTCACTTGCGACAAGATAAAGTAGCCTATGCTTAGGCCAATAATAAAAACACTCATTGATTTACGGCGACCAAATTTATCGCTTAAATAACCGCCGCCAGGGCGCGCCACAAGGTTCATAAAAGCAAAAGCCGCGCCTAAAGCGGCAGCCGTTGAAATAGAAATACCCTCGAATGTCTCCATAAAAAAAGCAGGCAGCATAGAAACTACAGCAAGCTCAGAGCCAAAAGTTACAAAGTAGGCCCAGTCCAAAATAGCCACTTGCTTAAACTTATAACGGTTATGTGGCTCAACACCACCTGATGCGAGCATTTCTTTATTCACTTTATAAATTTGTGAAAACTGAAAAACACACAGCGCGACTAACAGTGCATACAAGATATTGGTTGTAGTCGCTGATAATAAGCCTACCCCCGTTGGGGATAGTTTCCAGGCTAAGACGCCGAGTATGAGGTACATGGGGATATTCATGGCTAAGTAAAAAAAGAAGTCTCGGCGGTTGCTCACCTCTAAACCACCCGATTTTTTAGGCTTAAAATAAGTCGAGCCTTTAGGTGTATTGCGCGCGCGCCAATAAAAGAAAAACGCATAGATCATAGCAACCACACCGGTACTACCAATCGCATAGCGCCAGCCATCTTCACCGCCATAAACCACTAAAGCAATCGTGGGTAGCGTAAAGGCGGCAGCGGCTGAGCCAAAGTTGCCCCAGCCCCCATAAATACCTTCGGCGAGCCCAACCTGGCGAGCGGGAAACCACTCACCGACTAAGCGAATGCCAATCACAAAACCCGCGCCTACAAAACCCAATAAAAAGCGAGTCAGCGCGAGTTGCTCGTAAGTTTGCGCTGATGCAAAGCCTAGGCACAAGATACCGGACAAAAATAAAAGGAGGCTATAGACAATGCGCGGGCCAAATTTATCAACGAGTATACCCACAACAATTCGCGCGGGGATTGTGAGTGCGACATTCAGGATTAATAGCGCTTTCCATTGCCCACCGGTTAAGTCAAAAGCTTCCATGATGAGTGGTTTTAGTGGTGCATGGCTAAACCAGACAACAAACGATAAAAAAAACGCAAACCATGTTAAATGCAGGAGGCGAATATTGGACTGACTAAAATCAATGATACTAAGTTTTGAGGAGCTCATAAACGACCTGTTTTGAGTGAATGATTGTAATAGCTAGCGGGTATCTAAACATTGAGTGTTAACTCCTAAGCATGGGCTATGCCAATCACTGTAAAAACAATAACATCATCTCTGAATCCCGCTTTACTCACAAAAATAGTGCATTTATCAACGGTTTTTGTTTAAGGGAACGATATTGGGGCTTTAATCTATCGCTTAATATTGTATATGCACAATATTATTGCATGCAGTTGCGTATAAAGTAGGGTGTCGATAGCCATACCAAAGCACGCAAGCACTGAATAGGCGCACGAGACAAGCAGCAAGCAAGAGGAGGTAGGGCGTGTTAAACGCCTAGGGCACGGAGAATGCGATTAAAGCCAGTCGGGGGGCGACTCACAATCAGGACCGATATATTATCGCGACCACCCGCAGCCAGTGCAGCGGCCATCAGCGCATCAACAGCACTAGGGATATGATCATGTGCACTCAGAATATTACATATCTCTTGATCACTCACGCCGTCAGTTAGGCCGTCACTGCACAAAATTAGCCAGTCGCCTTTATTCCACTCTCGGTCAACGCTATCAACACTCAAAGCACTCAGTTCCAAAGAACCTAAGCATTGTGTAATCACGTTGCGTTCAGGGTGAGTGGTCATTTCTTTGGCTGTAATCGCCCCAGACTGATAAAGCATTTGAACATAAGAGTGGTCGGTGCTGAGTTGCTCGAGGTGACGCCCTAACTGCGAATGGCCCCATAAATAAGCACGACTATCACCGACCCATGCAACCTGATATTGATGCCCTGAAGAGTGTACGGCCACAATGGTTGAGCCCATGCCGCGGTATTGCGGGCGTGCATTGGCTTCATTGAGTACCGCTTTGTGCGCTTGCTGTACAGCGTCGGGTAAGCTGGCGCCATCACTGACGGCCTGCTCAATGGTGCTATTGGCAATAGCACTAGCGATTTCACCCGAGGCGTGTCCCCCCATACCATCAGCAACTGCCCACAGTTTTAAGGAAGGATTCTCTAAAATAGAGTCTTCATTATTGCGGCGGACAAGGCCAACATTGGTTTTAGCACTGAAGTAAGGTAAGGGCATGGGTTTTAGGGCGACGCTATATTCGTTGTATTAGGAACGAGACTAAACCAAATATACGCATCTGTCAGTTCTTAAATACAAGAATGTGATGCGGCTGGTGGTAATTAAAGGTGTTTGCTATAAAGTGCGCCTTAATGAAAAAAAGTCCACTTGCCCTTAGGAACATGTTTTTATGCTTCAGCTGCGCTTTACCGGTAATACTAAGCCCCCCATGTGGCTGGTAGCACCGAAATATACTTTTGGTAGTCATCATGACTGTGATTGCGTATTGACTCAGCACAATATCGAACCCTTACATGCAGAGATTTCTGTCGAAGGCGAAGTCGTTTCCCTTATTAGAACCGCGACAAACGGTATATTGAGTGTTAACAATACCTCCGTTGCTAAAGAAATCGCTTTACAGCCTGGAGATCAAATAACAATAGGTACCGCATTAATAAGCGTTGTTGACCCTAAACAGGAGTCGGCTAAAAAGGCGGCACTGGCAGGCGCCGACTCAACACCGATGAGTACTGCCGAGAGCACGGCAGACGATAGCTTATGGCAGTTACGTCCACTCAATACAACACTGGCTAAAAGTGAAAATATTGCACTGGCCGGCTCAATGTTGTTAGGGCGCTCTAAAGAGTGTGATATTTGCATTCCCGCGACACATTTATCCAGAAAACACGCCAAATTCACCGTAATGGGGCACAGCTTAACGGTTGAAGACCTTAAATCATCGAACGGTACCTTTGTGAATGGCGCCCGCATTGAGTATGTCACATTAAAATATGGTGATGAAGTTGGCTTTGACACATTAAAGTTTCGTGTAGAGGGGGTCTCGCAAAAAGAAGAAGCCACAACATTGCGCTCTGCGTTAGATGATACGCAGATAAGGCAAGCGGTGACACCAGAGCAAATTCAGCGCCGAGCAGCCACTGCGCCTGTTCGTAAAGCGCCGCCTGCTAGGCCTAAAGCGCGAGCAAAGCCCATAAAAGAAGAGAGTAATGGCGATGGCATTAAACTGCTGGCAGGTGCAGCCATTGTGATTGGGGCGGTCGCTTTTTTGGCGTGGTTTCTATTAAACTAAGGGCCCAAGTAAATTAAGGGCTCAAGCGCTGGGCCCTTTACGATAGTGAATATCGAAACTAAAAACACGACGCTAAGACCAAAACCCTCTTAAACTTTTTGTTTAAGCTGCCGAAAACCTTTGCATTAGGGTTTTTGCATTAAGTGTGCAGACCAAGAAAGTTCCATGACTTGGACAGGGGTTTTTATGAATATCACGACACATTATTCTCAACTGACGTTTCAGCGATCTAGTCAAGGTGTTCAGCCGCCACCAGGCCAAGCAAAAGAGCTTATTGAGGGCGAGCAGCAAGCCAAACCAAGTGCTCAGCTTTCTTCTAGCGTTAGCGTCACACTGAGCCAAGCCTCCATGCGTGCCTCGTCATCTGAAGCGTCGACTCTAGGTGCTTCAGAAGCATCAGAGGTACAAGCGGTTAAGGCAGCGCCTTCCGATAGTCAAAATAATGCATTTGCCAGCACTATTCTCTCGGCTATAGAGGGGCAATTAGGTCGTGATGTCGCCGACGGTTCAACCCCAGAAGAACTGCAATCGCGCTTAGAATCGGGTTTAGAGGGGTTTTTACAGGGCTTTGATGAAGCCTTTGAGCAATTATCGGCGATGAGTGGATTTACCGATGAGGTTCGCGGCGATATTTTGCAAACAAAAGAGCAGGTGTTAGCCGGTTTAGCGGCCAAGGCCGATGAGCTAGGGCTAGACAGCACCGCGATCAAAGAAGCGCAAGAAGGGCTTGTAGAGCAGCAATCTGTACAAACTATTCAATCAAGGCCTGAGCCAGCACCCCCTGTAACCCCAGTATTTGGTGCGCAAAATTTAGCGGGCTTAAGCGGTTTTGCTGCACAAGAGAACACCTTTGCCTTCTCATTAACAACAGCCGATGGCGATAAAATTGAAATTTTAGCCAGTGCATTAAAAGCCGGTGAACTTAAGCAAGGCGAGGGCGGCACTCAGGTGAGTTATGCCGAGCAAAATGCGTTTGCTTTTAGTGTGGACGGTGAGCTTGATGAAGATGAGCTGAAAGCGGTTAACGATTTGCTCAGTCAGGTTAATAACGTGGCCGAAAGTTTTTTTGGTGGCAATCTAGAGCAAGCCTTTGATCAGGCCATTAATATGGGGTTTGATACCGATGAAATCAAAGATTTCTCATTAAAACTAACCCAAACCAGCACCACCCAGGTGCAAAGCGCCTACGATAACCCCAGTCAAGCCGCAAAGCAGCCTTCTGCTAATCAGCCTTTAGTTGATTTGGGTAACTTTATGATTGAGTTGGATAAAGCGAATTTACTCGCCGAGCAAATGAATCAAGACTTAGCGATTGTTGGCCAGTTAGCTGATCGCCTAAGCGAAGCGCGCAACCCTAATAGCACTGATGGCAGCGCTACTAAAATAAGTGACTTTATTAACCGTATTGGCGATATGAGCGGTGACTTATAGCACGTAAGGCTTTAGCACGTGAGGCTTAGCACCTGAGGTTATGGCTCACGACTGTATACCCTTGGGTGTGTTCGATAACAGCCAGCAACTTGGCTGCGAACCTGGCTGTGGTGTATGGGCTGTGGTGTATGTAGAGTAATACGCTCAATACCTAATAACATTAGCGCTGCCATAATGGGCAGCGCTAAATAGAGCGATCACAACTATTACTGTACGGGCAGATTAACTCTCAAACTGTTTGGCATGCAGTGACGCGTAGTACCCCTGTTGCGCTAAAAGACTTTGATGGTTGCCTGTTTCAACAATATTGCCATCTTGCATGGCAACAATCACATCGGCTTTTTCGATGGTCGAGAGCCTATGAGCTACCACGATAGTCGTACGGCCTTTTTGCAAGGTATCTAAGGCTTCTTGAATCAACTGCTCTGATTCATTATCCAGCGCCGATGTTGCTTCATCCAAAACCAGAATCGGTGCGTCTTTGTACAGTGCCCGCGCGATGGCTAGGCGTTGGCGTTGCCCGCCCGATAGTCGATCCCCAGCTTCACCAATCAAAGTGTCAAACTTTAACGCTTGCGCTTCAATAAAGTCCATCGCGTTCGCGTTAACAGCTGCTTGGTTTAATAGTGTGGTATCTACCGCAGATTCGCTGCCATAAACCACATTAGCAGTAATGGTGTCGTTAAATAGCGTGGTTTGCTGGTTAACAAACGCAACTTGTGCACGCAGGCTTTGCAAAGTAACGGCGTCAATAGCATGCCCGTCGATCAATATTTGACCTGATTGTGGCTCGTAAAAACGTAGCAGTAAACTAATTAATGTACTTTTACCGCTACCCGATTGCCCCACTAGCGCGACTGTTTGCCCGGGCATAATGCTCAGTGTGAAGTCATTGAGTGCAGGCTTCTCACCATAGCTAAAATTGACATGACTAAAGTCAATTCTACCTTGAGATACACGTAAAGCCTTTTGCGCGGAGCCTGTTGGTTGCTCTTTTTCCATGTCGAGTACAGCAAAAATACTCTCACTGGCCGCTAAGCCTTTTTGAATAACTTCATTGACCGAGCTTAACTGGCGAATAGGTTTGGCAATCATGCCTGCGGCCGTAATGTAGGCTAGGGCAGCCCCTGGAGAGTCTTGCCAAAACAGTAGGATTAAAAATAGGATAAGCGCTAAGTTGGCGGCAATAACGGTGTGGTAAATAGGGCCTTGCAGTGCCGAGATGCGTTCGTATTTTGTACTTAGGCGTGTATTTTCGTTACTGGCTTTATTAAAGCGTTCACATTCATAGGTTTGCCCGTTATAACTTTTAACTAATTTGTAGCCTTGCAACGCCTCATTGGTCACATGGCTGATATCGCCCATGGTGACCTGCATGCTCCGGCTAACGCGCCTAAAATACCGGCTCGCAATGCTCACCAAGCCTGCCAGCATGGGTGCCATAATCAAAAACACTAGCGTTAACTTCCACTCCACATACAACATATAAGCCAGCAGCCCTATAACAGTAAAGCCATCACGCAGAACAATTTTGACCGCTTGAGTGACCGAGCCTGTGACTTGGGCGATGTTATAAATCACTAAGGAGACGAGTTCGCCGCTGTTGCGGGCATCATAAAAGCTACAAGGCAGCGCTACCAAATGAGCAAAAAGCGCCTTACGCATATCGTTCACTACACCTAAACCCACGCGGCTAATAAAATAGTTACCGCAAAAGGTTCCTACACCATGGATAATTCTAGCGACAACAACGGCAACAGGGATAAGGACAATCAGTTGTTTATCGCGGGTGGTTAGGCCATCGACAAAGTATTCCATCATTTGCGCCATAACAACTTCCATGGCAGCCATAATAATAAAGCCAATAAAGCACAGCAGCATAAAAGGGCGATAGGGTTTGGTATATGCAAATAGCCGCTGATAAAGAGGCCAGCTATCAATTTTGGCTTTTGGCTCTTCGGCGGCAATGTTAGTCATTGGGTGTCGCCTGTTGATTGATGGTGTCTTCTAATGAGGTGACTTGTTTTTCGAGTGCTTCTAGTTTTTCACGGGTACGCATCAGTACGGCGCTTTGTGCATCAAACTCTTCACGTGTTACAACATTACATTGACGCAGCGCGCTTTGGAGTAAGGTTTGAAATTGTGCGCTGTTGATGGGGGCATCCGCTTTTGCGCGTTCTAAAGCGCCAGATACGTCTTGAGCAATTTGTTTGGCAATATCAGCAAGCATGGCTCGGTCTCTTTTGAATGTTTTTGCGGGTGGCTTATCAAGTTAAGGGCGCTATTTTAGCGCTTAGCTGCGTCTTAGCAACTATTGCCCAAAATACTCACTATGCAGCCCCTCTTTTGAAGAGCATATTTACGTACCCTTTTTACGTACCCTTTTTACGTACCCTTAAAAGGCAAGTCGAGTGCCTCACCGACCGGGTTAACGTGTCAGCGTTACAATAGCGCCTTGCTTAATGATGACTGCAGAGGCTTGCCGGTTAAGGTCGGCTGTACAATTTACACCAAACGCAGGGGCTTTAGGGTTGTCTGGCATCGAGTTTAAAGCACTTAAACACTCAAATAAAACAGCTGCATTTTGGCTTTTAGCCGTCTGCGGGTTGAGTGTAATCATGGCGCAGCGCTGGCAGTGGTCAATAAGCTGAAGCTTAACCGCTGTTGTATTAGGTGTTGTATTAGGTGTTGTATTAGGTATTGCATCGGGTGTTATCTGCGTATGAGCTTGCGTGGGAAGGTAAGACTCAATAGTGCCGCGCGTATAGGTGTGTTCATCAAAGGCCGTTTGAGTGGCGACCACAATATTGGGCCGAAATCGCTGCATATTGATTTCCATAATGTCGCGACTGTGCAAGGCGCTGTTTAAAGCCGTTAAGCTTGTGCTGTTGCATAAGAGTATCGGTGCAGCGTCAGCAAAAAAGGCGGTATTGTCGCCAAAACGGGCGCTATCTGGCGGCCTATGGCCGGTTTTGTCAAAGTATACCAATCGTATAGGTTTTTTGTATTGGAGTAAGGCGTTTAGCCAAGCGTTCACTGGCGCTGGCGCTTCTAGTGCTGGGCATTCGTCTTTCCAAACCCAGGTACTGCAAGGGGTTACGCATTCATCGGGATGAAGGGATATTGATGTGTTTACTGTTGCAGCCTGCGTAAAGCTTGCAGCACTGGGTTGGCTATTTTGTTGGTCATTGGGTTGGTCATTTATTGATAATGTTAGGGTGTTATCAGGGGCGAGCTTAGTTTTGATTAAGCCCATAATAGGCAACTTACGTTGACTAACAAAAAACCCTTGATCGTCAACAATCATCCATTGTCTGTCGCCTTTTAGGCCTTGTGGTGTTATTTCACAGTGCGTTAGGGCAATGCCAGCCAGTGATTTTACCGGGTATATCCAAAGGCTCTCGATAGTGGTTGCCATACGGGTTGTACTAGAAGTGGGCAAGGTCATGGGCGTTCCTTGGTAACTATTCAGCCAAGCTAAAAATCCCTTGGCAAGAATACTAATGGGTTATTTTCTGGGCATTTAAGCGCCGGGCCTTGCAGGGCAAGCAAGGGGTATACAGTGCACCTGCACTAGGGCTATGCAAGAGTAGGCTTTGTACGAGCACAAAGTCGCAGATGGCTTGAGCGGCCCAGCAAATGACTCATTAGTGCCCGATTTCGGTACCTCTGGGTACCTCTGAACAGTGACAAGTATTATTGCCTCGCCCCTAAGACTTCGAGCGGGTAGTAATCAACGCTATCACCGTGGCTTAAAAGTGTCTCGTCTGGGATAAAGGCCAAGCCGTCACACGCGTGCAATGAGCTTAAGACGCCACTGCTTTGATTGCCGCAAGGTTGCAGCCAGCCTTCGTTGATTGTGACACGTAAATATTCAGGGCGTTTTTTGGGCCGTGTCACAGCAAAATCAATGCGTGCTTTTATGGCGCTTGGTGGCGTAAAGCCAGCGCCGGTGAGTGCCGCTAGCAACGGCTTACCAAACAATAAAAATGTGACGAAGGCCGATACGGGGTTGCCCGGCAAACCAAGAATAGGGATGCTTTTAGATGCGCTGTTAGGCTCGATGTTGGGGTCGTCTTTTGGTTTGATATTAATAGCTCCCGTCATCATTGGCTTGCCCGGCTTGAGCTTGACCTTCCAGTGCTCAACGTGCCCTAAAGCGGCGACAGCATCTTTGATGTGATCTTCTTCGCCAACCGACACCCCCCCAAAACTAATAATAAGATCATGTGTTTGGGCTGCGCTCTTAAGTGCTTGGCGGGTATCCTCAAGCGTATCGGCAACATCCACATAGCTCAGCTCAACGTGACCCCAATGCTTTAACAGGCTGCCCACGCTATAGCGGTTGGAGTTGTAAATTTGGCCCGGTTTTAAGGCTGTGCCAGGCGCAACAATTTCGTTTCCGGTGCTTAGTAGCGCAACCTTTAGCGGTGCTTGTACGTTGATACTGGCGAACCCTTGCGAAGCCAGTAGGCCTAACAAGGCGGGTGTAATTTTGGTACCTGTGGTGGCCAGTTGGCTGCCAAGTGTTATATCTTGACCCTGAGGACGAATATTGTCGGTGGCAATATAGGCTTCTTTTGAATCGAATAAGATGCCATTGTCGGTGATTGTGGTGTTTTCTTGGATAATAACAATATCTGCGCCTTCAGGAACCATCGCGCCTGTAAAGATGCGTGCGCAGGTGTTTTTTTGTAACACTGACGGCGCGCAGCCAGCGGTAATACGCTGACTCACAGGCAGCTGGAAGTTATTGCGTTTTAAGTCCTCAAGGTTTAGTGCATAACCATCCATGGCGCTATTGGCCGCTGGCGGCACATTGTGCTGGGCCATAAGAGGCTCTGCAATTCGGTAATCCAGCGCATCGCTCAGGTTGATCGAGATAGAGGGTATATCTAGGCTCGGCGTCTGCGCTAACAGTGTTTGCGCTTGTTGAATGCTAAGCACAGTGGCTCCTTAGAGAGTTAAATTGATTCATTAGCGCCCGATTTCAGCACCTTTTATCAGTATTTTTTAATGGTTACAATTTTATTTGCCCGTAAAAGTTACACGGTTTAGTGCGGCTATCAATTTGAGATTTGATAATTTGGCTAAAGCCCAATGTACAAGCACCCGTTGACCCAGGCAGTGCAAAGATCAGCGTGCGATTGGCCAAGCCGGCAAACGCCCGTGATTGAATAGTAGAAGTACCAATATCATCATAAGATAACTGCCTAAATAACTCACCGTAGCCATCAATGGTTTTATCGAGCAATGGGTGGATAGCTTCTGGGGTGCTGTCGCGACCGGCAAAACCTGTTCCCCCCGTCATTAAAATAACCTGCGCCTGTGTATCGGCAATCCAATGACTCACGGCAGCACGCATTTGGTAGATATCATCTTTGATCAGCTTGCGATCGTAAGCGGTATGGCCGGCTTCTTCTAAAAGTGCTTGTAGTGTATTGCCCGAAGTATCGTTATTAAAGGTGCGCGTATCAGAAATGGTTAAAACGCAAATATTTAAAGGATGAAAGTCACTGCTAGTGCTCATAAGAGGCCTGTCTTCAAAAAGGTTGATTAATGTGGCTTTTATTGGATGGGCCAGTGAGTAATGCGCTCACTCAGATCTGGCCGAGCACGCTCTGTCGGGGCTTGCGCTGCACTGCCTAAATACATAAAGCCTGCAATGCGCTCGTGCGGTGCCAGCTTAAGCGATTGATTGACCGCATCACTATAGCTACACCATTCGGTTAACCATTGGCCTACAAAACCCAGAGCATGTGTTGCCACTAACAAATTTTGGCAGGCTGCGCCGATGGCTAAGTTTTGCTCCCACTCGGGCACTTTGTGTTCACGATTGGGGCTAGCGATAACGGCAATAACAACCGGAGCGCGCAATAATAAATTTTGCTGATGCTCTAGCAGTTTTGCGCTGGCATCGGGGTTTTGTGCAGCATAAATGTCTTTAAGTGTTTGGCCAAATGTAGCGCGTGCGCCATCACTAAACACGATAAAGCGCCAAGGGCCAATTTTGCCGTGGTCAGGGACTCGGTGAGCGGCTTGTAAAATATCCTGAATATTTTGTGCGTTAGGCCCAGGGGCTACCATATCGGCAGCCTTTACCGAGCGGCGACTGTGCAATAGTTGAAGAGTGTTCATAATTTATGCGTTAAGTTAAAAATAGAAGGTGTAGTGTAATGCCCAATGCCAGGAGCGGCAATTATCGGTTCTAAGCGAGCGTGTTATATATTCTTAATCATGAAAGCGGGAATTTAAGGTTTTATGGCGTCAGCGATTGACCTGCAGCTGATTTTATTGAGATATCGGCTATAATCGCCGTCAAAATGAATCTCACATTAAAGATGCCTACAGCTTTTTACGCGTAGCATTCAACATTGGATATTTTATGACCGTACGCACTCGTATCGCACCATCACCCACCGGCGACCCACATGTGGGCACCGCTTATATTGCGCTGTTTAATTATTGCTTTGCACGCCAACACGGCGGCGAATTCATCTTGCGCATAGAAGACACAGACCAAGCGCGATCCACTCCCGCTTCTGAACAAGCTATTTTAGACTCATTGCGCTGGTTAGGGCTTGATTGGGACGAAGGCCCCGACAATGGCGGCAGTGCAGGGCCGTACCGTCAAAGCGAGCGCGCAGATATCTATGGGCAATATGTTGACCAGTTATTAGCGCAAGGTCAGGCTTTTAAATGCTACCGCACCAGTGAAGAGCTAGATGCCTTGCGTGTATCGCGTCAAGAAGCGGGTATTCATACAGCGATAAAACCGAGTGACTTACAGTTACCCGCTGATGAGGTGGCTAAGCGTGAAGCCGAAGGCGCCTCTTTTGTGGTGCGCATGGTGGTCCCAGAAGACGCCGGCCCTTGCCCTGTTAGCGATATGTTACGCGGCGAAATCACATTAGATTGGTCCCAAGTAGACGCTCAAATCTTGTTGAAGTCCGACGGTATGCCAACCTATCACTTGGCCAACGTGGTCGATGATCATTTAATGGGTATCACACACGTTATTCGTGGCGAAGAGTGGATCAATTCAGCACCTAAGCATATTTTACTTTATCAATACTTAGGCTGGGATACCCCTGTTTTTTGCCATTTACCGTTGTTGCGCAACCCTGACAAATCAAAGCTCAGTAAGCGTAAAAACCCCACCAGTATTTTATACTACAAGCGCATGGGTTATTTACCCGAAGCGCTACTGAACTACTTGGGTCGTATGGGCTGGTCAATGCCCGATGAAAGCGAGAAGTTTAGCTTGCAAACCATGCAAGATAACTTCGATATTCAGCGTGTTTCATTGGGTGGCCCGATATTTGACCTTGAGAAGCTCAATTGGTTAAATGGTTTATGGATCAGAGAAGATTTAAGCGAAGAGGCTCTGGCAGATCGTTTGACGCAGTGGGCGTTAAACCGCGATAACATGCTGGCCATTTTACCCCACGTTCAAAAGCGCATGAATACATTGAGTGATTTTATGCCTTTAGTGAGCTTTATGTTGGCGGGCAATTTACCCTTAACACCTGCGAGCTTTGAGGGTTTAAAAATTGATGAAGAGGCACGCCTTAAAGTATTACAATTTAGCTTATGGCAGCTAGAGGCCTTAACTGAGTGGGATAAAGAGGCTATATTCCCCGCATTAAAGGTGATTGCTGATGCCATGGAGCTTAAAATGAAAGACTTTATTGCGCCTGTATTTGTTGCTATTAGCGGTACTACATCGTCTATTTCAGTCACTGATGCGATGGCTTTATTGGGTTCAGATATGACCCGTGCGCGCTTGCGTCATGCTATTGATACTCTCGGTGGTGTGGGTAAAAAGGTCGCTAAACGCTTTGATAAAGAATATCGTGTACTGCTGAGTGGTGGTGAATAATTTGGCTGGGCTTGCGAGTGCTTTTTAGAGCGCTATAAATTGGCCAATACTCTATAGCCATTGCGCTGCAACGGGCACAGCCAATACCCGCCGCAGCGCAATGGCTATAAAAGCTATAAATGCACTAATAATCCGATGTGATTATAATTATCGTACCTAGTCATCATCGAGTGTAACATTCTGTTCTTAACACAGCTCTTAGCGTTCATGTGTTAGGGCTTAGTTTTGAGAGGTAGCTAAATGAGCACAATGAGTAATGTAAAGCTCACCACCGAGGGCGCTGAAACCTTAGCGGCCCAAGTACGCGACACCTACTGGCAAGGGCGAGGGTTTCCTTTAGACCCTATTACAGTAGGTCGCGCTATGGGTATCCGTATTATCGATGCCGAACTACCGGATGATATCGCCGGAGCCTTACTTAAAAAAGCAGGGCAAGACCCCGTGATTATGTTGCATGGCGACGACTCACCTAATCGTAAGCGCTTTACCTGTAGTCATGAGTTGGGGCATTATGTCTATCGCCTTGAGCGCGGACACTTCGAAGATCAAACCATTGATTATGTCGACTATCGTAATGACATGTCTAGTCAGGGAACTGACCCAGAAGAAATCAGTGCCAACCGCTTTGCCGCTGCTTTACTTATGCCAATGGCTAAAGTGCGTGAAATGGCGGCTAAAAAGGCTGCAAATTTGTATGGCTTAGCTGAGTACTTCGGCGTATCACTATCAGCCATGCGTTACCGGTTAGATGACTTAACGATTAAAATAAAATGAATACCCATCAAGGTCTAGTGGAAAGACCCACAGCCGACGCGCTGTTTAAACGTCAAAACTCATCAAAATTGATCGATAGCCCAAAGCTGTCGCAAGATGAGCTTGATCAGGAATCCGATCGCAAGCTTAAAAAAACCTATGCTTACTGGTTTATTGGTATTTTAATTGGGCAGCTGATTGTCATGAATATTGTCTTTGCAGGGCATGGTTTAGGATGGTTAAGCTTTGACGAATTAACATTGCGTTTTTATACCACCAGTACAATATTAGAGGTCTTCGGGGTCATTTTTGTGATTGTGAATAATTTATTTCCGTCCACAAAACCGCAAACCTAGCCTTAACGCGCCTGCTAGCGTGCAAAATGACAGCTATATTCTCCTCTTAACATCTCTCATGCTGCGCTGCATGATTATTTTGCCTTTACCTTCATGAGCTAACTCAGTAAAGTAACAGCCATTGTCTTGTCGGGGTGCACAAAAATTGTGCTGAGAGTAAACCCGTCGACCTGATCCGGTTAGTGCCGGCGTAGGGAACGAGATCACTTCTTTCGCGCATGTCTCATGTGCTATTTTGTGCCTACCGTCCTGTGCTACCTAACCCGACTTACGGACTTTGGAGCATCTGTGGTAGAGCCTTCCACCCCCAGTGTAACTGATACAAAAAAAAGCCCTGTCGTATTAAGTATCGCAGGGAGCGACTCCTGTGCGGGCGCAGGTATTCAAGCCGATATTAAAACCTGCGCGGCTATGGGTGCTTATGCCTGCACGGTGGTAACGGCCGTTACAGCACAAGGCGCCGGCCGCGTTGATGGTATTTTTGCGATGCCGGCAAGCTTGGTGCGCGATCAAATACGCGCCGTTACACAAACATACAATGTCGGGGTGGTGAAGCTCGGGATGATGGGGAATTTAGCGATCGCACAAGTGGTTGCTGATTTTTTGCACGACAGTGGCTTGCCCGTTGTTATTGACCCTGTTTTTAAAGCCAGTGCTGGTGCTGACTTATGTACAGGTGGCCAAGGTCTTAACGAGGTTATTGCTTTTTATCGTGAGGTTTTTGCCCCTGTTGCTTCAGTCATAACCCCCAACATTCAAGAGGCGGCGCAACTGCTAGGTTTACCACCGGCCAGCACCCATGAATCCTACGATTTACACGCGCGCGCACTATTAAATTTGGGGGCCTCGGCGGCTCTATTAAAAGGTGGGCACAGTTTAGATGATCGCCTATGCAGCGATTATTTAGCTTTTTCCGATGGCCTAGACGGTGATGTCAACGTACAAGCGTTTACCGCCGCCCGATTAAAAACGCCCCATGGACACGGCACCGGTTGTACACTAGCCAGTGCTATTGCGGCAGGCCTATTACAAGGCTTAACCTTAGTTCAAGCGGTGAGCGCTGCCAAAAACCATTTACAAGGCGCATTAGCCGCGGCTGGGCGCTTAAATCTAGTGCCCGAGCACGGTCCTTTGCACCATTTCGCGCATTACTGGTGAGGCCCACTGTATAGAGCTTTACCACTCAAAATATTATTTGAATAACACTGATTTTAGTAAAAACTGACCTCAATATAGGTGAATTATGAGTGACAACGTAGTGGAATTTTTAAGTGAAACAGCCAAGGTTGATGACGCCTCGGTTCAGCCCTTTCCCAATTCAAAAAAAATTCACGTAGAAGGATCAGCGCCTACCATTCGTGTACCGATGCGCGAAATAAGCCTATCGGATACAGTCACAGATAAAGGGCGAGAAATTAACCCACCCGTACGTGTTTATGATACATCAGGCCCTTACACTGACCCCAATATCGACGTTGATGTACGCAAAGGTGTACCAGAAATTTGTACCCCTTGGATTGAAGCACGTGCGAATACCGAGGTGCTAGAGCAGTATTCTTCTGAGTTCACCAATGAGCGCCTCAATGACCCAGAATTAGCGAAATTACGCTTTGACTTACAGCATCGCCCACGTCGCGCCAAAAGCGGCCAAAACGTGACGCAACTACACTATGCTCGCCAAGGTATTATTACCCCCGAGATGGAGTACATCGCTATTCGTGAAAACATGGCGCGCGAGCAAGCGGCCGAGCAAGGACTATTAGAGTCTCAGCACAAAGGCGAAAGCTTTGGGGCGAGTATTCCTAGTGAAGTTACGGCAGAATTTGTGCGCAGCGAAGTCGCTCGCGGTCGCGCTGTAATCCCTTTAAACATTAACCACCCCGAAGTTGAGCCAATGATTATTGGCCGTAATTTTTTAGTTAAAATTAACGGCAATATTGGTAACTCGGCACTAGGGTCGTCCATTGAAGAAGAAGTTGAGAAGCTCACATGGGGCACACGTTGGGGCGCCGATACCATCATGGACCTCTCAACAGGTAAAAACATTCACGAAACTCGCGAGTGGATTGTGCGTAACTCACATGTTCCTATCGGTACTGTGCCTATTTACCAAGCACTCGAAAAAGTCAATGGTGTCGCCGAAGACTTAACCTGGGAAATCTTCCGCGATACATTAATTGAGCAGTGCGAGCAGGGCGTTGACTACTTCACCATCCATGCGGGTGTACTATTACGCTTTGTCCCTTTAACGGCTAAGCGTGTCACGGGTATTGTATCTCGTGGCGGCTCTATCATGGCTAAGTGGTGTTTAGCACACCATAAAGAAAACTTTTTGTTTACGCATTTTGAAGATATTTGCGAAATCATGAAGCAGTACGATGTGACTTTCTCACTAGGCGACGGCTTGCGTCCAGGCTCGGTGGCTGATGCGAATGATGAAGCGCAATTTGGCGAGTTAGAAACGCTAGGTGGCTTGACCAAGCTCGCGTGGAAGCACGATGTACAATGCTTTATCGAAGGCCCAGGTCATGTGCCTATGCATATGATCAAAGAAAATATGGACAAGCAAATTGAAGTTTGCCACGAAGCGCCTTTTTATACCTTAGGCCCATTAACCACTGATATCGCTCCAGGCTACGATCACATCACCTCGGGTATTGGTGCTGCCATGATTGCTTGGTATGGCTGCGCTATGCTGTGTTATGTCACCCCGAAAGAGCATTTGGGTCTACCCAACAAAGATGATGTTAAAGTCGGCACCATCACCTACAAATTAGCCGCACATGCCGCTGATTTAGCGAAAGGGCATCCAGGTGCACAGCTACGTGATGATGCCTTGTCTAAGGCGCGCTTTGAGTTTCGTTGGGAAGATCAATTTAACCTCGGTTTAGACCCTGATACTGCACGCGAATATCACGATGAAACGCTGCCTAAAGAATCGGCAAAAGTAGCGCATTTTTGTTCAATGTGTGGGCCTAAATTTTGCTCGATGAAGATTTCACAAGAGGTGCGAGATTACGCCGCTGAGCACGGTACCGACATCAGTGCCATTGGTGAAGAGCAAGTTGTTAAAATGATTGACGTTGAAGCGGAGATGCAAGCTAAAGCACAAGAGTTCCGCGAAGGCGGCAGTGAAATCTACAATAAAGTATAGGTGGGTAATGAGCCACAATAAGGATCACTCAACCTCATTTACATCGGCGCACTTGACTCGCGCCGATGTAGAGGTTGTGCGTAAAAAGGCTGCTTTTAGCGGCTTTTTTGAATTGACCATACATACCCTTCGTCATCGGTTATTTGGCGGTGGTTGGAGTCGTGAGATAGAGCGCGAGGTGTTTACTAAAACCGAAGCCGCCGCGGCGGTTTTATTTGACCCTCAACATGACTTGATCGGCTTAATTGAGCAGTTTCGGGCAGGGGCCTTGGAGTCAGAGTATGGGCCGTGGTGCTTAGAGGTGGTTGCCGGAATGCTCGAGCCTGGCGAGAGTCCAGACGCGCTTATTCGCCGAGAAATCAAAGAAGAAGCCGGCCTTACCCCCTCCAAACTGCACAAAATAACGGCTTATTACTCTACCCCTGGCGCGTGTAATGAAAAAATACACCTCTATTGTGCCGAGTGTGATTTGAGCCAAGCTGGGGGCATTCACGGCCTAGACAGTGAGAATGAGGACATATTGCTCAGCGTATTTGAGGCTCAGCCGGTACTTGATGCTATGCTCGATAGTAGAATGAATAACGCCGCCACACTGATAGGCCTACAGTGGCTAGCAACCAATCGCGAAGCGCTAAAAGCCGCTAGCATTGACGCGTTCTGCGCAACCTAAACCTCAAGAGAAAGCCATTATGCAGAGATTGACGCTTGGTTGCTTTTAATCGATCAGCCGATGACTATGTCGTGAGCCTAAAAGGGCACCATACACAGTGTGAACTCAATTTTCACCTGTGTATGGCTCTGTTTCCTTATTGCCGACAAGAGCAAGCTCAGTGGCATTTTGAGATTGCAGCGGTGGCGCCACCTTATCCACGTATATGCGTTAATGTGAGGCGTATAGAGCTCGCTCCTTACACCACCACTTTGCAAATTTCACAGTCAGGAAAAACCAAAAGCTATATATGCGCGCCAAAACTTACCGTTAGGTTATATCATGACGCTAAAATGGCAGAAGTTGTCGCTTGGAACAACCACCGATGCTGGTATCCTGTGTATAGTTACCCCAACAGACAGATGTATCACCGAGACGAAAAGCTCGTGCTCAATCGATTTTTAGGTGAGTGGTTGGTACATTGTCGCAAACTTGGTCTTTCCCCGGCAGGTTTTGTGAATCCTCTCCCATAAGATTATTGTGGGCATCGATTTAGCCGTAGGGCTCGGGCAAAATTCATAACATAGCAATGAAAATAATATTAGGTGAACAGTCATGGACTTAGGTGCCAACGTGACCCAGCTTCCTGAACGCGCTTTACGTGTGCTGCAAATAACCGATAGCCATTTAGGGAGCGATAGCGATGAGTCTTTATTGGGTATTAATACTGAGCAAAGCTTACGTGATGTGCTGACGGCGATTAATGAGAAGCATCCTGGGCCTGCACCGTTTGATTTAGTTGTGGCGACTGGTGATATTTCTAATGATGGTAAGCGCCCAAGTTATCAGCGGTTTGTACAGATCGTACGTGAATATCTTCCTGGTATGCCGCTGGCTTGGCTAGAAGGTAATCATGATGATCCAGCCGGTATGCGCGTAAAAAACCTCCCTCAACCTTTGAGCCATATTGTGGGTGTTGGCGATTGGCGTATGATTCTATTAAGTTCGCGCGTCCCTTTTGAAGAGCGAGGTGAGCTCCCCGAATCTGAGCTGGTGCGCTTAGAGAAGCTGCTGGCTATACGACCGGCATCTCCGACACTCGTTATGATGCATCACCAGCCTGTTCCTGTAGGGTGTGCATGGTTAGATCAATATAAAGTCGCTAACTCTGATGCGTTTTTTGAAATTATTGACCGCCACCCTAACGTAAAAGGCGTTGTGTGGGGCCATGTGCATCAAGATTTTTATATGCGTCGCGGTACGGTAGAGCTATTTGCGACCCCATCGACGTGTATACAGTTTAAGCCGCGCAATGATGATTTTACAGTAGATCAAAAAATGCCGGGCTATCGCGTTTTTGACTTGCATGACGATGGCCGAATTGGTACGTATGTTAACCGGGTTGAAGGCTTTTCATACAATGTGGATCTGAGTTCTTCGGGTTATTAGCGGCAGTCTACGCAGTTATTTTCACCTTAGGGACGAGGAAAAAATACATTATCCAGTAATACTTGTTTTCTGCTTCCTCTCCTGCGTTGCTCAAAGCGTTACATGCCCCGGCATGCGCCCCTTCGAGCGCCTTGCCGAGAAAACAGAACTCTACGTCTAATTGGACAAACTATTATTGCCTCGCCCCTTACTCAAGAAGGCTGCCGTCGGCAGCCTTCTTTTTTTATTTACTCTACGGTTACACAGGCGCAGTATGCCAACGGTTTTATATTGTCATGGATTTTTAAGCTCGCCGCAGTCAACTAAAGCGGTGCAGGTGCAGCAATGGTTGGCACAGCATAGGCCACTCTGGCATTACGTATGCCCCGAGCTCTCCGCTCACCCTAGCGATGCAAAAGCCACACTACAGCAGCTAATGAAGGAGTTTGTGCGTCGAGAGGAAGCTGTTTATTGTATTGGCAGCTCCCTAGGCGGGTATTGGGCGACATGGTTGACCGAGCACTACGGTATTAAATCTGTTTTGGTTAACCCCGCAGTTGCACCGCATACCCGCTTCCAGCATTTTTTAGGGCAAACACTGAAAAGCTATTACTCGGAGCAAACCTATGTCTTAGATCACACAGATTTACAGTATTTACAAGCGTGCGATTGCCCCGTTATCCGTGATAGTCAGTGCTACTGTGTTTTACTGCAAACAGGCGATGAAACCTTAGACTACCGGCAAGCCCAAGTGCGTTATTCAGGGTGTAAAATGCTTGTTGAGCCAGGTGGCAGCCATAGCTTTGATGGTTTTGAAGACCATTTACTGGGGATTATTCAATTTCTCGAAATCCCTTTAGCTTAGTGGCATTATTTTAGTTTAGTGGTGTTACAGGTGCTCTCTATAATAAGCAATCATGATGGTGATCCGTAATCTTTATAGCCTTAAGCAAACATTTTTGTGTTTTGTGTAGTTATTTTGTGTAGTTAGTTTCAAGGCTCGGGTTTATACTTGCTTGTTTTATCTATTTGGAGCCGCTTTTGACTGATACCGCCGAACAACCAGCCGCTAAAAGCGACCTGCCAGCACAAGCTGAAATGCCGTTTGCGTTGGTCAATGGCTTGGCGATGACAGAGCTGCCTAAAGACTTATATATTCCGCCACAAGCGCTCGAGGTGTTTCTTGAGTCTTTTGAAGGACCGCTGGATTTACTGCTTTATCTGATCCGCCGTCAAAACCTCGATATTTTAGATATTGACGTGTCGGCCATTACCAAACAATATGTCTCCTACGTTGATATGATGGAATCGATTCACTTTGAATTGGCTGCTGAGTATTTAGTAATGGCGGCGATGCTGGCTGAAATCAAGTCGAGAATGTTGTTGCCCCGTGCACCGACCGAAGACGGCGAAGAGGAAGAAGACCCTAGAGCAACACTGATCAGGCGGCTGCAAGAATACGAGCGCTTTAAAAAAGCGGCTGAAGATATTGATGAAATGCCGCGGCTCAATCGTGATATTCATGTCGCTAAGGCCTGCGCGCCGGACCGTAATTTAACCAAACCCGAGCCCGATGTGGACATGAAAGAAATCCTATTTGCCCTTGGTGAGGTATTGCGTAGAGCTGATATGTTCGAAAGTCATCAGGTCGGCCGAGAAAAACTCTCGACGCGCGAGCGAATGACACAGGTTTTAGAGGCACTAAAGGGTCAGCAGTTTGTCCCTTTTATTCAGTTGTTTACCGTAGAGGAGGGGCGCTTGGGTGTGGTCGTAACTTTTTTAGCTATTTTAGAGCTCATTAAAGAGACTCTAGTTGAATTAGTACAAACCGAAGCTTTTGGCCCTATTCATGTTAAAGCCCGCGCAGAATAAGTGCATTTGACCTAAGCAAAAAATATTATGTCACAGACTCCTACCGACACTGTTGAAGACCCTATTACCCAAACCCCTCCTGCAGCACAAGAGGGCGACTACCAGCACGATCAACGATTTTTAAATCGAGTCATCGAAGGTGCTATACTTGCACACGCCGAAGCGCTGTCGATCGAGAAGCTTTTTACTTTGTTTGATGAAGATAAGCGGCCCACACGTAAACAAATTACCGATACTTTAATTCGTATTCGTGATAGCCAGCACGATCGAGGATTTATATTAAAAGAGGTTGCCAGTGGTTGGCGCTTTGAAGTCTGCGATGATTTGGCGCCGTGGGTTAATCGGCTATGGGATGAAAGGCCACAAAAATACTCAAGAGCCTTGCTCGAGACCTTATCGCTGATTGCCTATCGCCAACCTTTAACGCGCGGCGACATAGAAGACGTACGCGGTGTGTCTGTGAGCAGCAATATTATTAAAACATTGAGTGAGCGTGAGTGGATTAAAGTCGTCGGGCATCGTGATGTGCCTGGCCGCCCTGCACTTTATGCCACAACACGCCAATTTTTAGATTACTTTGGCTTAAATAGCCTAGAGCAATTGCCAAGCTTAGCCGAATTACAAGATATTGACAGTATTAGCGCCAAACTGGATTTGGGTGATAAAGCCAGGGATGATAAAACCAGTAGCACAGTACCGGTTAGCGCCGAACCTGAGCCGGCTAAAAACAGGCTTGATGAAAATGATGATAAAAAGCAGGAGGAGGTTGTCGACAGTGAAGCCCCTCATGCCGAGCACGACCATACAGCTCTCACGCAACAAACACATTTTGACCCAGACATTGCACAACACCAACGCGATGCAACAACTCTCAGTGCTGCTGATAGCACCGAGCCCCTAAAGAAGACAGAGGTTTAACTCACACCTTATGAGTGTTAACGAAAAACTCCAAAAAGTACTTGCAACAGCAGGTTTTGACTCTCGCCGTGCCATTGAGCGAGCCATAGTAGCCGGTCAAGTCATGCTCAATGGCGAGCTCGCTACACTAGGCGTGCGCGTAGCGCCTGGCGACCGTATCGTTTACCTTGGGCGCTCTTTTAAAGTGCCTGAAACACAGCGTGAAGAAACGCGCGTTTTGCTCTATAACAAACCCGAAGGCGAGATATGCAGCAAACAAGACCCCGATGGTCGCAGCACAGTCTATGAGCGCTTGCCTACATTACCGAGTGGTCGCTGGATTTCAGTGGGTCGGTTAGATATTAATACCAGTGGATTATTGTTGTTCACCAATAATGGCGAGCTAGCGAATAAACTGATGCATCCTTCATCAAACATTGACCGTGAGTACCTTGTGCGCGTGCATGGTGCGGTGACAGAAGGGATACGCAAAATTCTGACCGAAGGTGTCTTACTTGAGGATGGCGTTGCGAAGTTTACGGATGTTCAAGAAAGTAAAAATAACGAACATGCGCAAGGCACAAATCGCTGGTTTTATTGTACCGTGATGGAGGGGCGAAATCGTGAGGTTCGTCGCTTGTGGGAGTCACAAGACTTAAAAGTCAGCCGCTTAAAGCGCGTGCGTTACGGTAATATTTTTATTCCGTCTTATGTTCGCAATGGGCAGTGGATTGAGTTAAATGACAAAGAAATTGCCGAGCTGCATAAAACGGCAGGCTTAGAAGTCCCCGAAAAGCGACGATTTGTCCCTAAAACAGCGCAAGCTAAAGAACGTAATGTACGTAAATTGAAAGGCGGCGGCCGCAAATCGAATAAAAACCCCCGTTTTGGTCGCTAGAGCGCGTCTATTTTTGTGAATACTCCGCGGGCCTACAGGCAAGCGGGTAGCCTGAGCTTTGTTAATCGGCCAAAGAGATTTTATGCGTTACGTTTGCGTAGCGCTAAGGTCTCGGGGCTTTTGCGCTAAATCCCACTCGGTGTTGACCTTGTTCCGACCCGCATTTTTAGCCCGGTAAAGGGCTGCATCTGCACGCTTAAACAGGGCATCTCGGTCATCATCGGCGCAAAATGTACTGACTCCCATACTGACTGTAACGCCAATCAAATGCTCAGCCACACGAATATTGCTTTTAGCGATGGCTTTTCTGGCTCGCTCTGCAACTTTGCTTCCAGCGGCAAGGTTGGCGTTGGCTAGCAAAATGACAAATTCTTCTCCGCCAACGCGAAAAACCTGATCTGTCTCGCGCAGCATATTTTTGAGTACTTTACCCACATGCGAGAGCAAGCAATCTCCAGCATGATGTCCGCAGTTATCATTGACCGCTTTAAAGTGATCGATATCGATCACAATCATGCTCAACGGTAAATTATGACGCTTAGCCATGCCCAGTTCGCGCTTGATCGAGAGTTCAAAGGCGGCGCGATTCGCCAAGCCCGTCAGGGCATCTTTGAGTGAGTTGTCGAGCGCTTCTTTATAGAGCAGGGCATTGCGCAGTGGGTAAAATAAAAGGGCTAAAGACTCTTCCAGTTGCCGTAGCTCTTCGTCGCTGAAATGCTTGGCGCGTGTAAAAACAATATCGCCTAGTGAATACCCCTGTGCTTTAAGTGCGTATTTTGCTGAGTGAATTTTTTCTCCGCCAAGCTCTACCGTAGTGGCTTTAGCCTTGTTGGTGTACGTGAGGCCTGCGCAGCGTACAATTTTATTGACGCCATTAAAAAAACAGTTGAGTACATCACGCAGCTCTAAAGAGGCATTTAATTGTATTTGCCAGCGATCGAGTGCGTTTTTGAGTGTTACCGACGAGCTCGGACTTTTAACCGCCGAGTCCTCGAGGCTATGGGTTTGATCTTCGTTTGGTTTGTTGTGCTGTGGTTGCGTTAGCGAAACCATGGTCCACTCCAATTCTTTTTGCGATCAAGGTGACTGTTTTTTGAACTCCACCTGCCTCTATCAATATTTATGCCATGTTTGTCTCGTTTTTTTGGGGCTCCTGCCCTGTTTTTACGTCAATTAAATGGCAGCTCTATGCGTCATATGTGACTAAATGGAACAATCGCTTGATTGAGTGGCGTTTGTTTTGGGGCGCAGTGGTTGTTTTAGGCAGCAATAATTGCCAAAATGGCTGCGCTAAAAAAATGAGAGGTAAATTTTGTGGCTAAACTGGGTATTTTTTTTGGAAGTGACGAGGGTAATACCCAAGCGATTGCTGAGCGAATTGCTGAGCGCTTTTTAGCGCATGATGTTGCGGTGCACGATATTGCAGATGTTACTCAGCTCGATTTTGAGGCGTATGACGTTATTGTGCTCGGTATTTCGACATGGGATTTTGGTCAAATACAATCTGATTGGGAAGAGTTTTGGCCTGATGCGCAAGCAATGCGATACGACGGTAAAAAAGTAGCACTTTTTGGACTAGGGGATCAGTTTGGCTACGGTGACTTTTTTGTTGATGCTATGGGCATGCTTCACGATGTAGTGAAAGAGCGCGGCGCCCGTGTTGTGGGTCATTGGCCGACGGCTGGCTATGAATTTGATGCGTCTAAGGCACTAGCCCCCGACGGGTTGCATTTTGTGGGTTTAGCGATTGATGAAGACCAACAAAGTGAGCAAAGCGATACTCGTATTGATGCCTGGTGCGCACAATTGTTGCACGAATTATAACCGGCTTTTTGGGTTTAGAGTCTCTGTAAGTTGCTTAAGCTTGGGCATTGGTACTTTTTATGCTTTAAATGCGTGTTGTTTTGTCTGTCATATAACGCTTTTTAAGCATCTTGTTCAGCATAATCATGTGTTTTAATGTAATCTTTGAGAGACTAAAATAGTCACTGTTTAGAGTGCCGCAGTTGGAGGGCGCCATTTAACGCTCTCGGCGCGTAAGTGCCCCAACAACAACCCATCAGCACTTTATCAAGTGAAATTATCGGCTTGACTAGATCGTTGCATAAAATGTGACTTGTTTTGTTTGAAATAATAAGTTTAGTGGCTGAGGGTAAGTCACTGCTTTAAAATATAATAAGAGGAATACCGTGAGCGTACACTCAGAAACAGCTTCAGCATTATTTGAGCATGCTTTTAAAGCCTATCCGACAAGGGCTGCATTTACCTGCTTAGGATCAACACTAACATTCAAGGATGTCGACGACCGCAGCGCAGCTTTAGCGGCTTTTTTTATTCACGGACTCAAATTACAAGCCGGTGATCGCATTGCCTTGCAGTTGCCTAACATCTGCCAGTACCCTATAGCCATCTATGCGGCTATGCGTGCGGGTTTAGTGGTTGTCAATGTTAACCCGCTGTATTCATCGCGTGAGTTATGCCATCAGTTAAAAGACAGTGGTGCTAAAGCGTTAATTGTGCTGGCCAACGTAGCGCATGAAGTGTCAACTATTATTGATCAAACACCCATTGAGCACGTGATAGTCACAGAAATCGCTGACTCTATGCCCTGGCCCAAGCGCACTCTAGTGAACTTTGTGATCAAGCACGTCAAAAAGATGATTCCTGAGTTTAGCTTTAAAAAGAGCTTATCTTTTTTAGAGGCTTTAAAGCAAGGCTCACAGCTCTTAGGCCAGCACGGCGCTACTGTGACGGATACCTCACCAGATGATTTAATGGTGCTGCAATATACTGGCGGAACTACCGGCGTAGCTAAAGGTGCTATGTTAACGCAGCACAACCTTTACAGTAATGTTGTGCAAATGAAAGAGCATATGCCTGAGTTTTTCTCGGCTGAGGTGGAAATCTTTGCCGCGCCTTTACCGCTATACCATATTTATGCCTTAAACTTACATGTGTTGGCAGGTTTTTCAAATGGTGCGCACAGCATTCTTATTCCTAACCCTCGGGATTTACCCGCGTTATTTAAAGCGTTTGAGCCGTTTAAAATCACCGTTTTTGTGGGATTAAATACGTTATTTAATGCCATGATGCATCACCCTTTATTTGACTCTTTTGATAGTTCGTCGCTCAAAGTGACTTCTGCTGGGGGGATGGCATTAACCAGTGATACAGCGCGACTTTGGCAAGAGCGAACGCATTGCAATATAGCAGAAGGCTATGGTTTGACTGAAACCTCGCCTATTGTAAGTAGTAATAAAATTGATGCCATCCAAATGGGCACTATTGGTACGCCTTTACCCAATACTCACGTTAGAGTCATTGATGATGAGGGTGTTGTTCTTCCTGAGGGTGAATCTGGCGAATTGTGTGTTAAGGGCCCGCAGGTGATGAAAGGCTATTGGGGCAAACCAGAGGAAACCGCTGCAGTATTGGATGACGAAGGTTGGTTCAAAACTGGCGATATCGCCGTTATTCAGCCCGATGGCTATATCAAAATTGTCGATCGCAAAAAAGATATGATTATTGTGTCTGGCTTTAATGTATACCCCAATGAAGTTGAAGATGTTGCGATGACTCACCCCGATATTATGGAGGCAGCTGTTATTGGTGTACCACAAGCATCGGGTGGTGAAATTGTTAAAATATTTGTGGTCGCCGAAAACCCAGGGTTAAGTGAAGAAGATGTGATTAGTTATTGTCGCGAAAACTTAACCGCGTATAAAGCGCCTAAACTTGTGGAGTTCAGAAAGGAATTACCCAAAAGTAATGTAGGTAAAATTTTGCGCAGAGAGCTACGAGACGCCAACGTGGCATAATCAGCGCTTAAAGTTATTGGGGGGTAAGTCGTTAACACGGTGAGCGCATCACACATTAAAGGGTAAATATGATTCCTTTTGACCCAACGCACCCCAATATTCCTATTCGAAGACTCATTAAGGTGGTTCCCGTTACGCGTATAGCGCAAAGGCTCGATCACCGTCAAGAGTCGCTTTTTTCTGAGCGACGCGACTCTAATGACCGGCGCAAGCAGCCCTTTAGGCATAGAGGCCAATATGAAATGCGCAAAGGTAGAGAGCGCCGTGGCTTAGGTCATATTGATGTAGAGGCTTAAGCTAAGAAGTCTCATCGCTTTCTATCCAAGGCTGTAGGCTTAAAATAGGCATATCTGCGGCGTACTTAAGATCAAATGCATTGGCACATTGTTTAAGCTTACGCTAACAGCTAGCTATACTCAAAGAGTGAAGTTTTTGAGTATAGCGCATGAGTGAGTTGCACCGTCAATCGATAATAATCTCTGATCTGCGGTTGGGTATGTTTGTTGTCGATTTAGATATTCCATGGATTGACAGCCCCTTTCTAACACACAATCGCCGTATCAAATCTGAGAAGGATATTGATGCACTCAAGCGCTGTGGCGTTAAGCATTTGGTGATTGATGTTTTGCGCGGAGCCTCGTGTTGCGTGCCCAGTAAAAGTACTGGAAGCCATTTACCTGATACGTCAACAGACGATGATACCCTCCTTTCCTGCGCGCCATCGATAGCCTCCCAGCTACCCAATAATCACGATAATGCCTCATCGGCTAAGCAGATTGTGGGCACGACACTTAACGCTGAAATGATAGCGGCCAAGCAAGTGCGCGCTCATGCTCACCGCGTGGTGGGGGATTTGCTAGATTCATTTGATGCTAAAACGCCCATTAACATTGAGAGCTTAGGGGTATTAGTTGACGAGACACTGGCGAGCTTAACGCGTAATAATCAAGCGCTAATGAGTTTGGCGCACATCAGTCGTAAATCACAGAAGCTGGCTGATCATACGTTTAGTACTTATTGCTTAGCCTTAAATATTGGTGTGCAGCAGGGCTCTTGTGCCGCTGATCTGCACACATTAGGGCTTGCTGCGCTTTTACATGAAGCAGGGTGGGTCTGCTTGCCATTAAGTTTAATGGGGAAGAGAACCCCGTACACAGTAAGTGAACGTAAGTTGATACGCAGTCATATTGATATCGGTATTAAAACACTGCAAAGCTCAAATTTGTCGCCTCACATTATTAGGGTTATTGAAGAGCATCATGAGCGCTTGGATGGCTCGGGTTACCCTCATAAAAAAAAGGCGTGCGACATCCACCCGTTAAGTAAAATACTCGCCATTGCCGATAGTTATGACGAACGCGTGCACCAACTTGAAGATAAACCTGGCGTACTGCCGCGCAATGCCATACAAAGTCTCTACAAAGAAGCTAAAGCCGGGATGTTTGATGCTTCGCTAATGACATTATTTGTGGCGGCCCTGGGGGTTTACCCGGTCAGTAGTGCCGTGCTTTTATCGAGTGGGGAGTGCGGTGTTGTCATTGATAATAACGCTGCCGAGCATCACGTCACGGTGCGTGTTTATTATGATAAAGCCATGAAACCACTCGAACCTTTTGATGTGGTGGTCGCTTATGCTAAGTGTGCGCAAGCGGGGGTTAATACTGAGGCGACACAGCAAAACACTCGGCAAATTGTGAAGCACCTCGACCCCAGTAATAGTCGAGACGATCCTTTTGGGTTGTTGGTGTTGGAGGGGTGATATGAAAAACGCAGCGCAACCGACACAATCCTGTAAAAGCAATGAGTGCAGCAATACCGAACCGAGCCTAGAGCAGCTATTAAGCTTGAAACAGCTATTAATTTTATGGCCAGACCCAGCCTTTGCTGTTGATAAGCACGGCATACTGATTGCGGTTTCGCCAAAGGCCAATCAGTTATTATGCGGCCTTGATACCCGGTTAGGCGAGCCAATACATCAATTACTGTGTATCCAAGCCCGTGAGTTTCAGCATGAACAAAAGCAATGCCCTTTTTATTATAATCAAGATGAGACGGTACGAATCAATCAAGCACAACGTGACTGGTCGTCCTCTTATTGGTGCACGCTTGATGGCGAGTATTTATCTGTTGATGTCCGAGCCAGTCAACTAGCAGCCCCTTTTAGTCATTTGACTATATGGAGCTTCGTGGATAATAGCGCTCGTCAGCATAACCAGGCTGAGCTACAAAAATTTGCTCAATTTGTCGACCTAAGTCCTGCACCTATTGCGCAGTTCGATGAATACGGCCAATTACTTTTTGCCAACAGAGCCCTGCAAGAGCTCATGGTAGAGGCCGGATTTAACGATCAGGGCCAATCTTGTGTTATTCCATCGGGCATAGAGGCTATCTGTCATACATGTTTAGGCGGTAGCGGTACACTCGTAGCGATTAAGCTGAATGAACAGTACTTTGAATGGCATTTCCATCCTATGAATAGCCGTGATGACAGTGTGCATGAGTATCAGTCCATTAAAGGCTGTTCGGTGCTGGGGTTTGCCTTTGATGTCACCGAGCAAAAAGATGCAGAACTGGCATTGCTGAAGGCCCAGAGCGCTGCAAGGCGTGATTTTTATGCCAAAATGATCCATGAGTTACGCACCCCACTGAATGCGATTATGGGTTTTAGTGATTTACTCTTGCGCCGTACCGCAAATCGTTTAGATGCACGTGAGATGAAAAATTTACAAGCGATTAAAAATGCGGGTTTTCAGCTAAATGAATTAGTCAGTGATACCTTAGATATCTCTAAAATCGAGGCGGGTCATATGGTTTTAGAGCTGGCCGAGTTTGATTTTAATGCGCTGTGTGAAAGCTTTATCCCGCAAATTGAAGCGTTAGCTGGTGCAAAAGGGCTGATATTGAAATGCGCGCTAGAACCCGATGTTTTTATTCAGTCTGATCGACAAAAGTTAAGACAAATTGTGATTAACTTACTCTCTAATGCAATCAAATATACGCCCTTAGGTTGGGTGAGTTTATCGGCTGTGACGCGTGCTGACCGCCTGATTATTTCGGTCAGTGATAGCGGCTTAGGGATCCCCAAAGAGCAAATAAAAAAGCTCTTTAAAAACTATCAGCAAATTGATGATGAGCAGAATATTGGGATTCCCGGTACAGGCTTAGGGCTCGCTTTAGTTCAAGAATTGACGGTGTTGCTGGGGGGAGCTGTTTCGGTGGTGAGTGAGTATCAAAAAGGGAGCACTTTTACAGTCACCTTACCTTTATGCCGAGATAAAAGCGCTGTCAGCGAAGCCCCTTAAAAAAACGAAAGTGCTACACCGCTTGTGCGCTCTGATGCTATCGCCTAAAATGCTTGCTAATACTTGAGTTATTTACTGAGATTTAGTGAGGTTATCTATGGATATAATGGAAACAATTAAAAGTCAAATTGCTGATAACAATGTGATTTTGTATATGAAGGGTTCTCCTGATGCGCCACAATGTGGTTTTTCAATGAAAGCGTCACAAGCGGTTATGGCCTGCGGCCAGCGCTTTGCGTTTGTTGATGTATTGACGAACCCTGACATTCGCGCCACTTTACCTAAATACGCTAACTGGCCAACATTTCCTCAGTTGTGGGTTGGCGGCGAGCTTATTGGTGGCTGCGATATTATTACCGAAATGCATGAAAAAGGTGAGCTAAAAACCGCTATAGATGCCGCTGTACCTGACGAAGCTTAACCGCGGCAGACTTAAGGGTCACCCAAAAAAATAGTGCCCCCCAAAACAGCAACTTAAAAAGTCGTTTTAAAAAGCCCGCTTAGCGGGCTTTTTTTGGATTTAAAGCACGCTAAGGGGCCAAGGAAAAATACATTATCCAATCATACTGGCTTTGTGCTTTTTCTACGTTGCTAAAAGCGTTACATGGGCAAGCATGAGCGCCTGCCGAGAAAACAGAACCCAAGGTCTACTTGAGTGAGTTGGGCAAACTATTATTACCTCTATTATTGCCCCTATTATAGCCTCGCCCCTAAAGTGCGCTACAGCCTTGAGCCATTAGAGCAACGTTGGCTGCGGCTTTGGCTTTATCGTGAAAACCAGTGCCGTTACCGGTATAAGGGATGCCTATTGCGGTGGATAACTGCTTAGCGGCGTCTACGGATTGCTTGTCTTTATCATAGGCCTCAAAGGTATTATAGATTTCTGGGCAGCTTAGCGCGCCAAGTCCTTTTTGTGAGGCGCCGACGACAGCCCCTGTTGTTTCACAGCCTGCGAGTGTTGTGCAGAGTATTGCAGCTGCGAGGCTTAGTCTGTGTGCTTTCATGGTATGTGCTCTTAGTTAGATAATGAGTATATTAAGAGGTGCTAAAATCGGGCGCTAATGAATCATTGGTGGGCCGCTCAAGCAAAGTTTAATCTATCAGGTGTTTATAACTTGACTGAATAGTTATGATGACTACTGACTATTCTATACTCCCGGCGCGTAGTGTGCTGTAACCTGATCGCAAAATGCTCATTGACTTGGCTCAAGCGGTCAGCTTATGTTTATTTTTAGACTACTTTGAGCGTTTTATGTGGTGAGTGTTGATATTTAGTTCATCAGTTTCTCTTGAGCGCTCGCAAGATTGGGCTTTTAGGCATTGATTCGTTAAACTGACGCCTTTTTACATTGCAAGGGCGCTATGTGACTCCCATTAACTCAATTTGTATTCTCCGGCTTTCCGCTATTGGTGATGTGTGTCATGTTGTGGCTGTTGTTCAGGCTATTCAGGCCTTTTACCCTGAGGCTCATATCACATGGGTAATTGGCAAAACGGAGGCTGCTCTTTTACAGGGCCTGCCCGGTGTGAAATTTGTTGTTTTTGACAAAAGCGAAGGCTTTGAGGCCTACCGCAAGCTGCGCAGTGATTTACCAGAGACCTTTGATATTTTACTGCATATGCAGGTGGCTTTACGCGCCAATTTAGCGGCAGCGTGTATTCGCGCCAAGCGTAAAATTGGCTTTGCGCGTCATTTATCTAAAGAGCTGCATGGCCTAGTTGTGAACGAACGCGCCCCTGCGTCTGATAGACCGCACGTGCTAGAGGGCTTTGCTGCTTTTGCCAATGCCATCGGTGTGCCGCACTTTACGCCTTCGTGGGATATCCCAATCGCCACTGCACAGTCGCAATGGCTTGCCACACTATGCGGCACTCATAAAATAGGCGCCCAAGATAAAGTGTTTATTGTTTCGCCGAGTGCGAGTAATCCGGAGCGCAATTGGTTGCCTGAGCGCTATGCACAGGTCATCGATTATGCCTCGGAGCAGGGGTTTCGCACTATTTTGTGCGGCGGTCCATCAGCTCAAGAGCACGACTTATCGTGCGCCATTCAACGCGATTGCCAACACCCACCGATTAATATTGTCGGTAAAACCCATTTAAAGCAGTTGCTAGCGCTTTTAAAGAGAGCGGATATAGTGTTAAGCCCAGACTCAGGCCCTGTGCATATGGCAACCACACAAGGCACCGCGGTTATTGGCTTGTATGCACATAGCAACCCCGCGCGCACCGGGCCTTTTGGCTCGCAAGCGCTAGTGGTGGAGGTCTACCATCAAGTGCTGTTAGCGCAAACCGGGCGCAATGCGATGTCATTAAAGTGGGGGCGACGGCTAAAAGGAGATAACCTAATGGCGCAAATTACCGTAGAGAGTGTATTGCAGCGATTTGATAAAGCGGCTCACGCATTGGTATGCGCAGATGAATAAAGGCCTCTTTTTAGATCGTGACGGTGTCATTAATGTCGACAAGGGGTATGTTCATCGCATCGAAGACTTTGATTTTTTACCGGGTATTTTTGCCTTTTGCCGTCAAGCTCGTGCTTTAGGCTATAAGATTTTTGTAGTGACCAATCAATCGGGCATCGCGCGAGGCTTTTATACTGAGCGTACGTTTTTAGCTTTAACGGCATGGATGAAACAGCAATTTGCCGACCGCGGCGTGCATATTGAGGCCGTTTTTTTTTGTCCTCACCACCCCAGTGCAGGGCGAGGACAATATTTGCAAACGTGTGAGTGCCGTAAGCCTCAACCTGGGATGCTGAACCAAGCCCTGGGGGAATATGATCTAGAGGCCAGCGAGTGCCTCTTAATTGGTGATAGTCAAAGTGATATTGATGCGGCAAATCGTGCGCATATTCCCAGCGTTAAGGTCAGCCGCAACGGTGTCGACTTTGCTCAATTGCAGGCATTGTTAAAGTAAGTGTAACTATTCAGCCAAACCAAAAAACCTCTTAACAGGGTACTGATGGGTTGTTTTCTGGGCATTTAAGCGCCGGCAGCGCTTATATAGCGACCAACCCCAGCATGGATGTGTGGGGGGTAGACTTTGCAGGAGCACAAAGTCGCAGATGGCTTGAGCGGCCCAGTCAATGATTCATTAGTGCCCGATTTCCGCACCTCTGAATAGTTACAAGTAAGTATTCATTATTAGAGGGTACTTTTTATTCAAAGGTGACTCTTTGAATTTGGCTGTTACAAAGGCCTGAGTAATCATCACACACTTCAAAAATCATGTAGAGGTCGCTAGGGTGACCGGTGAATAATGGCGTGATATCAAAGTGAGTATTATCTGTTCTTCGTGTAGAGCACGAGAGGGTATCTGAGCCATTGAGGTAGGGGTTGGCTGTGTGACTGTTAAAATGACAGTAAGCAAAGCCAGAGTGATCGCAGTCGCGGTCATAACCGCAGTAAGCTGTATCCAGCTCATAAGCGCCTATTAAACTTGGGCGGTCATTGATGTAAATTCCTGCCGCATAATCGTCATAGCTACTAACATCCCACCATAATTCAAAGTACCCATTGTCAATCAAGGGATCTACAAATAGGTTTTGGGCAAAGGTGCCATGATTTTCTTGAAAAGTACGATACGAAAGGCTGGTGTTTCCGTAGCTGTCCACAACTTCCCAGTAATTGATATAGGGCGCTTCTGCCTCTTCATGATAGTTGTCGTCGCAAGCGCTCAATACGGCAGCGCTTAAACATAATGCGGTTATTTTGATAATATTCATGGCGGGCTCTTTAGCTTTTTTACTTGTGAGCCTTAAGTCTAAGTGTTGGTAAATTAACCTTAAATGAATGCGCGGCTTGCGACTGACATTATGTGTACTGACATCAGATGATGCGTGAATAATTTGGCGCGGTAGTGCTAGTTTGAAGGTACCGATCAGGGGTACTGACCAGGGATTCCTAGTAATAATTAGGCAGATAGTAGGATTTTTGCTCTATAATCATCATCAATTGCGGAGGCCATGACCCGGTGTTTTAATCGACGCTTGCTCGTATCATTAACCTTGAGCAGATTCATGCAAAACCTTTTGATAACCGCCATTGCTACGGCTCCAGATGCTAGTCTACATTCATCCTCTTTAAATGTGACATCGAGCTGCCAGTGTAAATTATTTTCAACGCCCCAATGGCTTCGTACAGCATCGGCTCCTCGCTTCGCGTCAATCTCCAAAGAACTTAAATACCACGAAACTTCTAATGATTCTTTTTCGCCTTTTATGGTGGTGCGCTCTACCCGAATTACTGAATTGGCATCACGCCATTTATTCGCTAAAATAACCCAGTCGTTAATTTCTATATGATGCGTTTTTCTCTGTTCAATTCGACCATGTCCTTTATCGACCTCTTCATACATATCATGGGATATGTTTGTAAAATTTTCGCGCTCTAACTTATGATAATACGCTTCTATTTCAGCGCATAACGCCCTTTGGTTGTCTTTTAGCTGAAGCACATAATCGCCTCCACCACTGCGAATTTTTTCGGCTATTTTAATTTGGCAGCCCATTGCATCTGTTGTCACAATGGCATCGTTAACATCAATTAAATCAAGCACTAAAGGAATCGTTTTTATTTCATTTGATTTCGCTTTAGTTTTTAATGCTGTCAACGTTATTCCTTGTTTTTTTGACCACGCACTTACCATGTGAATGGTATCTAGAGTGCTGTGCCTTGTTCCTCTCATCGTCTTGCCGTCAATCGAAATAATATCCCCTTCTGCGGCTTCTTGGATGAATGCCTCGAAACCTTTTATTAAGGCCTCTGTATTGATTGAGCAGATTAAAAAACGAAGTGTTTCAGCGCAAGGGATCGAGTTTAACGTGACAAAGCGCTGGAGCCATTCATGCTTTAGCTTCGCAAATTCAACCATGGCTTCTGGGGTATCATATCCACTGAGGGTGGAAGAAAATACGATCAGGAGGAGGCTTGATAGCGTGTATTTCTTATTTTTATGCCGTCTTGGATCTGTAATATGGGCGGTACATTCATCTAAAGTCACTCAATTCTCACTCAGGGCTATAAATCGAGCGAATGTTAAACAAATTGGCTAAGGATTACTAGGAGGCCCTGGGGTACTGACAGGGTAATCCCACTTAAATCACGTATTTTAACTACACGTTAGACGATCTTAGAGGCATTCAATTATAATAGACGCCAAATTAACTGTAAAAAAAGCCACATTTTGGAGGCATTGAACGCAGGGATGGCTTGAGCGGCCTTCAAAAGGCGTATCCGATGCGCTCAAAGTGAAGAGAATAAGCCTTGTGCTTCTATCTTCGCTAAACGTGCCATTAACAAGCCTTATTTAAGTGGGATTGCCCTGGGGTACTGAGTAAAAGCGGTCACCTTATCGCGTGAAACAATTCGTGAAACAATTCGTGAAACAATTCGTGAAACAATTCGTGAAACAATTCGTGAAACAATTCGTGAAGCAATTATGCACCTCAAACCCCTTGTATTCAGGCCTCTTCACAAAATATTCCTTCCTCATATCCCGCCGCCAAAGGACGAGCTATATCGCTCGATAGCCGATAGCCGATAGCCGATAGCCGATAGCCGATAGCCGATAGCCACTATCTCGATGTACACCCTCTAGAGGCTGTCAAGAATATCCTCCATGAAATCTCATTATTGCGATGCAGGTCTAAGTGAAATGCCTCCGAGTTGGTAAGATTTCGGGCTCTCTGCCAACAATGACGGAGGATAACTTAATAGACCGTTAATGGAGGCGGGGCATGTTCATTCTGAGTGATGAAGAGATCAATGTAGTGGCATACTAATTTTGGTCACCGATGAAGAGGTGGTAAAATCACCTCACTACTTAAAAAGGTGCACTATGAGTAAGCAAACACGACCCCGATATGATGCCGACTTCCGATTGAAGGTTGCTCAGTTGGTATTAGAGCAAGAATATAGTATTCGAGAAGCCGCTGAAGCGATGGGTGTTGGTAAATCGACAGTGGATAAATGGGTGCGACAACTACGCAATGATCGCCAGGGTAAGGTCAGTGGATTAAGCGTCCCGATCGGTGATGATCAGCAGCGGATTCGTGAGTTGGAAAAAGAAATACGCCGCATCAACGAAGAGAATGACATCTAAAAAAAGGCTTCAGCTCTCTTGCTGTCGGGCACACTGAAACATTTTCGGTAATCGCTGACCTGCAAGAGAGCCACCCCCGTTAAAACGTTATGCTCAACCTTTAATGTGCACCGTAGTAGCTACACTTATTGGTTGGCCCATACGCGACATGCACAATCATTGTGCCCGCAGTTAACGCTTGCCGTGCAGGAAGCGTTTGAGCTAAGCCAAGGTTCTGCCGGTGCCCGTACGATTGCCAGCATTGTCAGTAATAATGGCCTTGAGCTCTCGCGTTACCGCGCGGCTAAAGCCATGAAGTCACTGTCATTAAAGAGCTGTCAGCCACCTAAATATCCACGAAAGATGGGTAAAAAGGAGCATGTAGACGTAGGCAATCACCTGAATCGTGAGTTTGATGTCGACGCCCCCAATAAAGTCTGGTGTACCGATGTGACCTATATTTGGACGGGCGAGGAATGGACTTATTTAGCTGTCGTTTTAGATTTATTTGCGCG
>CANLTI010000029.1 GCA_947494095.1 uncultured Pseudomonadales bacterium
AGTCATGGCCTCCGCGATTGACGATGACTATAGAGCAAAAATTCTACTATCTGCCTGATTATTACTAGGAGGCCCTGCAGTGAAGCCACTATTACTTACGAATAGGCCTCTTGACCAAGCAGCCTTATCTTGAACTTTAGCGTTGAATGATCGCAAATCAGCTGCGCTTACTTGCAAGTTGGTCCACTTTGCCTCAAGAAGATACGTTTCCCCGTCAAGCTCGAAGCTCCCATCAATTTGCTCTCCGAGCACACGGAAAGATGCTCTACCAGACATCCCGCTAACATCAAACAGTTTTTTGAGAAAGGACTCAAACGCGTAGCCTCTAGGGTGGGGATCTTTATCCGCTAATTCCATCAAAGATTTTAGTAACTCTTTGGCTGTACTTTCATCAATTGTTTCATTATGTAAAACGAACGATGATTTACTGGTATTCGCAGATGCTTTTCCGCCAAGGCGAACTAAGAGGTCATTAAACTCTGAGACTAACTCTGGCTTTTGTTCTTCTATGCTCGCTCGTTTCCGCTTAGTCTCACGATATTCCCATAGCGAAGTTAGCACCCTAAAAACATCTTCTGTCTTGGTTTGCTTTAAATAACTTCGGAGCCTTTTCCCTTTACTTTTACCTTTATCACAGTACCTATCATCGTCGATGTTTATTCCTAGCTCATCATTAAAAAAATCGGTGTAGGTTTGATTAGAGAAATCTAAAACACAACCGCCTCCCATTTCAAAAATGTAATCTAGTAAATCAAAATCTAATTTTTTAAGCGTATATGTACTCATAGATATTCTTTATTATGGTATTAGTATCGATTTCTAAGGTTGCCTAACAACTTATTAGGCAGAGTTAATGACGGCCAATCCGTCTATTTCTTATAAAGTAAAGATTACCATCCCCATAATCCCCATAATCCCCATGACAACACCTCCATAGGCTGCACCAGACGGTATTATTAGACCGGAACATGCCCTGATTTGCAGACACAACCATACTTTAATTGCAAATGCTAGCATCCACAAAAAAGCCTCACTTCAGCCTTTCAAAACCCTGCTAGGCAGGATGCCTTGCGGGAGCTACAGGGATGTATTTATGCGCTTTTGAAAGGCTGGAGTGGGGCGGCCTCGATGCCTCAATATCATTTAACAAGCATGTGCCGGCCCAAAAAAAAGCCTACATCCCTCACAGAATATAAACCTATTAAGTATAGTCAACTTAATGACACTTGCCTCTAAACGATCAAATATCCCCCAAAAATCTAAATCACCGCTGCCGCAAGGCCGGCTAGGTTTCGCATTGTTTTGGCGTCTTTATTAACCAGTACATCATCATTAATTTTGAGTGCAATGCTTTTGAGAATATCTGAGGTTGTTGCTATGTTTGAGAGGTGTTTGATTTTGCCGGTGCCAGCGCTCGCAAATTCTTAACTCACCCAGCTTGCCAGCGCACAAAATAGCTCCACTTCAGCCTTTCAAAACCCTGCTAGGCAGGATGCCTTGCGGGAGCTGCAGGGATGTATTTATGCGTTTTTGAAAGGCTGGAGTGGGTCGGCCTCAGGCAAAACGAGTACCTGTCTCAGCTAAATTGCAGGATGATTATTACGTCACCTTGAAAGAGATGGTTATAAGAGGTTATCCAAGCAGGTTCCGCATACTCATTTAGATTCTGGAGTTTGATTGCCTTTTGGGCTACCCGCACCATTTTTTGTAAATTGAACCGTTGGCAGTATTACTCTTGGGAGACGGAGGCGTTCACATTGAGAGCTTAAGTATTCGCGCCAATAAGGCCATACGTGAAAGCTTGCATTTTTTAGTGAAAACTCGTCAATGGACTCTTGATGAAGCTCTTCATTTATTTGGTATTCCACTATAAAATCAGCTTCAATTTGAGCTTCTACTTCAGGGGCCCTGCCATCTTCTGCTTCGGGACTTATCCATCTCGTCCCCATCTTAATTAGAATTCGCAGTAGGGTTGTTTCGCTGTTAACTTTAATTAAGGAACTTTGGGCAACTAAATGCATTTGCTGAATTATTAGACCTTCTAGATTTTGTGAGAATTTAGGGTCAAATTGCTCACGGCATTTTGATTCTGTGGCGCGTATATACACATCATATATGCTGAGGCTGTCGACGGCTTTTTGCAGGGTGCTGCTGATCTTAGGCATAGAGTTCAGTCTTCTGCTCGAATTTTTTGCTTCTAATTAAAGTGCAATCATGTTCGATTTCTGGTTTCTTAACGGTTGCAGTAGTTTTATATACCGGCTCAAGTTGTGTTTTGATGTTTGCTTTATTTAGTAGGGCTTTAAATGCGGCTGGCACCTCCATTGCCAATCGAAATAGCTTGTCCATTGCTTCTGATTGTATAACATCATCACTTTCATATTTTGAAAAGGCTACTTTTCCGCCTCCAAAAACTTTAGCGCAATCCGCTTGGGTGAGGCGCCATTGTTCGCGCTGCACTCTTATTTCGCGACCTTTGAGTAAAAATTGAGCTTCTTTTTTGAAGCTATTCATTGCGCGTTTGTTGTTGCGCGCATCAATGGTCGTCGCTTGCTCGCTGCCGCAGCAATTGCAAATAGAATATTGGCTATATATTGACCCCTTTTGATGCAGGTGCGTAACCTGAATCCTCTCTGTTTGCGTATCAAGCTCACCTGTTTCGCAAATCGGGCATAAATTTAAAGTCATAGTTACTGCCTTGATGTTTTAGGTGTGGCACGAGACTAGGAGTAAAATTTTTCCGGTTTTACCGATTGCAAATTTTACATAGTACTCAATGCGCATGTTTTTCTTTGCATACTGTACCCATTCGCTTCTGAATAGCTGGTAAGCATCACATGCAGCCCAAGGGCCTGCTGGCTTTTGGGTGCACCATTGAGAGTTCTTATACGTTCCGTTGGTTATTGCGTCCTTAATGAGGGTTCGGACATCAGACTTGTCAAGCGATAGGCACTCTATGTCCTGAATACAGCGTCTAGTCCAAGGGATTGTATTCTCATCTCCTTCTTTAAGGATCTCTAAAATACGGGCAGTATTGTAGAGCGGGACTTCAGAAATAATGCGGTTTTTATCGTTAGAGGTTGGTGCTTTACCTTCATAGGCGCTTATGTTACTCGAATTATTTACCATAATGGTATATTTTTCCAGTTTATTTCCTATTTTTTTATAGGATTCAGAGTTTTAAAGCCTAGAGGTGCTCTGTTTTAGATTGAGTATATTGCTGTCACCCACTCAAAAGTTGTCTAGGTTGAAATCTAAACCCCAAAAAAAAGGCCTATACCCCTTGCGGAATATAAACCTCTTTGGTGTAGCTAACGAGCTAGCTCACCTTATTGGCAAGCCTCGCAATCTGGCTCGTCTATTGAGCAGGCCATTGGGACCGGAGCGGCTTGTGGCTCGGCTTGGGCGGCAGCGGGGGCTGCGTTTTGGCTTTGGCTATCGGAAGATACTGCGTTGTGGCTGCCGCGCTCGACGGTTGACTTCTCGGCACTTGATGCCGCTAAGGCGCGCAAGTAGTAAGTGGTTTTAAGGCCGCTGTACCATGCCATACGATAAGTAATATCGAGTTTTTTGCCGTTGGCGCCTGCAATATATAAGTTAAGGCTTTGTGCTTGGTCAATCCATTTTTGGCGACGTGATGCAGCCTCGACCAACCAGCGTGGCTCAACCTCAAAGGCGGTGGCATACATGGTTTTTAAGTCTTCGGGTACGCGGTCAATTTTGAGTAGCGAGCCTTCGTAATACTTAAGGTCGTTAATCATGACGTTATCCCACAGGCCACGGTCTTTAAGGTCGTTGACCAAGTAAGGGTTAACCACGGTAAACTCGCCCGAAAGGTTCGATTTAACATACAAGTTTTGGTAGGTTGGCTCGATACTTTGGCTAACACCGGTAATGTTGGCAATTGTTGCGGTGGGGGCAATGGCCATTACGTTGGAGTTACGCATACCTTGGGTTTTTACGGTTTCACGTAAAGCGGCCCAATCTAAGCGCTCGGTTTTATCCATTTTAATGTACTTAGCGCCACGGTTTTCTTCTAATAGCTTGATCGAATCAATTGGCAAAATGCCTTTGCTCCACAACGAGCCATCAAAGGTGCCGTAGCTACCGCGCTCGGCGGCCAGTTGGCTAGACGCGGCAATAGCGTTATAGCTAACAAGCTCCATCGACACATCGGCAAACTCAACGGCCTCTTTGCTGCTATAGGCAATACCTTGCTTATAAAGCGCATCTTGGAAGCCCATAATACCTAAGCCTACAGGGCGATGGCGCATATTGCTGGTGCGTGCGGCCGGCACGCTGTAATAGTTAATGTCGATAACGTTATCGAGCATACGTACAGCGGTTTTGATGGTAGCGGCCATTTTTTCTTTGTCGAGCTTGCCATCGACCACATGTTGCGCCAAGTTAACCGAGCCTAAGTTACATACGGCGATTTCTTCGTTAGCTTTGGTATTGAGCGTAATCTCGGTACACAAGTTTGACGAATGAATTACACCGGCGTGCTGCTGCGGGCTACGCAAGTTACAGGCATCTTTAAAGGTGATCCACGGGTGGCCTGTTTCAAACAACATACCGAGCATTTTGCGCCATAAATCGAGCGCGCGAACGGTTTTGAATTGCTTGATTTCGCCATTGGCGGCCATGGTTTCGTACTCTTCGTAGCGCTCTTCAAACGCTTTACCAAAAAGATCGTGTAACTCGGGTGTTTCGTGTGGTGAGAAGAGTGTCCATTGCTCGTCTTCGAACATGCGCTTCATGAATAAATCAGGCACCCAGTTGGCGGTGTTCATATCATGGGTGCGGCGACGATCATCACCGGTGTTTTTGCGCAGATCTAAAAATTCTTCTATGTCTAAATGCCAGGTTTCGAGGTAGGCACATACAGCCCCTTTACGCTTACCGCCTTGGTTAACGGCAACCGCTGTATCGTTAGCCACCTTCAAAAAAGGTACAACGCCTTGTGAGCGACCGTTGGTGCCCTTGATATAGGCGCCGAGTGAGCGTACAGGCGTCCAGTCATTACCTAGACCGCCGGCAAACTTACTGAGCAAGGCGTTATCTTGCATAGCGCCGTAAATGCCGTGTAAGTCATCGGGGATGGTGGTGAGGTAGCACGATGATAACTGCGGGCGCAAAGTGCCGGCGTTAAAGAGTGTAGGGGTTGAGCTCATGTAATCGAAGGAGCTTAATAGGCGGTAAAACTCGATAGCGCGTTCGTTCTTTTCTTCTTCGCGCTCAGCAAGGCCCATCGCAATACGCATAAAGAATATTTGCGGTAATTCGATGCGGACATCATCGCTGTGAATAAAGTAACGGTCGTACAGAGTTTGCAAGCCTAAGTAAGTAAACTGCAAATCGCGCTCGGCGATTAAGGCGTTGCCTAAAAGCTCGAGGTCAAAGTCTTGGAGTTTAGGGTCTAAAAGCTCTAGCGCTATGCCTTTTTCGATGTATGTCGGTAGCGCTTCGGTGTAGTAGGCGCTCATTTCGCTTTGTGTTGCTTTGCTGGCGATGCCTAAAAAGCCGAGTGCTTCGGTGCGTAATTTGTCGAGCAATAAGCGTGATGTGGCATAGGTGTATTGCGGCTCACGCTCAACGAGGGTGCGCGCAGAAATAACGAGCGAGGTATTGACGTCGTCGTCGGTGACGCCGTCATATAGGTTGCGCAACGCCTCGGTAAGAATGGCGCTAGGGTCGGTATTTTGAAGGCCAGCGCACGCTTCGGTCACCAAGGTGTTGAGGCGTATAATATCAAGCGGCTTTAGGCTGCCGTCTGCTTGCTTAACGTTAATGTCGGGGTATTTAAACTCGGTGCGGCTAAGGCTTTTTTGCGCTTCACGCAATTTGGCGCGCTCGGTGCGGTAAATGACATAGTCGCGGGCGACTTTGTGCTCGCCGGCACGCATTAAAATTAACTCGACTTGATCTTGTATTTCTTCGATGTGGATAGTACCGCCAGAAGGCATGCGGCGACGAAACGTTGAACTGATTTGATGGGTGAGCTTTTCGACGGTTTCGTGAATACGGCTTGAGGCTGCTGCCACGCCGCCTTCAACAGCCAAGAAGGCTTTGGTCATGGCGATGCTGATTTGGTCATCGTTGTAAGGTACAACCGTACCGTTGCGCTTGATAACGCGCAGCTGCCCTGGGGTGTGTGCGGCGATATTGCTAGACGCAGTGGCGCCGGTGGTTTTGCTGCTTGTGGCAGATACGGGTTGTGATGATGGCGCATCAGTTTGCATTCAATAGCTCTCCTAATTAAGTGCCGCTTGGGTAGCACTTATAATTTAATATTCCAATACCAACACGGTGTAATGGTGCTGCATCTGTTTGCGTTTTGCTTTGGCTGTTGGCCCTGCGGGCCATGCCCTAAAAATGGGCAGAAGCGCAGCGCCTGCATTCGTAAATAATGGCAGGGCTAGGCAAAAAACAGCAATAAAAAGTTATGCAGTGCCAGTCAGTGTTTCTATGCGACAAGTGCTTAACGTGGTTTTTAAACCGCTTAGCGCGAGTTTTTAACCCCCTCACAAAAGTGTGTACATTAAATGTACACTAGCGATGCAAAAAGGCGCATGTAGACTAAGGGTATAAACTGAGTGGTTTGTGCAAAAAACACCACATGTTGGGGTTGGGCTGAAAACGAGCTACAAGATAAAGTGATTTTGACAAAGTTGCAATAGTGAAAAGCAGGGGGCAAAGTGTGAGTAAATTGTGGACGCCATTGTGGATAAGTACCTGTAAACCAAGCGCTCTGCGGGGTGTGACGCGATTGGAATTTAGTGAACGCGCTAAAGATGGAATTGTTTTATTTTGGCTAGTTTAATATGCCAAAAAAGCCTTAGCTTTTTGCTGAAAAAGTCAAGGCTTGTGATGTCGATGTTTAGATGACTTTAGCGCCTTTATTATTGCGTTAGTGCTTGTAATGGGCGCCCCAATTGTTGTAGAGGCGACGAGCGTGTGGCTTGAGGCTTTTTGTGGGTATGGGTCTGTGAGCTTGGTGGGTTGGTGCGCTGGAGTTGAGGGTGCGTGTACGCTTATTGCTCGAGTTGCTGCTGTAGTGAGCGGGCCGTTAATGCCCTGACGCCTGCGAGCATTAAGGTGATATCGTTAAGTAGGCTCCAAATATTTTGTTTGCTGGCGCCTTTAATCGCGCGGTCGGCCAGTGCGCACTGGCGCAAGAGTAAGCGTAGTTGACCTACTTTAAGGCGCCCAAGGGCTTGGCGCACCAAAGGAAGGCGTTTATCAAAAATCCCGTGTGTGCGCGCAATACTGTCGAGGTTGCCGCCTTGCTGTTTGGCAAAAAATAGGGCATTAAGGGCACGAATCTCACGAGCCAGTGCCCATAAAATAAGGGTGGCTTCGGTGCCTTCTTCGCGCAGGCCTTGTAGTGTGCGCACGGCTGCGCGGGCATCGCCGCCGGTGGCGCGGTCGACCAAGCTAAAGATGTCGTAGCGGGCGCTATCGACGACGGCATTGGCCATGGCTTGGCCATCAATGGTGCTGCCATCGCTCAAGAGCTTAAGTTTTTGGATCTCTTGTACGCAGGCGAGTAAATTGCCCTCTACTTTACTGGCCAAAATACTCACGGCATCGCTGGTGGCTTTAAGGCCCTCGCTTTTTAAGCGCAGATCGACCCAGCGGTGAAAAAACGTGGGGCCAACAGGCCACACCTGAATATTGCCAGCAACCGCATCAATGGCTTTAAACCATTTGGCATTTTGGGTGGCACGCTCTATTTTAGGGAAGATTAGCATCAAGAGGGTGTCGGGGCTGGGGTTTTTGCTGTATTCGAGTAAGGCGTTTTTGGCGGCATCGTTAGGTTTGCTATTGTGGCTGCGCACCTCGATGATTTTGCGCTCGGCAAAGAGGCTCATGCTATTGGCGCTTTGCAAGAGCTGCTGCCAGTCTAGGGAGCTGTCGGTGTGGTAGAGCTCGCGTTCGCTAAAGCCTTGGGCGCGCGCGCCTTGGCGGAGGGTGTCGCAGGCCTCTTGCACTAATAAGGGTTCGTCACCGCTCACAATGTACACCGGTAGCAGTTTGCCGTTGCAGTGGTTGGCGAGCTTATCGGCGTTAATTTTAGCCATTATTGCGCTTCGCTCACAGCGGGTTTTGCCCCAAGGTTTTGCTCTTCGATCGTGTGTGATGGCGCAATCGGTGGCAGGCTTTGCTCGATCATTTTTTGCTTGGGGCTTTGCGCGAGTATGCGGTTAATAAGTTCTTGGCGCATTTCTTTGAGTAGTGTTTGCTCTTCTTCGGTTTTGGCCAAGTTACTGCCTGGAGCAAAGTCAAAAACGCGTTGGGTAATCAATGTGGTGGGGGTGAGCTGGGCGTTTTGGGTATCGGCTTGCTGGTGAGTACTGACTTGGCTAAATCCAAAGGCCACCTTTAACTGCAGCTCGTACTGGGCGGCGGCGCCAATACTGGTCACCGCTACCGTGCGCTTGCTAAGGGTTTCTTTGTCGAGCCATAGCTGTACCGGCGCGCCAGGGTCGACCGTGACGCCACGGCGCACAAGTGTTTGCTGTAGTTGGCGAGCGAGCGGTGCGTACGGGTCGTCAATTTTAAGGGCGAGTTGCGCAGGTAACTTACCTTGATTAAAGCCACGCAGTTGCCAGCCGCAAGCGGCGGTGCTGAGTAGTACCGCAATCACCAATAGCCGAAAGAAAAAAGATAGGGCGTTGTTTTGCATAGGGCTCTCGTGATGAATGGGTGTATCGAGTTTGGGTTTACATTGTTGTGTTTAACAGTGTTGTGTTTAACAGTGTTGTGTTTAACAGTGTTGTGTTGTAACTATATCAGCCGAACTAAAAAACCTCTTAACAGGGTGCTGATGGGTTGTTTTCTGAGCATTTAAGCGCCGGGCGCGCTTATATAGCGCCCGCCCCAGCATGGATGCGTGGGGGGTAGACTTTGCACCTGCATAGGGACATACAAGATTAGACTTTGCAGGAGCATAAAGTCGAGGAGCACAAAGTCGCAGATGGCTTGAGCGGCCCAGCAAGTGATTTATTAGTGCCCGATTTCCGCACCTCTGAATAGTTACGTTGTGTTTAACATTTATGATGCTAAACCCCCTTAGCGACTCGACTAAAAAGCCTCATAAGGGGGTGTTGACGCGCGTGCATGATACGCAATAACGGCCTGCGATTTTAGCGGCCGATGGGCTTGGCTGCGCGCTTATTTAGCAACAATGTTGACCAGTTTACCCGGCACGACAATCACTTTGCGCACGGTGTTTTCACCAATAAAGCGGATGGTGTCTTCGTGAGTAAGGGCGGCCGCTTCGGCGTCGGCTTTGCTGACATCGGCAGGCAGCTCAAGTTTGCAGCGTACCTTACCGTTAACCTGCACCACCATCGTAATGCTGTCGCGTACTAATGCACTTTCATCCACTTTAGGCCAGGCGGTATCGAGTAGGTTTTTGCCATGGCCTAAGCCTTGCCATAAGGCGTGGCTGGCGTGCGGCACAATAGGGGCAAGCATAACCACGGCTGCCTCTAGGGCTTCACGTTCTACTGCTAGGCCTAATGGCGTGGCGCGATCGGCGTTGCGGTTTACCTCGTTAAGTAGCTCCATCACGGCGGCAATAGCGGTGTTAAAGGTTTGGCGGCGCGCAAAGTCGTCGGTGACCTTTTTGATGGTTTCATGGGTTTTGCGGCGCAAGTCGGTGTGCTGTTTGGTCAGGGTGTCGAGTGTTAATATACCCGGCTCGCCAGCCGATAAATGCACATGTACCGCGCGCCATAACTTTTTAAGAAAGCGGCTAGCACCTTCTACACCGGTATCGGTCCACTCTAGGCTTTGCTCGGGTGGCGCAGCAAACATACTGAATAGGCGAATGGTATCAGCGCCGTATTCACGCACAACGTTTGCGGGGTCGACCCCGTTGTTTTTAGATTTACTCATTTTAATCACGCCGCCAAATTCTAGCGGCTGATTGGTTTCGGCGCTAAAGGCGCTGAGCATTTTGCCTTTTTCGTCGCGCTCTACGCGTACATCGCTAGGGGCAAACCACTCGGTGCGGCCACCTTCTTTAACAAAATATGATTCAGCATTGACCATACCTTGGCACAGTAAGCGGTCAAAGGGCTCGTCACACTCGACAAGGCCTTCATCGCGCATAAGCTTATGGAAAAAGCGCGCGTAGAGTAAGTGCAAAATGGCGTGTTCAATGCCGCCGATGTATTGGTCAACCGGTAGCCAGTAATTGGCTTTGACGGGGTCTAGCATGGTGTCGGCATTAGGGCTTGTGTAGCGCGCGTAGTACCAGCTCGATTCCATAAAAGTATCGAAGGTGTCGGTTTCGTGCTCGCCCAATTGACCGTCTATGTTGCCTTTGCACCATTCGAGGTCGGCTTTAATGGGTGACTGTACACCATCCATAATGACATCTTCAGGGAGCAGTACCGGTAACTTGTGTGCCGGCACGGCAATTTCGCCACCGCCTGCCAAGTTAAAGATAGGAATAGGTGTGCCCCAGTAGCGCTGGCGCGAAACGCCCCAATCGCGCAAGCGGTAGTTGGTGGTGGCGCGGCCTTTACCGGCGGCTTCTAGGGTTTGTACTATAGCGGTGTAAGCGCCGTCAAAGTTAAGGCCGTCAAATTCACCGGAGTTAACCAAAATGCCTTTGCTGGTAAAGGCGCCTTCATCTAAATTGATGTCGCTGTCGTTACCAGTGGTTTTGTTGGGGGCAACCACTTGGTGAATGGCGATGTTGTACTTTTTGGCAAATTCGTAGTCGCGCTCATCATGGGCAGGTACGGCCATGACAGCGCCCGAGCCATAATCCATCAGCACGTAGTTGGCCACCCAAACATCAACGGGCTCACCGGTAATGGGGTGAGCAGCTGTGATACCGGTGTTAAAGCCTAGCTTTTCCATGGTGGCCATATCGGCTTCGGCAACTGACTGGGTTTTGCAGGCTTCTATAAAGGCGGCTAGCTCGGGGTTACTTTTAGCCAGCTCGAGTGCGATGGGGTGTTGCGCGGCCAAGCTTACGTAAGTGACGCCCATAATGGTATCGGGGCGAGTGGTGTACACCTCGAAGCCTGTGTGCTCGGCAACCGGCGTGGTGAGGTCGAAGCGCATATCGACGCCGCGGCTTTTACCAATCCAGTTGCGCTGCATGGTTTTAACTTGCTCGGGCCAATGAGGCAGTTTGTCGAGGTCGTCAAGTAGCTCTTCGGCGTAGTCGGTAATGCGAATAAACCACTGTGGAATTTCTTTTTTCTCAACGGTGGTACCACAGCGCCAGCAGCAACCATCTTCGACTTGCTCGTTAGCTAGTACAGTTTCGTCTTCGGGGCACCAGTTAACGGTCGAGACTTTTTTGTAGGCAAGGCCCTTTTCGTATAAGCGAGTAAAGAACCACTGCTCCCATTTATAGTAGTCGGGCTTGCAGGTGGTGACCTCGCGGCTCCAATCAAAGCCAAAACCGAGTGCTGTTAGCTGGTCGCGCATGTACTCGGTATTAGAGTACGTCCACTTGGCGGGGGCGGTGTTGTTTTTGATGGCGGCGTTTTCGGCGGGTAAACCAAAGGCGTCCCACCCCATAGGGTGTAAGACGTTTTTGCCCAGCATACGCTGAAAGCGAGCAATAACATCGCTAATGGTGTAGTTGCGTACGTGGCCCATATGTAGGCGGCCACTGGGGTAGGGGAACATTGCCAGGCAATAAAACTTTTCTTTGCTGGTGTCTTCGGTGACGGCAAAGCTGTTGTTTTCTTGCCAATAACGTTGAGCATCTTGCTCGATCTCGGACGGATTGTAATTCTCGTTCATCAGTTGTTTGATCTCTAACCCAGTGGCAAAGGCTTGGTGCCTTCGCAAAAGGTAATGATTATAGGCTGTGCGGGCAGTAAATTAAATACGTAGCTGTTAATGGAGGGCGATTAGCTGTATCGACGGGTGATTTGGTTGTGTACTTTATAGTCTGTAATGGCTTTGAAAGGTGTGGCACAGCGGTTGCTTCTAGTGGTGTACCAGAGGGCTCAGCGCAGCAAGGTGGCGCAATGTGTGTTGTATTTGCGTCACATCAGCGCTGTTGTTTTATCGGCTGCACTAAAAAGAGACGCGCCGAGCCTGCCTTCAATAAGCATTAATGCATGCCAGTGAGCATCAATACAGAGATTTTATAATGACCGTTGCTTCAAGCTTGAATACTACGTTTTTACGTACTGCTCCTAACCAGGCTCAGACTCACAATTCAGACCTTACGTTGACCATTTTTAGTAAGCGCTACACCGAGCAGCGCGATGCCATTGTGTTGTTGCGCCAATTGCATCATATGTCAAAAGCGGTACAGCGCCATCGAGGCATGAGCATGGCGTTATTGGCGGGCAATAGCACCTTTGAGGAGGACTTTGCTCTATTGCAGTGCGAGGTGGAGCGTCGTTTGGCGACGCTGGAGGCATTTGCTGCAATGGCTGGCGGCTTGAGCGACCGCGATCGGCAAAACCTGCACAATGCCTGGTATACGATCAGTGCGCATTGGCAAGATGATGATGTGATTGATAACTTTGAATTGCACTCGCATTTTATTGAGCAAATGCAAGGCATGAGTATTGCGCTGGCGCAAAAAATAGAGCGCCCAGTATCGAGTATTGTGGGCTCTACTCGGGTGGCCAATGTGAGTGCTAATGCTAGGCTAGCGGCTAAGATCAAACCGGTAGAATTGTTGCATTTTATCGCAAAGCGCATTCCCGAAATGGTCGAGCAATTAGCGCGTATGCGAGGGTTGGCAACCTATGCTGCGGCAAAGGGCGAGTGTGCCTACCGTTTAGATCGCAAATTGCGCTTTGCTGTACACTGTGTGCGTGCGCAGCACGAGACGCTGCGCCTGCAAGCGGAGTGTATCCAGAGTATCGCGGGCTTGGAATTGCCTTCTATCAGCTTTATTAAAACCTATGAGTTGAAATTGATGTTTTTGCTCAATAAGGTGGAGACAGACGTATTAGGTGGTGCCCGTATTATGAGCCAGTCGGCGGAGCTGTTTACACTAGCCACTGATATTATTGATGTGTATTTGAGGGTGTCACAAGAGGGCTTGAATTTAGTTTCCAAATGGCATGATGAGGATTTAGAAACTTGGCTGGCTTAATGTTTTACTCGTTCAATACCCGTTAAGCGGAGACGCTATTGTGGTTATTCGTAGCATAGTCTGTGACCAATAATCGGGTTCTGGCTTAGCACTGTAATGCCTCAATACTAACCTTTCAATATAAGCGGTGAGCAAAGGTGCACAGCAGGTTAAAAACAATCACTCAAAAAAGGTTTTATGTTTTTTGAGTGATTGAGCGATGCTAATTACTGCGCAGCAATATGAGTGATTAAATCAACCACTTTATTAGAGTAGCCAATTTCGTTGTCGTACCAGCTAACCACTTTCACAAAGTTATCATTTAGCGAAATACCGGCAGTCGCATCAAAAATTGAGGTGCATTTTTCGCCGATAAAATCGTTAGACACAACCGCGTCTTCGGTATAACCAAGAATGCCTTTTAAGTCGCCCTCTGAGGCTTCTTTCATGGCGGCGCAAATAGCTTCGTATGAAGCGCCTTTATCTAAACGGCAGGTTAAATCAACAACCGATACATCAGGGGTTGGTACGCGGAAAGCCATGCCTGTGAGTTTGCCGTTAAGCTCCGGAATGACTTTGCCAACGGCCTTAGCAGCACCGGTAGATGAAGGAATAATGTTTTGGCCAGCACCGCGACCGCCGCGCCAGTCTTTGGCTGATGGGCCGTCAACGGTTTTTTGTGTGGCTGTCGTGGCGTGAACGGTTGTCATTAAGCCCTCGGTAATACCAAACTTATCGTTGAGTACTTTAGCGATGGGGGCTAAGCAGTTGGTGGTACACGATGCGTTAGAGACGATATCTTGGCCAGCATAAGACGTGTGGTTAACGCCCATAACAAACATGGGTGTCGCATCTTTAGACGGTGCCGATAAAACAACTTTTTTAGCGCCGGCTTCAATATGCTTACGTGCGGTTTCGGCGGTTAAAAAGAAGCCTGTCGCTTCCACAATGTAGTCGGCATCAATATCACCCCATTTGAGGTCTGCGGGATCGCGCTGTGCAGTAATGCGGATGGTTTTGCCGTTAACCACCAAGCTGCCATCAACCACTTCCACGTCACCTTTGAAGCGGCCGTGGGTTGAGTCGTATTTCAACATATAAGCAAGGTATTCAACATCAATAAGATCGTTAATGCCAACAACTTGAACGTCAGAGCGCTCGCAAGCGGCGCGAAATACAAAGCGACCAATGCGACCAAAACCGTTAATACCAATACGAATCATAGGGAGTCCTAATTAGTGAATATGAATAATCTGAGTCTGCGGTGAGCGGCAGGTGTATATGTTAACGCAGAGGTAAAATAACAGATAAAAATTGCCGAGTTATTACCATAAATAACGTTAAATTCTATGAGGGCACACAAGTGATAAGTCTTGAAACCCTTTGAAGTATGGCAATTATCCGTAATCACAGTTGAAAAAGCAACCAATCAACCTCTACAATACAGCCGGCTTTACCCGTGCTCGCTCTGCTCTAAAAACCCTTGAAACCTAGGCCACTTATAGCTTTGAGGGTGTTTTGGCTGATGGATTTCGGGCTTTGCAAATCAGTGTGTAAATGTATTTGCGCGCGAATACACTGTGTTTGCCACAAGTTTTGCTACCTAAAGGAAGGAGGTAAGTAAAATATTTTAGGGTCAAACTCCTCTTCAAATTACTGTAATTAAGGCAGGTATGTACCGGTATGAATACTGACATCTTACTCGTGGGCGGCGATGGCGATTTGGCGCTTCGTAAACTTTACCCTTCGTTATATTATTTGGCGCTTAATGGTTGTATGCCAGCCAATACTAAGATTTTTGGTATGGCTCGTTCGGCACGTGAACGTGACGCATTTGTGGCTTTAGTTAAAAAATGGCTCATTGAAAATACCGGCGCTTTGTATGATGAAGCGATCTGGAACGAATTTTCCCCGTGTTTAAATTTTGTACAAGGTGACTCGACCGATCCTGAAAGTCTTAAACGTATCAAAGACACGCACTTTACCGAAGGCGCTAGTCTTATTGTTTATTTGGCGGTACCGCCGAGTATTTTTGGCAAAATATGTACAGCACTTGAAACCGCAGGCATGACGGGTGAAAAAACGCGCGTTGTGGTTGAAAAACCGTTAGGCAACAGTAAAAAAGCCTTTTTGGCGATTGATGCTGAATTTAGCCGTGTGTTTAAAGAAAACCAAATCTTCCGTATCGACCATTACTTGGGTAAAGAGTCTGTTCAAAACCTATTGGCTTTGCGCTTTGCGAACGATATTTTTGAGCCATTATGGAACCATCGTCATATTGACCACATTCAAATTACCGTGAGTGAGATGGTTGGTTGCGGTAACCGCTGGGATTTTTATGAAGAGACTGGTGCCATTCGTGACATGGTGCAAAACCATTTATTGCAAGTGTTATGCTTGGTGTGCATGGAGCCACCGGCGAGCCTTGATGCAGATTACGTGCGTGCCGAAAAACTTAAAATTCTTAAGTGTCTAAAGCCCATCAATGCCGAGAATGTTAAAGAAACAACTGTGCGCGGGCAGTATCAAGCCGGCACCATTGATGGTGCGCAGGTGCCTGGTTACTTGCAAGAAGACGAAAGCCAAGGCCGCGCCAGCGATGTTGAAACCTATGTGGCCATTAAAGCCGAAATAGAAAACTTTCGCTGGTCGGGTACACCTATTTACTTGCGCACTGGCAAGCGCTTAGATAAGCGCCATGGCGAAATCGTGATTACCTTTAAGCAAAATAATACGCGCTTATTTCGCGATCAGTTAACCGATAACTCGGCCAACCAGTTAGTTATTCATTTGCAACCCGACGAAGGCATTCGCATTCGTATGATGAATAAAAAAGCCGGCCTTGATGCACGTGTCCCATTAATTGACCGCACCATGGATTTGTCTTTTTGTGAAACAGCAAAAGAGAAAAAGCATGATGCTTACTCGCGTTTGCTATTTGATGTGATTCGCAACGATCAGACCTTATTTGTGAGTCAGCCAGAAGTGGAAGCTGCCTGGGAGTGGATTGATACTATGCGTGCCGCCTGGACCAGCGAAGATCATCGTACGGTAGGTTATGCGGCAGGTTCTGCCGGCCCTAAAGCTTCTGATAACTTTATGGCGCAAGATAACCGTCATTGGCATAATGGCGAGACTGAGTAACACTATTAAAGATGAGCAGCGCAACGGCTAGTGCGCTGTTTATTCTGTGATCATATGCAGGAGCCTAAGCCCCTGCATATGATTGGTTTAAGTGTTGCGCTTGCTGGGCAGGGTCATTGCGTGTTTTAGTGTAAGTGGGTTTCTCACAAGGCGGGTAGGATTCCGACATCTCGTCAACATATTGCGCGCCAGGCGCGTTTTACGGTTTAATCAGCGTATCATTTTTACCTGTCACAGTACGACTTGCGTGAGTACCACGGGCACGGCTACCTATTAGCATGAGTAACTAGCAGATATTTTTTGGGTTGAAGTGTTAAGTTGTGAATGTATTGCCGAAAAATAGCTGATGCTAGTGTGGGTGATAGTGTGATTAGCCGTGTTAGTGTACGCGCGAATAAACGGCCATTGTGAGTGGTTTTAACAAAAATTTTTACAGTTAGGGGTGAGGCCATAATAGCTGTCCAATTAGGAACGAGGAAAAAATACATTACCCAATAATACGTGTTTTCTGCTTCCTCTCCTGCGTTGCTCAAAGCGTTACATGCCCCAGCATGCGCCCCTTCGAGCGCCTTGCCGAGAAAACAGAACTCTACGTCTAATTGGACAAACTATTATTGCCTCGCCCCTTAGGCGGCCTGAGTAAAGTTTTTTATTAAATATCATTTTAAATTTATCAGTACCTAAGCAACTTATTTGTTGCCGGTAACGGGAGTATTAATTGTGAATCATGTCATTGCAGCGGTAACCGCGCGCATTATTGAACGTAGCGCTAAAACACGCCAACCTTATTTAGCCGCGATGAAGCGCACGATGAAGGATAACCCGCCTAAAAAACGCTTATCGTGCGGGAATTTAGCCCATGCTTATGCCGCATGCAGTGGCGAAGACAAAAACACGATTAAATTGATGCAAAGCGCTAATTTAAGTATCACCACATCATTTAACGATATGCTGTCTGCGCATCAGCCTTACGAAAAGTACCCCGACTTTATTAAAGAAGTGGCTCGCGGTATGGGCAGCACGGCACAAGTCGCCGGCGGCGTGCCTGCGATGTGCGATGGTGTGACCCAAGGTTTGCCGGGTATGGAGCTGAGCTTATTTAGTCGCGAAATTGTCGCGATGTCGGCGGCCGTTGGCCTTAGCCATAACATGTTTGATGGGAATTTGTTTTTAGGTATTTGCGACAAAATTGTGCCCGGCATGGTGATGGCGGCGGCTAGCTTTGGCCATATACCGGCTGTATTTGTACCGGCAGGCCCTATGCCTTCTGGTATTGCAAATAAAGAAAAAGCCAAAGTGCGCCAGCAATTTGCAGCCGGCGAAGTGGGTGAAGAGCGTTTATTAGAAATCGAGAGTAAGTCTTATCACAGCCCAGGTACGTGTACTTTTTATGGTACGGCTAACAGCAATCAAATGCTGGTTGAGATGTTGGGTATCCAATTGCCAGGTTCATCTTTTATTGCTTTAGATGACCCGTTGCGTCCTGCGTTAACCAAGGCGGCTGTCGAGCGTTGTATTTTAAATTCGCAAGCGGCAGGCACGTATATTCCAACGTACGAAGTATTGACCGAAAAGTCTTTTGTGAATGCGGTTGTGGGTTTATTGGCGACCGGTGGCTCGACCAACCACACAATGCATTTAGTGGCCATGGCGCGTGCAGCAGGTATTATTTTAACTTGGGAGGATATGGACGAGCTTTCGCGTGCGGTGCCCTTGTTGGCGCGTATCTACCCCAATGGCGAAGCCGATGTTAACCACTTCCACCAAGCGGGCGGCATGGCGTATTTAGTCAAAGAGCTACGCTCGGCAGGGTTACTGAATGAAGATGTGACAACCGTGATGGGTGAAGGCTTAGACAGCTATCAAAAATACCCAACGCTAGATGAAAAAGGCAATGCCGTTTGGGTGCATGATGCTGGCGATAGCTTGGATGACACCATTTTACGCCCAGCGACCAACCCCTTTAATAGCGAAGGCGGGTTGCGTTTGTTGCGGGGCAATTTGGGGCAGGGTGTCATTAAAATATCGGCTGTTGACTCTAAGTACCGCAAATTAGAAGCGCCTTGTATTGTGTTTGATGATCAAAACGATTTGATTGCTGCCTTTCAGCGCGGCGAGTTAAATCGTGATTTTATTGCGATTGTTCGCTTCCAGGGCCCGCGCGCTAACGGCATGCCAGAGTTACATAAAATGACGCCGCCATTGGGTTTACTGCAAGACCGCGGCTTTAAAGTGGCGCTAGTCACTGACGGGCGCATGTCGGGGGCGTCAGGTAAGGTGCCTTCGGCCATTCATATGTCGCCCGAGGCGTTGTTTGGTGGTGTACTGGCTAAAGTGCAAACCGGCGATATGGTACGTTTTGATGCAGATAATGGCATTGTTGAGTTATTGGTAAGCGAGGAAGTATTAGCCGAGCGCGAGGTGGCAACCCAACCTCAGCAGACCCATGATTTGGGCCGTAATTTGTTTGGTGGCTTTAGAACTTTAGCCGATCGCTCACAAAGTGGTGCGAGTGTGTTTAACGACTCTATCGACTTTGAATAATCGACGTCGAGTAAACCGTTTTAACAGAGTTGTTACGAACTTTGTTAATCGTAACACTTATTTAAAAAACACATTAAGAGGCTTGTTATGACAATTACAAAAGAATTTTTAGCACCGTTAGGCGTAATGCCCGTTATTGTTTTAGATGCAGTAGAAGATGCCGTGCCTGTTGCGCAAGCGTTGCAAAAAGGCGGTATTACTTCGGTCGAAATCACTTTGCGTACCCCGGTAGCAATTGATTGCATTAAAGCGGTTAAAGCGGCATGCCCCGATTTGATCGTAGGTTGTGGCACGGTGGTGTGTGAAAAAGACTTAGAGCGTGTTGCCGAAGCTGGTGTTGATTTTGCCGTATCGCCAGGCATGACCGAAGCGTTAGTCAAAAAAGCACAAGCGTTGAATGTAAAATTGTTGCCGGGTGTGTCCACTTGCTCAGAAGTGTTGCAAGGCATGGAGCTAGGCTTAACCTGCTTTAAATTATTCCCCGCGACAGCGGTAGGCGGCATACCCTTGCTTAAGTCTATTAATGGCCCATTGCCGCAAGTCACTTTTTGCCCAACTGGCGGTTTAACTATGGATGGCTTTACCGACTTTTTGGCGCTACCTAACGTGGCGTGCGTGGGTGGCTCTTGGTTGGTACCCAAAGCCGCTGTGCAGGCGAAAGATTGGCAAGCGATTACCGATATTGCCGCTCAAACGGTTGCCAAAATCAAAGCTATGTCGTAATGCCGCGCGCTATGTGACATCAAGGCCCTTAGGGGCCTTTTTTGTGCCTGCTATTTTTTTGGAGTAGAGTTTTATTACGCAAGCTTGCCGCGAGTGCATCTGGTAGAATTGCGCACAAATTTTTAGCCAACGACTGACAGTGATAATTTAAGGGCTGAAGGTATCGGTATGGCAGTTTAATAAGCGGTAACAATATGATAAATAAAAACGGTAAAGTGGGCTTTGTTTCGTTGGGCTGCCCTAAGGCGTTGGTTGACTCTGAGCGTATTTTAACCCAGCTCAGTGTTGATGGTTATGATTTGGTAGATAGCTATCAAAACGCGGATGTGGTGGTGATTAACACCTGTGGTTTTATTGATAGCGCCAAGCAAGAGTCAATGGACGCCATCAAAGAAGCCATGGCCGAAAATGGCAAAGTGATTGTGACAGGCTGCATGGGTAAAGGTGTAGATGCCGATGCGATTAAGCAAGCCAACCCCGATGTACTCAGTGTGAGTGGCCCAGCCGACTATGACTCGGTCATGAATGCAGTGCATCAATTTATACCGCCAACACCTGCGCAGCACAACCCATTGATTGATTTAGTGCCGCCGCAAGGCATCAAGTTAACGCCTAAGCATTATGCCTATTTAAAAATATCTGAGGGGTGTAATCACCGTTGCAGTTTTTGTATTATCCCCGCGATGCGTGGCGATTTAGTGAGCCGCCCGTTAACCGATGTGGTAACTGAGGCTAAAAAGCTAGTCGAAAGCGGCGTACAAGAGCTATTGGTTATCTCGCAAGATACCAGTGCTTATGGTATTGATGTGAAATTTAAACTCGATTTAGTCGAGGGCCTAGAAACCCGCATGCAAGATTTGGCTGTTGCATTAGGCGAGTTAGGGGTGTGGGTGCGCATGCATTATGTTTACCCTTATCCGCATGTTGATAAAGTGATTCCGTTAATGGCGCAAGGTAAAATATTGCCATATTTGGATATTCCTTTTCAGCATGCCAGCCCGCGTATTTTAAAGCTCATGAAGCGCCCAGCGCATAGCGAAAAAGTCCTGCACCGCATTAAACAGTGGCGAGAAATATGCCCTGAACTTGTTATTCGCTCAACCTTTATTGTGGGCTTCCCCGGTGAAACCGAAGCCGAATTTCAAGAGCTATTAGACTTTTTAGAAGAGGCGCAATTAGATCGCGTAGGCTGCTTTAAGTATTCTCCTGTTGATGGTGCCAAGGCCAATGATTTACCCGATCATATTCCTGAAGATATCCAGCAAGCGCGTTGGGAGCGCTTTATGGCCAAGCAACAAGAGATATCAACCAATCGCTTAGCCAAAAAAGTGGGCACTATTCAAGAAATGCTTGTCGATGGTATTGAAGATGGCGTAGCCTTTGGCCGGACCAAAGCCGATGCTCCCGAAATTGACGGTCAAATATCATTAGATAGCGACTATGGCTTACAGCCGGGTCATCGCTTAAATGTTCGTATTACAGGCTCCGATGAATATGACCTTTGGGGTGTACCAGCGGATATGGACGAAGAATAGCTAACATTGCTGTGGGTGTACCACTGTAATGTGAGGCACGCTGTGAATATTCTAATATCACAGCGTGTATACCTGTTTTTTATCATTTGATTAAAAGGAAATATCATGGATTATTTTTGGTTTTCAGTGTTTGTTGCGTTACAGGCACTGTTATTATTTACCTTGGCAATGCGTGTATCGTTATTGCGCATAAAGTTTAAAATATCAACCGGCGATGGTGATAACAAAACCTTATTTGCTGCTATTCGCGCCCAAGGCAACGCCATCGAGCAAGTGCCTATGTTTGCTTTTTTATTACTCGCATTAACATTGAATGAATTGCCTAGTATGTACTTAAGTACACTAGTGACCGCCTTCACGCTAGCCCGCGTCGCGCACGCAGTCGGTATGAACCACCAAGTTTTTATCGCACGGCGCTTAGGGGCTGGGATAACGTATTTATTGCAACTGGTCGCTGTGTTTATGTTGTGTTGGCAGATTTTTTATTAACGTTTTTTCGTAACTATTCAGAGGTGCGGAAATCGGGCGCTAATGAATCATTGACTGTGCCGCTCAAGCCATCTGCGACTTTGTGCTCCTCGACTTTGTGCTCCTGCAAAGTCTAATCTTGCATATCCCTATGCAGGTGCAAAGTCTAACCCTTGCTTTACCTGCAAGGTCCGGCGCTTAAATGCCCAGAAAACAACTCATCATCACCCTGTTAAGAAGGGTTTTTGGGTTCGGCTGAATAGTTACGTTTTTTCTTTGGCTGATTTAGGTGCTAATGTTAAATGTAGCCTGCTAAGAGGTTGGTTGTTTTGGACCCGCACTGTAAGGCTTTAAATGTGGGCTAAGGCAGTGCCCACTATCGACATTTGTTGTAATAAATATACTAACCCCTCCTGTGTCAGAATAATTCCACCCCTAATAATTAAAACCGAGGGTAACTATTGCGCCATAGGAAGGGAAGCAAAAAAACATCGGTTGTGCTAATGATATTCGGCTCAGGCTTGCCCGTAATATTAAAAAGTGGCAATGACTTTTACTTTATCGTTAATAGATTCTGAATCAATATAGGCAATGGCATTGGGCTCTTTCGCAACACGATTTATCACGGCTTCAATGCTACCTAGGGCGTCAGGAGGTGTTCCTTTTCCTGTAAAAATTAGTTTCGACCAATAGGCCTTTATTTGGCTGGATGATTTATGGAGCACTTTTTTATTAAATTCATCTCTTGCTGTATGGCCTTGCGCCAAATAATAAGGTGTTACCTTGGCGCCTGTAGAAAGCTTACTTTTTTTACCTAAAAAGATACGTTCTATATCACCTTCTGATATAGAGGCGCTATTTTCTAGATTAACAATAATTGCAATATCGGCACATGCAAGAGTGCTTAATCCAAGACTTAAAGTTGTGATTAAAAGTATATTTTTCATGACAGCCCCTTAAAAAACAAAATCAATAGCTACTCGAAAAAGCTTGCCATCCGAATTATTTTGTTTGTTATCTTCGATATTATACTCAGCCTTGAGTGCTGCTGAGCTATGAAAATCCCATCTAATACCAATACTTTTATTAGTGGTATCTATAGGCGGAGATAAAACAGAACGTAATGTAGTATCTGTGCCAGCAATAACTTGGTTTGAGCCTAGTGCAGTTTGTAATAGTACATCAGAGTTATTCGATGAAAAAGTGGCCTGATTCGCGGTCAAGTTTGCATTAAGGGTAGCGATATCAATATCGGCAAGTTCTGCTGCTTTTCCATCACTATTTTGTCCTTCAATAGTGCCATAAATAATGGTCTCACCAACTCTGGCTCCTATTGTCAGATAATAAGCCGTCGCCTTAGGGAAAAAAGCATCTTTTGTTTCGTATTCCACGGCCTCACTTTCAACAATTAAGGCACGCCAATCAATACTAAAGCCAATACCGGCAAAATACCCTCGGTCATCTACCGTATCGACTTGGTCTGCGATCTCTAAATATGATGCTGAAAATGAGGAGTACTGAGAGGCAAAGCCTGCCAATTCGTTAGAAAAGCTATTATCTATTGTGCTTAATCGCGTAGACTCTGCAGTAAAGCCAGCCGATAAATCACCCGTGCTTGCTGATAAACTGGAAAATCCAGCTACAATGCCATCAATATCTGTTGACGCAAAGGAAACATCTGCCTGAAGGTAGCTTGCTCTAAGGCTGAACCAATCCCATGATCCCTGCCAAGAAAACCCCATAAGGGTATCGTACTCTGCTCGAGCTGTGGTGCCGGTAAATGTAGAGTCTATCTTTCCTAAAATGATTTGCAAAGCTGAATCAATAGGGCCAATACTCGTATTGTACAACAGCGATAAGCCATCAAAGCTAGGGAATCTAAGGTTATAAACGCGATCGGGCGCCTCCAGCCAATTGTAAGCATAGTGAACATCTAAATAATCACTATAGCGATAAAAAGGGGCTTGCATTCGACCTGCATTAAGACGTAGTTCATCGTTAATTTCATAAGATAAGTAAGCCCACTCCATTTCAACTTCAAAATCACTGATTCCGCGACTTAAAAATTGAGCTGTAGCAGATAATTTATCTTCTAAGTCAGCATTCATTTGCAGAGCAATTAAAGAGCCTTTGCGGAAATCCCAATAATCCTCATATCCGATAACGTCTTGGCCCTCATCGGTACCAAATGCGTGACCTGCCGCAACGGTGCCAAAGCCTCTGAAATTGATTTCTGCAGTGGCTCCAGTAGCTGTGAGCAACGCTATGCTACCCATAGCTATACCTAGTTTATTCATTATATTATTCGCCCAAAAAAGTATTAAAATAGAAAGTAACCTATTAGTTATAGTGCTCCTTCTGGTATGTGTCACTATTTGGGGCAATTATTTTTTTGTGTTTTTATATTAAATCTATCGGGGCGGGCTAAACTAAAAGGTAACTATTTAGCCGAATCAAAAAACCCCCTCTTAACAGAGTGTTGATGGGTTGTTTTCTGGGCATTTAAGCGTCGGGCTTTGCAGGGAAGTAAAGGGTAGGCAGTGCACCTGCATAAGGATATGCAAGATTAGACTTTGCACGAGTATAAAGTCGAGGAGCGCAAAGTCGCAGATGACTTGAGCGGCTCAGTCAATGATTCATTAGCGCCCAATTTCGGTACCTCTGAATAGTTACGTTAGACTTAATTATAGTAAATCCCAAAACGCATTAATGACCGGGCTTTTGAGCCGTTTTTTTAGCACGCATACTCCCACTTCGTATACCTTTAGCTCGGGTTGGTAGTCGAGTTGTCGTACTTTATTGTGTAATGGGCTGTTGTCGAGCACAATCGCCGGTACCAAGCCCACGCCAAAGCCCAAGCTCACCATACTAACAATGGCCTCGTTGCCAGCGGCTTGCGCATAAATAGAGGGTTGTATTTTGTGACTAGCAAACCAGCTATTAATGCGTTTACGGGCAACACCTTGTTCAGACAAAATAAAAGGCACGCCATTAAACGCTTGCGCTAAAGCGCTTTTTTTGGTGTTGGCTGCAATGGGCCAGGGGTTGTGCTGCGGTGCGATAAAAACAAGGGGCGAGTGAGCAATGGGCCTAAAGCATAAATTGCTGGGCAAGGCTGTATAGTTGGCGGCAATGGCGATATCTTCGTGGCCTTGGCGCACCCGCTCGACGGCAATGGCAGAGTCACCAGTGTGTACTTTAATGGCAATTTTGGGATGAGCATGCCTAAAATTGGCCAAAATATCGTACAAAAAACTGTAACTGGCGGTCACCGAGCAATAAATACTTAAACTGCCCTCTAGCTCTTCTTGTTGTTGCACGCTATGGCTTAGGGTATTCCATTGTTGCAATATTTGCCTTGCGACAAGTGCCAGCTTATGGCCTTGGCTGGTGAGTGCTACGCTGCGGTTGTCTCGCTCGACCAGCTGTGTGCCTAGTTCCTCTTCGAGCTGTGCAATACTGCGGCTAAAGGTGGACGGGCTCACATGGCAGCGCTCGGCGGCACGGGCAAAATGCTGAGTTTGAGCTAGGACGATAAAGTGTTGGAGTTTTTCGCTATTCATAATATCCCATAATGTGCAATGATATGTTGCAAATATATCATTTTACGAGATGTATAAAAGTCCTTAAACTAGCGCCACTTGAGAATAATTGAATTGTTTCTTAGACTCATGACGTTATTTAACGATTGTATAGTGACGGTTTGTTTAGCAATACTGACCGATCAGTGATTGAGCGCTGGCACTAGCAACATTGATATTACTCAGCACTACACCTAGGAGCACACCATGCAAGTTTATTATGATAAAGATTGTGACCTTTCGATTATCCAAAGCAAAAAAGTCGCTGTGATTGGCTACGGCTCACAAGGCCATGCGCATGCGTGCAATCTTCAAGATTCGGGTGTTGATGTCACGGTGGGCTTGCGTGCAGGCTCTAGCAGTATTGCTAAGGCTGAGGCTCATGGTTTGAAGGTTGCTAGCGTAACAGAAGCTGTGAGTACGGCTGATGTGGTTATGATTTTAACGCCCGATGAGTTTCAAAAAGAGCTCTATATTAATGAGATTGAGCCTGTGATTAAACCGGGTGCCACACTGGCGTTTGCTCATGGTTTTGCGATTCATTACAATCAAGTGATACCGCGCAAAGACTTAGATGTGATAATGATTGCGCCTAAGGCGCCCGGCCACACTGTGCGTAGCGAGTTTGTTAAAGGTGCAGGTATTCCTGACCTTATCGCGATTTATCAAGATGCCACAGGCAATGCTAAAAGCTTGGCGTTAGCTTATGCTTGTGGTGTGGGCGGTGGCCGTACAGCAATTATCCAAACAACGTTTAAAGACGAAACTGAAACGGACTTATTTGGCGAGCAAGCGGTATTGTGTGGCGGCGCGGTAGAGCTTGTGAAAATGGGCTTTGAAACCTTAACCGAAGCTGGTTATGCCCCTGAAATGGCTTACTTTGAATGCTTGCATGAACTCAAATTAATTGTTGATTTGATGTACGAAGGCGGCATTGCCAACATGAATTATTCGATCTCGAACAATGCAGAGTATGGCGAGTACGTGACGGGGCCAAAAGTGATTAACGAAGAGTCGCGTAAAGCGATGCGTCAAGCACTTAAAGATATTCAAGAGGGCGAATATGCCAAGAAGTTTATCTTAGAAGGCCAAGCTAACTACCCAAGCATGACAGCATGGCGCCGTAAAAATGCCGCTCACCCGATCGAGCAAATTGGCGGTCAATTGCGTGAAATGATGCCTTGGATTCAAGCCAATAAAATTGTTGATCAAGAGAAAAACTAGTTAATAATCTAGCAGCTGGCTTATTGTTAAGGTCTTTTTTTTAAGACCGCTAATTAAAATCAATTAAAGCCTAGCGTAACTATTCAGCTCAGCTGACAAGCCTCACCTGATAGGGTGCTGATGGATTATTTTCTGGGCATTTAAGCGCCGGGCCTTGCAGGGAAAGCAAGGGTTAGGCCGTGTAGGAGCACTAAGTCGCAGATGGCTTGAGCGGCCCAGTTAATGATTCATTAGCGCCCAATTTCGGTACCCCTGAATAGTTACAACCTGGCTTTGTTATGTGTTGTTTGCATAATAGAGTCAGGTTTTTTTATGGATTGCGGTTTTGTATTAATATCCGCGAATACGGTAAATGGCGGTTTCGCCAAATAAGTTAGGCCTAAGGGGGTGCAGCCATTTACCGGGGGCTCTTTCGGCGGCTACTTGCCTGTCGATAATGGTATAATTTAATTGTTTGCACAAAACTTCAAAATCTTTAAGTGTACAAAAGTGAATGTTAGGTGTGTTGTACCATTCAAACGGGAGCAAATCTGAGACGGGCATTTTACCGCCAATGGCTAAATGCCAGCGTGCTCGCCAGTGGCCAAAATTGGGGAAGGTGACGATGGCTTCGCGACCTACGCGCATCATCTCGGCTAACACTTTATCGGGGTAGTGCATTGTTTGTAGTACTTGCGACATAATAACGGTATCAAAGCTCTGGTCGGCAAAGTTCTTTAAGCCGTCATCTAGGTTTTGCTCAATAACGTTAATGCCTCTTTTAACACAGCCTAATATACCGGCTTCACTAATTTCTAAGCCGTAACCATTAATATGTTTGGTTTTTTTTAGGTGCTCTAACAAGCTGCCATCGCCGCAGCCTAAATCTAAAATGTGTGCGTTGGGTTGGACCCAGTTTTCGATAATTTTTTGATCTAGGCGCATGCGTTGGCTACCTTTTGCATATAGCTTGAAAACAACGCTTCATAGCGTGGTTGGTCGGGGACTAAAAAGGCGTCGTGGCCGTAGGGCGATTCTATGCGTGCATAAAAAACATTTTTATTAGCATGGAGTAAGGCGGTGGCAATTTCGTGTGAGCGCTCGGGGGCAAAGCGCCAATCGCTATCAAAGGCCATAACGGCAAAATCGCACTGGGCCTTTTTAAAGGCTTCGACAGGGTTATTGTTGTACTCGCGGGCCAGATCAAAATAATCGAGTGCGCGGGTCATTAAAATATAGGTATTAGCATCAAAGGCTTTAGCAAATTTGCGTCCCTGATAACGCAGGTAGCTTTCTATTTGAAACTCTACAGGTTCATCGGTGCCTTGCGCGAAGGTGCCTGAGCGTAACTGGCGGCCAAATTTCTCGCCCATGCCATCATCGGATAAATAGGTAATATGACCGATCATTCGCGCTACACCTAAGCCTGATTCGGGGAGTGTGTTATGCCGTAGGTACTCGCCGCTTTGGTAGTTTGGGTCGGCCATAATGGCTTGGCGTGCCGTTTGGTTAAAGGCAATGTTTTGCGCTGTGAGTTTCATTGCGCTTGCAATGACCACGCAGTGGCGCAAGCGATCGGGATATTCTAGCGCCCAGCGCATCGCTTGCATGCCACCCAAACTCCCGCCAACAACCGCAGCCCATCGTGCAATGCCTAAATAATCTGCAAGGCGGGCTTGGTTGTGAACCCAGTCACGTACGCGCAAAGGTGGAAAGCGGCTACCCCAAGGCTGGCCGTCTTCGGGGTTGATGCTAGTGGGGCCGGTGGAGCCGTCACAGCCGCCTAGGTTGTTGAGCGCCACCACATAAAGGTGGTTGGTGTCTATTGCTTTACCCGGGCCTATATAGGCATCCCACCATCCCGGCTTATCATCACCTTCGTAAAAGCCTGCGGCATGTTGATTGCCGGATAGGGCGTGGCAAATTAATACGGCATTGCTTTTATTGCTATTTAAAGTGCCGTAGGTTTCTACCATTAACTCAAAGTTGTCGAGCGTACGGCCACAAGCGAGAGTGAGCGGTTCATCAAAGCGAATAAGCTTGGGCTTCACGATGCCGACCGAATCAGCTTGTGGTTGCACAGGTGTTGTTGGTGTTGTATGAGGCATGAGTGACCACTTAGTATCTATGCACTAACCTAACCGCCGCAATATACCGTAGTAATGTGCGTGGCGTATTAGTCTTAGGGGGTTGCAAATGATGCTGCAGAGGATACTGGCATAGGCGCGCGCTGGCCAGTATTTAGCGTACATTAAGGATAAACGTAACTATTCAGAGGTACCGAAATTGGGCGCTAATGAATCATTTACTGGGCCGCTCAAGCCATCCATGGTCGCTATATAAGCGCTCCCGGCGCTTAAATGCCCAGAAAATAATCCATCAGGACCCTATCAGGTGAGGCTTGTCAGCCGAGCTGAATAGTTACGGATAAACTATTATACTTGGGTTGTTGGTGAATATGCGATAGTAGCAGGGCGCTGCGGAAGTAGTGCCCTGCTAAGAGCATGAACGTACGGCATTTTATTGTGTAAATTTATAATGCTCACTATGAGTGATGGAATTGAATTGTATGAAGTTTGTTCGTTTATTGATATGTATTATGTTGGCCTCTTGTTCAGCATCAGAAAGTGAGAAGCAAAACCTCCAAGCGACTAAGCCTTCGTCAGATGTTACGCAAAAAGAGTGTGGCAGTGATCAAGCTCCTTGCTCTAAACCTAGTCTACTTAGCATTGATGAATTAGAGGCGATTAATCGTGAGTACTTTTACACCAAGCCTAAGGCCCGAGTATATACAGCGCCTTCGTTGAATACGGAGGCACCAGCCGACAGTGAAAATACGATAGTCAATGGAAGGCAGATTGCTATTTATCGGCGTGTTGCGGGTCAGTTGTACCAAATAGCAATCCTAGAATCTAAAAGCGAAACGGATTTTGAAGGTTGTTGGTTGACTGTTGATACTGTGGGGCAGTATGACGGCAAGCCTTTGCTTAAAACTATTTGCCGCTATAGTGGCACGGGTCACTTCTTTGAAGAGCAAGTCTATTTGATAGACGCTAATGAACTAAAGCCTGTAGCCTATAATGTAGAAAAAATGCAATTACCTCACAAGCCGTTAGCTGATGCCGAAGCGCGATTGACTATTACTAATGATGCTATTGCCTATACCACCACAGCAAAGCCTCGGTATTGTAATAATTGTAAAAAATCATTCTCGGCGCAATTTGAAATCAAAAAAACATCATCGGGCGAGCTTTATTTTTCTTATCTTAAAGATAGCTACAAGCCCTTTTTTACGACTGAGTCGAATGTTGAAAATAAAAAAGGATTGGTGTTTTATCGTGCTAAAAGTTACAGTGAAGCGATTAAGCACTTTATTTTGGCCACTCAACTTGATGTGTCTAATTACGAAGCATTTGCAAATTTAGGCCTGTCGTATTTAAAGGCGAATAAAATGGATGAGTCTATTGCTGCTTCAATGCAGGCTTATCAGGGGGCTGCGGCGCCACAAAAAGCGAATGCGGCGTATAATATAGGTCTGGCGTACGAGAAAAAATCTGATTTCAACTTGGCGCTTAAATATTACACCGATGCTAGTCGTATAAAAGCAACCGATGCGCGCAAAGAGGCTGTAGTCAGAATGCGTGACTTAGTCAAGCGTAAAAATCAATAAATACCTTTGGAATTTACTGTGCGGCTGTAATCAATCTAATAATTTTTGGGTGCCGCTTTTAAACAACACTGTTGCTACTTGATTTAAAAAATGTTGTTGCTTGATTTAAAAGTTGGAGCAATAAAAAAGGCGCTTAAAGCGCCTTTTTTATTAGCTTTTTAATATATTGGCCTACACGAGTAATATATTATTTGTGTGAATTCACATAATCATCAAACATTAAATCTTTGATGATAGGTACTGGCGCACTACCAAAACTTAAAAAATGATCGTGAAAATCTTTTAAGTTAAATTTATCGCCAGTCGCTTTTTTGAGCTCTTCTCTTAATTGATATATCTCTGAGTAGCCGGTAAAGTAGCTGGTTAACTGGACCTGTGATAGGGTGGCTCTACGCCATTTTCCCTGCGCTTCTGCCGGCTCTTGAAAGGCTTGATTGACCATCATGTCTAATGCTTCACTTTCGGTTAAGCCGTTGACTTGAATGCTGTAATCCAAAATAAAATTCATAATTGTACGTAAGTTCCATTTATAGTACGTTAGCCAAAGTTCTGGCTCGTTATCGCCATAGCCTTCCTCTAGCATCATGCGCTCTGTATAAACAGCCCAGCCTTCCACCATGGCGCCGTTACCAAAAATAGACTTTACTAAGCTTTTTGATTTATTGCTGTGTACCAGCTGCGTGTAATGCCCAGGAACCGCTTCATGAATGTTGAGTATTTGTAACAACCAATGATTGTACTCACGTAAATAGCTTTCTGCTTGTTGATCATTAAAGTTGTCCAATGGTGTTACATTGTAGTAGGTGTTTGCGGCAGCATCATATGGCCCTGGCGAGTTAATTGATGCGCCTGCAAAACCACGTTGATACAGTGGTGTTTCCCTGACAACCAATGGCTTGTCTTTATCCATAGTGATTAAATCATGTTTTAATACAAAGGCTTCTAGCTCTGGAATTTGCGCCTTTATACTGTCAACAAAGTTATCGCGTTTTACGTGGTTAACCGAAATATGATCAATTACCGCTTTTATCATAACGAGCTTATTCGCAGGTTTTTCTGTGCCTTTAAAATACTTAGGCCATAGCTTATCGGCTATTTTTATCATCTCTTGATGAACGCGTTTTTTTTCACTAACGGCTTTATTAAAGAGCTCTTCTGCGGTGTAAGAAGAGAAGATGTCATACTTAAATTTTTGCTCGTATAAGTCTTTACCAATGCGAAAATCTTTAGCTGCCGTGCTTTTTTCTAGCGCGAGCGCTTTTTTGTCTAACCAATGGATGTAACCGTTAATTGCAGCAGAGCTTGCTGATAAGCGTTGTGAAAATAATTGCTTGTCTTGCTTTGATAGTGTAGAGCTTGCCATTTTTTGGGCAATTGATTTTTCAAATAAATCTAACGCCCCTTTACTTTGCTGTAGGGCTAATTGGGTATGGGGGAGCGTTGGGTTGGTTAGGTTTTTTTGCGCGGCTTGGTAGTATGCAGGGATATTTTCCATGCGCTCAATAATTGTTTTAAGGCGATTATTTAATGGTTTGTAGGGTGTGTTTAAAATAATGCCAAATACACCAGCAACGTTATAAGTAGAGGGATCCCATTGCGCATTTTTGAGCTTAGTCATAGCCCAAATACCCGACTCTAAGTCGTTTTTTAATATATAAAAATCACTGGCATTTTTTGCGCTTAATGTGTCTGGGTTAATCGCCATTAATAATGCTAATTGCTGCTTGTAAAATGCTAGCTCTTTTTGCTGAGTCTCAGTGTTTGGGATAGGCAATAAGTTATCATATTTATAAAATCCAACATAAACAGCAGTCCCCGGGTATAACTGCCAAAGTTGATCAATAAATGACTCTGAAAATTCAGAAAATGCTTTATTTGCAATACTGTCAGCTTGTTTTTGTGTGTTCAATGCTTGCGCTTTTATGTTGGAGGGCTGGCAAGCGCTTAAAGTACCTGCAGTGGCAATACTTAAAGCTATGGCGCTGGCAAGTGTTTTGAGCTTTGTTTTTAGTGGTGTATTGAGTGTCATGGTATTTACCTACCGTTATAATTGCGATTACTATAATAATAAAATTGATTGATTGCTAGTAAGGGTTGTGGGTGGGTTTTGTGTTTTTTGAAGCGCGGTATTTTTTAGAGCTGAGGGGAAATACATTACACATAATACGTATTCTTTGCTTCCTCTGCTCGACATTATGCCCTGCAATGCCTAATAAGGGGCTCCTGCCCCGATGCGTAGCTCACGTTACATGCCCGGCATACGCCCTTCGGGCGCCCAGCCGAAAAAACAAACCCTTACACCTAATTGGTACATTATTATTGTCTCGCCCTTAATGCGACAGCTTACTTTGTTGACTTTGCTACAATGGCGCATAATTGTTTATTTTTTGTTCATGCTTCATCTTTTTAAGTTGTGTGGTATTGTCTCTTAAAAAGAGTTCGAGAGTATTAGGCTAGGGCCTAAAAACCACCTTGTTCTGCTTAACAGTATTCATTAGAATAAATTTTGTGGCTGTCAGAGGTGCTGAAATCGGCGCTAATGAATCATTAGTTGGGCGCTCAAGCGGCATGGTCGCTAATAGTGGTCGCTCTATAAACGCCTGAAACGCTATCAAAGATGGCTCAAGTGGCCCACTAATAATGCCTTAGCCGAGCCGGGGCACTTTTGAAAATTTACCAAAAAATAAAGGATAACATCATTAAAAAGCGTATATCTGGCCTTATCAGCGCCTTTGCTACTACTTTTTGTAAAGGGAAATTACTCATGAGGTATGCGGGTGCCTGTATGGTATTGTGCATGTTATACACCACCTCTGGGTGCACCTCTGTGCGCTTTAACGAACGCGCGCAACTTTCGCGCAGCGATATGCAGTTTGATGCGCCGGCACTTTCTAGCGATCTTAAAAACCAGGTATACCAAGCGCGTGAAGGTGCTTCTGGCGTGTTCTCTGGTGGCGGTGGCGGAGGTTGCGGATGTTATTAATACGGGCCCGGCTGCCAGTCCGCTTTGCTCATAGGTTGTGCTTATTTCTTTTATGTCTAGTTGTAATGCCACTTACGCCTGCGCTGAGTGCTGAGCCATCGGCAGATGAGCTAGATAACCTGTTTGCTGTGCGCGGTATTGTGTATGAGCAAAACGATGGTGCAGATGATAGTGGCGGCAATCCTTACATTGACGAAGATGCCAGCGTGCAGGAGGGCATTGTGTTATTGCGTAAGCGGGTTAATGACAGTCATGCTGTACAAGCGAAGTTTACCGGTGTTATTGTCACCGCAGCCTCTTGGGATAATGCGCGCTTAAAGGCCGAGACTATCTCTGGTGCAACAACGCAGGATCACGGCAGGTTGGGTTGGGATTTAGGCTGGCTATATAAAAATAGCCAAGGCTTTAGTGGTTCTATCCATGCCACCTACGGTACAGAATATACTTACCGCACCGAAGGGGTAAATATTGCCGTAGGGCAAGTATTTGATGAAGGCTCGACAGCGCTGGGGTTTAAATTAACAGCTTATGATGATCGCGTTCGCAATATTCGTTTTGATGGTCAAGAGCTTGAGCAAGAAACACGCGAAACGTACACTACGGATCTATCGCTGATTCAAAGTATTAACACCTATTCTCATATAAATCTGAGTTGGACGCACACAGAGCAAGATGGGTTTTTGGCTACATCTTATAATGCCGTGCAGGCGGGTGATGCCTTTGATTACGAGCGTGTACCTCAATCTCGCAGTCGCGATACATTATCTTTGCGATATAAGCACGCCTTAGCACGCGATTCTTACCAGCTGGGTTATGGTCGCTATTGGGATAGCTGGGGTATCGGCTCTGATGTATTTGAGGGGCGTTATTATTTTAATTTATACAGTGGCCGCCTTAGTGTGCAAACTTCGGCACGTTATTACAAGCAAGCCGCTGCTGATTTTTACGGTATTGATTTTGAACAACCGCAATTATTGCAAACCTCTGATAGTGATTTAGGGCGTTTTACAGGCACTAGTGCGGGAGTTTTATTCGCTTTTTACAACCCTCGGCGTATGTTGGGGTTCCTTCATACATATGAGTTAGGTTTTAACTATTATCAGCGGGGTGATGGTTTGGATCTTTATTGGTTAACTTTTGGGTGGTCTTTCCGATGATAAAATTTCGTTCAACCGCTGTATTACTATTGGCATTGAGTGTTTGTACTATGACTGTGCAAGCTGCGAGTAATAATATTGATGAAAGTAGAGGGGGCGCTGTTGTTTCTGGTTCAGCTGGTACGGTTATGTCTAAAAATGTAAAAGGGCCCACGTATAAAAATATTGATGGCACGGTACAGACGCTAGATATTTCACAGCCCGGTGTGCCGACTTTAGCCATATTTTGGGCCTCTTGGTGTGGTACGTGTTTGGCCGAAATACCGCATATTAAAAAATTGCAGCAGGCGTTTCCTAGGCTCAATATTGTGGGGGTTAATGTCAATAAAGACCCCGTCAATGGGCTGCGCATTCAGCAAGAGCATACATTGAGCTACGCCTCAATTTCTGATCCCGACTTAGTTTTAGCGGATCGCTTTAAAGTGCGCGGCACGCCAGGTTTTGTATTGCTTGGTGCTAACGGCGAGCTAAAAGCTAAAACCAATCGCTTATCTAAAAGCCTACGAAAGACTATTGCTCAAATAACCGTGGCGCATGGCGAAGGTTAAAATGGTATCTGTTAGGTCTGTAAGTTTTACCGCTATAGATATAAGTGCGCTATTACGCCAAGCAGTAGCGCTGGCAGTGGCATTATTTTTATTCATGGCTCATGCGCTAGCAGCAGAGCTTGTTCCTGTTAAATCAGCGCTTCACACTCAATATAATAAAACGGCCAGTGCGCGTGTTACGCGCACTGTGCCTATGATGTCTACCCGTGTAGAATTTATTGTTGTGACCGAAGACACTCAAAAAGCAAAGGCTGCTATTGAATTAGCGATTGCTGAAATGGAGCGCATTATTGTGGTGATGTCGGAATGGCAAGCCGACTCCATGATTAGCCAAGTTAATCAAGCTGCCGGTAAGCGCCCCGTGCAGATCAGTCGCGAGCTTTTTGAGCTTTTAAGTGCTGCTCAACAACTGAGTGAGCAAACAGAAGGTAAATTTGATATTACCTTTGCTAGCGCGGGTAAGCTGTGGGATTTTCGCAAAGCCACAATCCCGACTGCTGCACAAATCAAGACGGCTATTGCTCGTATTGACTATACCCGTCTACAGTTAGACCGTAAAAATATGACGGCTTTTATTACCCACCCCGGCACACAAGTAGGCTTGGGTGGCATCGCCAAAGGTTACGCCGTTGATCGTGCGAGCGATATTTTGCGCAGGCAAGGCTTTAACGAATTCTCGGTTAATGCCGGCGGCGACTTATATGCCGAAGGCCAACATAAGGATGGTCTATGGCAAGTGGGCATTCAAAACCCGCGTGACACGGATGAACTCATCGCGCTACTGCCCATCGCTAACAGTGCGGTGGCGACGAGTGGGGACTATGAGCGTTTTTTTATACAGGATGGCAAGCGCTACAGCCATATAATCGACCCGCACACCGGCTACCCAGCCAATCGCTGCCAAGCCGTGACCATACTCGCGCCACGCGCTTTTATGGCTGATGCAATAGCGACGGGGGTTTTTGTATTGGGAGTGAAAAAGGGTTTGGCATTGGTGAATCGATTAGAGGGGGTTGAAGCGGTTGTGGTAGATGCGCGAGGAGAGATGCATGTTTCTGAAGGTTTACCGGTTTTGGGGCGTAACGAATAGTGCCGTAACCGGTCGGCGCTGCCAGTGGTGGCGCCAATACCCTTTGCTCAATACGCCGTGCCCCAGATTTTTTTGCTAGCCAATCATTATTGACCCGTCCCTAAAAACCCTCACATTAACCCTCCCAATATTCCCCCTGCAAGATATGAGCGCCATAGTTAATATGAGTATTTACTGGGAGGTTTTAATGTTTACCCGCCAGTGACCGGCGGGAAAAAAGCAACTTCATCATTGTTGTTTAATGCGAGGTCGTGCTGGCCGACCATTTCATGGTTAATCGCACATAAAATACGCTCATCATTTAATGCCTGCCATTTGGCATCGTGGGCAATAAGATGGTTTTTTAAATGACTTAGTGTGCTGCCTGCGGGGAGCGGTATAAGCTCCTCACGGATATTGAGGGCTTCGCTTAGTGAGGCGAAGAGGCAGAGCTTTATGGTGATCATCTTCTGTGTCCTTAAGTTTAGGGGCGAGGGAAGAATACATGATTCAATAATATTTGTTTCCTACTTCCTCTGCTCGACATTATCCTCCTCGACTTTATGCTCCTGCAAAGTCTAATCTTGCATATCCTTATGCAGGTGCACCAATAAGGGGCTCCTGCCCCGATGCGTTGCTCAAAGCGTTACATGGCCCAGGTTACGCCCCTTCGAGCGCCTTGCCGAGAAAGCAGAAGCCTACCTTCATTCATTGGATAAACTGTTGTTGCCTCGCGCCTTAGTGCTAAAACATAGCGCTATGTTTTGTTAAAACTGTGCCGTTAGGCTGTCCAGTCGCCGCTGCGCCCGCCACTTTTAGCGAGCACTGTGGTGCCCTCTATGACCATTGTCTTATCAACAGCTTTACACATATCGTACAGGGTGAGTGCGGCAATACTGACAGCGGTTAGGGCTTCCATCTCTACACCGGTTTTACCCGCTAGCTTGCAGGTCGCCTCGATACGGACGCGATTTTGTGTGGCTTCGGCGGTTACATCGACGGCAATTTTGGTAAGCATTAATGGGTGGCATAAGGGTATAAGTTGGCTGGTTTGTTTGGCCGCTTGAATACCGGCAATGCGTGCAACGGCAAAGACGTCACCTTTTTTATGATGCCCATCGCTAATCATTTTTAACGTAGCCGGCTGCATAGTCACGTAAGCTACCGCCGTGGCGCTGCGCTCGGTAATGGCTTTTTGGCCAACATCCACCATATGGGCTTCGCCGGCACTGTTTAAATGCGTTAAGGTTTGATCTTGATTCATGGATTTTTTAAGCCTCTACAAATAAGCGTTCCATCATGCTGTGATAAATAAGGCTGAGTTTGTCGAGATCAGAGGCGCACACGTGTTCGTTGACCTGATGAATCGTGGCGTTTAAAGGGCCTAACTCGACGACTTGAGCGCCTGTTGGTGCAATAAAGCGGCCATCGGATGTGCCGCCAGAAGTTGACAGCTGGGTATCGTAACCGGTGACGTGTTTAATGGCGCCTGCAGCGGCTTCGACTAATTTGCCTTCTGCGGTTAAAAATGGATTACCCGAGAGCTTCCAGGTTAAGTCGTAGTCAAAATTGTGCGCGTTTAAAATGGCCTCGGCACGTTCGCGTAATTGCTGCTCGGTCACTTCGGTCGAAAAGCGGAAGTTAAAAACAATATGTGCTTGACCGGGAATAACGTTGGTGGCACCGGTGCCGCTGTTAAAGTTTGAGACTTGAAAGGTGGTGGCAGGGAAGTGGTCATTGCCGTTATCCCATACTTCACTATTGAGTTGCGCAATGGCTGGCGCGACTAAATGAATGGGGTTTTGTGCTAAGTGTGGGTAGGCTACGTGGCCTTGTTTGCCTTTAACTGTGAGCTCGGCGCCGAGTGAACCACGGCGGCCATTTTTAATAATATCGCCCACTTTATGTGTGCTCGACGGTTCGCCGACTAGGCACCACGTCATTTTTTCGTTGCGGGCCTCTAACCACTCAATCACTTTGACCGTGCCGTTTGCCGCGGGGCCTTCTTCATCGCTGGTGATCAAAAAAGCAATACGTCCTGAGTGATCGGGATACTCAGCAACAAAGCTTTCGCAGGCGGTAATCATTGCCGCGAGGCTGCCTTTCATGTCGGCGGCTCCGCGCCCATGCAATATATCGTCTTTAACGATTGGATTAAACGGCGGATTTTCCCATTGCGCGACTGGGCCTGTAGGCACTACGTCGGTATGGCCTGCATAAGCCAACAGCGGGCCATCGGTGCCGCGCACGGCCCAAAAATTATCTACCTCACCAAAGCGCAAACGCTCCGCTTTAAAGCCGATTTTTTCGAGCCTGGCGATCATCATTTCTTGGCAGTTGGCATCTTCTGGTGTGACAGAGGGCTGAGCAATAAGGTCGCAGGCGAGCTGAATGGTCGGGCTTAAGTGAGTCATGGAATACTTCTTTTACGGTGATTGGGGTAGTCTTGAGCCGCGCCGTTGCGCGGATCTAAAGGTGGGTTGGTGGGCCCACCGGCGGCAAGCTTGGCGGTTAGTTGTTTGCGTGAAGCTCGGCATTGAGTGCGATAGCCGTTTTGTTTGTTTTGCACTCCACGGTACCGGTTAATGAGTTGCGGCGAAAAAGTAAGTCGGGTTTACCGGCTAAATCACGCGCTTTAATATTTTTAACTAATTGATTGCTGTCATCGAGTAAGGCGACTTTGGTGCCGGCAGTAATATACAAACCAGACTCAACAGTGCAGCGGTCGCCTAACGGAATACCAATGCCTGCGTTAGCGCCAATTAAACTTTCTTTGCCGACAGAAATAATAATATTGCCACCGCCAGAAAGCGTGCCCATCGTTGAGCAGCCGCCACCTAAGTCACTGCCTTCGCCCACGACAACACCGGCAGAAATACGACCCTCAACCATACTCACGCCTAAGGTACCTGCATTAAAGTTAACAAAACCTTCATGCATAATGGTTGTGCCTTCGCCAATATGAGCGCCTAAACGTACACGTGAAGTCGAGGCAATACGTACGCCAGTTGGCACTACGTAGTCGGTCATTTTAGGGAATTTATCAACGCTCTCAACGCTAAGCACCTCACCGTTGAGGCGCGCGGCTAATTGCTTAGCTGGTAACTCGGTTAAGTCGATAGGGCCCTGATTGGTCCAGGCCACGTTGGGTAGTGATCCAAAAATACCCTCAAGCGATGTTTCATGGGGCTTGACTAAGCGATGACTTAAAAGATGCAATTTAAGGTAGGCTTCGGGCACCGTTGTAGGGCCGCTGTCTTGGCTTAATACCACGGCGCATATTGGGGCTTTAGTGTCGATTAGCTGGCGGGCTAAGGCCGCCTGTGCGGGGGCGATGGTTTCTAGGCTGTCGGCTAATTGGGTTAGCTGTTGTGCGCTAGGGAGGTAGGTGCCTTGCTCGGCGGTGACACCAAGCGCATTAACAAAAGCTTTGGCAACGTCGGTTATTGGGTTGACTAAGGGTAACGCGAAAAAAGTATCTAGCCAGTCACCATGATTATTATGGTGGCCAAGACCTAAACCGAGGGCGTAAACTTGTGTCATTATTAATTCCTAAAACATTTAATTTAAATTAAGGGTGATGAGATGAAGCCCCTAGTTGCACGTTATTGGCTATTGGGATTAAAAATCGCCTCATATTGCGCGTCGTTAAAGCCGACAGTGATTGTCTCTTTGTGCTCGAGTAAGGGGCGTTTGATGAGTGTGGGGTTTGCCAGCGCAATGGCTAACCCTTGTGGCAGGAGTGCGCGCTCTTGGTCCTCGGGTGAGAGTTGCTTCCAAGTGGTGCTGCGTTTGTTAATCAGGGTGTCGGCACCTAATGCTTCACGCCACTGCTCTAAATGAGTGAGCGTGAGGCCACAGGTTTTTACATCAAAAAATTCATATTCTATATTGTGATCTTTGAGCCAAGATACGGCCCTTTTTACGGAGTCACAGTTTTTTATGCCATATACACAGGTCATACTAAGGTCTCACCACTGTTTTGTTGAATGTCACGTTAATCGCAATTGATCATAGCAATCGGATAAAAATATGAAAATGCTGCAAGCATACCATACGGTTCGACTAATTGGTTTGACCTTCTGGTTAGGCTGTACTTTAGTTGCATATAGCCCTCGCCTTTTGGCCGAACCGCTGCCTATTATTGCACCGAATGAGATATTGAAGCCTTTTACAACCGACGGTTGTTCATTATTCCCTGATGGCGTACTTTGGGATACGACCTTGTGGCGCGAGTGCTGCGTAGCGCATGATATGGCTTACTGGAAAGGCGGTGACTTTTGGGAGAGGCTCGCAGCCGATGAAGCCCTATGGTCTTGCGTTGATCATGTGGGTGAGCCTGCGATGGGCGTTGTGATGCTGCTGGGCGTGAGACTGGGCGGCTCACCTCTTTGGCCAACGCCTTTTAAGTGGGGTTACGGTTGGCCGTCGTGGCGTGGTTATAAAGCATTAACGTTCGATGAACTCAAACGTGTAGAAAATCGATTGATTGAGCAGCAGCTATTAAAGCCAAGCTATGCCCAGTCGCAAGCATCAAAAAGTCATAATAAAGAGGATAAATAATGCGGATGATCTTAAAAGGTTGTGTTGCGGGGTTGGTTGTTGTGATGACAGCGGGTTGCGCATCTAATCCTGTTGCGGGCAACTGGCAATACGCTGACGGCAATACCGTTATCGGGCTAAACATTAAAGGTAAAGAGGCGTGTGAGTTATCGCTATTGCGTTTTGTGAGTAGTGATTTGAAGCGCAAATGCCGATACGAGCTCAATAAAATGCACGTCAAAAAAGATGCCCAAAGCCCTATCGAGCACTATTTGGTATATCTGCATGACGAGCAAGGCCGTTGTGATGCGTTTGCAGACTTCGAGTTTACACACGACACTCATGCTAACTTGGTCACATTTTTAGTCGGCGAGGCGCCCTTTTACATGCAAAAGCTCCCCTAAGTGCTCAGCCGTAATAGTGCATACCTTAAGTGCATAGCTTAATGGTATAACGATAAACACAAAAAAGCCTTTAGATGATCTAAAGGCTTTTAGGTTATGGGCCGATTTTCAGTACAGCTTCCTTTTTAGTGCAACTTCCTTTTTTATAAGTATGCAGCCTTGTATAGGTATGCAGGGGGTTAAATGAGCGATTGTGCTAGCTCGGGTTGAGCATTTTTGATAGGTTCAGCCTCAGGTAGCTTACCTTTAAAGACAAATAGTTTGCGCTCTAGATGATAGCTGCTTTCGGGGTTGTAAAAGGTTTCGCGCATTTTTGCGAGTTCTTCGCTGCGGTAGTCTTCGAGAGGTTTGATCGCTTCGTCAGCGGCGCGACGTTGGCGTTTTTGCTCTAGCTCCGCGGTCAAGTCAAGCTGCGATGTTTGTTGCTGGCAAAAACTACGCAAATGCTCATGATATTGACCCCAGTCTTCGGGCAGCATTTGGTCGGCAAGGCGGCAGCTTAATGCTTCGCTCGCTAAAAGAGGCTCGCACTCGGTGGCAAATTTTTGCGCTAGTTCATGGCCTACGCGCTTAGGTAATAAGTAAGTCCAATACTCTGAACCATAGAGGCCCATTTTGGCATAATGCGGGTTGAGTACGACGCCTTCACGGATAATCACTTTATCACACGCCAAGGCCAAAATAGCGCCACCGGCACCCGCGTTATTACGCAATGCTGCAATAGTTAATTGGTTAGGGGTGTGGATAATCTCGGCAACAACATCATCAATGGCATTAATGTTTTGCCAAGACTCCAATGCAGGGTCGGCGGCCGCTTCAATGCAATTTAAATGAATACCATTACTGAAAAAGTCTTCGCCGCCCATAATAACAATCACTTTGGCGTCACTGGCTTTAACCTGTACCAAACGTTGTTTAAGGCGTAAGCATTGCTGTGTGTTGGCGGCGCCATTATAAAAGTCAAAATGTACATAAGCCACATCGCCGATATTCTCGACTCGAATATCATCAATAACTGAAGCGTCGTACTCGGCAACTAAGTTGAGGTTTTGATTGCCCGCTAATGCATTAATGACTCTGGCGGCAGGGAGCTTAATTGCAGGCAGTGCTGAATGTGTTTTGCACTTCATTTGCTTGATCCAAATAGCACCATCAATAGTTGCTATACATACCGCGCCGTGACGGATGGCTAAAATCTGCTTCGCGGCGCCTTTGAGGTTGGGCTCTAGCTCGGGGCCAAATAAATGCACGTCATGACCTAAAAAGTGGTCGAGTACGCCAGGGGTTGTATCGGCGGCATAAATTTTTTGCATAATAGTGCGGGTAGTGTCGGCAGACCAGTCAATGCGACGCATAGGCTGACGCAATAAGGGGTTGCAAGTGCCTTCAACGCCTGGATTGTTGTAGTTGAGTGGTTTGGGCTGGTAGTTGGGATCTTCAAAATCCAGTAATGCTTGCTTAATAAGTGCTACCGCGGTGGTGCTCACTTCGCGTTTGTAGGTGCTGGTTTTACCGGCGCGGCGCAAAGGAAAGTTTTGCGTGCCCCAAATATCACCCGCGTCCATTTCGCTATCGGCTTGCAATAAGGTAACGCCCCAGCGTGAGTCATCATGGGTAATGGCGTAATCAATCGATGAAGGTCCGCGATCACCCTCAATGCCTGGATGCACAATTAAACACTTGTGCTGCTGCCAGATGTCTTCGGGAATACGGTGTGTTAAGAAAGGACAAAGTATAAGATCAGGCTGAAAGTTGGCAATTTGCTTTCTCAGTACAGGCTCATCCATACCGTAGTGCTGATCAATATCATGTCCGAGTAACACTAATTCCCTTAACACTCTTTGACATAAACCACTAAACGAAGACGCGAGAATTAAAACTTTCATGAGTACATCCTTACAATTGATTAAAAGTTAATTAACAGGTTTTTACATTACTTCATAATTGCGAATACTTTATTAACAGGTACATTACACCAAACCAAACGCTATGTTAAACAAAAGTTGTTAGATTGTATTGAAATAAATTAACATAATCATCAAATGTTATTTTTATTTTTGGTTCTAAAGTGGGGGTAAAAAAATTGAAAAGGAGAAGTGGTTGGGGTTTTGATGCAAGTAAAGTTCAGGTTAACTATTTTTTTAAAGCCAAAATAAAAAAATACCGCAACAAGAATATTGACGCGGTCTGTCAATTGCTTTTTGAAGATTAGGTTTTATTGTAACTATTCAGCCGAACCCAAAAAGCTCTCTTAACAGGGTGCTGATGGGGTATTTTCTGGATATTTAAGCGCCGGGCCTTGTAGGGAAAGCAAGGGTTAGACAATGGACCTGCATAAGGATATGCAAGATTAGACTTTGCAGGAGTGCAAAGTCGAGGAGCACAAAGTCGTAGATGGCTTGAGCGGCCCAGCAAATGATTCATTAGCGCCCGATTCCTGCACTTCTGAATAGCTACGTTTTATTTTAATTCTTTAGTATTAGCTCTTGATAGTTTCTTCTAATACATCTTCCTCATCGTCTTCTTCTAGAGCTTCGTACATTTTTTTATTTAATTGACTTAAAGTAACAACCAAGCACAGTACTAGCATAATCATAGAGAAGCAAAAGATAAACAAACCGAGGGTCAGTGGTTCGACTCCGGACTCCGGCATAGCAAGGCTTGGGTTGGGTGTCATAATCATGGCTTCCATACCTACGTAATGCATACCACATACTGCAATAGCCATTACAAAAGAGGCACCAATCATTTGCACCGTTCCTTCGAGGTTAAAGGCGAGCCAAAAAGCCGCTGTCGCCGCTGTGATTCCAATAATGACTGATGCAATTACTAAGGTATTGTTGTAACCCATGTCGGCAGCAGTAATCATTGCGGCCATACCACTAAAATGCATGCTCGAAATCCCCGAGCCTGAGATAACCCCAGCAATCAAAAGCATGGCAATCGAATTTGGGCGCGTACTGAGCAAAAACAGCCCTAGCCCAACAAGCGCAACAGCAATGGCGAGAGAGGCGACGGTAAGCCACGGGTCATAGACAACAGGCATGCCCATATCGTAAGCAATCATCCCAATAAAATGCATGGCCCATACCGCCCCGCCGCCTAATGCAAATGATGCCGATATAATCCATTTTGTGCGCTCGCCTTCTTCGGCGTGGCGCATACCCCTGACAAGCTGTAGGCCTGTGTACGAGCCAAAAGTAGCAATGAAATAAGAAAGTGCGACAAGGAAAAAGTTATAGCTGGGTTCGGCGTGCATCATGTTTTAGGGCTCCTAAATTATGTTAAGTGTCATATTGATAATATGTTTTTTTATTTGTATTGATGGTTTTGAGCGTTTTAGTGAATTGTTTAGCGTGTTAATACTAGTAATGAACGTGTAATAGGTTAGAATACGCGCCAAATCGCATTACAGGAAGTCTTAGCTGTCAAAGTATTTATTAAAGTGTCAATATTGTTTGTTTTTTGACCGGCTTATGCGTGCTTTATTGCACGGGCGTAGTGTATTAATCATTGGGGTTTGTGTGGTATCAGCTAATTTTCATCGCCCTGATAATTTGCTTAACCGAGGCTGACGTGCCTCACTAGTGATGAGCTTATGCAACCAACTCTCTCTCAAAAACCTATAGAGTCCCGTGTATTTACGGTAGGTATCATTGGTGCAACAACAAATGCTTTAGCGGCATTTAATCGCATATTTAGTGTAACGCATCACCGAACTCGATCTTACCGGGCGGTTGCTGTGCCTGTGAGTGATGAGCCTATTCGATCTGTTGATATTTATGTCTTGTGTGTCAGTAATCCGAATGTGATTGCACAGTGGCGAGGTCATTTCACGCACAAAAGCTTGCATCAGCCACTTATTCGCTTAGCAAAAGCGAATGCTCAATCATTGACTCAAGAATACATTATCCCAGTGCCTTTAAACCCCAGTAAATTCTTGAAAACGCTGGATGACTATACGATTAAAGAGCTTAATTTTTTCCCTGAGTTTGAGATAGGGCTCGACGATAGCCGTGTCTCAGGGCAAACGTTAGCGGGTATTAGATTACTCAAAAACGGTGTTAATAAGCTCAAGTTAAAGGGTTTGAATAAGGCGTTAGTAATTGATGATAGTTTGCCTGTACGCAAGCAAATAGAAATAGAGTTTAGCTTGCTTGATGTGGATACCGATTTGGCAGCTACAGGCGAAGAAGGTATCGAAAAGCTCAAAGCTCAGCGCTATGATGTGATTTTTTTGGATGTCGTGATGCCAGGAATGGACGGCTATACGGCATGTAAAAGGATTAGATTGTTGCCCCGCTATAAGAGCGTGCCGATTGTATTGCTGACAAGCAAATCCTCTTCGTTTGATCGTTTAAAAGGAGCCTTAGCCGGCTGCGATACTTACCTAGTAAAACCTATAAATCATAATGATTTTGAAGATGTTTTAAAACAGCACTTTAAACCCGAAGGAAATTAAAGATGACAACAAGTAAAATTTTATTGGTTGATGACTCACCTGTAGATTTGGCGCATTTAAGACGTATTGTTGAGGGTGCAGGTTATAGCGTTGTTACCGCATCAGATGGCGAAGAGGCTTATAATATTGCCAAATCAGCCAGACCTGACCTAATTTTAATGGATGTGGTAATGGAAGGCATTGATGGGTATGAAGCCTGTCGACGCATAACCGGAGATCATGAAATTGGAAAAATTCCTATTTTTTTTGTGACGAGTAAAAACCAAAAGGCAGATGAGGTTTGGGCGACGATACAAGGCGGTGTTGCCGTTATTCCTAAGCCTATTAATGAAGAGCAAATATTAAAAGCGATTCGCGAAGCTTAAAGTAAGACTGTTATAGCTATACGTAAGCAAAAAATAGATAATTTTCGGAGGTGCTGAAGTCGGGCACTAATGAATCATTGACTGGGCCGCTCAAGCGATCTGTGACTTTATGCTTCTCGACTTTATGCGCTTATAAAGTCTAATCTTGCATGTCCCTAGTGCAGGTATTAGTGCAGGTGCAAAGTCTACCCCCGCGCATCTGCGGTTGCTATATAAACGCCTCGACAGCTGGTTTTGTGCTGTCTAACCCTTGCTTTCCCTGCAAGGTCCGGCGCTTAAATGCCCAGGGAATAACCCATCAGCACTCTATCAATAGGGTTTGCTAGTTTGGCTGAATAGTTACAAAATAGTATGTTGGAGGCTTCATTGAGTGGTGAACAGGTATTGAGTGGGCGGGCCGGTCAAGATGGAGCAGCACTGAATTTTGCAGCTCCCTTAAGTGATCGTTGGTCAAAACAGCGCGGTTATGGTGTAACCGTCGGTGGAGTTAATATTCTATTGCCGGTTGGATCCTATAGTGAATTAACTTTTGACCCTGTAATTACCGCACTCCCTAATGCGCCGCAATATTTTGTGGGCTTATTGAATATGCGGGGAAATCTGATACCAGTTTATGATTTGGCCCTTTACATGTATGTGGTGGAGCAAAGTCAGCCAGCATTAATTGACTTATCTAAAAAAATAATAAAAAAACCTCAAGTGGTCGTTTTGGGCAAAGGCGACGATAGCGTCGCATTATTGTGTGATAACTTACCGCACACGCTAGAACTATCGATTAATGCGTTGCGTAATGCCAATGACCAAGCACCTGCGGCGCTGCAACCGTTTGTGTCGCGCAGTTTTTGGCTTAACAATACTTGGTGGTTTGAATTAGATATTGTGGCGACATTCACGTTTCTAGCGCAAGAGCATTCCTTATAAATTTTAATCAGTAATGCCTAAGCGCATACTCTTTTAAATCACGCAGACCTTTTGTGCCATGTTAGCCTGGGTATTCATGTTACAAAGCTAATGTTAATGATTATTAGTGATATAGATTTAATGGCAAAAATAAGTTTAATGGACAAATTTAATTTTAACCAAGCACAACCGGAGTGACTCCATGAAGTTTTTAGTGAATATGCGTATATCCCAAAAAATCATGGCTTTGGTAGCCGGTTTGGTTGTGGGTTTTATTGCCATTGGTGCAGCGTATTTTGTACAAGTTAATTTGCAAACGGAGCAAAGTCGGCAAAATGCAAAATTGAGTGAAATGCAAAGTACACTCATGAGCTTAGCGATAACCGGTGCGAGCTTAGCGTTACAAGATACAGATTTAAAAGAAGCTGAAGGTGATATTCACGCGTTTGTGGGCACTCTTCAATCAGAGAAGATTAAAGGCGCAAAGGTTAATGCGATTACACAGGTGGTTGAGCAATATTTTTCGGCGCAATCAGAGTATAAAGGCTTACAAGATACGTTAGATGAAAAGCAACGGTCAGTGGTCGCAGCGTTTGCTTTATTGCAAGAGAGTCTACCCTCGCAGCGTTTAGACTTGGCATTACTGCGGGCCGGCGAAGCCAATTACTTGGCTAAACCTGATGCACAGAACTACGCCAACGTATTTGATAGTGTGAACCGTTTAATGGCATTTGCTAAGGTTGAGGCTGAAAACCTTAAGGGTAAAGGTGCTTCAGATAACTTAGAAAAATACTCGAGTGCGTTCGAAACATTGGCCTATAGCATAAAAGATTTAGAGTCATTAGGCACTCAAAAAAGCGAGCTGCAAAATATACTCAATACTGAAATTACCGCTTTAGCCTTGCAGGTCAGACAGAAAATTGATGCAGCACAAACCGAAGCCAAAAAGCAACACCAAACCATGACGGCTGTATTTATTGTTATGGTATCTATTATTGTGACGGCGACAGCTGTGGGTGTTTATTTTCTCTATAAAGGGATTGTGTTTCCAATGACGCATATGCAAAGCGTTATTCGTCGTATTAACCGCGGTAAATTAAAAGCGCGTGTCAAGATGATTGGTAATGATGAGATGGGCGATTTGGGTAATGCCTTTAATCAGTTACTGGATGATCGGATCCAAAACTTAGAAGATCAAGCGCTAGAAAATGAACATCTTAACAACTCGATTATTTCGTTGATTCGTGCGGTGGGCACCATTGCACGTAAAGATCTAACTATTAAAGTGCCTGTGTCTGCCGATATTACAGGTACGGTATCTGATGCGATTAACTTATTGACTTCTGAGACGGCAAAAACCTTGGCACAGGTGAGGGCTATTTCAGGGGATGTTGACCAAGTTGCCGATGTATTACAAAATCAGTCGGCGACTGTTGTGCGCGTGGCAGAAGATGAAAGGAAGCAGGTTATTGCTACAGCAAAAGCGTTAGAGGTGTCGGCGCGCGCGATGAATGATATTGCCAGTAAAGCCGGTGAAGCGAATAAGCTAGCTAAAGGGGCGATTGCGAATACTCAGCAAGCACGTGAGTCAGTGGAGCAAGCGGTAGATAGTATCTTGACCATTCGTGAAACGATTTCGGAAACTGAAAAACGTATTAAACGTCTAGGTGATCGCTCACAAGAAATTTCGGGTATTGTGAGTTTGATTAATACCATTGCAGAGCGTACTCATATTTTGGCGCTAAATGCGAGTATGCATGCGGCTTCAGCGGGTGAAGCCGGTAAAGGCTTTGCGGTGGTTGCCGACGAGGTTCAGCGTTTGGCCGAAAACGCCCGTGAGGCAACGGCTGACATTTCGTCAATGGTGAATAATATTCGGGTGGAAACGTCAGATACTGTAAATATTATGAATAAATTAATTGCCGAGGTTGCGTTAGGTACCAAGACAGCAGAAGTTGCTGGTCGACGAATGAATGAAACAGACCAAGCGACTAACGAGCTGGTGGTATTGGTACAAGTTATGGCGCAAAGTGCTGTACAGCAAGCCGAAGTGACCAACCGTGTACGTGACCGGGCGATGATTATTCGAAATTTCACCGAAAAAACAGGCAGCCAGTTAATTCAGCAAAAAACCTATACCGATAGCTTAAAAGACCAATCTGCCTTATTGGTTGAACAGGTGAGTTTGTTTAAATTACCTGAGAGCGTGCTGGCGCAATACAGCTCTGCTAAGCCTGAGCAAACCGTCACTTCAAAGGCGGGGTAAGTGGGTGAAGTAGTTGCTTCTATTTATTGGGGTTTAATCAAGTAGCGAGAGTGCCTGTGGCATACGATAGTCTTTCTCCGCAGCAACAAGAGTTGCTCGATTTACTGCGCAATGAAGTTGCGGAGTATGTAGGTAATGAGCCGGATAATTTATGGCAGCATGTTGACCACTGGCGCCATTATTTTGAGCATCTCAATAGCCAATTGGAGCATTTAGCGCGAGCAGCTCAGATGGTGGGCCTGCACGGGCTTGGGCTTAGCTGCAATCATTTGGTTGAAATGTTTGCCAATATTGCCAGTGCGCGCACAGCGCCCGCGCCTGCATTACAAGTGTTAATTGCTCGCTGGTCGGTGGTGTTTTTAGGTTACTTGCAACATATCTTTGCCAATGGTTTTAATGCTTTAGCTTGTGAAGAGTTGTTGGGGTATTTGCAGGTGGCTGACTGGCCTACGCCATTAACCCCTGAAGAAATCACGACGCTTGAGCATGCTTTTGAATGCTCTGAAGTGGTTATTGATGAGGGTGCTGACATTTTGTATCCCGAGGATATTACACAAGAGCATGCCAGTTTAGCTATCCCTTATGATGTCCATCCTGAATTACTAGATGGCTTAATTACCGAGCTGCCCGGGCAGGCTGAATTTTTTTCGGCGGCGATTGATCATTATATTCACACCAGTGACACCTCTTATTTATTAACCGCGCAGCGTGTTGCTCATACGGTGAAAGGTGCTGGTAATGTGGTTGGCATTAATGGTGTCGCCAATTTAATGCATTTCTGCGAAGATCTCTTAGAAACCCATCAAAAAGGTATTGATATGGGTGATGCAGGCTTTGCTGATTTGCTGCTGGACGCAGCTGATTGCCTGGCGAATATTTCTGACTTTTTACAGGGCTTTGCACCGGCGCCCGATAATATCCACGCGCTATTAATGTCTTTGATTGGCGCGCTGAGAGGGGAGGTTGTTAAAGTGGAGGCAGCGGCGCCGTTTGCGTTGACAGATAATGCCGTAGCGTGCGCTGATGATGAGGCGGCCGACTTGGGCGCATTGGCCTCGAATGAAGATTTACAGGTTGTGGAAAATTTACAGAGAGTTGATGACTTGAGAGGTGATGAGTCACAGAGCCCCGATGATAAAATAGGTGACGAGCCGGAGCCTATTTTTACAGGCGATTTTGAGGCTGATATGGAGTCTTTGGCAGCTGATTTTGATGACTTGTTTGGTGGTGATCATGCGCCAGCTGCTACCTCGGAGCAGGGTCTTCCTGAAGAGCGACTTTTAGGCGGTGATGAGGGCTGTGTAGGTCGCGATAGTGCCGATCAACTAGAGGCACCTTTAGCACTTACTGAGTTTTTTGAAAGTGAAGTGTTTACCGAGGACGTATTGACCGACATCGATGACTTAGTTGATGCGGAGCTATCGGAAGAGAGATTGTTTGGCACTAACCCGCTGGGGGAGGGGGAAGCGAAGGCTGCCGACACGAAGGTTGCCGAAACAGCACTATTGGCTAAAGCTGAAGAGATGGCTGCATCTGAATGTGTCAGCAAGGTCGATCTGACTGGCAGTGTCGAGCTTGCCTCGATGCCCTGCGATTCGTTACAAGGTGATTCATTACAAGGTGATTCATTACAAGGTGATTCATTACAAGGTGATCCGTTACGAGGTGATAGTTTCAACGCTGATGCCCCGCACGTAAGTACAGCGGTGCCTAATGCCACGACCTCGTTAGCGATGCTAGAGGCTAAGGCGCAATTTAATTTAACCCTGTCGGATGATAAGGCCACCGAGTTATTGCGAGTCGCGGGTGAGCTTCAGATTTCTAACACCCAAATTCAATCGCGTGTTGACTCGACCTTAAATATTGTTGAATCGACTTTACGTTTTCAGCAGCAGCTATTAGATTTAGCGGGCGAGTTAGATAAAAGTTTGGCTCAGCAAAGTGCTGCGTTTATTGCCGCTAATGCTGGTGATGATACGCACATGGATCCATTAGAGTTAGAGCGATATCATGAATTGCATAGTTTCGCGAGTCGCTTGCAAGAGGTAACAACCGACGCACACGAGGCTGTCCAAGATTCGAACCAATCATTAATCGATTTACAAACCATTATTAGTGAACAGCGCCAGCTGGGTTTTGAAATGCAAAATCAAGTGCTGGGGATTCGATTATTGCCGGCTTCTATTTTATCGTCTCGCTTTACACGTGGAGTACGCCAAGCGGCTCGGTTAACGCATAAAGCGGCAGCGCTCGAGATTATTGGTGATGATGTACTGGTTGACTCACGCGTATTAAATTCGATTGCAGATCCTGTATTGCATTTACTGCGCAATGCGGTGGATCACGGGTTAGAGCAAAGTGCACTTGAGCGTGAGCAAAAAAGCAAAAGCGCCGAAGGCAAAATTACTCTGACGTTTGAGCGCATTGGTGAAACGATTAAAGTGCGCGTGAGTGATGATGGTCAAGGTATTGATTATCGACTGATTGAAAAAATAGCCGTTGAACGAGGCATTGTAAGTACAGAGCAAAACCATACTCACAGTGAGCTTGACCGCATTATTTTAATGCCTGGTTTTAGTACGCGCAGCGCAGTGACGCAAACATCGGGCCGCGGTATAGGGCTAGATGTCGTGAGTGATCAAGTGCGTCAGCTTAAAGGCTATTTGAGCGTGCACAGTGAGGCCGGTCAAGGCACAACCTTTGAGCTATCTATGCCGATGAGTGTCTTGTCGGCACATATGCTTATGGTGAATTGCGCCGATCAAGAACATGGCATTATTAGTCGAGGCTTGCAGCAAATTGCTCATTTACAAGCAGGGGATTTACAGCAAGATGATCAAAAGCAATGGTCTTATGATTTGTATGGTAAAAAGGTGCCTGTCTTTTTTTTGGATCAGATGATCGGTGCTGATGATGGCTTTAGTACCGATGCAGATATCTACCGATCATTATTAATTACCCCCAAAGCTGATGGTGAGCTGTGTGGCGTTGCTGTAGAGCAGATAACAGCCAGTGAAGAGCATGTTATTAAACCGTTAGGTCGCTTTAGCTATCATCCTGCGGGTGTAACAGGTGCGGCGATTTTAGGGAGCGGTGCCATTGCGCCAGTCTTGGATATTCATGACTTTCCTGTATTGCGTTTTACCGAAGAGGAGCGTAAACACTGGCAGGAACGCACGGCTTTATTGGGTGCGCGTAAAAATACCGTGGCAGTGGTCAAGCCTATCGCTTTGGTCGTTGATGACTCACTCAGTGCTCGGCGTGCATTGGCGCAATTTATGGCTGATTTTGGCTATGATGTGGTAGCGGCGCGCGATGGTTTTGATGCAATTAGTCAAATGGCCGAACTCCCTGAGGGGCGTGCCCCCGTAATTGCGTTACTCGATTTGGAAATGCCGCGTATGAATGGGCTTGAATTAACTGCGCATATGCGCTCGCAACCCGATTATCAGCGCATACCTATTGCCATGGTTACTTCAAGAACTACCGCACGCCACAAAGTTATGGCCAAAAGTGCTGGGGTAGGGGCCTACTTAAATAAGCCTTGGAGTGATGATGAATTAACCCAAGTGCTGACTGAGCTTTTGCCGCAAGACTTTGCAGTCAGTGCATAAGGGGCGAGGAAGAAATACTTTATCCAATAATACTTGTTCTCTGTCTCCTCTGCTGCGTTGCCCGAAGAGTTACAGGCCCCGGCATGCGCCTCTTCGAGCGCCTTGCTGAGAAAACAGGGCCCTGCGCCTAATTGGACAAACTCTTATTGCCTCGCCCCTAAGTGGTTTGCTCATGGTACATTCATGGCGTTATCTTAATGTATTTACTCTCCAATCCGGTATTGCTACTTTGATATCCGGCAATAGCTTATTAGCACCTTGATTGGTTTGATTGTTTTATCTGAGCTAATCGATGCGAAATATAAAGCATTCAGGCAGCTATTTAAAAACAAGGTACTGAATGCTCCTTTTTGGCGTATAAGATGGGCTGAGCGGCTGCGAAATTTTGTTTTTATCATAAAATATATACGCGAGTAAGTTTTGTGGCATAAGCTGCGGTGCATGACTATTTATGATCAGTGCGCTTAATTCAACTAAAGTTACTAGATTTGATTCAACGTTACTTAGTTAATAGCCACTTAGTTAATAGCCACTTATTTAATAAATCGCCACTTAATTTAACGCAAAGTGACTATTTATTAAGCTGCTTATTCAGCCCCAGTAACAATCCTACAATAACCGCCATGGCCTATCATTATGATTGAGAAAAATTATTTAAAGAGTAAGCCGATTTGTAAAGTCAAATTTGTACTCCCTAGGCAGCGTGTTGAAGGTGTAAAAACGGTGCACCTTGTAGGGACTTTTAATGATTGGGATGTTGATGCGCAAAAGCTGCGCAAGCAAAAAAATGGCGCATATGCGGCAACGCTCTCTTTGCCTGTGGGCGAAAAGCATGAGTTTCGTTATTTATTAAATGGTGATACCTGGGAAAATGACGACAGTGCCGATCATTATGTGCCCAGTAACGTGAGCTTTGAAGAAAATTCTGTTGTCGTTCTTTAAGGGTTTTAGGGTTTTGGTTAGGGATTTTAAATCTTTAGTAAGAGCCTAGGGCGCGCAAAAAACTGAGCGTTGTAATTAGTGGTAGGCCAATAAGTGCGCTTGGGTCATCGCTTGTTATGCGTTTAAACAGTGATAGGCCGAGCCCTTCAGATTTAAAGCTACCGGCGCAGTCAAAAGGCTGCTCTTGTTTAAGGTACGCTTCTATATCAGCGGTGGTGAGTGCTCTAAACTCGACTTCTGTTGTGATAACATCGCTGAGTAAGGCTGACCCTTTACGCACGCACACGCCGGTATGAAAAAGCACGGTGTGACCCGATTGCATCTGTAGTTGTTGAAAGGCCTTGGCGTAGCGCCCGGGTTTGCCCAGTACTGTGCCGTTTAGGCTGGCAACTTGATCACTTCCAATAATAGTGGCGTGAGGGGCATGTTGTGCAATGTGATGTGTTTTAGCGATAGCTAAGCGCAGCGCTTGCGCTTTTGGCTGCTCTTGAGCGTGAGCGGCTTCGTCAATATTGGGTGCTATACACTGGGCGTTAATATTGACTTGGGCGAGTAATTGCTTGCGGTAGCGAGATGATGAAGCAAGAATAATATCCATAGGGTTGCTTTAGTCTTGTTGTTGAATGAGTACATTATTGTGGCTGTAGTTTTTATGGTGGCTGTTTTATGTTATGCGACCATTAACGGGGTTACTCGCTACTATTGGGGTTGATCGACAGTACTGCGGTGATGGTTAGGGGGGTGTTATTGCGGTATATCTCGAGTTTGACCTCTTCACCTGGGCGCGATTCTTTAACTTCTTGCATGCTGCGCAGGCTACCACTCAAACCGTTGTTCACCTTCTGATTGTTCACTTTGATAATAATGTCGCCAGGTGTTAGGCCGGCAATGTGAGCTGGGCCATTTTTGTACACCCCAGTGACTAATAAGCCGTGCGGTGATGGGAGGCGATAGCGGCTTGCCAATTGTGGGGTGATGGGTTGAGCGGTCACGCCGAGCCAGCCGCGCACAACGCGACCAAATTCGATAATATCGCTTAGGCTTTGCAAGGCCGTTTCGGCGGGTATAGCCAGGCCTATGCCGTTAAGGTTGTTTTCACCGATACGATCAAGCAGGGCTGTATTGATGCCTACAAGGTTGCCATAAGCATCAATGAGTGCGCCACCGCTATTGCCAGGGTTAATGGCTGCATCGGTTTGAATGAAATTTTCGAAGGTGTTGATGCCAAGCCCGTAGCGCCCTACAGCCGAGATAATACCTTGAGTCACAGTTTGGCCCATACCAAAAGGATTGCCTACCGCTAATACAACATCACCGACCATTAGGGGGCGCTCGTTGATGCTAATGGCTGTTAATTGATCTAAAGCGATTTTGAGAACGGCAAGGTCGTTTTCTTTATCGATACCAATCAGGTCTGCTTGAGCATCGCGGCCGTCTTGTAGTTGTACAACGATCTCATCAGCACCTTGAATAACGTGGTTGTTGGTTAGCAAGTAGCCCGACTGAGTCACAATAACACCCGAGCCCAATGCCGACTGCATACGCTCTTGTCGGGAGCTGTCTGCATTATTGAATAAGTGTCGAAAGAGAGGGTTGTTAAATAGTGGGCGACGTTCGTCGGTGAGCTTTTTGCGAGTATAAATATTGACCACAGCATGCGCAGCGTGCTGCACGGCTTGAGCGTAGGATGCAGGCGCTGCGTTTTGGTTGGGGCGATGTGTAAAGGTGGCGCGGCCATCTTGCACGCTAATTTGTGGCGCAACCATAAGCACTACCAATGCCGCTAGTAAACCAAAGAGTAGCGGCCATCGAGCAAATAAGAATACCTTATAGAGCACGCGCTTTAGCTGCTTTTGGTATCGTCATGCGGGTCGTTGCCTGCGGTTTTGACTTCAATACTGCTGGTGTCTTCTGGTTCTTCTGCTAAGCCAAAGTCCTCACTGAGTACACCTTGCTGGCCTGGTGTTTTGGGTGCCCAGTCCTGCGGGGGTTTAATGGTTGCCGGATCTAGGTTTTCGATAGCTTGCGGCTGTGTTGTGGCTTCTTCGTCACTTTGGGCTAAAATAGCACGGCTAATATCAGGGCTGGTAAGATGAAGTGCGCCGCTGACTAAGTGGTCGCGCAATTGCTGCTGGCGTTGCTGGCTCTCTACAATGAGGCGAGAGGTGTCAACAAAATGTTGTGCGACATTTTGCTGGTATTGATTGTATTCATTTTGCAACGTATTGTGCTTGGCTTCTAAATCTTTTGGCTGGCCGGTGTTTTGGATGGTGCGCATAATAAGTAAACCTATTGCGGTACCGATAAATAGGCAGGCAAGGCTGGTGACAATAAGGACTGTAGTTGAAATCACGGTGTCTCCTCAAAAGTTAGCTAACGGGCGAATCATACAGTAAGCAGTGGAGTACTGCATATGTCTGTGTACTGAGTATGGCCTAAATGTCTCTTACTGAGGGTCTTGAGGCAAAAAACCAGTGTAAATGCCAGCGAGTAAGTGAGGCCTTACTTTAAACTACAGTCAATACAATCGCTATGGTATTTTATTGTGTGAAGTTTTTGAGTGTGGGTAAGTATTCAGTGGTACCGAAATTAAGCGCTAATGAATCATTGACTGGGCCGCTCAAGCAATCGATGGAAGCTATACAAGCGCTCTCGACAGTGTGCTCCTCGACTTTATGCTCCTGCAAAGTCTAATCTTGCATAGCCTTATGCCGGTGCACTGACTAACCCTTGCTTTCCCTGCAAGGCCCGGCGCTTAAATACCCAGAAAATAATCCATCAGCACTTTATCAGGTGAGGTTTGTTAGCTGAGTTGAATAGTTATGTTGAATCTTCCGCGGTGACGATCGGCTGATTGTGCAATATTGTGCGATAGCGCCTCACTGAAGGCGGTAAGTAGTTTTTAGGCTCATGTAAAATAAGGGGGGAGTGTGAATACTTTAAAGCAATTGCAAGAAGGGGGCTGCCAAGGCTCAACACGATTGGCTTTAGCGGAAGACTTAGCCGATTTCCCTGAAGCGATTTTTACGTTAGCCGATACGCTGGAGGTCTTAGATTTATCGAATAACCGATTAACGAGCCTGCCTGATGACTTACATCGCTTGTATCGGTTAAAAATCATTTTTGTTTCAAATAACCATTTCACCGTTTTGCCGACAGCTTTAGGGGCCTGCAAAAATTTGGAGATGGTGGGTTTTAAAGCCAACCGGATTACGCAGGTACCTGCCCGTTCATTACCAGCTAAACTCCGATGGTTAATCCTCACCGATAATGCGATTGAGTCGCTGCCAGAGGCGATAGGCGAGCGCCCTTATCTGCAAAAATTAATGTTGGCGGGTAATCGATTGACCGAGCTGCCAGCTACGCTAGCGCAGTGTCAAAGCCTGCAGTTACTCAGAATCTCCGCAAATCAATTGACCGCATTTCCCCGTGTTGTGTGTAAATTGCCTCGCTTAGCTTGGCTTGCATTTGCTGGCAATCCCTTTGAGCCGCCGGCACCTCTTGATAGCGAGTGGCAGGTGCCCAAAGTGTGTATGGAAAACGTAAAGTGCCATGAGGCGCTAGGTCGTGGGGCTTCAGGGGTTATTTGGCGGGCCTCATGGCGAGCAAACGCGTATAAAATGCCCAAGCAAGTGGCCGTTAAAGTGTTTCATGGTTCGGTCACCAGCGATGGTTATCCTCACGATGAATTAGCGGTTGCGATGCGTGTTGGTGTGCATGCGAATATGGTACGCACAATGGGTTATATTCAAAGTGATGAAGCGTCGGCATTGGTTATGGGGTTGATTCCGAGTGATTATAGTAATCTAGGTTTACCGCCAAGCTTGCACAGTTGTACGCGCGATACTTTTGCCCCAAATAAACGCTTAAAATTGGCCGAAGTGGCAAGCTTTGCAAAGCAAATGGAGTCGGTATTGGCGCACTTGAGGGTGCGGCAGGTTAGTCATGGTGATATTTACGCCCACAATGTTCTCGTCAATGACAAGATGCAGCTGCTATTTGGCGATTTTGGCGCAGCGTCATATTACGGTTATTTGCCAGAGCCGATCCAGCAGGCCGTAGCGGCTATTGAAAAGCGCGCCTTAGGCTATTTTATCGAAGACTTACTCAGTATTTGTGTCGATGATGATCAGTCGCAAAGTACATTGACGCAATTAGCGCATTGGCGCCAGCGGGCGAGTATGCTCATAGCCTCAAAGGGCGATGCTTAGTGGCGAGGAAGGAGTAGTCAGAGGTGCTGAAATAGGCGCCAATGAATTTTTGGCTGGGCCGCTCAAACCATTTGCGGCTTTGCGCGCCTCGATTTTATGCTTTTGCAAAGTCTAATCTTGCATATTCCCTAGTGCCGTTTTGAATAGCGTTTAAAGACAAAATTTTACGCAAAAAAAAGCTCAGCATTGCTGAGCTTTTTTTGAAATGGCGGTGAGGGAGGGATTTGAACCCTCGAGGCCTTGCGACCTACACACTTTCCAGGCGTGCTCCTTCGACCACTCGGACACCTCACCAAATCAGGCGCGCAACTGTATCGAAGCTTAGCGCTAAAGGCAAATGATATCTGTTTTTGAGCATTAAAAAGGCAAAATAATGACGTGAACTACGCATGAAAGCGATTTTGAGCCATACTTAAAGGTAATGTGGCGATTATTTTGAGTTATATCCATGGAGTTTAAAGTCGTTACCCTGATTGTTCTGATCGAGGCCTTTGCCTTAGCGCTATTAGTGATTGCGGGTATGACGGTGTATATCCGTAAGCTCAAGTCATTGCTGCGCAGTGCTCAAAAAAAAGCCTCTCAAAAGGCAAAAAGCGCGGCAGAGTCTGCGCAACATAACACCGAGCTATCGGCTTTGCCTGAGCTTACCCCCCCGACAATAATCGACTCGAAAACTGAAGGCGATGCAGTCCGCTCGGCAAGCGTCGTAGCGCAACCAAATTCCTCACAGAGCACTTACACGCATTTCATTGATGAGCATATTCAAGGCGTGCGTGATTACCATGCGCAGCTTAATGGTGGGCAGGATATCGCCTTAGACCTCGACCCCGATTCGCCTGTTGATAGGCGCACGGCAGCATTTAGGCATGCAGTGCTTATCGCCGAACGAGAGGCAACCTTGGGTGATGATGTTAGCTGGGTGGCGCTCGAGCAGCGCTACAAAGCACTCTTAAGTTACTATGAGGATTATCCTTCGGCACAACAAGCTGACTCGAAGATGCAAGAGCTGGACGATGCGCTGGCAGCCTCACGCCAGCAAGCGGCATCACTAGAAAAATACAAGGCGCTGTATTTTGATTTGGAGGCTAGTTGGCATGCCAGTAAAACGCAGGCAGATGACTACTATGAGCAAATACAAGGGAAGGTAGCGCTGTTTGAAGGCGAGAGGCAGAGTGAGCTGGTTGATTTGGTTGGGCAATATCATCGCAGCTACGATACCGTTACCACTGTGTTTGAGGGGCAAAACCCACTACCTGAGACGCTAGAGGTGGCAACGCAAGAGTTGCGTGAGTTGCGCAAAATGACCAGTGAGCAGTATCAGCTGATCGATGATTTGAAGCAAAAAATCAAAAATGCTGATAATGATGGTGCTAAGGTTGATCTGATTCGCGAGCTCGAAGATGAGCTGATCCGCCATAAGCGCTTTTTAGGTGAGTCGGAGTTGTGTATTCAATTAATGGAAGATGAGTTGACGGTGACGCATAAAGAGCTTCAAAGCCTCAAGTCAAAGCTAGGTACTATGCCTAACTTAAAGGCTCATATTAAAGAGCTTGAAAGCGATGCTGGCGTTACTGATGTTGTGCTTTGCCGCTTAAAAGAAGAGGTTGCAGACCTGAAAGCCGCGTTAGCAGTAAAAAAAGAGAGTAGGGCGCCAGCTGCCCCGATAAACGATGTGCTTGCGAGTGAGGAGGGTGTTTTAGAGGGTGCTATTGGGGGTGTCTCAAAGCGTGCAGTGAGCCATGAAGCACTGTTGAAGACTGAGGGTTTAAATGAGGGCGGAGTGAATGCGGAACATCTGAATACTAACGATGAGCATCCACTCATGTACAAGCATGAGGTATTGCTGCAAGAGCATAATCAATTAAAAAAACAATACGCCGATTTAGAAGAGCGTTATTTAGATTTAAAATTAGAAGGTTAGAGTCATCGACTGCAATATGGACAATTGGCGATAAAAAGCGTTTAATGCCTGCCGTTAAGCGTGCACAAGTAAAGCTTTGAATGGTACAGCTCGATGATGGAAGCGCCCTTCGATGAATTACAGGTGTATGAGCGGTTAATACATTTTCATAGTGGTTTAATTATTTTGATGCTGTGTTATATATTTTTGCAAAGGTTCAAGCGCTAAGGAGCTCACAGTTGGTGGGAAATAAAATTAATAGAGTAATAATTGAGTGCGCATATGAGCGACGACTCAGCACAAAAAAAACATTCAGCAAGCGCTGAGGTATCCGTGCGGCAGCACGATATCCGAGCGCTAATTTGCTTTGCCGCAGCGGGCACCGCTATTACGCATGTCAATTGGCCCGATGCCGATTGGCTTTTGTTTTTAGCGGGCTTGTTGGTGGGCGTCTATACGGTTGTTAGCTATTTTTTGATTAAGCGTAGAATGCTAAGCCAGCATAAGACGTTCGATTACTTTATGGTAGCTGATGCGGCATTGGTTGGTGTCATACTCAGTCTGTGTGATTTTAGTGTATTGCCCACCATCATGTTTGTGACCATGGTGCAGTTTAATAGTTTAATTAATGGCGGCTTACATAAATGGAGTATTGATACGGCGGCGTTAGTGGCAGGTATTATTGTGAGTTTGATAATACGGGTTCCTGAGTGGCAGTATTCTTCGCGTTTAGAAATTAATGCCGTCAGTTTAATTGGCATATTCATCTATTTTTGTGCTTATGCGCTTTATGCCTATAATCGTATGCGTAGGCTTTCTGAGCAGGTTAAAAAGCTTTCTAGTGAACACACACTATACAAGCTCAAAACCTATAAGCTTGCACGTTATTTGCCGCCCACAGTGTGGCGGGCTATTAGTGAGGGGCGTGAGCAGTCGCTCACTACTGAGCGCAAGCGCGTAACAGTATTTTTTTCTGATATTCAGGGTTTTAGTACGTTAGCTGAAGAGCTAGAGGCAGAAACGCTAACCGAATTGCTCAATTCTTATCTTACCGAAATGGCAAGAATTGCCGCTAAGCACAAAGGTACCATCGATAAGTTTATGGGCGATGGTGTGATGGTGATTTTTGGTGATGCTCAAAGTGAAGGTATGAAGCTAGATGCGTTGCGCTGCGTGTCTATGGCCATTGAAATGCGCAAAAAAATGCAAGAACTACAGACGCGTTGGTATAACCAGGGCATTAAAAAGCCGATGTTGATCCGTATGGGCATTAATACCGGGTATTGTACGGTTGGCTCTTTTGGGACCAGTCAGTATATGGATTATACCGTGTTGGGCACTCACGCTAATATTGCTTCTCGGCTGGAGTCGGCTGCAGAGCCGGGTGAGATTTTGATCTCACATCAAACGTGGTCTTTAGTGAAAGACATTGTGATGTGTCGTGATCAAGGGGAAATCAGCGTCAAAGGCCTAACCCATCCGGTCCGTATTTATCAAGTGGTTGATTTCCGTAAAGACTTAGGTAAGGGGCAAACGTGGTTCGAGGAAAACATGACTGGGTTTTCTATGCATATGGATCTTGAGAAGATTCGTAATTATGATAAGAACCGCGTGATAGAGATGCTGAGTAGTGCGGCTGATCGCTTAAAAGATAAAAGCATTAAATAGCTTTTAAGGTGTTAGCGGTGAGGCAATGATAGCTTGTCTAACTAAGGGGCGAGGAAAAAATACATTATCCAATAATACTTGTTTTCTGCTTCCTCTCCTCGACATTATGCTCCTGCAATGTCTAAT
>CANLTI010000030.1 GCA_947494095.1 uncultured Pseudomonadales bacterium
GCAGTCCTCGATGCCTGATGAGCAATCCATGTTCTATTCCGCCCTCTAAGCCACCTCATTAAAGCGGAGAAGAGCCATATCGCTCCATTTCATTATTGGCGGGTATTGAGGGGCGGCTCTTTTGTGGGATTGACAGGCACAAAAAAAGGCTTACCGAAGTAAGCCTTTTTTTGTTTTAAACATCAATTTTTATACGCTTAGGGTTTTTCTCCGGAGTTTTTCTCCAGTTTTTTCCACTAAGTGACCGCTAACCCTTGATGCTAGGTATATGGTCGGGACAGCAGGATTCGAACCTACGACCCCCACACCCCCAGTGTGGTGCGCTACCAGACTGCGCTATGCCCCGATTTTCGGGCTCTCGCCCTAAATCACCTTTAATAAGCCGTTTGACAATCTGTCTACGTAGCTGCGTGATCTGGCGCGCATATTACGCTAACTGTTTGTATTTGCAAGCATTTTTTATACTGAATGTTGTGGTTTTACAATACAGTGCAAATCAAACCCTTAAAGGTGCTGCTTTTCGCTACCAATAGATCTGTTTTGGTTACTATTTAGCCCGTCAAGCCTGCTTGTCGTGCGTAGTGAGTGTGAGTGGGGTATGTAAAATCCGAGGTAAAAGCCAGGCAAAAAAATAGGCAAACCTAAAACCTAGGTTTGCCTATTTTTGATTGTTAGCCTGAAGGTTAAGCTTACGGCTGCCTTATTGGGTATGCGCCTGCATTAACATTCATTCATTAATGCTAGTCCATGTAATTTTCAATACTGGGGCAGCTGCAAATTAAGTTTTTATCGTCGTATAGCTTATCAATACGATTAACCGTTGGCCGCACTTTCTGGGGTGAGGTCGGTGGCGCGCGTTTCTATTTGGGTGTTGTATGTGCTTTGCGTGAACTCTCTTGCCTGAGCCAATATTAAACTGCACCCTAATCACTAAAAAGACTTGCAAGGGTTTATATTTTCTGAAACCATTGTCCTTTGTTTTAGAACTCAGGACAGGTTGAATTGGTTCTCTATGAAAAGTCAAGATTTGATTATAATGCTCAAGATGATTTCCTTACGATCAGTCGAGGACGGGCTTTTAGGCCATTCGGAGCCTAAGTCATGGCCGTCTGATTGGGAGGATTGGGAAGGAAAGGGTTTAAGCTCGATAGATAGACAGCAATGGTGGCTTTTGCCCGATTGTATTAGGGAGGGCGAAGAGCATCTAGCTAAAATGTATTCTGTGCGAAATTTGGCAGATACAATCGGGATAAGTAAATCTGTGGTGAGTGTTTCTTTGAATCGCTGTATAGATATAGGATTAGTCAGAAGGGAGAGGAATACTCTGCTTCCCCGTGTGAATACTTCGGAGCTTTATAGTCTTCTCACAGCAGGAGCTAAGTATTTTTGGCCTGCTCGGTTGGGTGAAGTTGCTCGCGGAATAGCAACAGCGTACGCCGCCCCGGTTCTTAGCGGAAAGCTTACTGGCGAAAGTGATTTGGTCCCTATATGGGCTGACGCGCGCGGCAACACCAAGGGACGCGCCGTTGAGGCCTTGCACTCGTGCGTACCCAAGGCTATAAAGGGGGATCCTCAGCTGTATGCCTACCTAGCGCTTATTGATTCTATTCGTATTGGGGGTCCTAGGGAGTCGAATTTGGCTGTCGGCTTGCTGGCTGAGCACCTTGGAGTAAAGTTATGAGCGCTCTACCCGTGATAAAAGACATGCTCAAACAAGTAGCTATCGCTCTGCAGGAGGATTTGCGAGAAGAGATGACATTTGTTGGTGGCTGCGTAGTTGGTTTATTGATCACAGATGAATTAGTTAAAGAGGGCGTGAGAGCCACTGAAGACGTAGATTTAATCATTAACGCAATCACATGGATAGAAACAGAAAAGCTAAAGGAAGTACTGAGAGCTCGTGGCTTTAAAGATCCCAGGCCAGACGATGATATGCCAATTTGCTCAATGAGGCTCGGCATTCTGCGTGTTGACTTTATGCCAATCGGTGGAGATGCGCTTGGCTTCGGAAGCCAATGGTATGAGCCGGCAATGAAAACAGCTAGTAGATACGAATTAGAGCCTGCTCTAAGTATTAACCTTGTGGATCCAGTTTATTTTTTGGCGACAAAACTGGAGGCATACCTTGGTCGTGGTCAAGGTGATGCCAGTGGGAGTAGGGATATAGAGGATGTTGTTAATCTTGTGGATGGGCGAGAGGAGCTAGTTCAAGAGGTAAAGTCTTCTGGGTATGGATTGAGGCAATACATCTCGAAGCAGGTTGATGCGCTACTGCAAGATGATCGTTTCAAATTTGTCATTGAAAGCCAGGGGTACTCAAGCGGGGGCGAGGGGAGGGCAGATATTATTCACGATAGATTTGAGGAGATAGTGAGATCTTCATAGAAAGCTACACGTCTTAAATGTGTGTATTTCAGAGCAATAGAATAGTGTTTTTGATATCGATCGCTGATTAATGTTATGAATATCTATTAGGGTATTCAGTGTAAAGTTGAGGCGGTTTTTCTAGCTTGATGGGTCTTCAAGATATATATATTCGGTGCGTTCAAAGTGAAGGGAATAAATCTTGCGCCCTATCTTTGCTGAGCATGTTACTCAAAAGCCTGATTTAAGTGTGATCATTCTGTGTGTTATACCGCTCGGCTGCACAGGCAAAAAAATAGGCAAACCTAAAACCTAGGTTTGCCTATTTTTGATTGTTAGCCTGAAGGTTAAGCGTACGGCTGCCTTATTGGGTATGCGCCTGCATTAACATTCATTCATTAATGCTAGTCCATGTAATTTTCAATACTGGGGCAGCTGCAAATTAAGTTTCTATCGCCGTATACGTTATCAATACGATTAACCGTTGGCCATACCTTGTGGTTGTGCAAGTAAGGGAGTGGGCGGGCGGCTTGGTCGCGGGTGTAAGGGCGAGCCCATTGGCTGTCCATTACGTCATCTAAGGTATGGGGCGCTTTAACTAAGGGGTTGTTGTCTTTGGGCCACTCACCACTTTCTACTTTGGCGATTTCTTGGCGAATCGCAATCATGGCATCGCAAAAGCGATCGAGCTCGCCTTGTGATTCGCTTTCGGTTGGCTCAATCATCAGTGTGCCAGCAACTGGGAAGCTCATGGTGGGGGCGTGGAAGCCAAAGTCCATTAAGCGCTTGGCGATGTCTTCTTCGCTAATACCACTGGCCGCCTTTAAGGGGCGTAAATCGAGTAGGCATTCGTGAGCTACAAAACCATTGCGGCCGGCATACAAAATAGGAAAGTGTGCTTTTAAGCGCTCGGCCATGTAGTTGGCATTTAAAATGGCGTACTCGGTGGCTTGCTTAACGCCGGTATTACCCATCATGCGAATGTACATCCAGCTAATGGGTAAAATACTTGCGCTGCCCCAAGGTGCTGCAGAGATAGTGCCGTTAGCGGTGTCGGTATTGGGTACGGGCTGTATTGGGTGGCCTGCCACAAAAGGCGCTAAGTGCGCTTTAATGCCAATAGGGCCCATGCCCGGGCCGCCGCCGCCATGCGGAATGCAAAATGTTTTGTGTAAGTTAAGGTGCGAAACATCGCCGCCAAACTCGCCCGGTGCTGCAAGGCCCACTAAGGCGTTCATGTTGGCGCCATCAACGTACACTTGTGCGCCTACGCTATGAATGAGTTCGCTGATGTCGCGAATATTTTCTTCGAATACCCCGTGTGTTGAAGGGTAGGTGACCATGAGCGCGGCAATTTGATTGCCAAATTGCTCCACTTTAGCGCTAAGGTCTTGCATATCGACATTGCCTTCGTCATCACACTTAACAACAACAACCTTCATGCTAACCATTTGCGCCGAGGCTGGGTTAGTGCCGTGTGCTGAGGCAGGGATCAGGCAAATGGTGCGCTGGTCTTCGCCTTTTGATTCAAAATATTTTTTGATGGCAATAAGGCCTGCATACTCGCCTTGTGAGCCTGCGTTGGGCTGTAAGCTAATGGCATCGTAGCCGGTACAGGCTTTGAGCATTTCTTGTAATTGCTCAAATAACTGGCTGTAGCCTTGGGCTTGGTCGATGGGCGCAAAGGGGTGCATGCGGCCAAACTCGGGCCAAGTGACAGGGATCATCTCGGCGGTCGCGTTAAGCTTCATGGTGCATGAGCCGAGCGGGATCATGGCGTGGTTAAGGGCAATATCTTTAGACTCTAAGCGCTTTAAATACCGTAGCATTTCGGTTTCGCTATGAAAGCTATTAAACACGGGGTGGCTCAATATGGCACCACTACGTGCAAGGGCTGCAGGAATACTGTGGCTGTTGGCTACGGTAGTGCTGAGCTCGCGCGTGCTTGCTGATGCTTGCGTGAATACGGCTAAAATAGCATCCACATCTTCGGCGGTGGTGGTTTCATCAAGGCTGATGCTGAGGCTGCTGGCATCCACAAGGCGGAAGTTCATGCCGTGCTTTACGGCGCTGGTGCACAAGGCTTGGGCATTGCTGGCTTCTACATGCAAGGTATCAAAGTATTCGGCATGCTTTAAGCTAAAGCCTGCGCTTTGAAGGCTGCTGGCGAGGGTTTTGGTGAGCAAGTTAACGCGTGTGGCAATGCGCTTGAGGCCTTGTGGGCCATGGTACATGGCATAAAAGGTGCTGAGCAGTGCGAGCAATACTTGTGAGGTACAAATGTTTGAGTTGGCCTTTTCGCGGCGAATATGTTGCTCGCGTGTTTGCATGGCCATGCGTAAGGCTTGCTTGCCGTGAGTGTCAATAGAGACACCAATAATACGGCCAGGCGATGAGCGCTTGTAGGCATCGCGGAAGGCAAAAAAGCCTGCATGTGGGCCGCCAAAGCCCATTGGGATGCCAAAGCGCTGGTTGCAACCAATAACAATATCGGCGCCGAGCTTGCCTGGTGCCTCGAGTAATACCAAGCTTAAAATATCGGCCGCTACGGTGATAAGGGCATTTTTGCTTTGCGCCGCTTTTATAAAGGCTGCAATATCGCGCACTTGGCCGGTGGTACCGGTGTATTGTACTAATGCACCAAATACATCATGGGCGTCGAGGTTGGTGGGGTCATCACAAATAATGTCAAAACCAAAGTGCTCGGCACGGGTTTTAATAACGGCGATGGTTTGCGGGTGTACATCATTGGCCACAAAGTAGGCGTTGCTCTTAGACTTTTTGTTAACGCGCTTGCTCATGGCCATGGCTTCGGCCGCTGCAGTGGCTTCATCGAGCATACTGGCATTGGCTAAGTCCATGCCGGTAAGGTCTAAAATCATTTGCTGGAAGTTTAATAAACCTTCTAGGCGGCCTTGGGCGATTTCGGGTTGGTAAGGTGTATAAGCGGTATACCAGCCGGGGTTTTCGAGCACATTACGCAAAATCACAGTCGGCGTGTAGGTATCGTGATAGCCCGTACCAATGTAGCTTTTAAGCACTTGGTTTTTATCGGCAATAGCTTTTAGCTCGGCTAAAGCTGCTTGCTCGGTGGCCGGTGCTTTTAAGGTGCGGGTTGCTTCATGGCGAATTTGCGCAGGTACCGTTGCTGCAATCAGCTCCTCAAGCGTATTTTTGCCTAAGGTTTTTAGCATGGCTTGAGTTTGGGTGGAATCTGGGCCAATGTGACGGCCAATAAATTCTGTTGGGTTTTCCATTTCCGCCAAAGGCGACAACGTATTAGACATAATATAACAGCCTGTATAAAGGTGAGTGCTCCCAGGGTTGACCCAGAGAGAAAAGTTAAGGGCTAGGGTGTAAAAGTGGCGACGCGTTATGGGGTGAGTTATCTTTCATAAAGCTTAAGTTTTAAGCGCCAAGGTTTACGGGTAAGGCAGTGGTGTAATCATAACAATGTGAAGTGGCGCAAGCAATTACAAAGCTGTGGTTTAAATTAGCCTAAAGCTTAAACAATAAGACACTCAGGAGTTAACTGTTAACATATGAATACTTTGACTTTAATCGCCACGCTATGGTTCGTATTTAGTGCGTGGCGTGGTTATAAGCAGGGCTTACCTAAAGTACTCGCTGGTGTGCTGGGGTTCTTTTTAGGGTATGTGGCTTGCTTTGTATTTGGCTGGCCAGTGGCGCAAAAACTGGCAGGAGTGGTGCCGCCGGCCTGGCAGTGGCCAGTGGCAACGGCGAGCTTGTTTTTGGGTGTAGGGCTGGGTGTGCAGCTGTTGGCGCGACCATTGGTTAAGCGCTACCACGGCAATCGCACCTTAGCGCTGGTGGGTGCAGGGGCAAATACACTGATGGCGTTGGCGATGTTGTTGGTTGCGCTGTGGGCTGTAGGTTTGCTGGCGAGTATGCCGCAACAATCAAAAATAAATAGCTTACTAAATAACGCCGGTGTGAGTGCGCAGCATATATTGGTACGCATGAGCTCACGTTTTATGGCGCAAGCGGTGGGTTTGGGTTTGAGCGTTATAGGCGCAGCGCCAGACCAAGTGATGGCCGCGCAAGCGTTGGTGGCGGCACCTGCTCAGGGTATGGCGCAGTTGCAACGTGTCACAGGCTCGGCGCAAACCAAGGCCTTATTGCAAGGCGAGGGGCTTAAACAGGCGGTGCAAAGTGGCGATGTAAAGGCACTCATGAGCGACCCGGCTTTTGTTGCCTTTACCCGCCAGCCAGGCATAGATAGCATGATGACGCTGGTGCCGCGCAATGATGAGCAAACACAAGAGCAAGCAATGGCCAGCACCATGATGACCGTTTGGCAAAAAGTCGATACCATTAAGCAAACCGCAGAAGTACAAGAGGCTATGGCCGATCCGGATATTCAAGCTATTATGCAGCGCGGCGATAATGCCGCGTTAATGGCGCACCCTAAAATGCAGCCTATTTTGGGCGCGGTGATGAGCGCTTTGGCGACGCCCAGCGCACCTTTAGCGGCTCATAAGGCCGAGCCTCTCAATAGTACGGCACCGCAAACAGTCGTCAGCCCCGCAATCGATGCACAGGAGCCGTTGCTGCCATCACCGGATGTTGCCTTTGATGTTATGTACAAATGGATTGATGATAAAGGTGCGGCGCACTTTTCGACGTGGGATAAAATACCGGCGGCGCATCGCGAAGGCGCAGAGCTGATTAATTTATAAGCTTAGAGGCGAGGAAAAATACATGATCCAAGACGACGTGTTTTCTACTTTCTCTGCTCGACATTATGTTCGACATTATGCTTGTGCAATGTCTAATAAGGGGCTCCTGCCCCGATGCGTTGCTCAAAGTTACATGCCCAGCATGCGCCCCTTCGAGCGCCTTGCCGAGAAAACAAAACCCTACGTCTCATGGGACACACTATTATTGCCTCGCCCTTTAGCTCGTGACAACGCGTTTAATAATTTTATAGGAGTGGTTTGTGACTAATAACGATGAGCGCTTAAACAATACATGTGCAAAGGCTGACCTTATGAATGAGCCCAAGGCTATTGGCCCCTGGCAGCGACTAGACAGTAAGCTTGTGTATGAAAACCCTTGGATTAGTGTGCATCATCAAAATGTGATAACACCCGGTAAAACGGCAGGCATTTATGGTGTGGTGCATTTTAAGGGGACAGCGGTAGGGGTTGTACCTATTGATAATGAAGGCAATACATGGCTGGTGAAGCAAACGCGGTATACCTTAGGTATAGAAACTTACGAAATCCCCGAAGGTGGCGCCGCGATAGGTGAGGCACCGGCTGACTGTGCTCGCCGTGAGTTGCTCGAAGAGGTGGGTGTGCATGCCAGTGATATAGCGCCCTTAATGACATTGCATTTATCAAACAGTGTGACCGATGAGTGTGCCGAGGTTTTTGTAGCCACGGGTATTACTTTGGGGGTGGCCGGCCCCGAAGATAGCGAAGATATTACCGTCCTTAAATTACCGTTAAAGCAAGCAATCGCTATGACATTAGACGGTCAAATTACTGATGCCATTAGCGTTGCGGCGCTACAGCGCTTGGCCTTAAAAGAGGCTGGTTTTTAAGTACTGTAAACACGGCAAGCTATAGATCATTAAGTGCCAAAGCACTTTGATAATCGGCCAGTGCTTGGCGGCTTGCGTGTGCTGCGGTGGATGGTGTGGCTTGCCGTGTGTGTTTGAGTTGGCAGGCTTGGTGGTATTGAATGAGTTTGTGTAAATAGCGTTTTTTGGCGGGTGTCATGGGGTGCCAAATGCGTGAGCCTGCTGGGTTTTGTGTGGGCTTGTTGCCTTTGGTGTTTAGATTGTTGAGACGGTAAAACATGTGCTCATAATCGTGGCCCTTTTCGCGAATAAAAACTTCTTCTACAGCCTCTAAGGGGGTTGTGTTGAGGTACTCCCTTAGCGCATAAGTATGGTTGGTAGGGCTTAGAAGCAGATCTATTTTTATTGCGGGTGCCGTGACGGTATGTGTGGTGTGTGCTGGTGTGGTTAGGTTATGGGCCAATAATGTTTTAATAATTTCAACGGCATTTTTGCCGCCAATACCGGCCAAAATTATACAGTGACCCCCAGTGGGTAAGCGTATGTTACTGGCATCGAGACAGCTAATGCTCAATCTATTTTTTGAATGGATGGCGCACTTTTTTTGTAGTACTTCAATAATAGAGGGTACTTGGTCAACTAAGTGAATATGGCTTTGGGCCTGTTGTGTGGCTTGATGCAAGTGCAAACCCAAGCGCCCGTGATCACAACACAAATCCCAAATATGATCGTAGCGGTGCAAATTAGCCCACTCATATAAATGCTGTAAGCGCCCATCAAGTTGGCGCAACAGCGCAGGCTGACCATCGGTTTGGTTTTGAGCTACACAAAAGGGTTGCGTCATGTGGGTTACTTACATCAAAGGTGGTTAAGGCGTGATTGCCGATAGACAGCCTGTGAGATGACTGTTGATTCACTGTTCTGGCCTAATAATGGCTGGCGAAGGTGATAAGGGTGCTAAGGTTAAAAGTCAGTGGTTAAGGCTGTAGGTATTTAAGGTTGTGGGTGTTTAAGGTTATAGGTGTTTGAGATGTTATCAGTGAGCGCGCCGAAAGGGCGCGCTAAGGGGCGAGGAAAAAATACATTATCCAATAATACTTGTTTTCTGCTTCCTCTCCTGCGTTGCTCAAAGCGTTACATGCCCCGGCATGCGCCCCTTCGAGCGCCTTGCCGAGAAAACAGAACTCTACGTCTAATTGGACAAACTATTATTGCCTCGCCCCTAATTTGTGCTCAACAATTGTTTAGGGCTGATGCTGATGCTGATGCTAGGGCTAGGGCTAGGGCTTAGGAATTAGATTGGGTTTTAGGTTGAGCTTCAAATTGCTGCCCATTAACCCCCTGGCTTGCCGGCCCTAATAGGTAAAGGTATTGATTGGCATGCGCCTCGGGCGGGGTCACATCATTAGGGTGCTCAGCAGGGTAAGCGTCGGCGCGCATTTGTGTGCGCGTGGCGCCGGGGTTAATGCTGTTAACGCGAATGTTGGATAGCTCCGATTGCTCATCAGCGAGCGTTTGCATTAGATTTTCGGTGGTGGCTTTACTGGCGGCATAAGCCCCCCAATAAGCGCGACCTTGATAACCTACAGCCGAGCCGGTAAAAAGTATGCTGGCATCATTAGAACCCTTGAGTAGTGGCAATAGTGCCTGGGTTAGCATAAAAGGCGCAAGAGCATTCACTTGCATAACCGCTTGCCACTCCATGGCATTGTATTGCTCTATAGGCGTATTAGGGCCTAGTTTAGCAGCATTATGTAGCAGTCCATCAATGCGGCCAAACTCTTCATTGAGCACCGCTTTTAATTGTGTGTAATCTTGCTCGGTAGCGCTTTCTAAATTGATCGGAAATATAGCAGGCTGTGCGCCGCCAGCTTGCTCTATTTCATCATAGACCGACTCGAGCTTTTGCATAGTACGGCCTAATAGCACAACGGTTGCACCAGCTTTAGCGCAAGCAAGGGCTATGGCGCGGCCAATACCTGCGCCCGCACCAGTAATAACAATAATGCGGTCGTTTAAGCAGTTAGCAGGGGCTTGGTAGGCTAAAAAGTCACTTTGGTGGCTCATAAAAAAGAATCACTTTGTTTGTATTGATTGAGGATGTTCGGTATTTTTTGAGGCTTTTACTATGAGTTTAATACGTACTTATTTAGGCTCAGTAAGTATTAGGTTCAGTAAGTATTGGGGGTAACGCTGTATTGAGTTAACCCTGAACGTTTAGATTAGGCTCTCAATAATAGGCCAAATTTCGGTGGCGAGGTCTACAGTATAGTCGGCCCCCCAAGTTGTATGGCATGTGGGGCTTTCGGTAAAGCCATAACCCACAGCGATTGTGCTTGTGCCTGCATTATTGCCAGCTTCTATGTCGCGTTGATGGTCGCCGATATAAATAGCTTGGGCGGGGGGGCACTGGGCTTGTTGGCACGCCAATAAAATCCCTTCGGGGTCTGGTTTGGCCACTGCCACGTGGTCTGGGCTGATGGTCGCAACCGGCGCGCTGGCAAAGTTAAAATACTTCATAAGCGCTTGGGTATACAAGGCGGGCTTATTGGTGACAATACCCCATGCCATATTAGCGTTGGCCAGTTGCGTGATTAGCTCGGCGATACCCTCAAAGGCAAAAGTGTGCTCGGCAATATGAGCTAAATAATAGTCCAGCAGCGCTTGGCGATACTTGGCGTGTTGCGCTTGGCTTAATGCGTCACCAAACCCGAGCTTAACCAAGGCGTTGGCGCCGTTAGAGACTTCTTTGCGCGTGATATCATCGCTAAAAGGGGTAAGCCCTTGGGCAATACGTACAGCATTTAAGGCCTGGCCTAAATCTTTGCTGGTATCAAGTAAGGTGCCATCAAGGTCAAAAAATACGGCTTTTATCATGTGCTTAGTGCCTTTGTCTTTGGATATTGACTGGTAGGGCACTATTTAAGCTTGAATACGTGAGTGGCACAAGGCCGCTGGGCTTGTCGCGGCGTTTATTCGTTTAATTTTTTGACGCTAGCGGCTAGACTAGCGCTCTTGTTATGGAGTTACACATTTTATGAAATCATTTAAGATACTTTCTGTCCTTGGCTCAATAGGCTTTAAAAGTGTGGGCCTTATGGTGGCCAGTGCCTTTTTAGTGCAAGCGCAAGCGGTGACTCTCAACGGCCCCTGGATACAAGGGGCAATGGTCACCGGTAAGGCGGCACCTAATGAAGAGGTACGATATAACGGCCAAGCCTTACTGCTATCACCTAATGGTGATTTTGTTTTTGGCTTAGGGCGCGATGCGCCGGCTGTGGTTGAGCTGCAGGTTAAGCTGGCCAATGGTACCCAAAAAACGCTCAGCTTTGATGTGGCTCAGCGTCAGTATGCCACCCAAAAAATAGAAGGCGTAGCCTCTAAGCATGTAACACCGCCTAAAGCCGTTAGCGCACGCATTAGCCGCGAAGCACAAGCCGTGCGTAAAGCGCGTACCGCGAATGACAACCGCAGTGACTTTTTGAGTACATTCATTTGGCCCGCCAAAGGCCCGCTTACCGGGGTGTATGGTAGTCAGCGTATTTATAATGGCGTGCCTAAAAGGCCGCATTATGGCGTTGATATTGCGGGGCCCAAAGGTGCCGAGGTTATCGCGCCTGCCGCCGGTATCGTGACCTTTGCCGACGATGACTTGTATTACTCAGGCGGTACATTAATAGTTGACCATGGCCACGGCATATCATCAACGTTTATTCATTTAAGCAAAATTGAAGTGGCGGTTGGTGCGACAGTCAAACAAGGTGACTTAATTGCGCGTATTGGTGCCGGTGGTCGAGCGACAGGCCCGCACCTAGACTGGCGAATGAACTGGTTTAAAGCACGTCTTGATCCTCAGTTGTTATTCCCTAAAAACGCTAAGCCTGCGCTGCAATAAGTGCGGGTTAAATATTTAGCCTAGGTTAAATACTAACGTGGGTTAAAATGGGTGTAGGTTATAGCTAGTGTAGGTTACAACTAGTGTAGGCTAAAGCTGAGAGTGCAGGCCGTGCTCCCTAAGGTAGGCGCCCTTAATTGTAAGGCAAAAAAATTCATCATAAGGTGATACAGCGATGTTAGATAAAAAATTACTCAGTATATTAGTGTGCCCTGTCACTAAGGGGCCGCTTATTTTTGATGCAAAAAATAATGAATTAGTGAGTTTGGCGGCAAACTTAGCCTACCCTGTACGTGATGATATTCCGGTTATGCTAGAAGGTGAAGCGCGGGAAATCACCTTGCAAGAAAAAGAACAATGGCAAAGTGGGCATTAATATGAGCGATACTATTTTTGGTAAAATTATTGCTGGCGATATTCCTGCCCCTAAAGTTTATGAAGATGAGCATTGCATTTGCATCAATGATATTGCACCGCAAGCGCCAACACATGTGTTGATTATTCCTAAAAAACCTATTCAAAAATTGGCCGATGCCAGTCAAGATGATCAAGCTTTATTGGGCCACTTGATGCTGGCTGCAGGCAATATTGCACGACAGTTAGGTGTTGAAAATGCTTTTAGGTTAATTGTCAACAATGGTGCAGATGCTGGACAAACCGTCTTTCATTTGCACTTGCATTTACTGGCCGGTAAAGCGTTTGAAGAGGGTATGGTGTAATTTGTTGATGGATCGATATGTTGTCAGTATTGCTTTAATGTGGGTGGCCAATAGGTGGTGAATATTTTAGTGTTATCGGCTTATGATGCCGATAGCCATAAACGTTGGCATCAAGGGCTAGTACGTTATTTAAAAGACGAAGCTTTACCTGATGGTCAGCCCCTTAATTTTACCGTACTTACACTACCTGCGCGTTTTTTTAGTTGGCGTATTAGGGGCAATGCGTTAAGTTGGGCCCTTGGCGAAAAAACCGTGCTGCAGAGCCAAAAATGGGACGCCATTATAGCTACCTCGATGGTGGACTTAGCCACGCTAAAAGGTTTAGTGCCGTGCTTGGCCAGTGTGCCGACGTGTGTTTATTTTCACGAGAATCAATTTGCTTATCCGGTAACCCTGCACAGTCATAAAACGATTGAACCTCAAATGGTCACGCTATACAGTGCCTTGGCCGCCAACAAGGTTTGTTTTAATAGCGAATACAATAAAAGTACTTTTTTAGCGGGCGTTACGGCGTTATTAAAAAAATTGCCCGATCAAATACCGCAAGGCGTTGTTGAAAATATTCAGCAAAAATCGCAGGTATTACCCGTGCCCATTGAGCCTGAATATTTTGCCTTGGCGGCGAATACCCCGCCCCAAAGTGCTGCCTTAAAAGCTCCCTGTACATCAGAGGCCCCCAGTGGATTAAAAACTTTTGGTGTATTAGCGCAGCCGTTGACTCTTGTCTGGAATCACCGTTGGGAATACGATAAATGCCCCGAATTATTATTGGCGATTGTGCAATATCTGTGCGAGACAGCCCCCAATCTTCATTTACGCTTTCATATTGTAGGGCAAAAATTTAGGCAGGTACCAAAAGCTTTTGAGTCGTTACACTTATTGCTCACGCAAAAAAACTGGCTGGGTGAGTGGGGGTATTTACCTCGGGCTGAATATTTGGCTGTGCTAAAAAATAGCCATATCGTACTGTCTACCGCTGCGCATGACTTTCAAGGTTTAGCGGTAATGGATGCTGTAGCGGCAGGTTGCGTACCTTTATTGCCTCATCGTGTGGCATACCCTGACTTTTTTAGCTCTGATTATTTGTTTGGCTTAGGTGGCATTGATACTGTAACCGATAGCGCAGTTGATAATGTAACTGATCATTCAGCTGAGAGCCTTTTGGCGGCACAGGCCGCCCAAGCAATAATCGCGTATTGCCAAGCTCCTAATCATTTACAAGCCCCCAATATTGATAGGCTTAGCTGGCCTGTGCTTAAGCAGCAATACGTGCAGTTATTTAATGCATTAGTGACTCATACATATTAAATATTTTATTACATCGAGAAAAACATGGCTTTAAAAGCAACAGTGCATAAAGTAGAGCTCACAGTCAGTGATACAGAGCGCCATCATTACCAGACCTATAATTTTAAAGTGGCCTGCCACCCCTCCGAAACCGAAGGGCGCATGTGCTTGCGATTAGCCGCCTTTGCATTATTTGCCAGCGAAAAAATGCGCTTTACACGCGGATTGTGCGCCACGGACGAGCCCGATCTTTGGCAAAAAGATGATACAGGGCTTATTGAAACCTGGGTTGATTTGGGCTGGCCCGATGAAAAACGTTTAGCCAAGGCTTCGGGCTTGGCTAATGAGGTGATTGTGGTGGCTTATGGGCGTCATACGGCACCTTGGTGGCAAATAACCGAAGCCAAAGCTGTGCGCTTTAAAAAATTAAAAGTGCTTGATGCCGGTGAAGATATTATTGAGCAATTAGCGCCTTTAGCGACCATTAATATGGCACTTACTGCGACAATTAGCGATGGCATTTTATGGTTTGGCAATAGTGATATGACGGTTGAAATACCGTTGCATTATCTTAAGTCGCTTTAAACGTATTTGAGTGGATAGGTTGTTAAATGTGTACGTTAACTATTATTGAAAGGGCCGATAAGCGCTGGTTAATCACCATGAATCGCGATGAGGCTTTAGAGCGTATAGAGGGCGAACCGGTTGCAACAATTAAAAATAACCAATTACACAGCTGGCGCCCCGTTGATCAGCAAGCGGGAGGTTCTTGGTTTGGTGTAACCCAAGGCTATGCCTTGGCTTTACTTAATCGCTATCAAGATACTGACGTATTTAACACTCGCATAAAAAACATCGAAGACATACCACAAAAGCCACTTGAAAGCCGAGGGCGATTAATTGAAGAGCTTTTGGCATGTCCTGATACTGCCGCTTTTGATCGTACAGTTAAGGGTTTTGAAAACCGTCATTTTGCACCTTTTGATCTTTTTATATTTAATGTGGCCGGTGTTAAGCCCGAACTTAATTGCCTCACTTGGACGGGACTTGAGTGGCGCTATGAGCAAAAGACATTTGTGGACCGTTTTTGCTATACCTCTTCATCGGTGGATTATGATGAGGCAAAAGCCTACAGAATCAACATATTTAAGGCATTATTGTATGATATAAATACAATGCCCACTCACTCACAGGGTATTGATGCAAAAGCGATGTTGCAATTACATCAAACCCGCTGTGCACATAACCCTTCTTTAGGTTTTAATATGTTACGGCCCGGGCGGCACACAAAAAGTATTTGCCAAGCCAGCCTTTCGGCGAGTCATTTTGATATTGACTATTATGGCCCAGCCTAAAAAGCGTATTCATTGGCTGGCATTATTGGCTTGTGTTATTGCACGGAATTGGCATTGGTGCTGGCATTGCTACTAGTACTGGAATTTTTACTTGTGCTTGTTTGAGTGAGTATTTTACTTTCGAGATTATTGAATGCTATCATCTTTTTGACTTTATTAATGTAGTGTTCGCCCTCTTCTGAGTACTTGATCAAGCCCTCGGCAAGGGCTGTGCCTGTAATAGGCTTTTTGTTTTTAGCTAATTGATAGCGAATATCTCTAACGCTTTTAAAGGCCTTGTGGGAATTAATATTGCGAATATAAGCTGCGACAGCGTGTTGGGGTGATTTGAAAACGGCAATTTCGTGTTTTAAACCACCCGCTCTAGCAGCAGGCACTATGCCGCAGCCTTTATCAAAACACCATTGGCCAAAGTAATTGTATCCCTCTAGCGCGAAGCGCGATGTGCCCCAAGCACTTTCTAGTGCCGCTTGTGCCAGTGCCAGTGACTCAGGGACCGGTCTTAAGCGTTTATCAATTAATGTAAAAAGTGCTTCACCAGTTGTCTCTTCGTTTATTTTATACGTCAGCTTAAGGGTATCTAGCCACTCGATTTCTTCGCTTGTGAGTGAGTCTGCGGGCTTTTCTTTGAGCGCCATAACGGTTGCTCTTAGGTGTGCTATACGATCATTTTCAGTGATTACGTAATCTCTTATAAAGGTAAAAAAATCAGATTTTTTATCTTTAATGTTAGTGTATTGTGAAAATTTGGGTATTGTTATTGTCTCATTAGATGAGCTAATAAATTTTATTCTCGGCAACTCTATTGCACTGTCATCAGTGTTATCAGTTTTATCAGTTTTATCACTGTTTTTATGTATGCACCCAGATGCCAAGAATAAAATTATTAAACATATATGTAAGCATGTATATTTCAATTTTATAATCATGTTTTTCCTTTCATGGTGCTTCGTAGAAGAGTGTGGAGCTTATAGCAACAATAATGATCCTAAGCCTAAAAACACTACAAACCCAACAATGTAGGTAACAATTGTTAATATGACAAATTCGCTTAAAGCGGGGCAAGGTTTAGCCATTGTAATAAAAATAGGCATCAATACACGACTAAACCATATCATGTTACTAAAGGAATAATAACCGTCTATAAAAACTGAAGGGGCTGAAGCTCAGTAGGATTGAGGAGAGCAGAGGTTGGCTAGTAACATTATGCAGTTAGTTTTGCCTGAGCGACCTAGTCAATGATTCATTAGCGCCCAATTTCGGTACCTCTGAATAGTTACGATTCTTTTTGAGTGAGTGTCTTACCCAGAGTGTAATCGGTGGTGATAGACCTTTATCGTGGCTGATCTAGTGACTTCTCTAGCGGCGCATCTTAGTGGGAGATTGAAGTATGCGTAAAATATATGGCTTCTTAGTGACCAGGAAAGTATACATTATCCACTAATGCTCGTTTCTGTTTCTGCTTTGCTCAAAGCGCTGCATGCCCTGGTATGCGACCTTTCGAGCGCCTTGCCGAGAAAGCACAGCCCTAGGTCTGTCAAACTCTTATTGCCTCGCCCCTTAAGAAACCCCAAGTACTGACCTTAGGGTTTTACAGTCCGTGTGATCGATATTGCTACCGCTCTAAGGAATAATATGAGTGGCTGTTTCTAAATATTTTTTACCTTCACTTAAAGACTCCTTCATTTTCCCATATTCAGAGGCCTTGTGTAGCTTTTCGAGTTGAGGGGCTAACGCGGCCATTTCAGTATTAATTTTTGCCAATGCATTTTCGAGGGTGTAAGTGATTTCATGTATTTTATGCATGTCTTCATGGCTTGGCTCACCCTTATTGAGGATGACGGCTATCTTGGCGTTGTGCTCACTAAACAGCATGACAGCCTCTTTTAGAGTGGTAACTTCTATGCCTTTAAAATGATCGTATTCGGTTTTTTCTTCTGCGTTGGCTAAGTTGGCAGTGGTAAAAGTAGCGATTAGTATTAATGTTAAAAGGGTTTTCAATGGCTATTCCTCATTATAAATATTCACTTAGTATGTTCAATTTAAACCTTAACATACTGAAAAAGGTAAAGTTTGTGCTGCCTATCACTCGCTGTTGTAACAAATGTAACGGAAGGCGCTAAGGCGACAATTCTTGTTGACAATGGTAATGAGAATTATTACTGTTTGCAAGGTATTCTTCTCAGGATTAAATAGATTATGCGTGTCAGTAAGCTTAATGTGAGTGCGAGAGTACTATTTTTGGGATGTACGCTCAATGTGAGTACGCAGCGATTAATCGCTCTTTTGAATGCACAGGGCCACGGTGTAGAGTTTAAGCTCTTACAGTCTATAGATGATAGTACCGAGTTTAGCCGTCTTTTAGAGCCCTTTGAATTGATCGTTATTGAATTTAAAAAACTTAATAAAAATCGATTAAAAATGGTACGACTGAGAACGGATAAGCCACTTATTGTACTGGGTGTGGGCGAGTCGCATTGTGAGCGTATTGAATGCCTACAGCTGGGTGTTGATGATTGCATCGCTTCGCCTTATAACCCTGTAGAGGTTGAACTTAGGGTTAAAGCTATTTTAAAGCGATCACTTCACGGTGTGGTGGGGCGTGTAGACCGCTATGAGACTTGTAAAGCGCTGATTGCTGAGGCTGGTATGAGTCTAGACCCTCAGACTCAAACGATTAATATCGGTAGCGAAGAGCTCGTGGTAACACAAGTTGAGTTTAAACTGTTGTGGCTATTAGTGTTTTATAAGGGCCGAGTACTGAGTAAGCCGTATACCTATCAGCGAGTACTAGGGCGTGAATACGGTGCTTTTGATCGCGCTATTGATATGCATTTAAGCCGAGTAAGAAAAAAACTATCGACTATAGGCTTTGCCGCCGACCGTATCAAAACAGTCAGGGGGCAGGGTTACGCCTTTTGTTAGTTAGATCAGCCCTTGCTGTAATGGTGTCGCCGTTCGCTTGGCATTGACTCACAGGTGTTGTGGCGTGTTTTATGATAAATAACCTTAGAGTGATAAATAATGGACTTGCAAATAATGAATAAAGCTACAGCGTACGTTGCGTCTGAAAAACCTGAATCTTATATAATGAAATTAGCGCGCCACTTTGCTCATAAAATTGATGTGCAATATACAGAGCAGGCTGCCGTTATGACCTTTAGTATTGGCGTGTGTGAAATGATCATAGAGAAAGGTGTGTTGCGGATAGCGTGCGCATCGCCTTCTTTAGATGAGCTGAAAGAATTAATGGATGTTATTAAGTCGCATTTTGATCGCTTTGCTAGCAAAGAGGGAGTCACTATTGTGTGGCCTTAGCTAAAAGTGCCGAGCCCAGTATGGATTGGTAGGGGGCAGGAACGCAAAGTCGCAGATGGCTTGAGCGGCCCAATCAATGATTCATTAGCGCCCAATTTCGCTGTCTCAGAATAATTACACCTTATTAATCAATAATTATTATGATTGATTAATATTGCTTCATGCACTGTTAAATAGTTGAATTCATGTCTAGTCAAGCCAGTCTACCAAGTTCCCAGAGTCACTCTATTACACGCACGTTTTTTCGTTATGTGATTCCGTCTACCCTTAGTTTATTAGCAATATCAACAGCGAGCTTGGTTGATGGTTTTTTTGTGGGTAATTATGTGGGTACTGAAGCTTTAGCAGCGATTAATCTACTGATGCCATTTTTTTCATTGCTATTTGGTATTGCGCTAATGTTAGCAGTAGGTGGTGCTGTTAAAGCGGGGTTTTATATTGGTGCTAAAGAGTATAGGTTAGCCTCTGAGATTTTCAGTAAAACCCTGATCACTGTTTTTATCATAACTGTATGTACGGTACCTATAGCGTTATTTTTCGCTCACCCGTTATTTTTGATGTTGGGCGCAGATCCAGAACTCATCCCCTGGATGAGTGAATATTTTAATATCATAATATATTCTATGGTAGTACAGCTTTGCGGTTTGGTTTTGTACTATTTTTTGCGTGCCGATAATTACCCTGAGCTAGGCATGCATGCATTGCTGCTTGGAGCTGTAGTTAATATTATACTTGACGGTATTTTTGTGTATTATTTTGACTTTGGATTAAAAGGCGCTGCTGGGGCAACCTTAATAGCACAATCTATGCAAATTTTACTGCTGACACGTTACTTTTATATTAAAGATCATAGGCTTAAGGTAGTGTGGCCTAAAACATCGTGGTTAGAAATTTTTAATACGGCATACAATGGGTTTTCTGAATTCGTTAATGAATTTTCTATTGGTATTGTTATCTTGATACTTCATTGGATTGTTAATACGCAAAGTGGAGTGGGGGGTGTTGCAGCATTTAGTGTTATTAATTACCTGATTTTTGTGAGCCTAATGACATATTACGGTATTGTTGATGCAATGCATGCAATGTTAGCTCCTAATATTGGTGCTAAAAGGTTTTCTAGGGTTTTTGGTTTTATGTGTTTGGCTAGCTTTTCGATTGCGGTGTTAAGTTTTTTGTTTTTGTTGTTGATGTTTGTTTTTAGAGAAAACATTGTAGGGTTTTTTCTTGATGATGAAGCTTCGGCAGTTGCTGATTTAGCATCTAAATTCATATTTTTAATTTGGCCTATATTTATTTTTAATGGATTTAATGTTTTGATTTGTGCCTATTTGACATGCGCTCAAAAGCCTTTGCATTCAACTGTTATTGCATTGCTGCGCTCATTATTTTTACCTATTATGTTGGCTTTAATTATTCATTATTTTTTTAAGGGCAATGCTTATTTATATGCGCTTCCTTTAGCTGAAATGCTAACTTTTTTTATGGCCATCTTTTTTATGTATCGCTACCGTCCTGCTAAATTACAACAAGCCATGATTTCTGAGTGAAGAATATGGTGTAGGTTGTTCTGCTGTGCAGTAGTTGGGGGGGTATTAATAAATTATTTTACTGTGCCGTTGTATGCCTGCGGTTTCATGCCGCTTTTATTAATGCTTTTTTACACTTGACAATTGTTGGTTGAAAATAATTTATAATACTTTATCAGGTTGATTTTTATAAATACTTACCTTGCTTGGTAATGATGGTAGCGATAAATTATTTTTCGTAATAAATGTAACCATGCCTAATAATATTTATTATTATCACATAGAATAGACCTTGTGCAGATGTTAGTTTTAATATTTTAATTTTTCAACTATTTAGTCAAATTAAAAACCCTCTTGGTAGGATTTTAATGAGTTGTTTTCCGGGCATTTAAGCACGGAGTATTACGAGTAAAGCGTCGTAGATAGTTGTAGTAATACAGTCAATGATTCATTGGAGGATGCTTTCGATATCTATAAATAGTTACCAATTTTTTAAGTAAAGCATAATAACGTCTGACGGTTATCTAGCGGTTGCTAGAAGCATTTATGATTAACTTAGGCTATTTTATCTTTACTAAGAGTGAATATATGACAACTATAAAAAATCGTGATTGGAATGCTACTCGATCTGCTGAGGTTTATGGAATTAATCGATGGGGTGCAGAATATTTTGGCATTTGTGATGATGGTAATGTCGTTATTAATACTATTATAGATGGTAAAAAGGTGAGTGTTAGTGTTCCTGAAATTGTAGAAGGTATGAAGGCCAGAGGCTTTGAGATGCCGGTATTATTACGAATTGAAAATATTTTAGATCACCGTTTAAGATTAATTAATGAGTCTTTTCGTAATGCTATTGATCAGTTAAATTACCAAAATATTTATCGTGGTGTATTTCCTATTAAAGTTAATCAACAGCGTCATGTTGTCGAAGAAATTGTTAATTTCGGGCGTCAATATCATCATGGATTAGAGGCGGGCAGTAAAGCTGAGCTGATGGTGGCGTTGGCAAGTTCGCCAGATAACGAACGCTATATTGTATGTAATGGATATAAAGATGATGAGTTTGTGGAGCTTGGTTTAAGGGCTATTCAACTAGGTTGGCGGTGTTTTTTTGTACTAGAAACTCTTAGTGAATTAGATGTCATTCTTCGTTGTAGTGAGCGCCTGGGCGTATTGCCTATTTTAGGTGTGCGGGTAAAGCTTTCGACAACAGTTGATGGGCATTGGCAAGCAGATAGCGGTGATAGAAGTATTTTTGGTCTCAATAGTATTCAATTAGTGGGAGTTATTGAAAGGTTAAAATTAACAAATCAACTCGACTGCTTGCAGATGCTTCATTTTCACTTAGGTTCTCAGATACCCAATATTCAAAATATCAGGCAAGGCGTACAAGAGGCTTGTCGCTATTATATATCCTTGAAAAACGAGGGTGCCAAAATGGGACATCTCGATCTTGGTGGCGGGCTCGCCGTCGATTACGAAGGTACTGCAAAATGCGATACATACAGTAAAAATTACAGTCTTGATGAGTATTGTGTCGATATAATTGAAGCTGTCATGGAAACTTTGGACCCTCAATGTATTGAGCATCCTGTATTGATGACTGAATCAGGTCGTTTTACGGTAGCACATGCCAGTTTGTTTTTATTTGATATTCTTGAGGTATCTAATTTTGAGCCTGTAAATAACCTAATGTTAGGTGATAAGGCCTGTGATACTAAGCTTAAAAATTTAATCGATGTATTGGAAATTGTCGGTATTGAAAATGTACAAGAGTGCTATAACGACGCGATATTTTATCGAGATGAAATTCGTCGTAAGTTTAATTTAGGACAGATTGATTTAAGAGAGCGTGCAGTCGCAGAAAATTTATTTTTAAGTATTATGAAAAAAATTCAATTAATTGATAAGCAAGAATTACCTGAAGAATTGAATCGATTAAATGAAGAAATGGCTGATATTTATTATGGTAATTTCAGTGTTTTTCAATCGTTACCTGACACATGGGCGATAGGACAGGTGTTTCCTGTTATGCCGATACATCGCCTTAATGAGAAGCCTGAGCGCGAAGCAATGATCGCAGATTTAACGTGTGATTGTGATGGTAAATTAGATAATTTTATTGGAGGCTTAAAAACAATACCCCTGCATGAACTGAACGACGGAGAGGATTATCACTTATGTGCCTTTTTAGTTGGTGCATACCAAGAAACACTCAGTGATCTACATAATCTTTTTGGTGATAGTAATGTAGTGAGTATTAGAATCACAGGTGAAGATGAATTTAGTTTTGTCAGAGAAATACACGGAGATAGTATTTCTGACGTACTAAGTTTTGTTGAATACGACCCTCGAATACTACAAGAAAAATTTCGTGATACGGTGGAATGTGCGGTAAGAGATGGAAAAATAACAGTCGCCAATCGACGAGAGATTCTCAAAACCTTTGAAGAAGGTATGCGAGGTTATACATATTATGAGAATTTATCATAGGGCATTAGTCTTCTGACTTATTATTGAGGCGATCACTTACATAATTTGTAACTATTCAGAGGCACCGAAATCGGGCACCAATGAATCATTTACTGGGCCGCTCAAGCCATCTGCGACTTTGTGCTCCTGCAAAGTCTAATCTTGCATATCCTTAGTGCAGGCGCACTGTCTAACCCTTCTTTCCCTGCAAGGCCCGGCGCTTAAATGCCCAGAAAATAATCCGTCAGTACCCTGTGAGGTGAGGCTTATCAGCTGAGCTGAATAGTAACTTTTTTTAGCTGTGTAATGATTAATTTACACGAATACCTGGTTTTGTATAAGTGCCAGCGTGGCACACTGTAACAAATGTAAATTCGATGCAAATGGGAATCATTTACATGTATGTTTATACTCTCTCGAATGATTAATATATTTTATATTGGTATAAATATGACATCGACCCCAAGAGCTATGGCTAATCGCGCATTATTTCAAGCCTTTATAAATTGCTATCTTCGCGAAGTTGATTCGGGTGATTGGCTATCTTCTCATGCAATGATGGGCGACAAAGAAAGTTCAGAAAATTCCTTTTTGCTATTAGAGCTTCCGGTGTCTAGGTTATCTATTGTTATAGAAGTTACATATTACTCTGTTGTTGGGTGTCATCACTTTGAGCGTATTTTTTCGAAACCTCGTGATGTAATGATTGATTGTGATTGGGCTGAATCTGACCCGTTTTTTATTTTACAAATAATAATACATGATATTTATAAATCATTTATAAATAATTTAAAGGGTGATATTAATAGTGTCAATATTATAGAAAGGTCAAAAGAAAACGAAATAGAGCTTTTAGCCCGGTTAGTTGATAGCGCACAGGTTATGGCTAAATTCATATCGTTACGTTTGTACGATGACCCATATAGTGTTGATTTCATACTGACCGAGCAGTCAAGCTTATTCGGGCATTGGCTTCACCCTACACCTAAAAGTCGACAGGGAATGACTTTTTGGGCGTTAAATGCTTATTCCCCTGAAGCTAATGGCCACTTTAAGTTACATTATTTTTCTGTAGATAAAAAGCTGATTAAGCAAGGTTCAGTGCTCGAATATCAAGCGAGTGATATTATAAAGAAAGACCTAGATTCTGTTATTCAATTAGATATTCCAGAGCACCATTGTTTGATTCCCATACATCCATTGCAAGCTTGTTTTTTGAAGTTACAGCCTTGGGTGTTAGAGCTATTAGAGCAAGAAAAAATCATTGACCTTGGCGCATTAGGTGTTGATTTTACAGCGACATCCTCAGTAAGAACAGTCACACATAGAGAGGCTAAATGGATGTATAAGTTCTCTATACCTGTGAAAATAACTAACTCATTGCGTAGTAATATGCGTGATGAGCTAGAAGATGGCATGGCAGTGGAGCGTTATCTTAACCGCTCAGGTTTTTTAAAAGAGAACCCGTCTTTTGGTATTGTTGATGACCCAGCTTACATCACTATAGAGCGCCCAGATAAGCCAGGTATAGAATCGGGTTTTGAGGTGATATTGCGGCGAAATATTTTTAGTGGTGAGGCCGGTGTCGGCATTGTTTCCATTCTCGCTTTGGTTCAAGATCCATTAAATAATAGCTATGATTTAGATTCAAAAAGTCTGTTGCAGAGCGTTATTTTTGATATTTCTAAAAGTGAAGGCCGTACTCACAAAGCTGTAGCATTGGATTGGTTTTCAAAATATTGGTATTGCTCAATAGAACCGTTAATTTTATTGTATGACCAGCATGGTATTGCATTAGAGGCTCATCAGCAAAATAGCTTATTAGATATTTCTAGCGGTTATCCGAGTAAATATTATTATAGGGATAATCAGGGTTTTTATTTGTCTTTGACACACAGAAAAGAATTGTCAGTAATCGATGAGATGTCGTCAATGTCTGATATTTTTTATAAAGATGACGTGATATTTGAGGCTATATCGTATTACATATTTATTAATCAGTTGTTTTCTGTTGTTTATAGGATGGGGGCTGATGGTCTAGTTGAAGAGAAAATATTACTGATTAAGATACGTGGCCTTCTAGTCTCTATGAAAAGTAAATTAAAGGGTGTGGGTCTTGATTTTGTTGATCATATATTGTCTTGTGATCAGTTGTCGTATAAAACCAATCTATTGGCAAGGGTTCATGATATCGATGAATTGCATGAAGGTATGGAAAGAGAAGTTTACGCAACACTAAGTAATCCTTTATATGATCAACCATCGGTCACTTCCATAGATGCAGTAGATGAAGGCGTTGTCACTAAATTTAACGATGAAAGAGATTGTTATGTCATATGATATTAGTAATGTTGTCGATAACTTATCGGTAACCGACGAAAAAAAAATAACAAAAAAGCGATTAATTTTATCAGATGTCGATCAGACATTAGCCTTTTATTTTTCTAATAAAGACTCTGAAAATTATATTGAGCAGCGAGTTGTTAGGCAATTTATTGAAGCTATTTTGTTTGAAAAAATAGTACCTTTTACGTTTAGCTTAAGAAAAGAAAATAAAATTTACGATGAAAGATTTGAAGATATATATGATAACTTTTTTGTTTTTAATGTCGGTGATTTAAATATTCATTGTTTAGGGGCGGTAAAGGCATTTGATCGAACTAGGATAGCTGAAGGTTCGGTAAAAGTTTTTGATGCGGGTGGTTACTATTCTTTGACGCTATTGGATCTAGTAGAGTCTTTGCCGATGGAAAGTGCTGATAAACAAAGGCTTTTCTCGGAGTTGGATCAAACAAATAAATTATGCCAGTGGAATCACGATCACTTGTCAGTGTACTCTACCATTAGGCGAAATCTTTCTTTTCAAGATTTGGAGTCAGCTATTCATGAGGGGCACTTGTATCACCCTTGTTTTAAGACCAGAACAGGTTTTAGTATAGATGATCATGAGCAGTATGGCCCTGAGGCGGGCAATACTTTCCAATTAAATTGGTTGGCTGTATCTAAAGATGTTTTCAATCAACACCTACCTGATGACGAAGCCACTTTTTGGGTGGGTGAAATTGGGCATGCTAACTATGATTTTTTAACTAAAAAACTCATTGGTTATGAAGCGTCTTGGGAGGAATATTCTTTAGTCCCCATTCATCCTTGGCAGTTTAAAAAAATATTTAACGATGGCTTATCGAAAAAAATAGAAGAAAATGAAATAATTGATTTAGGGGTCGTAGGTGACTTCTATCAGGCAACCCAGTCTTTACGAACATTAGTTAATGTGAGTCATCCGTCTAAAGCTAACGTTAAAGTGCCTTTAGATATTATTAGTACCTCTTCACATCGTAACCTTCAGCAGCATTTTGTTTGTTCGGCGCCAGTTATTTCTCAGTGGTTGGGGGATATTGTTGAAAATGATAGTTTTCTTAAATTGCGAAATAATGTCATTTTATTAAAAGAATATGCTGGTCTTTTGTATGAACCTACTATCTCATCAGAAGCCACGCCAGCGCAAAAAAAAGAAATTAATTTTTTGCAAGGTCGCATTGGTGCAATATATCGACAAAGTGTTGTTGATCAATTAAATGATGGCGATAGTGCAGTACCTTTTACTGCGCTAATGCTTATAGATCCCGATGGCGAGCCTTTTGTTGTAGAGTGGGTTAGGCGTTATGGTGTAGAGGCATGGTTAGATAGGTTATTTGATGTCATGTTAATACCTATTTGGCATTTATTAGTTAATCAAGGTATTGCTTTTGAATCTCATGCTCAGAATTTAATTTTAGTTCATCGAAATGGTTGGCCAGAAAAAATAGCTATGCGTGATTTTCATGAAGAAACGGAGTATATGCCTGATTTTTTAGCTGATCCAAACTGTCAACCTGACCTTGAGAGTGTGGACCCATACTTTAAGATAATTCCTGATAATGAAGGTTATCGGATGAGCTCTATAGAGTCTTTATTAGAGTTATTTATAGATACGGTATTTATTTATAACTTGTCTGAATTATCTTTTTTACTTGAACGTACTAAATATTATTCTGATTTTAAATTTTGGTCAAGAGTTAAAAAATCTCTTGATGATTATGAAAGCCTCGAAATAACACCCTCCGATAGAATTAAAAAAATAGATGCTTTTAAACCTAGTGTTTTGGTTGAATCTTTGTTGACTAAAAAAATAAAAAATGGTGATCCATTAGAATATTATTCTCACACAGTACACAACTCTATTTCTTAACTATTTTATATTTAGGAGTAAATTTTGATTTACGTTGATGATTCTTTTTTTGATAAAAAATTTTTCGATAGTTGCTATGATGCTTTTGACCAACATAGTGTTATTTCTCAGTGTAAGGGTCGGCGTATAGCAGTGTGCATGAGTAATATCTCTGTCTGGATTGCACTGTGTTTATATATTAAGGAAAAGGGTGGTGCTGTATTCCCATTACCTGTGGATACTCCTCTAGCCGCAGCACAAAGAAGAGCTAAGCTAGCGCAGTGTCAATATCTTATCTTTGGCGATGACGCCGTTGCTTCTGGTGATTGTTGTGAGGTGTTAATGGATGCTACCGAGGTTTTTTCTGGATCATTAATACAGATGAGTTCAGGCACTACTGGTAATCCGAAAGTTATAGAGAGAAGCTGGTCCAGTATTGACCTAGAAATATCAAGTTATATGACAGAGGCTTTCCCTGAAGGCAGTAGCATGATCCCTGTGGTGGCCTGCCCAGTTAATCATTCATACGGTTTGATATGTGGCGTGCTTGTTGCGTTAAAGAGAGGTGTTCATCCGGTTATTATACGCAATAACAACCCTAAATATATTCTTAAGCGAATACAGTCGTTAGATAATTATATTGTGTACTCTTCTCCTATTTTATTGGGTGCTATAGCAATTTTAGCAAAAGATAATAATCCAATAAAAGCTGTCATGACTTCGGGTAGTGTCATGCAAAAACCATTTTTTGAAAAATTAAAGATAAAAGTGTTAAGTATATATCAGCAATACGGATGTTCTGAGATAGGTTGCATTTCTTTAGCGAAAAATATTTCGTCTGAGAGTGAAATAGGTAAAGTTTTACCTCATCTGGATGTTTCTGCGGGCAGTGATAGTGATACGCCAAAAGAAATAGTAGCAATATTGCCTGGTGGCCATAAGGTTTCAACGTGTGATTTAGGTTTTTTTGATAAAGCTAATGTTTTACATTTTACTTCTCGTATCGACGATATGATAAATGTATCTGGCTTTAATGTGTATCCTGGTGAGGTTGAAAATATTATTTTAGAAATGCCCGGTATGCTTGATGTTGTTGTGTTTAAGCGCCAGCATTCATTAGGTCATGATCAGGTGTGTCTGAATTATGTTTCTGATGTCGAGTTACTAGATAGCGAGATTAGGCAATGGTGCAAGTCTCGGTTGTCTCATCACCAGATTCCTATGGTGATCTCTAGTGTTGATGAAATTCCACGTTTACCCAATGGTAAAGTTAGCCGTAATAAAATGGCTATTTCACTAGCATAAATCAATAATATTAGATTTTTACTCAAGGTGTATTTATGACTAAGCAACAAATTGCTATGTGTATTTTTAAAGTGTTAAGTGAGACAATGGCTCATCCTCATTTAAAATATTTTAATAGCGATGCTAATTTTATTAATGATTTAGCGCTTGATTCATCATTGCTTTTGCAGTTGTTGATGCATTTGGATGTAGAATATAATTTGAGTGTTTCTGAGGAGGCGCTCCTTAATGAAGATTTTGAAACAGTTAGGCACGTTGTTAATAGTATTTATTCAGCGCAAAATCTGCCTTCTATTGAAAAGGGACTTGAAGTTTATGAAGATCTTAAAGTGCATTGCGTTGCAAGCAATTTAAGTGAGATTGTTAAACGTCAGCCAGGCTTAGACCATAGGATTATTTATTTTTCGGTATGGGATGCCGAGGTATGTATTGATGATAATTTTATCTTAACATATCACAGTGACACAATTGATCACTCTCGCTTTATTGATAGTTATGAATATCTTTATGGTATGAAAATAAGGTCATGGTATCAACATGAAAAAACTAAAGAAGATAACATTGATACATTAATCTCATTGGTGGAAAATAAAACAGAAGATCAGCATATCATGGTGATGCTAGATATGTATCACCTACCCAATAGAGATAACGAATTCAATAAAGATCCTTTCCCTCATTATTTAATGTTAGGCCCAACAAATAACCCGGATGAATGGATGGTGTATGACCCTGATTATCGCTGGGAAGGTATATCTACCAAAGATGAAATTATCAATGCCGTAAATAAACCAACAGTATCTGGCGGCTATATTTTTTCTGATAAAAAAGCATCTCCTACAACACCTGAAGCTGTCAAAAAATATTTTGAAAGTGGGTTTTCAGTAGGCTCTAACCCCGTTACTGACGCTGTTCGCGCAGTAATTCAGGCGCATTTAGATGGATTCAATAAATTAGGCGATGAGCTACCGCTTAATCATTTAGCAAAAGCAGTTGAAGAGCTACCGGTCTTAGCACCCAGAAAATACGCTTACGAACACGGTTTTGCATTTTTTTGGCGTGAATTACTATTGCCTGAGTCAGAGTTTGATCACTGGTGTGATGTGATAGATGAGCTTGCTAAAACCTATAAACTTATTCAGTTTCATGCAATGAAAATGTCACTAACTAAAAATAGAGAGATAGCTAAAAATATTTTTGATCTTTTAGATCAGCAAGATGTGCGTGAATTTGATTTAAAGAATCAGCTGTATGCGGTTTACCTCATCTGGTGCGAGAAAAATATCCACTTATATCAATCACATAATGAAGCGCAGAGTACTCTATGAAATTAAATGTATGCACCATTTCTTTTAGACATCAGTTGATATCACTCAAGCAAATTGCTTTGTGGGCAAAGAGTAATGATTTTAAAGGTATAGAGCTGTGGGGAGTTCATGCCGCTAATATGGGTGATGATTTGGAGTGTGATTTATCATGGTTAAAATCACAAGACCTTAATGTACCAATGATTAGTGATTATTTGATATTAGATGGCAATCACCAAGTTGCTGTGGAAAAAGCAAAGTCATTAGCTCGATTGTGTCATTATTGGGGGGCGTCTAAGCTGCGCACTTTTGCGGGATCTAAGGCAAGTAAAGATGTTACCAAGCAGCAGCGTCAAGATTGGGTTAAGCGTTTACAGTCACTTTGTAGTGTGGTGCAAGATTTTGGTTTGTACCTGGTGATAGAGACACATCCTAACTCGTTGGCAGATTCATTAGAGTCTACATTGCAATTGATTGGCGAGGTGAATCATCCGGCTTTGCGTATTAATTTTGATGTTATTCATGTATGGGAGTCTGGCGCGGACCCTATCAGAGCATTAAATACACTGTCCCCATTTATTGAGCATATTCATTTGAAAAATATTAGTCACCGCTCACTTTTAGGGGTTTTTAACCCAGGTAATGTATACGCCCCAGCAGGAGGTCGCGAAGGCATGGTTAATTTGTTTGAGGGTGAATATGACTTCCCTAAATTTTTAGATGCCTTAAAAAGTAATAGGGGGAGTCAGTGGGGGTCTCTTGATGCTAGCTTGGAATGGTTTGGTCCTTCTGTTATTCATACTTTAGAGCATGACAAGCAACAGCTTATTGAGCGTGGCTACAGTAATGCTAATGGTGTTAATAAGAACGGTCATTCTTTAGTGTCAGCAGTGTAGGTTGATTTTATGACAATATCCACACCATATTATTTAATTGATCAAAAACGAATGTTACCAGCAATGCAGATTATTCGTTATATCCGCCAAAATTCCGGTGCTAAATCGGTATTGGCACTCAAGTGCTTTTCTTCTTGGTGCGTTTTTGATTTTATGAATCAGTATATGGATGGTACAACAAGTAGCAGTTTATATGAGGCGCGCTTAGGATTTGAAAAGTTTGGCGGTGAAAACCATGGCTATAGCGTCGCTTATGATGATGATGAAATTAAAGAGGTGACTCAATACTGTAACAAGATTATCTTTAATTCACTCAGTCAATTGAGTCGTTTTAAACACTCGACAAAAGATATTTCTTTAGGGTTAAGGTTAAACCCAGGAGTGGGTCACTCATCTTATTCGTTAAGTGATACGGTTTCTCGTTATTCCCGCTTAGGCGTGCGTGCCGATCAATTATCTCTAGATGTCGTTAATGATATTGACGGGGTCATGTTTCATGTGAACTGTGAAAATGATGATGTTTTTAATTTTATAGAACAAATAGAGCTTATTGAGGAAAAATTTTATTATCTATTGGGTGAGCTTAAGTGGGTTAGTTTTGGTGGTGGCTTGGCTTTTACAAGTGAAGGGTTTCCAGTAGATGACCTGTGCTTACGTCTTAAGCAGTTTTCAGATAAGCATGCAGTGCAAATTTATTTAGAGCCTGGCGAAGCTGCCGTTAAAAATTCGACATCTTTAATCGTAAAGGTATTAGATATTGTTGAGAATGAATTGCCTACACTCATTGTGGATGCGGGTGTGGAAACGCATGCTTTAGATGCTTTGGTCTATCAATTCTCGCCTAGTTTAGAAGGCGCAGAGGTAATTGACGAGACAGATGTTAATCGTGTGTTATCTCAAGGTAGGCTAGTTTATCGCGTTTGCGGTAGAACCTGTTTGGCCGGAGATTTTTTTGGCTTATATAGTTTTAATAAAAAATTTAAAGTAGGTGATATCTTGAGTTTTACAGATATGGCAGGGTATACAATGGTTAAAAAGAATTTTTTTAATGGTATAAAAATGCCCTCTATTTGTTATAAAGATTTAGACGGTAATGTACATCAAGCACAGGAAAGCTCTTATGAAGATTTTAGAGACTTTTTATCATAATTAATTGCTTAACAAGTCTTTAGGGGGCCACTATGAAAAAAAGAGTTCTAATTATAGGTGCTGGTGCTGTTGGTGCTGTCGTTGCGAATAAATGTGCGCAAAATAGTCAGGTGTTTTCAGAGGTTTGCATTGCTTCTCATCATGTCGAAAAATGTAACTCGATTTTAGATGGCATAAAAAACAAAAATAATATTGAAGGGTGCTGTATCTATACTGCGCACGTAGATGCTTGTAATACGCAGGATGTTATTTCTCGGATTATTGATTCGGGGAGTGATATTGTTATTAATGTATGTACTGCCTTTGTGAATATGTCTATTCTTGATGCTTGTATTGCAACAGGCGCTGCCTATATCGATACCGCTGTACATGAAGATTACGATGTGATGAACGCACCTTACCCATGGTATGCTAACTTTGAGTGGAAAAAAAGACAACGCTGTAAAGAAAAAGGTGTGACGGCAATTTTAGGTGCAGGCTTTGACCCTGGAGTCGTCAATGCGTACTGCGCTTATGCCCAGAAGAAGGAATTTGATGTAATAGATAGTATAGATATTATGGATGTCAACGCTGGAGATCATGGGTGTTTTTTTTCGACTAACTTTGATCCAGAAATTAATCTGCGAGAAATTATCGAAGATGCCGGCTGCTTGGAAGATGGTCAATGGCGTACCTATCAACATCATTCTCGCGCGATAGAATATGATTTTCCCGAGGTGGGGTTACATAAATTATATCTTATGGGGCATGATGAGGTGCATTCATTATCGATAAACATTGCGGATGTAAAGTCTGTTCGGTTTTGGATGGGGTTTAGCGATCATTACATTAACTGCTTAAATGTGTTTAAAAATGTAGGGTTACTTAATCATAAAAAAATACAAATCTCTGGTGGGCAAAATGTTGTACCATTACATTTACTTAAAGCCTGTTTGCCCGAGCCCGCCAGTTTGGCACCTAACTACATAGGTAAAACATGTATAGGCACTCTCATTAAGGGCACCTACAACAACAAGCCTAAAGAAGTGTTTATTTATAATATTTGTGATCATCAAGAGGCGTATCATGATGTCAATTCACAAGCGATTGCTTTTACCGCTGGCGTGCCGCCAGTTGCAGCTGCATTATTAATAGCAAGAGGGGACTGGGATGTCAAAACCATGGCAAATGTGGAAGAGCTAGATCCGGAGCCTTTTTTAAGTATTTTAAATAAAATGGGTTTATCAACATGCATTCATGAAACGCCGATCAATGATGAGCTTAGCTTGCCTCGTACTCTTTGTGCTTAAATGATGCTGCTCAAAATTCAACTCGCTTGAATACCGTATTCACCCAATAGTGTATGTCAGTACACAGCATGAAAAGTGTTAATATTTGTGAGATCATCATAGGTATATTTATTTCACAATAGAGTAAGGCTTTTATGTCGGTAGCATCAAAAATTCTTATTATTGAAGACGATCAAGCCCTTAATAGGCAAATGAATGACCTGATGGAGGGTGCTGGTTATGAGGTTGAGTCTTGTTTTGATGGTGATTCAGGATTGATCGCGGCAATGCAAGAGCGTTTCCAGCTTATTCTTTTGGATGTGATGCTACCTATTTATGATGGCATTACGCTACTCGCTATGTTGCGAAAAACAAGCCAGGTCCCTGTCATTGTTGTATCGGCTAAAGGTGCCGAGCAAGAGCGTATTATGGGATTCCGTGAGGGCGCAGATGATTATGTCTCTAAGCCTTTTAACCCGACTGAGCTTGTGTTGCGTGTAGAAACTTTATTGCGTCGTGCGCAGCCACAAGTCTTGCACCACCATAGTCAAGTGGTTATTGATTCTTTAGTCTTAGATAGCGTATCGCAAACGGCTTGTGTTGGTGAGGTTGATATTAATCTCACCTCAACGCAGTTTAAATTGTTGTGGGAGCTAGGTACGCAAAAAGGAACAATGTTAACTAAGGCATATCTTTCTAGGCAGGTTCTTAATAAAGCCTTGGGGACTTATGATCGCAGTTTAGACATGCATTTGAGTCGAGTAAGGCGCAAGCTCAATGAAGGTGGCTGGCAAGGCACACGTCTACAAACGGTACATGGCTCTGGTTATCGTTTGACATGAGCCGGGGCTTACTATGGAAAATTAGTTGGATTTTTGTATTGGGTATTGTTGCCATGTTTTATCTTATTGATTATTTAACATGGCGAGCAGAAGAGGGTATGAGCTTATTGGATGAGCCACATCGCCAGCAGCTGGAGCGCTGGGGTGCGCAAGCAGAGGCTTACTATAATGCCGGAAAAATAGACGAATTAACACATTGGTTGGCAACCTTAGAGCAACAAGAAGAGACCCAAACGGCAGTGGTTACTTATACAACTCGCCAACTGGTTAAGGCTAAGCTCGATGCTGAAGCTTATACGGGATTTAATTTGGGGCGTAGTATTGAATGGAAGGTGCACCTCTATTTTACTGAAAACCCCGTTATTGAAATCCCTTTTACGCAGGGAAATATCAGCTTTTTGGTCGTATTGCCTGAGCGAATGCGACCTGGGGCGCACTGGCTTACGGCTCGGCTGGCGCTGCAGGTGGTATTGCCTATGCTGCTGCTGGGTGTTTTGGCCTTGCTATTGTACCGCCATATCATGCAGCCTCTTTATGCACTTCAAAAAGCGACACGCGAATTTAGCTTGGGCAATTTTGCGGTGCGCGCAGGCTCTTTACTGGCGCCGCGTAACGATGAGCTTTCGGCGTTAGCCAATACGTTTGATCAAATGGCGACACGTATTGGTGATCAAATTACGACGCAGCGACAGCTTATTGCCGATTTATCACACGAGTTGCGAACGCCATTGGCGCGTTTAGATATTGCATTGGACTGCGCTAAATCGGGCATACCCGATGCAGCAGTGATTCATCGAGCATTGCGAGAATCCAGTAAAATACGATGCCTTGTTGAAGATGTGTTGGTGTTGGCATGGTTGGAGAATGAGCGGCCGCAGCTAAAGCAAGAAGATATTGATTTTGTCGACTTGATTGACGTTATTATTGATGATGCAAATTTTGAGTATCCTAATCATATTATTATGGCTGAGCTACCGAATGCAGCACCTTTAATGAACTCTAATCACCGCGCGGTGGGTCAAGCTATTGAAAATGTGATTCGTAATGCATTGCGCCATAGTCCGGTAAACCTGCCTATCTTGGTGCGCTTAGAACAGCACAAAACAGATTATGTACTAGTGGTACAAGATAGTGGCCCCGGGGTGCCTGAAGCGCTGTTAGAGACTATCTTCAAGCCTTTTTTTAGGGTGGAGCCTTCGCGTTTAATTCAACCAAACGCGAGGGCATCTTACACCGCAACCGATGTTAAAGCCTCAGCCGCTCATACCACCGCAGGCGGTATCAATAGCACCGGTTGCGGCCTTGGTTTGGCGTTGGCGCGCCGACAATTACATGCGGTAAGCGGTAGTATTGTGGCCTCTAATCGCAGTTGTGGCGGGCTTGAAATAACCATTACGCTGCCCGTGCAATAGTGTTGCTTTGTTATTCAGTCAATAGAGCAAAAGCCCAGTTCTTTGCTCTATTTACTAGCTGGCTGTCATTGTAACAATTGCAACAGTTCTTTACTTAGTCTCTCAAATGGGAATAATTCTCATTTTCTTTAAGACTAATTATGGAGTTTGAAGTAATGGTTAACCTACACCCTCGTAACCTCTATCGTGCCACCCCTCTAGCGATGGCTGTTGCTGCATTAAGCGGCCAAGCTATTGCCGAGAGCCCTCAAAATAATGAAGAGGCGACTTCATCGCGCATGGAGATGGTTGTTGTTACGGGTTATGCCACTGGCGGTCTCGATTCCGAGATTACCGCTGATGCCATTGAAGGCATGATTGCCCTGGATATGGCCGATATGTTTCGTGTTGATCCTGTGATTAGTGCCGGCGGCGCTGTGAGTGCCGGGCAAAAAATTGTTGTTCGCAATATTGGTGAAGACGCCTTAAATATTTCGATTGATGGCGCTGATCAAACAAACGGCGTATTTCATCATTCAGGTCGCATTGCTTTGGACCCCCAGTTATTAAAGCGTGTAGAAATTGAAGCCGGCCCCGGTAGTGCAACGGCAGGTCCTGGTGCGTTGGGTGGCTCGGTTCACTTTACGACGAAAGATCCGAGTGATTTGCTCACTGGTGATAATCAACTAGGCGGCTTGGTTCGCAGTAGTCATTTTTCGAATGGTGATGGCGGTAAGTTAAGTGCTACGATTTTAGGGCAGGCTGGGGAAGTGTTTAGCGGTATGTTGAGTGTAGGAAGCTCTAATCGCAACACCTTAAAAGATGGTGATGGCAATGATATTTTAGGGACAGCCTCGGAGCAATCTTTGGGTTTTGCTAAAGCCGTTTTTGACTTGTCGCCGTCGCAAAATTTATCAATCAGCTATGAAAGTATCGAAGAGAAAGGCGACTTACCTTATAAAACCGAATGGACTATTGGTAGTGGTGCCAACGAAACTGATTTTAGTGCAACCAAAATCACGCGTAAAACCTCAACGCTGAATTATGCATGGCTGCCGGCTGATAATGATCTTATTAATTTTAAAATGACGGCCTACGCAACCAAAAGTATACAGCAGCGTGGTTATGGCGGTGAAATGGGTACCGGTGTTGGCAGAACTGAGAGTACGGGTTTAAACCTTCAAAATACAAGTCAATTAGCCAATAATACGATGATTTACGGCATTAATTATCGTGATGATAAAGCGGTATTTACCGATGACTATCAAGAATTTGACTCAGTGACGAATGAATGGATGCAGTACCCTAGCTTTTCAAATGAAAGTGGTGGTGTTACGGGTTTATATATTCAAGACATTCTTACTCTAATGAATGAGTCTTTGACGTTATCAGGCGGTGCTCGTTACGATGAATATGATTTTACAAATAATGATGGGGTGACGTTTGACGATAGCGGTGCGTCGCTCAATGTAAGTGCTAACTATATCATCGCTGATGGGCTATCAGTCAGTGCAGGTTACGCAGAAGCTTTGCGCGGTGTTGAGGCTTCTGACCCTTACAAAGCAGTTTCTGTTAAAGGGTATGAGTCTGGTCTTCAGGCCGAAAGCTCAACTAATACTGAGCTTGCTATTGAGTATCAGCGCAGCGGCTTTACTTCGGCGCTAGGTTTTTTTAGTACCATTATCTCGGATGCAATTATTGCATCATCGCCTATTGCTGATGACAATGATGGCTGGGTAAATCCTATCGGAGGTCCTATCAGTGTTGCCCCTTGGGGTAAAATCATTGCCAATTTGGATGGTGATATGGAAACAGAAGGTTACTCGTTAGACGTGGGCTATCAAGGCGCGGTTGCGGGTATTACTGCGAGCTACTTGAGCGCGGAAACTACCGTTGACGGCGAGAAAGCAACGCGCTATTTATGGGCTGGAAAGTTTAATAATATCGGGGATACGCTGGTTTTGAATGCTTTTTGGGATGTGTCTCAAAACGTAAAGTTGGGCTGGACGATTGAGTCTGTACAAAAAATTGATGATATTAAGCAAACGCAATATGTTGGTGGTGAGTCGTTAACGGTTGTTAAGCCCAGTTATACCGTGCATGACCTTTCTATTAATTGGAGCCCGCTAGAGGATGAATCATTAACGCTCAATTTAGTGCTTAGAAATGCATTTAACGAGCAATACTTAAGCCATGCGGCTGTGGAGGATTACAGTGAAAATGCGGGTTGGGAGCGCTTGCGTGGGCAATATGATGTAGGTCGTGATATACGTTTGAGTATGGGTTATCAGTTTTAGAGGATCTTCTTTTAGAGGATCTTCTTTTAGTGAGTCCTCATGATTTTATTTTCCCCCTCATTAGCCGCGTCTGTGTACGCGGCATTTTTTTGTCTGCTAATAGGCGAGGCTTAAAGACGAGGAAAAAATACATAATCCAATAATACGTGTTTTCTATTTCTACTCCTCTGCTCGATATTATGCTCTTGCAATGTCCAAGCGGCTCCTGCTCGATGCGTTGGTCAAATCGTTTACGCCCCAGCATGCGCCCCTTCGAGCGGCTTGCCGAGAAAACAGAACCCTAACTAATTGGACAAACTATTATTGCCTCGCCCCTGAATAAGTGGCTCTCAAGCGTATTGAGGTTTTATACTGGTTTTATACTACAGGCCTTTTGTGATGTTTCTCTTATATATTGTGTAGCTACTATGCTGAGTCTTCGGCTGAGGGCTCGGCTGGGTTTGAAGTGTTGTATCACGAATTTTTTTTGCGCAAAATATTAGCGTAAGTGCAGTAATCAAAATACTAAAAGATACACCAAAAGGTTGGGCGAAGCCTGCATGCCATAGCTGAATAAGACTGGTTTGGGTTGCTGTAGCATCCATTAGTACAATAAACAGGCAAATGCTTGCGCAGGCTAGGCAGGCATGGTGAATTATTTTAAGTGGTTGAGTATTTAAAAAGCTAATAATGACGCATGTCAGTAAAGTAAGGAAAAAGCTTAGTACCACATAGTCTGCTCGGCCAGCCATGGTTACCGGGAGTAGGCGTTCAAACATAAAGGCTGCAGCCGTTGCTACAATGACACCCATACAGCCGCCTAAAGTGAGTGCGCGCGTTAACGCGAGTATTTTAGGGTGGTGAGCTCTTTTTTGTCGCTTAATAACCCAGAGTAGGTTGCCAGCCACTATCATTGCGCAAACCGCTATGGCTAAAACAAAGTAGATAAAGCGCAAGTCTAGGCCTGCAAAATCGGCCATATGTAAACTCAATAATAAGTCGACATTATTCGAAAAGTTATTATCGTCTTGAGTGTCATAGGTTTGGGTTTGGACGTGATAGTTGGTATTAATTTTATCGGCGAAGCCATCGCCGCGCACGCCAAAAAATTGAAAGGTTGCATTTTTGTCATTGTAATTATGTAGGCGAATAGAGTGAATGCTGCCATTGTTATCGCGTGCTATTTGTTGAGCGATAGCATCAATGCTTGGCATGGGGTGCGCAATATTGGCAGGCTCAGGGATGGTGCTGGTGTAGCCCGAGTCGCGAGTCATGGCTGCGTTATCACCTTGGTAGAGTACTTTAAGTGTGGGGATTTCAAAGATAATGCCGAGGTTAAACATGAGCCCTGTTAGCGCGTACATAATTCCGTAGGGCAGGCTAATTACGCCAATAACATTGTGAAGGTCATTGGCTTGATGTCGTTGAGTGCCTTGGGTACGATATAAAAAGAAGTGACGGATTATTTTTTTAAATTGAATGACGAGGCCTGTGAGCAGTACCACCATAAAAAAGAAGCACACCATGCCGACTAAGTATCGGCCTTGAGGGAGTTTTAGCGTAAAGTGCATTTCATTTAAAAACCCCGCTAATTGGAATGGTGAATTGTCGGCTAGGGTATTACCGGTGGCGGGGTCAATAATTAAAGCTTCATAGTGCCGATTGAGAGGAGTGTTTTTGGGTGTTGCGGTGTCGCTGTTGTTAATGTTGTTGTTGATGCTGTTGTTTGGAGTGACGGCCTGCTCAATCACAGGGATATAGACATTGAGGTAGGGGTGATGATTGGAGGCGGGACTGATAAACAGTCTGCGACTATTATCAAAATTCATGGTTTTAATGTGTTTGTTAATCAGTGGCGTTAAAGGTACTTGCGGTGTGTTTTGAGGTATAGGAAATTGAGGCATCGCTGCCCAGTGGTCTACCTCGGGATGAAATAATGTAATGGCACCGGTCCAAAAAATAATAAAAAGTGGGATAGAAATAAGAAGCCCAAGCCAGCCGTGAGCATCTACAGCGTTGCGGAGTGTCTCTGGTTTCATGGTGTTATTCTCAGGGCAAAAAAGGTATTAATACTGGCCGATACCACCAGTACGGGTAAAGAAATGACAAGTAGTTGCTTTAAGTTGATGTAGCAATAAAAAACAGTGGCTAAAGCTGACCATAAAATAAAGCCGCCAACAAAACTTAATAAGGCGTAGTTCGCTCGCTCGATGGGGGTTAATAAGCCGATATTAAGCATTAATGAGCTGTTGAGTGCGCCGGCTAAAAAAACAGCGAGCAGTGTCCTAAACCACATGGGCTCCTCCTAGTATCGATACGAGCAAGGCGATGGCACTGCCGACGATAAAAACTCTTTTTAGGTTGGGGCGGTGAGGCGGTAATAGCGTCAGAATAATTAAGTTCATCATCCATATGCCTAATAAAATAATAAAGGCCATTAAGCTGTGGTGGTTGAATGACAGCAAGCTAAAAGCGAGTGTGGCTGTCACAATAAAAAGTAAGCCGGTCACTTTAGCGGGTAGAGGCTGGTTGATGAGTGGTTGTTGTGGCGATGATAAGTAAATGCCGAGGCAGCTGGCCCAAGATAATTGTAGGGCTATAATTTTGAAGGCGATATCCATAACCATAAAGCTCTCATGTCGATCGTATTTGAGTGTGCACGTTGCGATGAGTCAATACTGAAGATAATAAAAAGTGCAGGCGGGCTTTAAGCTTAACGCTGTACGCGCCTAGCGGTTTTATTACTGCGCGATGAGCCGCGGTGGTTGGTGCATTGTGATTGGTGTCATTTGGCAAACTATATGCGTGGCTATAATACGCGTAGGCTTATATGAAGTCTGTAAAGTGCGCGGCGTCGTTACATTTATTACATTGTTGTTATGTCGCTATTCAAAGTTACCGAAATTGGGCCCTGGGCCGCTCAAGCCATCTACGACTTTGTGCCCCTCAAGGCTCGGCGCTTAAATGCCCAGAAAATAATCTATCAGTATCCTGTCAGCCGAGGCTTATCGGTTGAGCTGAATAGTTACTTTGTTTGTAGGGTATTGTGCAGGGGGGTTGCAGGGTGTTGTGCTTTGCTACCTTTGCAGGCTGTTTGTGATGGTAGGCTGCGTAGTGTTTGTGATATGTGGGAGGGCTTTGCAAAGTGGGGTGTTTTTGATGGACGAAAAAAAAGGCTGCACAAGGCAACCTTTTTTATGTCTGCATCGAGTGCAGTAATATGGCGGAGAAGCAGGGATTCGAACCCTGGGAGCTTTAACACTCAACGGTTTTCAAGACCGCCGCTTTCGACCACTCAGCCACCTCTCCGGAATGACGCGCATTTTACATTCTTTTTAAAGTTTCGCAACCCTTTGATAGTAAAGAAGAAAAATAAAGTGTATTTGGAGTTGTTTGGGGGGAGTTAGCCGTGCGGGTGAAGAGGGTAGACAGCGAAAGGTTTGAGTCGCTGCTGGCTTGGCGCCCTTGCTTTGTATGGCTGGCTTTTTGATAGGCGAAAAAAAAGGCTGCACAAGGCAACCTTTTTTATGTCTGCATCAAGTGCAGTAATATGGCGGAGAAGCAGGGATTCGAACCCTGGGAGCTTTAACACTCAACGGTTTTCAAGACCGCCGCTTTCGACCACTCAGCCACCTCTCCGGAATGACGCGCATTCTACATTCTTTTTGGTGTTGCGCAAGCGCTTGATTCTAAAAAATTAATTATTTTTTAATAATGCTCAAAAGATGTAACATTTGGCTGCAATGCAGACAGATAGAGTGCTTTTATCGTATCTGAATTGCAGCCAATGCCAACCTAAGGGGCGAGGAAAAAATACATTATCCAATAATACTTGTTTGCTGCTTCCTCTCCTCGACATTATGCTCCTGCAATGTCTAATAAGGGGCTCCTGCCCCGATGCGTTGCTCAAAGCGTTACATGCCCCGGCATGCGCCCCTTCGAGCGCCTTGCCGAGAAAACAGAACCCTACGTCTAATTGGACAAACTATTATTGCCTCGCCCCTAAGCTTCGCTATCTGCGCTGGCCAATTGACCGCGAGGGTCATTGGTAGCTCGTGCTAGCGGGCGAGGGTTGCGCGTAATGTCGGCATTTAAAGCGGTGTCAAGCGGTAAGCCTTCGGTAATATTCGCAGGTACAGTCGTTACGCTAACAGTGACGGGGCTAGGGTTTTTTCTAGGGTCGTTGTTAGCGCGGGTGTAAACCGGCTTAGCGATAGGTGCCTGAGGCTTTTTGGCTTGAGCATCTTGCTGCGAGCTTGAAGCGGTTTTGGGTGCCGCTTTTGGTGATGCAGCTGCTGGTGGCGCAGGCTGTGCTTTGGGCGCTTGTGTTGCTACTGTTGCCGATGTAGCGTCTGCTGGTGCAGTTGGTGCAGTTGATGGTGATGTTGTTGCTGCCGGTGCAGCCGTTGGCGCTGTTGTAGGCTCTGGCGCCGCAGGTTCTTGGGTTGTGCTTGATACCTGTGTGCTCGGTGTTGCTTGAGTGTGCTCGGTGGTGGCTACGGGTGTGGTTTGCGCAGTCTCGGTTTTAGGGTCGAGCAAACTGAGTGCTTCACTGAGCGCAGCTTCTGCTTTTTTGGCAGATTCTGTTTGGGCCTTAGGGGCTTCTTCGGGCGCTACTGTATGAGATTTGCGCGCTTTGGCGGGCGCATCTTTTACGGCAGTTTGCGGTTTGGCTTCTGTGGCCGGCTGGGTCTGGGCTTGTGATTCAGGTTGCTTTTTGGTTTCGGCCCTTATTTTGGGTTCAGCGGGAGTTTTAGGTTCAGTAGGCGTTTTTGGCTCGGGCTGAGTTTTAGTCTGCGCGGCAGGTGTGTTTGCGACGGTATTGCCCTCTGGCGTAGCGCCTGATTGCTCGGTATTACCCTCGGTTTCGTTGGTGCGGTCTCTGCGGCCACGGCCCCCACGAGTGCGGCGCTTACGTGCTGGGCGCTCGCTTTCATCGCCTTGCTGCGGTGCTGCGGCGGGTTGGACTTGACCTTCTGCAGTATCAATCGCCTCATTGACTTGGCTGTTAAGGGCCTCTTCAGTGGGTTGGGTCACATTGCCGCGCTTGCGCTCTTGTGGGCGTGTGCGACGATTGTTAGGGCGCTTGGGTGGTTGGTTTTCGTTGCGGGCTGTACCCGTGCTTTGCTCGTTGTTTTGATTGTTGTTTTGATCGTTGTTTTGCTCGGTATTGTCATCGCGATTACGATTTTGATTGTTGCCGTTGCGGCGATTGCGATTTTTACCGCGCGCACCACGTGCGTTTTCACCGCGTGCGTCATCGCGATTAGCCTGTTTCTTTTCAGACTCTTGGTAGAAGTTGTCGCCATTAAGGTTATCAACAATCTCGTCAGACTCGGTACTGTTTTGGCGTTGATCGCGTCGGCCATTGCGTGGGTTGCGGTTGTTGTTGCGTGGACGACGGTTGCCTTTATCGTGACTGCGATGTTTGTTGTGGCCTGTTTTCTCTTCTTTTTTGGGCTCCTCTGGGGTGCTTTTGAAGAGGTTAGCGACAAGCTCAATCAGTTTTGACAGCATGTTGGGTTTGGCTTTTTTGGCCTCTGCTGGTTTGGCGGTAGGTTCTTCGACTTGCGGTGGTGGAGATACTTGCGTGACCAATGGCTTTTTGGCTACGAAGTTCTCTTTTTTGGCTTCGCTGGCAATTTCTTCGGCTTGAGGGTCGGGCAGGTCGATTTTGTAGCTTTGCTGGCTATCGGTTTCGTCATCGCGAATGCGCTGTACGTCGTAGTGAGGTGTAACCATTTGCTCGTTCGGCAAAATAACAACGCGCGTTTTATGGCGTGTTTCTATATTGCTAATAGCTGTGCGCTTTTCGTTGAGCAGGTAAGTGGCTACAGGTACGGGCACAACGGTGCGTATCTCGGCGCTGCGCTCTTTTTTGGCTTCTTCTTCGACGATGCGCAAAATAGACAGTGCCAATGAGCGGGTACTGCGAATAGTGCCTTGGCCGGTACAGCGCGGACACATTTTAGAGGTGGTTTCTTCGAGTGACGGGCGCAAGCGCTGACGCGACATTTCGAGTAAACCAAAGCGTGAGATTTTACCAATTTGTACGCGTGCACGATCCATGCTGAGTGCATCACGCATGCGATTTTCAACTTCGCGACGGTTGCGATCGGGGTGCATATCAATAAAATCGATCACCACAAGGCCGCCAATATCACGAAGGCGCATTTGACGCGCAATTTCGTCGGCGGCTTCTAGGTTGGTTGCCAGTGCGGTTTCTTCGATGTCGCCGCCTTTAGTGGCGCGGGCCGAGTTAATATCGATAGACACTAGCGCTTCTGTGGGGTCGATAACAATTGAGCCGCCTGAAGGGAGTTTAACCTCGCGCTCAAAGGCAGTTTCGATTTGCCCTTCAATTTGGAAGCGATTAAAAAGTGGTACTTCTTCGTTGTAGTACTTAATTTTGTGTTTTTCTTGTGGCATAACCTGTTGCACAAATTCGAGGGCGCGCTCGAAGTCGGCTTTGGTATCAACAACCACTTCGCCAATGTCGGGGCGTAAGTAATCGCGAATAGCGCGAATAATCACGTTGCTTTCTTGAAACAAAAACTCAGGGGCTTTAACGGTTTTAGAGGCGTCGGCGATAGACTGCCATACGCGTACGAGGTAGTTAAAGTCGTTTTGTAGGTCAATGGCGCTACGGCCAACACCCGCTGTACGTACAATCAGGCTCATGCCTTTTGGGATGTCGAGTGTGCTGAGTGCGTCTTTGAGTTGGCTGCGGTCTTCGCCGTCGATACGGCGAGAAATGCCACCGCCACGAGGATTGTTGGGCATGAGCACAAGATAGCGACCGGCAAGGCTGACAAAAGTGGTTAGTGCTGCGCCTTTATTGCCGCGCTCTTCTTTGTCAACTTGCACAATGACTTCTGTGCCTTCTTTGACGAATTCTTTGATGCGGCCGCGCTCGTTGCCTTTGCCGTCGCCGGTAAAGTATTCACGGGCAATTTCTTTGAGCGGTAAAAAGCCGTGACGCTCGGCGCCATAGTCAACAAAGGCGGCTTCTAAGCTGGGCTCTACGCGGGTAATCTTACCTTTATAAATGTTAGATTTTTTTTGTTCGCGCTGTTGGTTTTCGATATCTAGGTCATAAAGCCATTGGCCATCGACAAGGGCGACACGGACTTCTTCAGGTTGACTGGCATTGATCAGCATTCTTTTCATTATGTGTATTCTCTTTGCATTAGCCTAATGCAAAGCACAAATAGCGGGCAAGTAGCCGATGAGTTAGGCGCGTATTGAGGCCTTGGCAGTGTGAAGCTCAAGCGTCGGACGTCGCGTTATTGACGCGGGTTTCCTGGGGTTTTGGCGCCGTCTGTTGGCGCGTTAACCTTGCATAGTTGCCGTTGGTTTCGAGTGTGTAGGCGATTAAAGCCGGCATGCTCGGTTGTTTAGCTGTTTGAGGCTAGGGCAATTGCTTGTTTGCTTATAAATGCGAAGCATTTGGCTGCGCACTGCGTTATTCATCGGTGTTTTAAGGTCAGTGTTTTAAGGTTTGGCCTTAAAATCGGTTAGCTTGCGGATAATGGCTCGCAAGCTAACAAAAACTACTCGCACGAGTTTGTGCGTTGCTTAGTGCTCAATGTTTCTTTTTATGGCGGTTAGTCTAGGGCTTTTGCATTGGCCGTCGTTTTATTAGCGCCGTTATTGTTTGCCTTTAATAGGCTGATGGTGCTGGGAGGTAGTCAAGCTTTACCGGAGTAAATTGTGCTTTAAATACGTAGCACCATCGCGTTGGCGCGCACACGGGTTAATTCTGGTTGTGAATCACGGCGCTATTGAAGCAATGGCTCATAGTGCGGTGATGACTCGAGAGAGCTAACGGGTGGGGTTGCCAGTAAGTTGCATGGTTAAAACCGTTCATGTGCTGGTCACTCAATCGGTCTGCTAGGTAGGTATAAATCATGCGCTTAAAACACAACCCTAGCAGCGTGACAGCCGTATGAGTGTAGCACTTGGTTTTAAGCCTTTCAAATATCTTGCCACTTTAATCATGGCTTATATTTTTAAGATGGTTGCAATGCGTGTAAAATGGTTTTTTTTTGCGCCAGAGAAATAGCGTTGGCGCATTTTAGGGCAGCGAGCATGAGTGAAGTCAGGTTAATAGAAGTACCCGAAGATTATGCGGGCCAAAGGCTCGATAATTTTTTGTTGGCACGCTTAAAGGGCGTGCCAAAATCTATGATTTATCGCGTGATTCGCAAAGGTGAGGTGCGCGTTAATAAGGGGCGTGCCAAACCCGATCGTAAGCTTGTGGGTGGCGATGTGGTGCGTGTGCCGCCTATACGCGTTAAAGAAGTCGAGCAAGTGACACCGTCGCAGGGGCTTGTAAACACATTGGATGAGGCTGTTATTTATGACGATAACGGCTTGTTGATTATCAATAAACCCTCTGGCCTTGCTGTGCACGGCGGCAGCGGGATCAATATTGGGATGATTGAGGCGCTACGCCAAGCTTATAAGTCTCCTTTTTTGGAGCTAGTGCACCGGTTGGATCGCGATACTTCGGGCTGTGTCATGGTTGCCCGTAAGCGTAGCGTACTTAAGCATTTACAAGAGGCCCTGCGCCATAAAGGTGTGATACAAAAGCGCTATTTGGCGGTGGTGAATGGCCATTGGCCAAAGCATATTACATCGGTGGATGTACCACTTAAGCGGTGTGAATATCCCAATGGTGAGCGTGTTGTACGGGTACACAATGAAGGCAAGCCTTCGGTCACGCATTTTAAGGTGATACAGTACTTTGACGGTTGTACGCTGGTTGCAGTTAAGCCTTTGACCGGTCGCACCCACCAAATTAGAGTCCATGCGCTTCATGCCGGGCATCCATTGGTGGGTGATGATAAATACACCACACCTGAGTTAAATAAAGTGATGCGGGCCAAGGGGTTTAAGCGCCTTTGCTTGCATGCTTACAACTTGGGCCTAAAACTGGCCGATGACTCTAAGGTGAGTGTCACAGCGCCTTTACCACAAGAAATTGAAGCGCCCTTAAAACGCATGGGCTTAGAGGATTTTGATGTTCGTCATTTTTGATTGGGATGGTACGGTTAGTGACTCTACGGGCAAAATAGTACGGTGTGTGCAGCAAGCCGGGCATGCGTTAAATTTGCCGATGTTAGCGCCTGAGCAAATTCAGGAGATTATTGGGCTGAGTTTACCCAAAGCCATTGCCGTACTGTACCCCTTATTAGATCGTGCAGGTATTGAGGCCCTAGCCACAGCGTACAGTCAGCATTATGTGGCCGATACTGAGGTGCCTGGTTTTTACCCCGGTGCGCGAGAGGCTTTAGAGCAATTGCGTGATGCCGGCATAACACTTGGTGTAGCAACGGGTAAAAGCCGTAAAGGCTTAAACCGCGTATTAGAGCAACTGGCGCTGGTTGGCTTTTTTAGCGCAACTCGCACCGCCGATGAAACCGCCTCAAAACCCCACCCCCAAATGCTCAATGAGCTACTGGCAGAGCAAAATTTTACTGCCGAGCAAGCGTTGATGGTGGGTGATACGGAGTTTGATATGGCAATGGCTAAGGCCATTGGTATGCCCCGTATTGCAGTCGATTATGGCGCGCATCATATTGACCGATTAAAAGCCTATGACCCTGTCTTATGTGTTGGCGATTTGCGAGATATTAGCCGTAAACTGGTAGGTGTTTAGCGGCTATGCCTTTAAATACGCAACCAGGCCTTAACTTTTAAGCTCTGGTTGCGCAGGGGCTTTTGTCGTCGTAACTATTGTGGCTATTCGATAGTGTGTGCACGAGCGTATTGTGGTGAGGGCTGGCTATTCACGGTTGGGCTAGCTGGTTGAGTTTGAGGTTGAGTTGCTTGAGCTGTAGCTGCTGGAGCCATGCCCTGTGGAGTCATAGCCGCTGGCTGCAAGGCGACTGCGCTCACCCTTAAGTGTGCAGGTGTAGCCGCTAAGCGATATTGGCTTTTTACTGCCGGCTTTGTATTATCGAGCGTGATGTTGTAGTGCTTAAGTAGCTCGATAAGAATGATTTTTTGCTCGGTGAGCGATAGCTGCATGCCAGGGCATAAGCGTGGGCCACCGCCAAAAGGGCTGAGCTCTACGGCAGATTGCTTTTTTTGTTCGGGGGTAAAAGCCTGCCAGCGGGCGGGGTTAAAGTGCTCGCTGTGCTCAAAGAGCGCAGTGTTGTGATTGCCGGCGGCCAAGAGTACGGCCACGGTCGTGCCTTTTGAGATATAGACACCATTAATAACTTCATCACCCAGCGGCTCTAGCAATAAAAAAGGCACGGCAGGCTCAAGGCGCAGCGCCTCTTGGCAGGCGCCAAGCGTCAGCGGGAAGTTATCTAAATCTTGCCATTGCAATGGACCTTGCGGGGGGTAGTGCTGGGTGATTTCATCGCGCACTGTTTGTTGCAGGTTTTGGTTTTTTGCGAGGTAATACACCGCCCACGCCACAGTGCTGGCGGTGGTGTCTTCGCCTGCGCTAAGTAAAGTAATAATGTTGCCGTAAATAATCTCTTCGCTAAACGCTTGTCCTTGCTCATCTTTGGCGAGTAACAAGGCCTCTAAAATAGTATTGGGTTCGTGCTCGGGGGTGAGTTGGCTTTTGGTGGTGCGAATAAACTGTAAGATTTCTTTGCGTACATACGCTAAAGAGGTGTCCAGTGTTTTTTGGCAAGGCCGCATAAGGCGCGAGTAAAGCGTCGGCGGGGTACTGGTGCGGCTGAGCTGGTCAAAAACAATGTTGAGGTGGCCTTGCAATTTACTGTCTGGGTTATTGAGGGTGTTAATGTCGTAACCAAAAGCTAGCTCACAGGTGATATCGACAAGGAGCCTGTGTAGTTGTGTGCGCATGTCAAACGACTGCGGCGCTTGTTTAATATTCGCTAAAAAGCGCGCCACTGACTTTTGAATAATAGGCAGCATGCGCTTGATGTTTTTAGGTTTGAACGCCGGAGCTAACAGCTGGCGGTAGTTTTTCCATTGTTCGCCTTCGCTCGAAAAGGCGCCGTGCACGCTGGCATTTTTGTATATTGACTCAATATGTTTAGCGCGACGATAGCGTGAGGGCCGCTGCTTGAGAATATCAAAAACCACGGCCGCATTGGACACCACTACAACCGGTTTGTTGAAGAGGCGAATTTTGTAGGTATCGCCCAGTGCTTTAGCGTGCTTGTAAAAGTAGGTATGAATCTCATCCGGTTTAAACTGCCCAAGGTTACCTTTGAGCCAATGCTCTTTAGGGGAGGGGAGGTCTTTGAGCGTTCTGGGGATGTTTGGCATTAGGTATCCGAGCTAAAAACTGTGCATTCTAGCGGCTGAATCGGTACTGCCTAGCCTTTTATTGATAATTAAGGGGTCCTTTTCTTTTTATTGGCGCCGTTTTTTTGAAAAGGGTGCCTAAAGAGGCTTAATCAAGCGCTTTTTACGACTGTTTGATTGGTGGTTGTTTGATTTGCAGCCAACAAGACAGCCTCGGTTTCGATACGATCAACGCAAAGCCTAACCTTGCGCTCCTTTTATGTCATTATTCAGAGGTACCGGAAGAGGTACCGAGTACCGGAGCTGGGCACTAATGAATCATTAGCGCCCAATTTCCGCACCTCTGAATAGTTACCTTTTTTGTTTGCCTAGCTTGCGTCGGTAGTCGTCACAGCCTACTGGGTTTTGATTATGTTTGATGCGGGTGACTCGCCAGATGCGTTAGCTGCAAAAATGCGGTAGCGGTAAACGGCACGGCTTAAAGGGTTTTGTGCAATCAGCGTATCAACAAATAGAGTGTCCACCTTGGGGTTAAAGGCTTGTTTGCCGTCACTGATATGACTCCCTATTGTGACCCAAGGCCCCCAAGGTTGCCAAACTTGCCAGAGTGGGTTTTTGAGGCTGCGCTCAATACGGTAGTGCTGGCCAACGGGCGAGCCCATCCACGCTACGGCCCCGTTTTTTGTAATGCTGCGCAGTTTAGGGGGCTCGGGTATGGGCAGTGGCGCCGCCGCGTTGCGCCCTTCTAGCTGTGCTTGTGCTTTACGGACTAAAGTGACGACCTTGAGCTCTTCGTTGGAGTCACCTTCGGCAAAGCCGGGCAGGTGGTAGCTATAGTGGCCGGTATATTCTTTATGCCAATAAAAGCCGCCGTTATGCCTGTGCCCACGCAGCCCCCAAATAAAAGCACCAGCAGCGCGGGCGCCGTTATAGTCATAGTGCACAGCCTTTTGCATTATGGCATCAAGACCGGCAGCATCTTTGAGTCCGTACTCGCCAATCAAATACACTTTTTTCCCGTTAATGGTTTTAAGGTCTTGCTCTATTTGTGCGGGGTTATTGTTGTTATTGGTGGTGTAAAAATGATTGGAAATAATATCGATATTAGGATCTTCAAGCGAAGACGGTAATATTTTTAAATAGGTACCATCGATGACCAACTGCTGCGGTGCATTATGCTTAATAACCGCTGCCGTTTGCTGAACAAAAGCAGTGGTCGAATGGTGCAATTCGTTACCTGTTTCCCAAGCCATAATGGCTTTTTCTTGTGAGTATAAGCGCCCCGTTATGGTGTTTTTACGGTTGATGACGGTGCGAATAATATGTAAATACGCTTGGTAGGTTTTACTGTGTGTGTCGTAAAAGTCTTCGGCTGTCTCGTGATAAAAGGCCGCGAGCTGTTCCCGTCCGCCCCACCATTGCCAATGATCTATAAAGGGCAGTATTAAGCGTAAATGGTGTTTTTCGGCTAGGGCAATCATGCGGTCGTAAACCACCATGGCGTTTTCATTGAGCCTTGGCATACCGTTTGGGGTTGTGGGGGGTAAAATATGGGTTTCTCTTTTGCACGCCTCATCATAAGGCGTTGCCACCGACAATACATAGATGCGCATGGCTTTGTGGCCGGTGCGCACTAGGGCTTTTATCCAATTCTCTTGTTCATCGGCTGTGGGCCATTGAAAATACTGCCCCCAGCCTCTTGGGTCTTGTGAGCAGGCGCCTGCTGCATCGTTTTCAATGCGGTGTAATTCGGGGGCGTGTATGCCGGCAAACCGAAACTCTTGATCGCCATTGAGCAGTCGGTGCCCATCGCGGCTAATAAAATGCGAAAACTCTGCAGAGGCCGTCATCGCGCCTAAGTACAACGCAGCGCCCACTAGCAGGCATACTTTTTTTATCGGTGGTACTCTCATTTTGATCATCCTTATGCGGCGCTGGCAGTAGCGCTTAAAGCTATGATAGCGGCGTAGTATATGGGTATTTTTAATTAACAATTTTTGTAACTATTCAACTCAGCTGATAAACCTCACCTCATAGGGTGCTGATGGATTATTTTCTGGGCATTTAAGCGCCGGGAGCGCTTATATAGCGACCGCCCCAGCACGGATGCGTGGGGATAGACTTTGCAGGAGCACAAAGTCGTAGATGGCTTGAGCGGCCCAGTAAATGATTCATTAGCGCCTAATTTCGGTACCTCTGAATAGTGACACAATTTTTAATATTTATTTTTATACTTGGTTATTAACGTGTGAAAAGTACACATAATTTAATGCTAAATCGATGCGTGTTACTTCTTTTTTAGTTTGTGAGTGCTAGCAATATACTAAATAAGACATGTTTAGTATATTGGCTGCGGAGTTGGTTTTTGCTGCTAAGTGATAGCAGTGTGATTGTATACTCAATAAATTAGGATAATAACTATGTTGAATTTTTTTACGCGCAGTGCGTTGATCGCTTTTGCGTTATTGGTGGTGGGTTGTGCGCAGCCGCGCAACGCCGACACTATTCGGCCACAAGGCAGTGATGCATTTGTTCGTGTAGAGGGCAATCAATTTATTGTTGCCGGGCAGCCCTATCGCTATGTGGGTGTCAATATGTGGTATGGCGCTTATTTGGGGTCGCCCGAATCTGATATTGGTGATCGCGCTCGTTTAGTCAAAGAGCTCGATTTTTTAAGTGATATGGGCGTAACGAACATTCGTGTATTAGGCGCCTCAGAAAAATCGATTTTACGCGATGCGGTTAACCCAGCTATTAGTCACCGCGGCAAAATTCAGCGCGATGATATTTTACTGGGCTTAGATTTCTTATTGGTTGAAATGCGCAAGCGTAATATGCGGGCAGTCATTTATCTCAATAACTTTTGGGAGTGGTCAGGCGGTATGGCCACTTATTTATCGTGGGTTAAAAATGGGGAAATTGTTGACCCCAGTGATGCGGCAACCCCGTGGCCGGCGTTTCCGATATTCACCTCGCAATTTTATCGTGAGCCTGCGGCCATCGCGCTATTTAATAATTATGTAAAAATGATGACCTCAAGGGTGAATTTAATTTCGGGCGTGGCGTATCGTGATGACCCTACTATTATGACCTGGCAGCTCGCCAATGAGCCGCGTCCAGGGCATAAAAGTCACAGCACGCCTTACTTACCCGCTTACTATCGCTGGATCAAACAAACATCAGACTTAATCAAATCACAAGCGCCGCACCAGTTAGTATCGTTAGGTTCGGAGGGAACTATGGGTTGCCTAGAAAGTGCTGAATGCGTTATGGGCTCACATACCGGGACAGGTATTGATTATATGACCTTTCATTTATGGATGAAAAATTGGGGTTGGTATGATTCGGCGAACCCTGAAGCCACTTTTAATTCAGCACAAAAAACGGCCAGCGCTTACATTAAACAACATATTGCTTTTGCCAATGCCTTAGGCGTGCCTGCGGTATTAGAGGAGTTTGGTTTAGAGCGCGATGCCGGTAGCTTTGACCCAGCAACCACCACCACATACCGCGATGATTTTTATAAGCTTGTTTACGATGAAATAGAGCGCAATAGCGCTGCGGGCGGGCCATTAGTCGGTAGCAATATATGGGCGTGGGGCGGCTTTGGTAAAGCGCAGCATAGCGATTATCGATGGCGCGCAGGCGATGGCCAATTTGTTGGTGATCCGCCACAAGAAGAGCAAGGCTTAAACTCGGTATATGCCGATGACACTTCAACGATCGACTTAATGAGGCGGCATGCTAAAAGCCTTAAGCAATAAAGCCATTGCCTTCATGTTTGAAAATAGCCTCTAAATAGTAACAATAATAATACGAGTAGAGATATGACAATGATAAAACGATTAAGCCCTTTGGTGGCGCTAATAGCGACGGCAAGTTTACTGGGTTGCCAGCCGCTAAAAATAGACAGGCCACCACACAAAACCGAGTCTGCCAGCGTTACACTGACACAGTGGCCAGTGGTTACCCCTGGGGTAAAAAAAGACCCTACCATCGAGGCGCGCGTTAAACAGTTATTAAGCCAATTAAGTCTTGAGCAAAAAGTTGCCCAAATGATTCAAGTGGATCTGGCGCATGTGACACCCGAAGAAATCACACAATATCGCATAGGCTCAGTATTAAATGGGGGTGGTCAGCCACCCAATAAAAACCCTGATGCCTCAGCCGGTGAGTGGGCAGCCTATGCTGAAATGTTATATCAAGCAGCCATGAAACCTGAAACAGGTAAAGTGGCTATCCCATTGCTCTGGGGTACCGATGCGGTACATGGTCACGGCAACTTAAAAGGCGCAACCTTATATCCACATAATATTGCTTTAGGCGCTACAGGTAATGCCGACCTTGTTGAGGCCATTGCCAAAGCCACCGCATTAGAGGTTGCTGTATCGGGTATTGATTGGAACTTTGCGCCTACTGTGGCAGTTGCACGCGATGACCGTTGGGGTAGGGCGTACGAAAGTTTCTCGGAAAACCCCGCATTAGTGGCTACTTTAGGGGCCGCGACTGTACGGGGTTTGCAAGGCGCTGCTGGCACTAAAGCTTTTTTGTCTGATCAGCGAGTGCTGGCTACCGCTAAGCATTTTATTGGTGATGGCGGTACGGCATTAGGTGATGATCAAGGGCATACGTTAGGTAATGAAGCCGAATTAATTAAAACCCATTTACCCGGTTATATTTCGGCTATTGAGGCGGGTGTGCAAACGGTAATGGCCAGTTACAGTTGGTGGCAAGGTGTGCATTCGCACGGCAATACTTACTTGTTAACCGATGTGCTTAAAGGCCGTTTAAATTTTGATGGCATTGTGGTGAGTGATTGGCAAGGAATGGCACATATTGAGGGCTGCCGCATTGATAGTTGCCCGCAGGCGGTGAATGCTGGCATCGATTTATTTATGATTCCCTACGCCCCAGATTGGCAAGCGTTTTACGCCAATACGTTAGCGCAAGTGCGTGCCGGCGATATTGCCCAAGCGCGCATTGATGATGCCGTCGCACGTATACTACGCGTTAAAATGCGTGCCCGCTTGTGGCAAAAAGCCAGCCCAGCACAACGCCAAGTGACGGCGATGGGCGAGGCGATTGGTAGTGACCAGCACCGGGCATTAGCTCGTCAAGCGGTGCGTGAATCATTAGTCTTATTGAAAAATAATAATGTGCTACCGCTCAACCCCACGCAGCGCATTGCGGTCGTGGGCGAGGCGGCAAAAAGTATTGCCACGCAAGCCGGTGGTTGGTCTGTCACGTGGCAGGCAACGGGTACTCCTAATGCGATGTTCCCAGGGGCCACTCATATTTATCAGGGTTTGCAATCTGCCATTAAGGCTGCCGGCGGTCGCGTTAGTTATAGTGATACTGCGCAAGCAGTAGGCGATGTTGATGCCGCCATTGTGGTATTTGGTGAGCCGCCTTATGCTGAGATGTACGGTGACATTCAAAACCTTGATACGCTAGAGTTTCAGCAGCACAATAAAAGAGCGTTACAGCAGCTTAAAGCCTTAAAAGCACGCGGCATTCCTACCGTTGCGGTGTTTTTAAGTGGCCGTCCCTTATGGGTTAATAAAGAGCTAAACGCAGCCGATGCTTTTGTGGCTGCTTGGCTGCCCGGTACCGAGGGCCAGGGGGTAGCAGATGTATTGTTAAGTGATAAATTTGGTAAAGTGCAGCATAACTTTATGGGTAAATTGCCGTTTTCATGGCCTGCCGGTGTGTGTGATGCGGTGATTAACCAAGGCGAAGCAGGTGCTAAGCCGCTGTACGCTGTGGGTTTTGGGTTGAGCTATACTTCCGAGTTACAGCCTTGGCAGGTATTGCCCGAAAGCACGCAAGCTTGGCCTTACGGTTGTTTAATAGGGGCTAAGCGCCCAGCGTATCAAGCGGCTAATTTAGCTTCGCACGAATGGTTTTTTGCCTTAGAGAAAAAATCACTAGCGCGAAAAATTATTGATGCACCGGTCGCGATGGATAATATTAAGGCCCAGCCATTAAAAGGCGAGGCTGGCGTGGCACTACAGTGGAGTGGCAAGGGTTTTGGTCGCGTTGTGTTGCGCAATGGCCGCCCCGATAACGACTTTTTATTGCAGTATGCTCACGGCGTGGCACTAGACTTTACTGTGCGGGTTAAGCAGGCACCTAACTTACCGGTCAATGCGATTATTGCTAGCGGACACTTGGCTGCAACCCCTGTCGATATCGCTCAAGTGCTGGTTGCTTTGCCGCTTAATCAATGGCGGCGTTTAACGGTCGATTTAAATTGCTTTACGCGCGAGCGCGCCGACATGAGCAAAGTGGATTTGCCGTTTGGATTAGAGACACAGGGCCTATTAGATATTGAAGTTAAAGAGGTAGGCTTTAGTTTAAATCCTGCAAAACAGCATGTGACATGTGACTCAATTGGCCGTTAAGGCGTGCAGCTAAATTAAGACCCAGCTCAATTAAAGCCGGCCACAAGCATTTGATTTGTTGGCCGGCCTTTTTTATGACAGCTAGCTTGAAAGACTTCGCAACTATTGCAGCTGGTGCTGCTTATGCCAAAGCAATTGGTGCAACGCAGTTACGCATTATGAGTCCTGTAAATGACACGGTTAAAGCGCATTACTTCAGTAAACCAGACTTTAAATATAACTCGCGTGATAACTTCTGTTTTATGGATGTGTGATATGAGTGACAAACGACCACCAGAAGATTCGCCAGAATTTATTGAATGGCTTAAAAAAGAGCATTCAAAGAATTCTAAAAGAATTTTCGGGAAAGACTACAAGCCAGCTGACTTTGAAGAAGGTGGTGTAATATTCGGTGATATTGAAAATCTTGATAAGACCGATGCTGAATTATTTCCCGATGAACTGGAAGAGTACACACCTGAAGAACGGCGTGAAAAATTCAAGGTTCATTCCAATGACAAGAATAAAGGTGACGAAAAATAATCACCTTTATAAGCCACCACTCGTTTTTTCACGCTACCCAAGGAAATTTCATTCACCGCGTGTTCGATGTCTTAAAGTGAAAATATCGGCTTCAGGACGAAGTGACAATTTTTTATCACGTCTAATACACAAGGACGAATAGCCTGTTCGAAGCACTGCTCAGGGGGTTAGATGCTGAATCTCACTGATTGCCTTCATCAGTGCAACGGCTTTAGCACCGACATTTAAGCAAAGGCGGCTGGCGGGTTTATTCGTCGCTGGTGATATTTCAGTTTTAAGCATTATCAGTATTTCCAGATTTGTTGCCGGTCATCAATTTTTGGTGAAACACTTTTTTCGGGTTTTAAACTATCAAAATTTTCGATAGTTTTTTCATTTTTGCTAAAGCGGAATTAACCTTAATTTCCAAGCTTGCACGCAAACGGCGTTTTAAGCGCTCTTCTGCTATTGGTTCATTTTTCTTCACCTTCTGATTCGTCGTTAATGCCGATTACAAGCACCTTGTCATATTGTTCAAGCTCACGGATGTGTTTCAAGCTCAAATCATTGATTCCGTTTGACAGCATGGCTGGGTCGATTACCGATACCAGCGCCGCGCATGCCATTAATACAACTACCGCAACAACCAACGCCAGCCACCAAACCCACACCATCGCCGGCCACAGCACAGAGGCCATACAGGGTATTAAATTAATTGAAGCGCTAGGGGCCATTAAGTTATTAAGCGGCGGGCATTTAAGTATTGGTGCCGTAGATAATTTAAACCTCACCACCAGCCGCAACCAACACACAACCGCCGGCAATAGCATTACCGAACGCATAGGCCACACCCGCGATAGCCTCGCGGTAATACTGCAACGGGTACAAGTAAAAGACGGCGGTAAAATATGGCTAGGCAACGAAAGCCATAAGGTATTGCGCTTGCTGAGTGATTTAATGGGGGTTGTTGAAAGGGTTGTTGGGTGATTAATTAATTTTGTAACTATTCAGGTGTGCCGGAGTTGGGCGCTAATGAATCATTTACTGGGCCGCTCAAGCCATCTACGACTTTGTGCTCCTGCAAAGTCTATCCCCACGCATCCGTGCTGGGGCGGTCGCTATATAAGCGCTCTCGACAGTGTGCTCCTGCACTGTCTAACCCTTGCTTTCCCTGCAAGGCCCGGCGCTTAAATGCCCAGAAAATAATCCATCAGCACCCGTCAGGTGAGGTGTATCAGCTGAGCTGAATAGTGACTTAATTTTTTTATAATTTTGCACTATTACTGAATGTCATCTACTTTTAAATAATCGGCTTTCGAGCACGTCGGTACTTCCTTGTTGAAAAGCTTGCAGCTCGTTGAAAACCCCCGCTATGCGGGATTTTTTGCGTTAGTTAACCCTAAAAATATGGTGACACACGCTTAAAAACCTACCTAATTTTTATCACCCCTAGCACCTTAATGGCGTCGCTCTTGTTAAATCCAATAAACGCCATAAATCGACAAAGGGTGACAGAATTACCCTAAGGTTATTGACGATGGCATTATTTAAGATGACTCTACTGTAATCCATCTGCTTGCTGCGGATACAGTGACGTTATTCAAGAGGCGTATTTTGCGTTGGGGCGACGTGTAACGGGTGAGCCGCCAAAGCAGTCTATTTAAGATCAATAAAAATAGTAGCTTATATAGGTTTAAGGCTCTATAGCGGAAAGTGGATGCTCGTCGCTAAGACTTTATACATAAGGCTGTACTTAGATGGGTTTTATCTAAGCTTGACACTTTAAGGGCTGACGGAGAGGTTGGCCAGGGCCTCCTAGTAATAGTTAGCCAATTTGTTTAATATTCGCCCGCCGTTATAGCCCTGAGTGATAATTAAGTGA
>CANLTI010000031.1 GCA_947494095.1 uncultured Pseudomonadales bacterium
ACCCAACCAGCCCACACGCTTCATGGATCAACTGCGCGCCTTTATCCGCAGCAAGTAGATGGTTTACAGCACAGTCGCCTTAAATGATGCCATCGTCAATGACCTTAGGCGATTTTTGTCACCCCTTGTCGATTTGTGGCGCCTATTGAGAAACTGAGAACTAAGGGGTCAAGTCAAGAATCGATGAATAGCCGGGACACACTCGTTTTTTAAAATTATTGGCATACATGCTCCTTTTTGGAAGTACTTGCAGGGACAGGCACTCGCTTTAATACCCTCCCCCCCCAAGCATAACCACTCAAAACTAATATTATTTGGCTTTAACAAACTTACGGATACGCACGCTTAAAACCGTCGGGGATTGATTTCTCAGGCCCTTATGCGTCGGGAACGCGTATGGAGTGCCCATGGATGGCTTGAACGCGCCAGAGAAATCGATACGCGGCGGTGCAACTACTTGCAAGGACAACTACTTGCAAGGACAACTACTTGCAAGGACAGGCACTCGTTTTATTGGCATTCGTTTTATTGACGCTTGGCCCTTACAAACACAGCATTTTGAGCATGAGTATCAAGATTTATTAGCCAAACATCGACAAAGGCCCAAGCGAGCTACCTAAAAACCATCTTCAATAAAACCTTCCAGAATCCCCTACCATTACTCCTGCCCAACTACCCCAAAACTCAATTAACTTATTATATTATTTCGAAATTTAAAAGCCAAAAACTCACAGATTTAAGGCAACATAAAAAGCCACCCACACCACGCATTCGGGGCCTTTGGAGGCAGGATGCCGACTAGAGCTACAGGGAAGTACTTGCCGCGTGCCTTGAGTGGGTGGTGTGGGGGCGCTCCACAATAGCAAGGTGATAGCAAGGTGAGGGTGCACCCCATGATGAGTGTTTAATCGCTCTGATTTAAGGCCCACTACTCTCACCCAAAGGAAGTGTTTGGGGGTAGCAATTTATTAGGGTTAGTACGGGCATTAAGGCTGGTTACTACCCGTCAAATATTGACCGAATAATCCCCAAACCCCAGCACCATACTACCCACAAGCAAAATTCAAGCTATAATCCGCACCCCCAAAATTGTAAGCGCGATAACTATGCAAGGCACTCTTAAAAAAATGGTGTCATCTTTAGATGACAACCAAAACGTTATTTACCAACTCCCGGTCGGCGATCAGTTATTGGCGCTTAACCCATTGATTGGTCAAACGATCAAAATTACTCATACCGGCACAATAAGCTGCAGCCACTGTGGCAAAAAAACCAAAAAAAGCTACAGCCAAGGCCATTGCTACCCCTGCATGCAAAAGCTAGCCAGCTGCGATATGTGCATTATGAAACCCGAAACCTGCCACTACGCACAAGGCACTTGCCGCGAGCCTAGTTGGGGTGAGCAAAATTGTTTTGTGCCGCACTATGTGTACCTATCAAATACATCGGGTATTAAAGTGGGCATTACCCGCCACACGCAATTACCCACCCGCTGGATAGACCAAGGCGCCACACAAGGGCTGCCTATTTTTAAAGTCAAAACACGCTTTGTTTCGGGATTAGTGGAGGTGGCGCTGGCAAAATTAGTGGCCGATAAAACCCACTGGCAAGCCATGCTAAAAGGCAATAATGAAGATGTAGACCTAAATGCAAAAGCAGGTGAGCTTATTCCTTTAATAGCCGATGCCTTAGCCGATATTACAAAAACCCATGGCGATGATGCGATAGAGCCATTACAAGAGGTCATTCAGGCTATTCACTACCCAATAAATGACTTTCCTAAAAAAGTAAAATCGTACAACTTTGATAAAAAGCCAGAAATTAACGATACTTTAGTTGGCATTAAAGGGCAGTATTTAATCTTTGAAAACGCCGTCATCAATATGCGTAAATTCACCTCGTACGAGATTGTTATTGAAGCCTAAAGCCTAATAAGCCTCAATAACTTTTGTGCCCTACAGCCTTGGCCTCTATTTTGGCCGCTGTGCTCGTGCGGGCAACCCACAACCGCTCGCTTTAATTACCTAACGATAATTTAAGCGAGGGTTGATCTAAGGCAAACAACTGCTCGCGCAGCTCATTAATATGCTCGGCCCAATAGCGCTCGGTGTTAAACCAAGGAAAGTGCATAGGAAAGGCAGGGTCGTTCCAGCGGCGCGCCAACCACGCGGCATAATGCATTAAGCGCAATGTACGCAAGCTCTCGATTAAACCTAACTCTTTAGGTTTAAATTCGCAAAACATTTCATAGCCATCAATTAAATTGGCTAATTGAATACTTTGGCGATCGGGCTCACCCGACAGCAACATCCATAAATCTTGTACGGCTGGGCCATTGCGGGCGTCATCTAAGTCAACAAAATTAGGGTGATCATCGCGCCACAAAATATTACCTGGGTGGCAATCACCATGTAAGCGAATGGGGGTATATTCGATCAGATCAAAACGTTCGCGTATTTTTTGCAGTAACTGGGTAGTAATGGTTTGGTAAGCGTCTAATAGCGTATTAGGGATAAAATTATGGCTCAGCAAGTATTCACAGCTGCGCTCACCAAAGCTTTGCATATCTAATGTTGGGCGATGCTCGAAGGGGTGCAACTGGCCTAAAGCATGAATACGCCCCAACGACTGGCCCAAGGTATAAATGGTGTCTTCGCAATCGAGCTCGGGGGCGCGGCCGCCGCGGCGCGGGAACAACGCAAAGTCGTAGCCTTGGTAATTAAAGAGTGTTTGGCCTTGCACCTCGAGCGGTACAACAACCGGTACCTCGTTAACCGCCAACTCTAAGCTAAAGGCATGCTCTTCTAGTATTTGCGCTTGGCTCCAGCGGTTAGGCCGGTAAAACTTAGCAATTAAAGGGTCGCTGTCTTCTACACCCACTTGGTATACGCGGTTTTCGTAGCTATTGAGCGGGTAAATGCGTGCATCACTCATAAACCCTAGTGACTCAAAAGCATCCAGCACAAAGTCTGGCGTCATTTTATGAAAAGGGGCTTCACTGGGGTCTGGTTGGGCTGGGCTTACAACCTCGTCTTCTAACTTATTCATTGAGCTTACGCCTGCCTTAACAATTGGCTGTGCAGTATAGCAACTCACAGCCAATAGCTATGCATTAAAACAGACTATTGCCAGTCACGCCTAAAGCCACATTGGGGCGCTCCAGTGGCTAATACACCAAAAATAAATCAGGTAAAGCACCTATAGGCTTCCAACTTTACGGTTCATGCCTACACTTATTGAGAGTGCACGCTAAGGTCACTTTAAGGTACTAGAACGTTGAGGCAAAGCAAGTATTGAGGCATAACACACTGAGCATGCAAACGCCAAGGGAGCAAAACAGCGATTTGGGGCAGCGCGTATCTACACGACGCACCCATGACTTGGGCCTGCGCTTAGCCAATGCGGCGAGCGTATGGGTGTTTATGCGTACGACCCTCATCTTTCGTACTATCCTCATCTGCAGCCTCGGGATACCCCCGCTACTACACACGCAGGCCTATGCCAACACTGCTCGCTCGGCGGCCGCTACAACAACACAAACACGCGCTGGCGGCCCGTTAAGTCGCGCGGTAAAACAACAAGTGGCACCTCATACTCAGCCCGCCTCGCTGCGCTTTAAGCGCCTGTTATATAACGAAAACGAACGCGGCGGATCATTGCAAACGGTGCACGCCATACAGCAAGATCAAAACGGCTTTATGTGGCTAGGTGGCGAGCATGGGTTGGCGCGCTTTGATGGCCATACGCTTAAACACTACCAACACAACCCCGAAGACAGCCACAGCCTAGCAAGTAATGCCGTACTCGATATTGCCATAGACCACGATGGGGTTTTATGGCTAGCCACAAGCGCAGGGCTCAGCCGTTACAACCCTAAAACCGATAACTTTATTAACAGCAAACACCAAGGCCCTTATCAGCACACGTTAATTGCCCAATCGCTCAATAGCTTAACGGTTACCGCCGATAACACTTTATTAATCGGTGGCAGCGAAGGTTTTGCAATATTACAGCCCTCGCGCACAAAACTGGTACTTTATAGCCCCAGCCAACCGGCACCTTATACATTACCAACAACCTCAATTTATACCACCTATAGCGATAGTGACGGCACCTATTGGCTAGGATCAACAAGCGCTGGGTTATTAAAACTCAGCGATGCCAACGGTCAGCCTCGGTTTACGCAATTTAGCCACGTAGCCAATAGCAACAACGGGCCCGCTCACAACCACATCACTAGCATTATGCGCGACCATCGAGGTTTTTTATGGCTTAGTACGCTTGGCGGCGGAGTGTCGCGCTTTGACGACAGCAGCCATACCTTTTATCACTACAAATATGACGCACAAAACCCCAATAGTTTGGGCGGCGATACCGTGTGGAATATTATGCAAGACAAACAGCATAATATTTGGCTAGCGGTTGACCATGGGGGGCTCAACCGGTACAACCCTAAAACCGATGACTTCACACGCTTTACACACAACCCTTACAAAAATAACAGTTTAATTAACGATAGCGTACGGAGTATTTACCAAGACCGTGTAGGGGATTTATGGGTAGGCACTTACCCTGTTGGTATTAACTTACTCGATGTATCAGCTCAAAACTTTGAGCACATCACTCACACCACAGGCGACTCTAATAGCCTGAGTGACTCCGCCATTTTATCGATCAAGCAAAGCCAGTATGGGCACCTATGGATAGGGACCGAAGGCGGGCTTAACGCCTATAACCCAAGCACTCAGGTGAACCGGCAGTATTTAGCCCAGCCAGGCAACCCCCACGCGCTGCAATTTAATGCCGTTTTAGATACCGCCGAGCAAAATAACGGCGACCTATGGGTAGGCACGTGGTCTGGCGGCCTACATAAGCTGAATGCCAACACTCAGCATTTCACGCAATACCTACCCGATGGTACCGCCCCTATCAAAATGCCCGCCAGCGCAAATACCTCAGCCCCTATCATCGGTAACAGCATTAATAGTGCTTATATTTGGAGTGTGGTTATTGATGGCGAGTATTTATGGATAGGCACCGAAACCGGAGGGCTCAATCAATATCATTTTAATACTCAGCAGTTTCGTTATTTTTTACCCAATGCGCCCGCTAATGATCGGCAGGTTTCACACCCACATATTAAAAGTATTATTAAAGACCATGCGGGTTTTATTTGGTTGGGTACACTGGGCGGGCTTGACAAGCTCGACCCTAAAACTTACAAAATTGAACACTTTTATCACAACCCTAACAATCACAACTCTATCATTCACAACCGCATTGCCAGTTTATTTGAAGATAGCCAGCATAATATTTGGCTGGGTACGCAAGGCGGCGGGATAACAATTATTGATAAAACACGGCAAAAGTTTACTCACATCACGACCGAGCAAGGCCTGCCCTCTGGCCATGTTGTGAGTATTACAGAAGATGCGCAAGGCAATATATGGGCATTAACCGATAGTGGCATTGCCTGCATACACCCCAACAAAACTATCACCACACTACAAAAAAGCCACGGCTTAAGCAGTAATAACTTTAAACGCAATACAGTATTTTTTGATAATAAAGAAACCCTGTATGCCGGAGCAACCAACGGCATTACGCGCTTCAAGCCCCAATACCTATTGCAGCATAAAGCAGCCATTATTGACCAGCCACAACAAGCGGTTATTACGCAATTAAAAATTGCCAATGAAGTGGTGACCCAAGGCCATATTAACAGCCCGCTCAGTCGCAGTATTAGCACCACAAAATACCTAAAGCTCAACCACCAGCAAAACATTATTGAATTAAGTTTTTCGGCTTTTAATTTTGTATCGCCCAACCTTATTCACTACCGCTATCGGCTCAATGGCTTTGATAAAAGCTGGCGCGAAACCCACGATACCCCTTCGGCTATTTATACCAATTTACCCTCGGGTAAATACACCTTTGAGCTGCAAGCGAGCAATACACAAATGCAGTGGCCACTTAGCCGCACCACGCTCGCCATACATATAGCGCCGCCGCCGTGGCTAACCCCTTGGGCTTATGCCGGTTATATTGTTTTATTTTTGGCTGTTATGAATTTATTATGGCGCTATAAAAGCAAGCAATTAGAGCTGCAAAAAGAGCAAACTATTAATAGCCAACTCATAAAACTCGACAAAATGAAAGATGCCTTTTTAGCCAACACCTCGCATGAATTACGCACACCACTTAATGGCATTATTGGCCTAGCCGAAAGCTTGCGAGACGAGCTACATACGCAACTTAGCACAGCCCAGCACCACACATTTACCATGATTATTCAAAGTGGCTTACGCTTATCACATTTAGTGAACGATATTTTAGATATGTCGAAGCTGGGCAAACAAGAAATTATATTGCACAAAAGCCACGTCAATTTGTACGCCTTAGCGCAAACCAGTATCGCTTTAGTAAAGCCTTTAATTGGGCGCAAACCCTTAAACATCATCAATAACATTGCACAAAATTTACCGCCAGCCCATGCCGATAGCAATCGACTACAGCAAGTTTTTTTAAACCTATTAAGCAATGCCATCAAATACAGCGAGCAAGGCACAATCACACTCGAGGCCAAACAACATAGTCCGCAACAACATAGCTCGCAACAACATAGCGCACAACAACTGCATATTAGTATTCACGATACGGGGGTTGGCATCAGCGCAGAGCATTGCGATAGTATTTTTGAGTCGTTTAATCAAGTTAACAATGAAGACACTCGCGAAGAAGGCACAGGGCTAGGCCTAAGTATCACCAAAAAGCTCATAGAGCTGCACGGCGGTACAATTACCCTAACCTCCAAAGTGGGCTGCGGCAGCACGTTTACCTTTACCCTTTGCGCGGCGCAACATCAAGCCGGTACGTGCCCCGCAGCAACATCCACGCCTGCGTCATCGGCAGTACTACAAGAACAGCAACAAGCACTACAAACGCTACAAGAACAACAAGAACTACAAGAACCACAAGAACTACAAGTACAAGCAGCAACACTCACACACGAGGCCAACCACCAAACCCCTACTCAAAATACGCCAGCAACACCTGCGCCCAGTGGCGCTAATGCATCGCAATTACTCAAAAGTACGGCGCCAAGCTACGCAGCCGACACCACCATATTATGTGTCGATGATAACAGCGTAAACCTTATGGTCTTAACGGCTATTCTCAAGCTGCATAATTACAAAACGCTAGAGGCCAGCAGCGGGCCTGAAGCCCTCACATTGCTAGAATCAAACCCCGATATCAGCCTGATTGTTTTGGATGTTATGATGCCTAAAATGACCGGCTACCAAGCCTGTGAGATTATTCGCCAGACCCGGCCTATCCATAAACTGCCTATTATCTTTTTAACAGCAAAAGATATAGACACCGAAATAGCACGAGGCTTTTTAGCCGGCGGCAACGACTTTGCCACCAAGCCTGTTCAAAAAGCTATCTTGCTGGCACGCATTAAAGTATTACTGGATATGGTTCGCGGCAACCAATAATCCTTCTAATCGAATGATTAAGTCGGTCAATTTTCCATAGGTAGGTTCAGCCGCAGCAAACTTAATGATACACTTGTCGCCATTTTTGGCGTATGGCTGAACGACTGCCTACGTAACCACCACAACCGCGGTAGACGTGAAAATGAATTTAAATTACCTCAGTTTTGAACAAGATATTGCTAAGTTTGAAGGTCAAATTGCCGAACTTAAACTCGCCAGCACCGATCAAGACGTCGACATTTCTGACGAGATTAACAGCCTTAAGCAAAAGCTAAAAAAGGAAACCGAGAGCATCTACAAAAATTTAAGCCCTTGGCAAGTTGTTCAGGTTGCCCGCCACCCACAGCGCCCTTACACCAGCGACTACATCAAGCTAATGGTTGACGACTGGGATGAGCTGCACGGTGACCGTCACTTTGGCGATGATTCAGCGATTATCGGCGGTATTGGCCGCATTAATGGCCGTAGCGTTATGATTATCGGCGAAGAAAAAGGCCGTACCGTTACCGAAAAAGTCTCGCGTAATTTTGGTATGCCTCGCCCAGAGGGCTACCGTAAAGCCTTGCGCCTCATGGAAATGGCCGAGCGCTTTCAATTACCAATCATCACACTCATTGATACCCCTGGAGCCTACCCCGGTATTGACAGTGAAGAGCGTGGCATTAGTGAGGCGATTGCGCAAAACTTGGCAGTCATGAGCCGTTTGCGCACACCCATTGTTTGCACGGTTATTGGCGAGGGCTCATCCGGTGGGGCACTGGCTATTGGCGTGGGTGACCATCTCAATATGCTGCAATACTCGACGTATTTTGTTATTTCGCCTGAAGGTTGTGCCAATATTATTTGGAAGACTGTCGAGAAGGCGCCACTTGCAGCCGAAGCCATGGGCGTTACCTCAAGCAAGCTTGAAGATTTAGGCATTATTGATGAAACAATCCCCGAGCCACTCGGCGGCGCGCACCGCGACCCAGCTATGATGGCCGAGGCCCTTAAAGAGCGCCTCAGCAAACAGTTAGACGAGCTTTGCGCTGTTGACCCCGATGAACTACTAGCCAAGCGCTATGAGCGCCTTATGAGCTATGGCAACGAATAGTATGTTTGTGCAGCTGCAAAAAAACGCCCTGAGGGGCGTTTTTTTTGGGTGGCGCTTTTTTGAACAGCGTTTTTTTGCACGGCAATTTAGCTTTGCCACTGAGTCTAACTTGATACAATTTACCATACCTATTAAGCGTCATATTTTACTGTATAAATACGCTTTAACTCATAAAGTACTCTCATCACCCGATAAAGGAAAATGACATGCATATTGTAATTACTGGCGCTAACCGTGGTATTGGCCTTGCCTTTGCTAAAAGCTATCGCGCACAAGGGCACCAAGTGACCGCTATTTGCCGCCAAAGCTCACCCGAGCTAGAAGCCACCGAGGCCGATATTATCGAAGGCATTGATGTGACTCATGATGACGCGCCCGCGAGCATTGCCGCTATGCTACAAGGAATTTTAGGCGGCGAAACTATTGACATCCTTATTAATAACGCCGGCATACTGCGCGGCGAATCATTAGAGAATATGGACACTCAAACTATTCAAGCACAGTTTACAACTAACGCACTCGCGCCTCTAGCGGTCACTCATGCCTTGCTACCACTACTCAAAAGCGGCAGCAAAATTGCGTTAATTACCAGCCGCATGGGCTCTATTGCCGATAACGGCTCAGGTAATTACTACGGTTATCGCATGTCTAAAGCTGCACTCAATGCAGCGGGTAAGTCGCTCGCTATGGATTTAAAAGGTCAGGGTATTAACGTGGCCATTTTGCACCCCGGCATGGTGCAAACCGATATGATTAACCACGCAGGCGATATTACCGCCGATACCGCTGCCGAGCGCCTAATGGCCCGCATTGCCGAGCTGACTAACGATAATACCGGTACTTTTTGGCACTCTAATGGTGAAGTATTACCTTGGTAAGCACGCAACCACTATTACAACAAAAGCACGCCGCTAAATACTCAGCGCAGTACGCTGAGCCTTTAGCCGGTGTATTTGCCAATGCTTTTAACGCTGAGGCGCCACCTTACAGCCATATACTTATTATCCCTGCCTATAACGAAAGCACCGCTTTTGTTCGGCAATTAATACAGCAACACTTTACACGCAGCTCTCGCATACTGGTGTGTCTTGTCATTAATCAGCCCGCCAATAAATACACGCGGATCACGCGCCTTAACCAACGGCTATTTGATTTTTTTACACGCGATACACAAAGCTTCACCTGCACAAGTATTGATCATGTGCACCAACTCGCCATGAGCACTAAAAACACTATCGATTTTTTATGCATAAACAGCTGCCAGCCAGGCGTTAACCCTAAGCAAGGCGTGGGTTACGCACGTAAGCTAGGCTGCGATATCGCACTCGATTTAATGCAGCGCAACATTGTACAAACAGGCTGGCTACACTGTACCGATGCCGATGCAACACTGCCCAGCACCTATTTCGAAACGCCCAGTATTGACGAAAATATCAGTGCGCTCACTTATGCTGTTAATCATCAATTTTTGCCTAAGGCTCAAGGGTTTTATCAACTGCAAACACAGCAGGCAAATAAACTCTATGAAGCAAGCCTTTTATATTATCGCGATGGCCTAGCGACCAGCGGCTCGCCCTATGCCTTTAACACCATAGGTAGCGCGATAGCGGCCAACCCTAAACACTACAGCCAAGTGCGTGGCTTTCCTAGGCGCGCTGCTGGCGAAGATTTTTATTTACTCAATAAATTAGCCAAGCTCGCGCCTGTACTCGAGCTAAAGCACACGGTAACGCTAAAGCCCAGAGCCTCACAACGCGTACCTTTTGGTACCGGGCCGGCAGTTAGGCAGCTATTAAATAATGAGGCTTTTTTAGATTACAACCCCAAGGTATTTGAGTGCTTAAAAATAGCCATCGCCTGTTTACCCAAGCTCTATGAGCGACTAAATAATATCGATAATACCCCTAAGGTACTATTACCCCCAGGGGCTTTAAACTCAGCGACCGAGCAGGCCTTAAAAAGCATAGGTATAGAGCAATTGCTCACGCACCTGAGCAAGCAAGCCAAAAACCCCACGCAAGCACTACGCATGAGCCACGAGTGGTTTGATGGGTTTAAGACGCTGAAGTTTATTCACGCATTAAGTCATGGCCCCTACCCTAAATTAGGGCTTGAGTACTTGCCTTACACAGAAGGGCTCGATTATTCAAAGCCCAAATAGCAACCTATAGCAAAGGGGTCTGGCTTACCCTCTTCCTTACCAAAGAAACACACCTCTTCATAGTCGTCGCCATCAATAAAACCTACAACAAAATCACAGTTACACTCATGAGTGATTTTATAAAACGCATCTAAGGGTGCGTTAAGTTGCTTGGGTAATTTGATTTTCATTTCGACACCCAGGCGCGCATCACCTTGCTCACCGGCCTCTTTGTGAATAAAAACAGCATGCGGATTATCTTCACCCACCCACGCTTGTAATTGCTCAGCTATTTTTTGAGTGTCTTGTGTTGTGCTATCGTCTTGTGGCTCAGCCACAAAAAAGAATACTTTCATAAGTCGGTACTTTTATTGAGTCAATGTATTAGCTTAATGCTTTGTTAAAAAAATTGTCACTATTGAGCCGAACCCAAAAACTCCTATTAACAGGGGCTGATGAGTTATTTTTTGGGCATTTAAGCGCCGGGCCTTGCAGGGGGAGCAAGGGGTAAATAGTGCACCTGCATAGGGATATGCAAGATTAGACTTTGCACCTGCATAAGGATATGCAAGATTAGACTTTGCAGGAGCACAAAGTCGAGGAGCACAAAGTCGAGGAGCAAACGCTCAAGAGCGCTTATATAGCGCCCGATCTCCGCACCTTTGAATAGTTACAAAAAATTAATCGCGATAAACTGTTTCAATCAAATGAAAGCCAAATTGCGTTTTAATTGGGCCGTGTACTGTAAGCACCGCCTTTTTAAAAACGACATTATCAAAAGCTTTCACCATTTGCCCCGGGCTAAACTCGCCTAAGTTGCCGCCTTTTTTAGCCGAGCTACAGGTTGAGTATTTTTTGGCAACTTGACCAAAATCAGCACCACCGGCAATTTGTTGCTTAAGCTTTTCGGCTTCGGCTTTGGTTTTTACTAAAATGTGCCTTGCACATGCTGTTGGCATAACAACTCCATCAATCAATAATATTACGTGTTAAGGTTTGGGGTTTGCCGCAACAAACGTCACCATTTTGCGCACGAGCGGTTTCATAAAAAATTTATCATCGGGCATTATTGCAATCGGCACCTCAAGTTCATTCAGCATTTGCGCCACAATAGGGCCAATAGCAGCAATGTGAATCGCTTTAAAAGCGGCCATGAGCTGCTCTTCACGCTCTTGCTTTTTTGCCACCGCTCTTAAGCGCTTAATTTGCACAATACTGGTTAACACCAATATATCAAGCTGGCGATTAATCAGGTCGTCAATAAGCTGTGTAACCTGCTCGGCTTCGGCATCTGAGGCATAAACATACGGCGCAACAGTATCAATATGCGCGCCTTTGGCCGTCAAAAAATGCTGCAGCTTAAGGTTGCGCTCTTCGCCGTATAATTGTATGGCTATTTTACGCCCGGTTAAATTTTCGTTTTGTAGTGTTTGCATAACGCCATCGGTGGTGGGCGCCACGGCCAATACATCGGGCTTTAATTTGTGTGGCCTTAAAGCGCTGGCAGGTTTTGGCCCGCGAGCAATTTTACGCACCTTGCCTAGTGCGCCAGCCCACTGCACAAGCATACCCCAACGCTCAGCAAAACCTGTTAACCGGCGTATGCCTTCACCCGTTAAAATAATTAAGTCATCAGGTGGGTTGGCGCAAAATTGTAATAACCACGCTTTAATTGTGTTTTCATCGGGGCTATCACGAATAGCAACCAGTGGGCAGCGCACCACCGTGGCGCCACGCACCGCCAGCATATCGTAAAGCACATTGAGCTGGCGCGACTCGGGTACAGCAACACGCCAGTGTGTAAGTGGTTGTGGGGTGGCTTGAATAGGGGCAGTTGGGGTCATGATTACTCTGGCTACAACTCAAAATAGAACGTCATCATAACCATTGCCGTAAACACCAGCAATCAACTATCACGACATTCGGCCATAAGGCTTTTTACCTATTTTTGCCTAGACCGCTCAAGCCATCTACGACCTTGTGCTCCTCGACTTTGTGCTCCTCGACTTTGTGCTCCTGCAAAGTCTAATCTTGCATATCCTTATGCAGGTGCACTGTCTAAGCCTTGCTTTCCCTGCAAGGCCAGGCGCTTAAATGCCAGAAAATAATCCATCAGCACCCTATCAGGTGAGGTTTATCCGCTGAGCTAAATAGCTACCAAAACCTTACAGCAATAAACTGCCTAGCCCTAAAAACGCCACAAAGCCCACAATATCGGTCACTGTCGTGAGTACAACGGCACCCGCTAAGGCTGGGTCGAATTTCAATTTTTTAAGGATATAAGGCACTAATACCCCCGAAACTACGGCCGTCACAATATTGATATTAATCGCGATAGCAATCGTCACACCGAGTAAAATACTGCCAAACCACAGATAGGTAATAATGCCAATCACTATGGCCCATAACACACCATTGAGTGCACCTACTCGCAGCTCTTTTTGTAATAAAGCGTTGCGGTTGCTATCGGTCACCTGCCCCATGGCCAAGCCACGCACAATAACAGTCAGTGTTTGGCTACCACTAATACCGCCCATCGATGCTACCACCGGCATTAATACCGCCAAGGCCACCACCTCTTGCAAGGTGGCCTCAAACAAACCAATAAACCAAGAGGCCAAAAAGGCTGTGAGCAAATTAATACCCAGCCACACCGCACGGTTTTTACTACTGCGTAAAACGGGAGCAAACAAGTCTTCTTCATCACTCAAGCCGGCTGATTTTGCCGATTTTGCATCTTGCTCTTCTTGCCGGGTTTGATAGGCTAAAGCTAAATCAAAACACCCTAGCAACGCGCCATTGCTATCGATAACCGGCAGAGCCATTTGGTCTGAATGAATGACCCGCTCGGCAGCGGTAAAGACGTCGCCACTGGCATTAAGTAATACCAGCTCTTGCTGAGGTAGCTCGCCCACAACCACATCGGCCTCGGCACGATAGAGGTCTTGCAGTTTAACCTCGCCCACCAAAACCCCTTGAGCATTGGTTAAATACACCACATTACTATAGCTTGGCAACGGTCTATCAAGCAGCCTACACACTCGCCCAACCCTGGCGCGCGCCGATACCCGCAGGCAATCAAAGCGTATCCAGTGGCCCAATTGCTCATCAGAATATAACTGGGCTTTTTCAAATAATTTTTGCTGCTTGTCGTCTAGCTTACTTTGAGCAAAGACCAATAGCTCGGCACTTAAATCATCAGAGACTTCTAGCAGGCTTTCAGCATCAAAGAGCGTCAGTAACTCTTTGCAGCCGGTCTCATCTAAATGATCTAAAATAACGCGGCGCGAATCCTCGCGCATACAAATAAACACCGCGGGCCATTCATCATGTTTTATGAGCTGCCATAACAGCATTCTAGGCTCAGCAGGAAAGGCCTCTAACATGAGCGCTAGCTGCTCGGCCGAAAGCTCTTCCTGCGCTTCTTGCATTAAACGTTCGCGCACAGGCGCCGCGAGTGCCTGCTCGCTAGGCTCGCTAGATAAGCTTAACAGGCGCTCGATATAAGGGGTTAGTTGCTCGGTATTCATTGGGGGTATCACTTTACAAGTCGAATGTAAGATAAGCTTTAATAATGAGAAGTGTGGCAGCTAATGATGCGCCTGCCTATGATTTATTCGCATTTTTAATCATGGGCCCAACTCGCCTTAGCGTAGGTTATGATGCGTGGCACAGGCTATGATTCATCGCATAACTTTCGTTATACTAATAATAGGCTTTTTACTCGGTGACACATAAAAATGAAGACTCGCGCTATTTTGACTCATCGCTTTCCCACGCCTTTGGGGCTGATGCTGGTGTGCACGGTTGACAATAGCGTTTGCCTATTAGAGTTTGAGGACCGCAAGCACCTCGACGCCGAATGTCAAGACCTACAAAAACGCCTAGAGGCCACTTTTGTGACTGGCCAAAATGACTTAACCGAACAAACACAATACGAAGTGACGGAATATTTTGAGGGTACCCGCACACGCTTTAGCCTGCCATTGATGACCCTTGGCACAGCCTTTCAAAATGACGCTTGGCAAGGCCTGCAACAAATTCCTTATGGCCAAACACGCTCCTATCAAGAGCAAGCAAGCGCTATTAAACGGCCGACAGCGGTAAGAGCAGTCGCCTCAGCCAATAGTCATAATCGTATTGCCATTGTTATTCCGTGTCATCGGGTTATCGGGAAAAACGGCTCGCTCACAGGCTATGCTGGTGGCCTAGAGCGTAAGCGCTGGCTGTTAGCGCATGAAAAAATACCGCTCAATAATACCGCGCGTCACGGCTAATTTTTAAATACACGCAACAGCCAGTATTGAAACACAAGTATTAAAACACAAGTACTGAACCACAAAACACTCAAGTACAAAACACTCAAACACAAAAAAGGCCCGCGAATACTAATGATTAGCGAGCCTTTTTTGTGTAATGCCAGGTTATTAAGAATGATTAAGCCTCGGCTTGCTCAGTCTCTTCATGCACTTTAAGACGGGCCGTGCGGATACGTACTTTTTTGGTATCGGCCAACATTAATACCTGAAGCAACTCTTGAAAAGCTTGCACCGGTGCCGAGCCAAAATCGACAAAAAACTCTAACCTATTCACCTTTTTAGCAGGAAAGGTTAACGCATGAATACGACCCCCAAGGCCGTGATTGTCAACAGGGCGCGTATTTTTAGGGTCCATCCAGCGCTCGCCCCAATGGGCAAGCTGGGACTTATTAACATTAAACCCCGTGCACTCAAAACCCACATCGTTCCACGCAATAGGTTCAAAGCGAACCTTCATTTTTTTTTGCCAGGTTAAGCTGGTGGGCTCAAAATTGACGTGTGTCTCAGGGTTAAAGTTAGCAATTTGTGGCGGCTGCGTAGCCTGATTCACTAAATCAAAACGGCGCCAGCGAAATATTTCGGGCAGCCCTTCAATACCCGGCACATTAGCTAAAGCCTCAACTTCGGCTTGCTCATACTGCTGCGTAAAGTTAGCAATGGCATCTAAATATATATTTAAATAATGATTGCGAATGTTTGTAATGTACCGCTGAAGATCTTTCATTACCTTCATACCTCAAAAATAAAAAACATTATTGTGGGCGCTCAAAAAGCCGCCGATCACACTATTTTACACAGAACCAAAATTATAATCCGAGCACCATTAAGCCATCGGTAATTTGTTGCTGAATATCTTGCTGCCACTGTGTTTTTTGCTGCTCAATTACCGCCCGAATCAATTCTTCTACCGACAGTTTATACCCATCACAATCCGCCATGACCGGCGGCACATCCACATTAATGTGAGCGATAACTTGCAGTGGCTTTTTGTTGAAATCTATCGTTAAGTCAATAGCCGCAGGCGCCGTAAAGCTCGCTTCACACGACGCTTTAATTTGCACTAAAACCAAGTTGGTGTTGACGTTACCGTACAACTGCGCCTTAAGCGGAAACTGCACCTTAATCACCGATGCCGTACTACTTAAAACTGCGGCACCGGCTTTTGTTATGCTTAAACTGCGTTTGCCGCCCATCCAAGCAATACTTTTTTCTTCGTATAGCGTGTTAGGAATATAAGTGTCTAGTACCAACCCCAGCAATCTCGCCGCTGCGGTATCGGCTAAAGCATTGTGTGCACGCACGGCTTTAACGCCAGCGACTAACTGGCTTTTAGGTAAAGATTGAACCCCAGGTAACGGCTTAATCTCGACCGGCTCATTAGGCGCTGCCACTGTGCCCATTGAGACAAAGAGCACCGTCATTACACCCAGTAATCGCACACATACTTTCATTGTATTTTAAGCCTCTGATACCGTTAATATACAATGCCAGACAACAATCCATAAATACAGCCTTTGAGCAATTACTTTTACGCGCTAATGCTATATTTCAACAAAGCTATATTTCAACAAAAGCTATATTTAAAAAAGCCCGGCATCAAAAAAGCTAGGCCTCAAAACCAAACGCTTGTTCAAGTGCTTCAATAAAGCTTTTTATCTCTAACGTCATCACAGCAAATTCGGTATCGAATTCTTCGGCGGCTGTTTCTGAATGGCTGTCATCGGCTTTATCTTTAATTTCATCACCAAAGCGTAAACGCTTAATGGCCAGGTCATCTTCTACAACACCGCTAACAATATCCTTCCAGTTAAACGCCAGCTTACTCACCACCATACCAGAGTGAATATGGTTCAATACTTCATCAGCGGTTAAATCTTGTTTTTTACAGCGCACAATACGCTCATCTTTTGCCGCTGTTAGTTCACACTCTTCACCCAATTCAAAACCGCGCTCGGGCAGATCGAGTAACCAACGCGTTAAGGTTTGAGTGGCCGGTGTTTTAGGCTTTACAGGTACGCAAGGTAGTGTGCCTAGGGCTTCGCGCAGGGCACTGAGTAAATCTTCGGCACGGCCTGTAGAGCTTGAATTGACGACAATATAATTTTGCGCCGTGGCAATGTAGGCATAGTCAGTGGCATTTTTGACAAACGCTTTAGGCAGAAGCTCAAAAATAAGCTCGTCTTTTAAGCCATCTCGCTCTTTGCGGCTTACGCGACGGCCTTCTTGCTCACTGATATGCTGTATTTTTTCTTCGAGAGCTTCACGTATCACACCGCCGGGTAAGATTTTTTCCTGCTTTTTGAGCGCCACCATAATGTAGCCAGGTATAGCATGCACTAAAAGCTCGGAATGCCGCCCAAGGGGCGGCACAAAACCCTGACGCTTTAAATCCAACTTGCCACACGGGCTAAATGTATGCGCGTTTAAGCGCTCATTTAGCTCGTCGGGCGTGGTTTTAAAGGCTTCGGTCAATCGATACAACCGTAGGTTTTTAAACCACATAAGCGTTATGCCACGATATCAAGAAGTTCAACTTCAAATACCAAAGCGGTATAAGGAGCAATTGAACCACCAGCACCACGCTCGCCATAGGCAAGGTTATGCGGGATGAACAAACGCCACTTAGAACCGACAGGCATTAACTGTAAAGCTTCGGTCCAGCCAGCAATCACGCCATTAACAGGGAATTCGGCCGGCTCGTTACGCTCAACCGAGCTATCAAATACCGTACCGTCGATCAAAGTACCGTGGTAATGAGTACGCACTGTGTTAGTGGCGCTAGGCTTATCGCCATTACCTTCAGCAATGACTTCGTACTGCAAGCCAGACTCAAGCACGGTAATGCCGTCTTTTTTGGCGTTTTCGGCTAAAAACGCATCCCCAACAACCGATTGCTCTTTAGATTGCTCAGCGCGCTGGGCTTGAATGCGAGTGCTAATTTCTTTAAAGGCAACATCAAGGTCTTCGCGTGATACCGCAAACTCGGCACCCTCAAAGGCATCTTTAAGGCCAGCAGAAACAGAGGCAATGTCCATTCCATCAAAAGGGTTAGCTAACAATTGATCACCTAATTGACGACCAATACCGTAGCTTACTTTTTGCTCAAGTGTAGAAAAATCAGACATATTTGCTCCGTATATGGATTAGTAAAATGGCGGCGCAGTCTAGCACAGGAATAGGCGCACCGCGCAATCACCTAAACCCCATGCCCTGCGGCACACACACCTTACAGTGCTAACCTTGCCAGCGATATTGCCGCAGCGGTATTTTATCGCCATTAAAAACGATACCCTCAGCCTCTAACCGTGTTTTTTGGCGCAAGTAGCGCTCGCTATCCACCGCAAACGCAAGCTCGCCTTTGGCATTGACGACACGATGCCAAGGCAGTGTGGTTTGCTTGGGGAGGTTTTTGAGTATGCGACCCACATAGCGCGCATGACTAGGGTAGCCTGCAAGCTTTGCAAGGGCTCCGTAAGTGGTTACGCGGCCTTGCGGTATAGCCGCCAGCCATTGCCATACAATCGCATCAATGGGCTCTAGCACGGCTGTTGTTGTCGTTGCTGTCATAGGAGCTACCGCTGGCAGTGTGTGCAATACACGGTGGTACGATTTTGCAGGCGTTTTTCGGTCAGGGGCTTGGCACACACACTGCAAGGCTCACCCCCGTGACCATAAACATGAAGCTCTTGCGCAAAATAGCCGGGCTTACCGTCGCCGCCTACAAAGTCACGCAAGGTGGTGCCGCCGCGCTCAATAGCATGCGCCAAAATGGTTTTAATAGACACAACCAATAGCTCGGCCTTGGGGCGGGTCAGCTTGTTGGCCGCCTTTAACGGGTGGATACCCGCCGCAAACAGCGCCTCGTTAGCGTAAATATTGCCAACACCCACAACCACCTTGGCATCCATAATAAAGCTCTTAATGGGCTGAGCGCAGGCTTTAGCTCGCTGATACAAGTAATCCCCCGTTAGCCCAGCACCCAATGGCTCGGGGCCCAAATAACTCAATAGCTTGCTAGCGATTACATCGTCACCCTCGTGCCAAACAAAGGCACCAAAGCGACGAGGATCGTTATAGCGCAGCGTAGTGCCATCACTAAAGGCCACATCAATGTGGTCATGCTTACCAATGTCGGCGCCAGGCGCTACGATGCGTAAACTTCCCGACATACCCAAATGTACCAATAGCGTCCCGATATCAAAACGCAGCAACAAATACTTAGCGCGACGCGAAACCGCAAGCAATTTACGCCCCTTAAGTTTTGCCGGTAGCTCGGGCAATACCGGCCAACGCAAGCGACCATTACGCACCGTAATGCTGGCAATATTTTTTTGCTCGGTATGTGGCGCTATGCCACGGCAAGTGGTTTCTACTTCGGGAAGCTCGGGCATAAACAAGACCTAAATAAATAGCTAATCAATATGCGGCGATTAATCATCGCCCACAAAAAAGCCCAGCATTAAGCTGGGCTTTAAGATGCAAATCAGGTAAGCAGTGCCTACTTAATTTTGCCTTCTTTGTACATTACGTGCTTGCGAACAACGGGATCAAATTTTTTGATTTCCATTTTCTCAGGCATGGTGCGCTTGTTTTTAGTAGTCGTGTAAAAGTGACCGGTACCGGCACTTGAATTCAAACGGATTTTATCACGCATGATAGGTTCCTCTAGCTTAGTTAAGCAAAGTTGAGTTCAGCAATAATGCCGCTATTAAACTTTTTCGCCACGGGCGCGGATATCAGCCAAAACTTGGTCAATACCGTTTTTATCAATAATGCGCATACCTTTAGAGGTAAGACGCAATTTTACAAAGCGCTTCTCAGACTCTACCCAAAAACGGTGAGAGTGTAAGTTAGGCAAAAAACGACGCTTGGTGTGGTTTTTTGCGTGAGAAACGTTATTACCGGTTACTGGGCGCTTACCCGTAACTTGACATACCTTAGACATTGCTCTGCCTCGTTAAATCGTTAAATCGTAAATATCGCTTAAGCACCCTTTTGTGTAGCCACTTAAAATTTAAGCCGCTTGCAACAAAAAAGAGCCACAAATGTCGGACGTATTCCGATCGCTTTCGCCGCCGGATACTGTTGGCTTCGCAGTTTAAGCACCCTATCAAAGACCACCCCAAAGGCTAGCATTCAAAAAAGTAAAAAACTACAAACTCCAGTCTCACTCACCACGTGTACCGCGTACGCTTACAATGCCACGCAAAACCACAATTAAACGGAGAAGCCTGAACAAAAAACAAGCAAACCCATGGGCTGGCCGAAAAGAGGCGCGTTTTATACCAGAATACCCCCTCTTAAGCAAATTTTTTATATTTAAAAGCCGCTAGATCAGGCCTTTCTCACAAAACGAAAAGGGCTCGCCATCGCCGACCACAATATGATCTAACAGGCGTACATCGACCAATGCCAAAGCACTGCTAAGCCTATGCGTCACCTGTTTATCGGCTTCGCTAGGCTCAGAACATCCCGACGGATGGTTATGTGCCAAAATAACGGCCGCCGCATTTAATGCGAGCGCACGCTTTACAACTTCTCGCGGATAAACACATGCGGCATCGATAGTACCCGTAAAGAGCTCTTCAAACTGAATCAAACGATGCTGCGAATCTAAGAATAAAACAGCAAAGACCTCTTGGGTATGCCCCACCAATCGCGCTTTGACCAAGCGCTTAACCAAAACGGCACTATCGAGCGCACTGCTACGCGACAGCTGCTCATTTGCGTGCCTAGCGCCCATCTCGAGCACAGCTTGTAATTGGCAAAATTTAGCTTGCCCCAAGCCAATACCTTGGCAAAACTCACTCTCGCTAGCCGACATTAAGACCTGTAAAGAGCCAAAATGAGTCAGCAACTCACGGGCAAGATCGACGGCGCTTTTGCCCGCCACCCCGGTACGCAAAAAAATAGCCAGCAACTCTGCATCACTTAAAGCACCGGCGCCACGGGCTAGTAGCTTTTCTCGCGGGCGCTCTGCACGCGGCCAATCGGTTATTGCCATAAACACTCCTTATTTGCCCTGTCTGTATTGCCCTTCATGATTTGCTATGCACCATGACAGCCCGCTTACCACATTTACATAAGGCAGGTAGTAAGCACTAACACGCTATCGCCTAATTAAAGCTAGCCGCAAGCGAAAACAAACACAATTTTTATTTAACAAGAAACTTGGGTAAAGGCAGCGATATTTGCTATCTTAACGCTTCAAAGACGAGGGCACCCATAGCGCATGAACCATTTAACCGATAAAAATATTTTGCTTGGCGTAACTGGCGGAATTGCGGCCTACAAAAGTGCCGAACTAATTCGCGCACTCAAAAAACTTGGCGCCCACGTACAAGTGATCACTACGCCGGCTGCCGAGTCCTTTATTACCCCGCTCACACTGCAAGCGCTTTCGGGCAACCCTGTGCGCAACTCACTGCTCGACCCTAGTGCCGAAGCCGGCATGGGGCACATTGAATTAGCCCGCTGGGCCGACCTTATTGTTGTGGCACCTGCTAGCGCCGACTTTTTAGCGCGCCTTGTGCACGGCTTTGCCAACGACCTGCTCAGCACGGTGTGTCTTGCCGCCACATGCCCTATCGCCGTTGCACCAGCGATGAACCAAGCCATGTGGCACAACCCGGTCACGCAAAGCAATATGGCAAAAATAGCCGCGTTTCCACACATTTTAGTGTGCGGGCCTGCCGCCGGCGAGCAAGCTTGCGGTGATGTAGGCTATGGCCGAATGGAGGAGCCGTGCGATATAGCTGCGTTTATTACTCGATACTTTACGCCCCGGCATGCCCCGCAACAGCTTGCCGGACAACACGTTGTGATTAGCGCAGGCCCCACCAGAGAGGCGATCGACCCCGTTCGCTACCTTAGCAACGAAAGCTCGGGCAAAATGGGCTACGCGCTCGCGCAGGCCGCGCTAGATGCCGGAGCCACGGTCACGCTAATTAGCGGGCCCAGCGCCTTAACACCACCGGCTGCCTGCACTACTGTCAATGTCGTGAGTGCACAACAAATGCATAGCGCTTGCCTAGCGGCAGCGGCAACGGCCGATGTCTTTATTGGCGCCGCGGCCGTTGCCGACTTTAGGCCGGCACATCAACAAGAGCAAAAAATCAAAAAAGGACGCTCAGCCAGCATGCATATCGAACTCATTAAAAACCCCGACATTATTGCCGATGTCGCCCAGCTAACGCCCAAACCTTGTGTCGTCGGCTTTGCCGCTGAAACTCAAAATGTTGAGCAGTACGCACTTGGTAAATTACAAGCCAAAAACCTCGACGCCATCATTGCCAATGATGTCTCTGATAAAAACATTGGGTTTAATAGCGACCAAAATGCCGTCAGTATTATTACCCATCAAGGCACCCATCGCATCGCGCAAAATCATAAGCACGCCATTGCCACCTCGATTATTCATCACATTAGCCAACTGCAAGCGAGTCACTAATCTATGAGTGCTTCTCCAGTATCGGATTCTCAACGTTCACCCGTCAAAATGTGGCTCGCAGGCAGCTTGCTTGTTGCTACGATAATTTGCAGCAGCATCAGTTATTTTTTTTGGCATGCGCTTGTGGTTTCCGAACAAGAAAGCCAGCACCATAAATTTAGTCAACAATATTTAACCAAAGCCTCCTCTAATATTAATGGGCATTTGCTGAGCCTTAATAAAAAGCTGATGTTTTTTGGTCAAAATACTCAACTGGCCCAAGCGCTCAAACAAGAGGACAAACACAAGCTTCGCACCATTCGCTTAAGTATTATGAATAGCCTGCCAGAAGCCGAAGGCATTCGGCTTATTCCTTTTGGCAAAGCCAAGCTCAACCTTGATGCTCAATTGCCGCTGCGTTTTTCGGATTTGGAAATTATTCAGCGCATCGAAAACCGTGAAACAGTACAACCCGAAGCGATCAAGCTGAAACAAGGCTGGCGCTTAAGCTTTGCAGTCCCCATTCCTAGTGATCCAACACTACCTGTCGCGGGCACATTACTGGTCACCGCACACCTCGATCGCACATTTGAAGCAATGACCGATGAGTTAGAGAAGATTGGTAAATTCACCTTATTGCAAACGTATAAAGGTGGGCAGCACCGGTTATTCAGCCAAGGTAAAGGCCAATATTTACCGCCAGCAACCATCGATATTCCCGGCACGCCATGGACCGTTGAATACATAGCCTCAAAAAACATCACACAACTCGTACACACCAACTGGGTGATATTTGCCATCAGCGCCTGCATCACTTGGGGCATCGGCATTACACTCGCAGTGAGTTTGGGCTTATTTATCGGCTTACGTGACGAGCGCAAGCGCGCAGCCATTGCTAAAACTTATCAGCGAATGGGCACAAAAGTTGCGCCCCCGCCCTCCACACAATACAGCTTAGACACCGACATACTCGATATCACCATCGAAGAAGACGACGACCTACTTGGTTTTGATGAAGCTCAAGCCCCCCCCGAACATAGCACCCAACCACTCGAGCAAGAAAAAACTGCATCGCACGATACTCCCACTGCCCTTGCCCCAATGAATAAAGTGCCTAGGCATATCTTTCGTGCTTATGACATTCGCGGCCTCGTCGAAACCGATATTACCGTCGACATTGCTCGGCTTATTGGGCAAGCACTCGGAAGTGAAGCGCTCGACTTAGGTGAAGACACTTTAATTGTGGGTCGCGACGCCAGAACCCACAGCCCGCTTCTTACCGAGTATTTAGTGCGCGGCATATTAAGCACAGGCTGCCACGTGGTCAATATTGGCACAGTGCCAACACCCGTTGTGTACTTTGCCACCGAAACACTCGAGAGCAGCAAGTCTGGCGTTATGGTAACAGCCAGCCATAACGGCCCAGAATACAACGGTTTTAAATGCGTAATGCAAGGGCGATGTCGCTCAGCAGAAGACATCCAAGCCATTTTAGCGCGCATCGAGCAAAACAGATTTCACGCCGGTACCGGCGAAGAAAGGCGCCACGATATTATCAATGATTACATCGAAACTATTTTTGCCGACGTGGCACTTGGTGGCGATCTATCGGTGGTAGTTGATGCCGGTAATGGTGTGACTGGTAAAATTGCTCCGCGTCTTTTTGAAGAAATAGGCTGCGATGTCATCGCCCTCAACTGCGACCTGGATGGCACCTTCCCCAATCACGGCCCCGACCCAACAAACCCCAAAAACCTCGAGCAACTTATCGCTAAAGTTGCCGAAACAAAGGCAGATTTTGGTGTCGCATTTGATGGCGATGGCGACCGCCTAGTGGTGGTTACCAACAGCGGTAAAATCATTTGGCCCGATCGCCTCTTAATGCTATTTGCCAAAGACATTCTCGGTCGCAACCCAGGCGCCGATGTGGTGTACGATGTTAAATGTACGCGCAGTATTAACGCCGTGGTTACGCAGTTTGGTGGGCGTCCTATTATGTGGAAAACCGGCCACGCCCCCATGAAGGCTAAAATCGCAGAAACCGGCGCACTGCTTGGCGGCGAGTATTCTGGCCATATTTTTATTAAAGAGCGTTGGTTTGGCTTTGATGATGGAATGTATGTTGCTGCGCGACTTGCCGAAATTGTTAGCTTGATTGGCGACACTCTGGATAACATTTTTGAAGAGTTTCCCGAACTACCGCACACCAACGAAATACTTGTACCCTCTAGTGATGACGCAAAGTTCGATATCATTGAAGCACTCAAAGACAGCGCCGATTTTAAAGAAGCCAAAATCACAACGCTCGATGGCATTCGCGTTGACTTCTCTTATGGCTGGGGTATCGTACGGGCCTCTAATACATCGCCTAATTTAACCTTGCGCGCAGAAGCTAACAGCGATGCACAGCTACATGACATCAAAGCACTATTAACACGTGAACTACGAAAAATTGATACCGCACTAACACCCAAATGGTAATACTGCGCACGGTACGCTTGTGGGCCACTCAAGCCATTTAGACTTTGTGCTCAAGACCTAACCCCGCGCACCCACGCTGAGGCTGGACGCTTATATGTCCAAAAATACCCCATCAGCACGCTATCAGATGAGGTTTGTCAGTTTGGCTCAATAGCTACAAAAAATGAACATTCACAACGCCACCTAGGTGGCGCACAACTGAGGCTATCTATGTCAATTATTAGTGATGCAAGCGCTATAGCACAGGTTTTAACCGAAGCACTCCCGTATATTCAACGCTTTACCAACAAAACGATTGTCGTAAAATTTGGCGGCAACGCTATGATCGATCAAGCCCTGCAAAATAGCTTTGCACGCGATATTGTCTTGATGAAAATTGTGGGTATGAACCCGATTGTTGTGCACGGCGGCGGCCCCCAAATAGGTGAACTACTCACAAAATTAAATATAGACTCTCATTTTATTGACGGCATGCGCGTCACCGACAACGCCACAATGGATGTCGTAGAAATGGTGCTTGGAGGGTCGGTTAATAAACAAATTGTTAACCTGATTAATAATAATGGCGGGCATGCCATTGGTGTTACCGGCAAAGATGGGCGTTTTATTCGCGCCAAAAAAATGGCCGTCACTCGTCAAACCCCTGAAATGAAAGCGCCAGAAATCATTGATATTGGCCAAGTCGGCGAGGTCGCCAGTATTGACCGCAGCGTTATCGACTTACTGGTGCAAGGTGATTTTATCCCGGTTATTGCACCTATTGGCGTTGGTGACGACGGGCAGTCATACAATATTAATGCCGACCTTGTGGCGGGTAAAATTGCCGAGGTTATGCAAGCTGAAAAGCTTATGCTATTAACTAATGTCAGTGGTCTACAAGACAAACAAGGTGATGTGTTAACCGGCTTGACGACCACACGGGTTGATGAGCTTATTGGTGACGGTACAATTTATGGCGGCATGTTGCCTAAAATACAATGCGCCCTAGATGCGGTTAAATCCGGTGTTGCTAGTGCCCATATTGTCGACGGACGAGTGCCGCATGCGGTGTTGCTCGAAATATTTACCGATGCCGGTGTAGGCACACTGATCACAGACAGCAGCTCACAAATGACCCTGTAGAGCTCTATCAACGTTTAATTAGCTTGAGTATGTAATGACAAACACGGCCCCTGCAAACCCCAAAACATCACGCAAACAGCAAATTCTCGAAACTCTTGCATTTATGCTAGAGGATAACCCCGGTGAACGCATCAGTATCGCGGCACTCGCCAAGAGTGTTGGCGTATCGGAGGCAGCACTGTACCGTCACTTCCCCAGTAAAACCAAAATGCTGGAGGGACTGGTTGAATTTGCAGAAGATGCTGTACTCAGCCGCGCCAGCAGCATTGCTAACGACCAGCTTAGCGCCTTTGAGAAACTGGAACGTATCACCTATGTGTACTTGATGTTTTGCGAGCGCAACCCTGGCATCACAAGACTATTAACAGGTGATGCAATTAGCGGTGAGCGAGACCGCCTACACGCGCGCGTACGCAAGTTTTTTGATCGATTAAGTACCGAAATGCGCCAAGTACTACGCACAGCCGAGCTCGCCGAAGGACTGCATTTACAGCTTTCAGTTAACGATACGGTCAGCCTTGTGCAAGCCTGCGTTGAGGGTCATATTGCGGCCTTTGTTCGCAGTCAATTTAAAGAAGTTACCAGCGCCTCTTGGCCAAAAAAATGGCAATGTCTTAGTCTTGGGCTTATTAATAACGCCCTATAAATCACACTCAGTCATTAACCTATTTATTAAAGCAAAAAAAGGCACCTAGCCTGAACGCCAAGTGCCTTTATAACAAATCATTTTTTGGTAGCTTTCACTGAAAGAGTTATAACTAAAGCCCCGAAAGTGTTTGCAGGCCCCCTTGGCTTTCTTTATTAACAGAAGAGCCTTCAAGCTCACCACTGTCAGCCTTAGTTTCTGAATCATCGGCCTCTTCAGCCGCTTGCAGTTTATGCATAGCCTCTGGGTTAAAGCTTTCTACACCCTGGCTAAACAATTGTTTCTCTTGTGCAAAGCGAGTCACAATAGCCTTTTTTTCGCTCTTGCGTTGTTGATAAATTGCTTGGGTCGCCGCCATTTTTTCGTTAAGTGCACTGAGTGTATCAAGTACATTATCAGGAACCACTTTGCCTGCACGCTCTAAGTTAGCCGCTCGCGCAGTGAGGTTATCAATTTCCTCTTGAATTCCCTCAATACTCCCCTCGACTAATAATATGCTCGCCTCAACATGAACCAACTTACGCTGTTTAGCCGCCTCAATATCACGTACCGTACTATAGCGTCTTGCCAATAACTCATAGCTCTCTTTTAGCGCTGACTTTGCGCGCTCTATTTCGGCAAGTTCAGGGTCTGGCGCAGGCTCAATCACTTGCATTACACGACCATTAGCCGAGAGAATCTCGTAGCCGTTGGCCACGTACCGAGGAGGTATAGACTGACCCAATACTTTAACGCCCTCTTCGTTAACATAACGATAATAATGCCCTTGGGCATAAGTATTACTCGTCATACTCACACTGGCAACACCCGTCGCAACAAGTGCAGTAAAGGTCAACGCGCGCGCTTGCAGGCGCAATAGCCCGCTATACGGTTTATGCTTTAAATCCATTTTATTGCGATCAGTTTTTTTATCGCGCATCGGCCACATCATTCATTTACACCATATTTTTTGCGATAAGCTAAAACCTTATCATAAATGCCAGGGTATTCCTGCGAACGCGCTTGTAAGTAACTCATAATATCGTCCAGTTTTATCAAGCTAACGACCTGAATTCCCGTTTGCTGCTCTAACTCGGCAATCGCTGAGTGCTCACCCTGGCCTCGCTCTTGTCGATTAAGCCCAATCACAATCGCCGCGGCGGTTGCGTTGGCGTCATTAATCATAGTCAAAACTTCACGCACTGCCGTACCGGCGGTAATCACATCGTCGACAATCGCCACGCGCCCCTCAATAGCTGCACCCACCACTGTGCCGCCTTCGCCATGTGTTTTGGCTTCTTTGCGGTTATAGGCAAAGGGGTAATCTTGCTCATGACCGTCAGCCAACGCCGAAGCGGTGGCAACAGCCAAAGGGATTCCTTTATAGGCTGGGCCAAAAATCATATCAAAAGGCACGCCCGAATCCATTAGCGCTTGGGCATAAAAGCGCCCCAATTTAGCCAATGCTAAACCTGTTCTAAATTGCCCCGCATTAAAAAAGTAAGGGCTCACACGCCCAGACTTCAAGGTAAACTCCCCAAATTTTAGCGCCTGGCACTCTAAGGCAAGCTCTATAAACTGCTGCTGATACGACTCCACGCTCGACTCCTAATTACAAAATAAGCGTCATATTCTACCGCTTTTCCTGAATATATGCTGAGCAAGTTGCGACTTACGGGCTTTAAAAGGCCATTTCATACACATACAACCCCAACAGCCATCACACCTGCGGGCAAGATTTGCTATAATAAGTGGTTAGCCTTTACTATTTGCGCAATCGCAAACGCACCATGCATGGCTAAACTAAACTAAACACAGACTGCACGTTTAAACGCGATAAATAGCATGTTCATCGCTAACACTCAATGCGTTCAAAACAAGAGGTTGGAATGCGAATCATCTCACTCAGTGTTGACGGGATACATCAAGCCGCAAAACGCGGGCTATACGACTGGCTCGCCCAGCAAGACGCAGATGTCATTTGCCTACAAGATTTACGCGCATTAGAGCCCGAACTCGATGCCGACATCTTCCACCCCGAGGGTTATTTTGCCTATTTTTTTGACTCAGGCATTAAACATTACAATGGTGTCGCTATTTATACTCGCCACCAACCTAAGGCGCTAATATTTGGCTTAGGCTTTAGTAGCGGCATTGATATGGAAGGCCGCTACTTACAGATCGACTTTGAGCAACACAGTATAGGCTCGCTGCTCGCGCCTGCGGCACTTCGAGACACCGAGTCTATCGATGACAAAATACATTTTTATGACGACCTGCAAGCGCTGCTACATAAAATCACCCGCAAACGCCGGCACTTTATATTTTGTGGCAACTGGGCAATGGCACACACACGTAAAGATGTACAAAATTGGCAAGACCATACCGATGACGCTGGGTTTTTAGCTCACGAACAGCAATGGCTACAACAGCTGTATGGGCAAGTGGGCTACTGCGACGCCTTTCGACTCGCCAATGGCGATAGCGATGAGTTCTCGTGGTGGCCATCGGGCACTCAAGGTGAGGGCGACGGCTGGCGCACCGACTTCCAAGTCATCAGTCACGCTTTAAAAGATAAAGTTGAATACGCCACAACCTACAAAAGCCAAAGCTTTTCAAGCCATCAGCCGGTTATCATCGATTACGATATCGACAACGAAGAACTTTAGCTGTAAAACGAAGAACTTTAGCTGTAAAACGAAGAGCTTTAGCCTTAAAAAGCCGCTGCCACCTCAATAATACTCTTGATCAAAAACGCTACTATTCACCGGAAAGCGTCCTCTATTTAAAGAGGAGTATCCGAATAGCCTCCCCGCAAACCTCCCCCGCAAGGGTCGGCGGAGGCTATTCGCGAAGGCCCTGGCGCTCGCCGAATACATCAGCGTACTGACAGCCCTTCTCTTACGCATCAATTACCTTTATGCCAATCATCTTCTACACCGCCTACATACTGCGCTATTAATGCCTGCTTGCGATCGGCGCCTATGTATCCATAGCGCCCGCTCTAATCATAGCCCGAATTGTAGCCCTAGCCACAGCCTCAAGACATACGCAACTCATCAATAATGCAATATTGTTGTTATTGATGCCAAAAAAATACCCCTTTAGCGATACAATTGTTTAACATGATATATACAACCCATAACACAGCCAGCACTCCCCGTACTGCAAACCGCTATCGTAAGGCCAAGTAACTTGAAAAACACCGCGACGACACTACAAGGTATTTATAACAGTGAATTACTCCCTGAAATCCTAGGGCTATGCCAACACTTTTTCTCTGCACTTATTAAGCGCGCATGCCATAACAGCTTGCCCGCGCTCAATTCCACCGATCAAGACATTGCCAATATCAATGCCATTGTGCAGTTAAAGCTCAAAAAAGCACTCTATCTGCACGCACTCAAGACTCTACCTGAAGTGTTTACCGATAGCTTCGCGCTCGCACCGAATACACGAATAGAAGATCTTGTTGCTGAGCTGAGCCGCAACTTAAGTGCCGTGACTCAAGTGAATATACCGCACACCTCCAACCCCCTCGCACCAGCACCGATATTAACGTTTATTGAGCAATCACTAAACATTAATTACGGCTATCAGCCTGCTGCTTTACAAGCCGATATCGAGCAGCAATTTTTATTGCTCGCCAGAGGGTTTTATAAAAAAATTAACACCTTATTCATTCCTTACCTACCCAAACAAAGCAGCGCAGACTCAACAACCGAATACCCCGAACTGATAGTGGATGCAGAGTTTTACCTTACATGTAATACGCAGCCTGAGCTTGAGCTGAGTACAACGGCTGAGCCAGAAATTGATAAGACACCTAAAAAAGTCACTCCGCCAACGCAAAAGGACCTCGCGGTGGCCGCCACTATTACCCCTCCAGTCACACAGCTTGATAATGCCGGTAGCGCTGACAGTATAATAATCACACCACCAGATAATGACCTTCAGACAATTGACCCAACCCATAGCCAGCTTCCGGCAGACGACTTACAGACACACCCCGTAAAAACACATGAAGCTACCACCACCAACAACAACAACAGCAACAACAGCAACAACAGCAACAGCAACAGCGGCAGCGGCAGCGGCACCAACAGCGGCACCAAAGGTTCAGTACGCCCAACTTTTGATCAATCTAAGGCAGCGATAGAACACACTAAATATTTTTTTGACCATGAGCTCGGTGCTGAAAAAATTGGCTCTCACTTTCATGCACTATGCAAAAGAATATACATTGCGGCAATCAACTACTCACTCATCACGCCCGATGCTTTTAGCAAAACCAGTAAGAGCCCCTTTAAACAGGTTTTACTACAGATTAAAGCGATCGGAATACACTGCCATTTAGATGCCCTATCAGAGGTCAATATCGCACTGGCTAGCGCAACCGAAGCAGCCATAAACCAACTCATCAAAAACACCCTAGAAGGTGACATCAACCTACAGCGCACAAGCACAACGCTTGCATCACTCATTAAACAGTACACTGCAAGCGCAGAAGCGGTAGTGACACCCATAAACCCTAAAGCCGCCGCAAGACCGCTCGCCAACTCACACACTCAGGCTAAGCATATTATTGATACCATCATGAACGATAATGCCCCCAGCCATTCGGTCGCCGCAGACCTTAAGCAAGACTGGATACGGGTACTCAAGGTCATAGGTAATACTCACGGTGTGCATTCGGCCCCCTGGGGGCAAGCGGTCGAAAACTTCATTGACCTATTAGCGTTTAAAAATCACAATCCGCTACCGGCCACGCTCGCGCACGCCGTACAAGAGCAATTAAAGCTAGCTGGGCTGAGTACCGTTTTGCGCACACAAATGCCACCGCTAAAAATAGTCGCACACACGAGTGACAATAAAGAAGCAGCACGAGAAAAAGCGCTAGAGCAAGAAAAAGCACAAGAAAAAGAAAAGGCAACAGAAGTCACCGCCGCTGTTATAAAGTCACTCCAAGAAGGTATGTGGTTTGATTACAATGACGGTGAGGTAACTTTGCGGTGTAAACTTGCCGCAATTATCAGACAAATAAAACGCTATATTTTTATTTCACGGCAAGGTGAAAAAGTACTCGAGCTGCATTATGATGAACTCCAAAAAATGCTAATGAATAACGAGCTCAGCCTATGCCTCAACGTATCACTCAATAGCAGCCTTGAAGATGTCCTAACAAACATCAAAAATACTCACGCCCCAGAAAGCGCTTAAATGCCCAAAAAATAACCCATCAGCACCCTGCCAAGAGGGATTTGTTAACTTGACTGAATAGTTACATTGGATAATGTATTTTCATCGGCTCTAAGCCTTGCGCTCAACTTGCATAAGCTGTGCGCCTAAAATAGACAATACACAATAAGCCGTAAAATAATAAAATCCATTGTGTAAACTGGCTGTGGCGCTCGGATGCGCTTGGCCAGCCATATAGGCCATAAAAATACCCACAACAAAGACATCTGCCATCGACCACTTACTAATGACCAGCACCACTTTATGTAAGTAATAGCGTACATCTGGCATAGGCAAAGTGAATGCAAGCAATAAAAAAATAGCCTTAAGTAAAGGTACTATTACACTAAACAGTAAAATCAACACAGCCACTGTTTGATTGCCACTATCAAACAAAGACTGTATCGACTGCATAATGCTTTGCGTCTGATTATAAAACTCCATACGACCAATTAATGGCAAAGAAGCCTCAATCGTTAAGTTCATCATTGGCTGTGTTAAGCCTGGATATAACATCACCAAAGACAATATCATTAAAGCCAAAGCAATAATATTGCGTTGCGGGTTTTGAAGTAAAGGTCGCTTCAACTCGCTAGGCTGAGCCAAAGGGGTAGGTAATTCAGACATAAAAACCTCTATCGTGCATAAAAGTATTGTTGAGTAGGGCGATCATCGCAACAAATGCCCACGGCATAGTACCCGCCCGCTTCAAACTACGGCCAAAGTAAACATCACTCAGCCAACAGTAATAATGTTGCAATATAACCTGCCGTATAAGCGACCAACAACTGCGGCATATATTTAGCATACTGCATAAAGGTCAGTTCGCGCATCTTGCTCATGGCGACAATACCAGCTGCCGAGCCAATAACCAACAAAGAGCCGCCCACACCAACCGCATAGGTTAATGCCAGCCACTGAGGATTTGATAGCTCGGGCTCGGCTTTCAGTAAAGCGGCCGTCAAAGGCACATTATCTAAAAACGAAGACAGTGCACCCATGGCAAAGCTAGAGATATTAGGGTCCACCGCAAAATAAAAGTCAGTGACCCACAGTAAAATACCCACTTCTTTTAAGGCGCCAACAATTAATAAAATCCCTAAAAAGAACATTAAAGTATCAAATTGGATTTGGCGTACATACTCCAGTAAATGAACCTCTTGATGGTATTTATTAACCACGCCACCGATCAAAAACATCACCGATAGCCCCATTAAAAATGTGAGCACCGGCGGCATACCAAAAAAGATATTAAACACCATGGTACATACGATCGTACTAAAAAATAGTCCCGCAATCACAACATCTAAGGGCTCAATCGTATGTGCATTCACCTCTGCAACCACACGCCGGCTACGCCCAATACTCATCAATAAAGCCAATACCGCAACCCCCACTAACGTTGGCGCTGCCAATGCTAATAGCTCGGCAATTGTGACGTGACCTGCACTAAAGATCATTAACGTTGTCACATCACCAGTAATTAAAATGACACCACCTGAGTTAACCGCAAAAACCACCAATACACACAACTTAATGCGCTCTTTAACCTCTAATTTAAATGCCTGCACAACACCAAGAGTTACTAAAGTAGCAGTAATATTATCGCAGAGCATTGATAAAACCACGGCAAATACAGCGAGCAGTAAAGTCAGCTGCCTCAGTGTTAATTCACCGGGTAAAACGCGACTCACAACATCGCCCACTAAGCCTCTTGCATTTAAGTAAGCCACAAACGTCATCGTAGCCATTAAAAACAACCACAAAGAGGCAATATCTAATAAATTTTCATTGAGCATTTCTTTAATGTGCTCAAGACGCCCATCTTGCGATGCAAAAACAAATAATACACACCAACTTAAACACCCCAAAAACAAAGTGCTTTTAGCTTTATTGAGGTGAATAACCTCTTCAAAGGCAATACCTAAAAGCGCTAGCAAAGCCAGCACAATAATTATGGTTTCCATAGTTACTTCATCGCTTAAAAATTAAAAACAGGTTCAACCGGTACGTAGGACGAGTATTTTTATTCGCCCAAGTGCTGCTCAATAATAGCGATAGCTCGCTCAGTTTGCGCCACAGTGCCCACGGTAATCCTGAGACCAAGCTCGCCTTGCGCATTGGGCTTGGGGCGCACCAATATTCCCGCAGCGGCTAAGGCCTCATTAATAGCTTTAGGGTTTGGCGGAAAACACCAAATATAATTGGCATCGCTAGGCCAAAACGTAATGTGATGGTGACTTAAAAATTGCTCCAGCGCAGGTTTGGCTTGTTGCATCACTTCGGCAACATAATCATGTGTGTACGCTGGGTTTTTAAGGGCTGCACGAATCGCCACAATCGCTAATTGGTTAATATCGTAAGGACCTCGTACATTTAATAGTGCTTGAATATTCTCGCGACAGCTCACAACAAAACCTAAACGCAAAGAGGGCAGGCCCCACGTTTTTGAAAAGGTTCGGGTTATAACTAAGTTGGTGTATTGCTCGACCCAATCGCACACCGTCAAGCCAGAATATTCAAAATAACATTCATCAATAAGCACCGTAGCCTGGGGCGCTGCTGTTAACACTTGCGCAATAGCATCGCGGCTAATACGTGTACCACAAGGGTTATTAGGGTTAGCAATACAAATAATACGGGTATTCGGGGTAATAGCCTCGAGTACACCCGCTAGCGGAAACCCCTCATTTAACGTGTACGTCGGCTCAATGATAGTGAGATTTTCGACTTTTGCACACTGGTGATACATCGCAAAACTGGGGCTAGGAATAATCGCCTCGTCACCGGGGTTACACGATGCACGAATAATTAAATCAATACCTTGATCAGACCCATTGGTAATCATGATCTGCTCAGCTTTAACCCCGCAATAATCAGCAATAACTGTATCGATATCACCATACGCGGGGTACATTTGTAAGCGACCAGCATGTATATAGTCAACTAACGCGCTAGTCACCGCTTCGCTTACCGGCAGTGTTCGCTCATTAAAGTCGAGCAATAAATGACTGGCTGGGTCGCGGCCGTCAAGAGGGGGTTTATAGGCGCTCATCGCGTGAATATGTTTTTTAAAAGTAGCCACAGGCGCTCCGCTATCGAAAAATAATACGTTACTAAATAAAAGAAAAAATGTCACTATTGAGCTCAGCTGATAAACCTCACCGATGGGGTGCTGATGGATTATCTTCTGGGCATTTAAGCGCCGGAAGCGCTTAAATAGCCACCCCCCCAGCATGGATGCGGGGGGGTATACTTTGCACCTGCATAGGGATATGCAAGATTAGACTTTGCAGGAGCACAAAGTCGTAGATGGCTTGAGGGCCCAGTCAATGATTCATTAGCGCTCCATTTCGGTGCCACTAAATAGTTACAAAAAAATATACAAACGGCATTAATACAGAACAAATAAAATGTGCGTTGAGTACCTATTAAGTACTAGGCTAGCACTAAATTATCGCGATGAATCAATTCGTCAAAATCGCTATACCCCAATAACGAGCCAATATCTGAACTGGCTTTACCAATGATTTTACTCGCCTCGTCACTACTATAATTCACTAACCCGCGAGCCACTTCATGGCCTTTGTCATCGCGGCAAATAACGAGCTCACCTTTGGTAAAACAACCTTTAACACGCTTAACGCCAACGGGCAGTAAGCTCTTACCTTGCTCGCGTAGTACTTTGACTGCACCAGTATCTAAAGTGAGCTCGCCTCTGGCTTGCAGGTGCCCAGCCAACCAACTTTTACGCGCAGCAATAGGGGCTTGCTCGGCATATAGCAGCGTACCTAACGGCTCCCCCGCAACAACCTGAGCAATAATATTAGGCAACCGCCCACCTACAATAATAGTATCGGCACCCGATCTTGCGGCCAGTCGCGCGGCGCGTACTTTCGTCTGCATGCCACCGGTACCCAACAAACCACCACTGCCCGCTTTAGCATCTAAGCTTACATCGCGCGCGCAACATTCAGTGATTATTTTAGCATCGGGATTAGCACGAGGGTCGGCATCAAACATACCGGCTTGGTCAGTTAGCAGCATAAGGCTATCCGCCTCTATACAATTGGCTACCAATGCACCTAAAGTATCGTTATCACCAAAGCGAATTTCATCTGTTACAACGGTATCGTTTTCGTTAACAATAGGGACAACACCCATAGCAATTAATGTTTTGAGCGTTGTGCGGGCATTTAAATAGCGTTGACGATTAGAAAAATCATCGTGATCGAGCAATACTTGAGCCGTAGCAATGCCATGCTGTGAAAAAATCGCCTCATAGGCTTGAATCAGCCCCATTTGGCCCACGGCAGCGGCAGCTTGGAGCTCGTGAATAGAGGAGGGTCGGGTAGTCCAGCCTAAGCGTGTCATACCCGCAGCAACAGCGCCCGAAGAAACTAGCACCACCTCGTAACCGGCCTTAATTAAAGCCGCTATTTGGCAACCCCAGTCCTCTATACGCTCACGCGCCAAACCCGTACCATCGTTGGTCAGTAGTGCGCTGCCAATTTTCACAACCCAGCGACGACTTTGCTTAATGCGCTGGCGCGGTAAACATTGGCCACTGCGTTGACTATTGGCCGACTCAGTCGTATTAAGCGGGTCTACACGCTTGCTAACATTAAGCGCGCTCGTGCTATTCGGTTTTATTACGGAATCAGAATCCACAATACAGCTCACACTTAGCAGTCACAATTTATTGGCTAAAGCGTTAAATCACCCAATGCCTTGGCTCGGTAATTTTAGCTTGGTGATAGTTTTAACTTGGTCATAGCTTTAGCTAAACCATAGCTTTAGCTCGGTCATCTAGCACCGAGCGTATCCTCTATGGGGCGTAGGTTACTTCAACATCATAATCATCATCGTCAAAGTCATCGTCTTCTTTTTTAGCTTCACGAATCGCTTTGCGTGCAGCGTGATGCTTTTCACGCAAGGCTTGAATATGCTCGCGAGCTTCACTTTGCATTTTAGATTGTAATACTTGCTCAGCTTCTGCTTTTTCAGGGTCGGCACGCTCAATTTCCCAAACCTCTTCGAGGTAGTTGAGTAGCTCGCCACATAAAACGTCTGTACCTTGTCGCTGCACGGCTGAAACAACATATACCGGTCCCGTCCAATTGAGCGCCTCGATAATTTTTTGCTTGCGAATCTCAATCTCTTCGCTGCCCAACAAATCAGACTTATTCAATACCAACCAACGTTCACGCTTTGCCAGTGTAGGGCTAAAACGCTCTAGCTCGCGCGTAATACTCACGGCATTATCGACCGGATCTGAACCATCGATAGGGTAAATATCAACAAGATGCAGCAAAACACGGCAGCGCGTTAAGTGTTTTAAAAATCGAATACCTAAGCCTGCGCCATCTGATGCGCCTTCGATCAAGCCTGGAATATCAGCAATGACAAAGCTACGATATTTATTGATTTTTACTACGCCCAAGCTTGGCACTAAGGTCGTAAAGGGGTAGTCAGCGACTTTAGGTTCGGCCGCCGATACAGCGCGAATAAACGTCGACTTACCCGCATTAGGCAAACCCAGCATGCCCGCATCGGCCAGCACTTTAAGTTCGAGTTTAATGCTGCGCGCCTCACCGTCGGTGCCCTCTGTAGTTTGACGTGGTGCACGGTTAACACTCGACTTAAATCGCGTGTTACCTAAACCATGCCAGCCCGCCTTAGCAACAAGCATCTGTTGGCCAATTTCGGTTAAATCACCCAGCACATCGCCCGTCTCTTCATCAATAACCGAGGTGCCAATAGGTACAGGCAAGATTAAGTCTTCACCTTTTTGCCCGGTACAGTTAGTACCACGACCGCCTTCACCATTTTGCGCAAAGAATTTTTTAGTGAAGCGATAATCTACAAGAGTGTTTAAGTTCTCGTCAGCCTCAAGGTATACCGAACCGCCATCACCGCCATCGCCACCATCAGGGCCGCCTTTGGCAATATACTTTTCACGCCTAAAGCTACAGCAGCCATTACCGCCTTTACCGGCCTGTACAAAAATGGGGGCTTCATCAACAAACTTCATACTGCTTTACCTATAAAAAAGATTAACACTCAAAGCGCCAATGCGCTTTCTTCAATCACAGCATCAATCATTGCTAAAACATCTGATCCACCCTGCGCGTATCAATACAGACTAAATAACCTAGATGTTTTAGCAATGAGTCATACCTTGAGCTAATACCTCGACTGACCCTATGCACCGCGCAGATATACACCCACCAAGAGCACTATCACTCAAACAACAAACATAATACACAAACAAAAAAGCCCCATCATTAGACGGGGCCTTAGATCTTGCTAATCTACCGTTTTTTAATTAAGCAACAATGCTTACAAAACGACGATTTTTAGGACCTTTAATCTCAAACTTCACAGCACCGTCGGTTTTAGCAAACAAGGTATGATCTTTACCAATACCTACGTTGTCACCTGGGTGAAATTGAGTGCCGCGCTGACGAACAAGAATGTTGCCTGCAACTACGGCTTGGCCGCCAAAAAGTTTAACACCTAAGCGTTTACTCTCGGAATCGCGTCCGTTACGTGTACTACCACCAGCTTTCTTATGAGCCATTGTCTATACCCTCTCTAACCTTTGATTCCAGTGATTTTAACTTCTGTGTACCACTGACGGTGGCCTTGACGCTTCATAGAGTGCTTACGACGACGGAACTTGATAATAGTAACTTTATCGCCACGGCCGTGAGCTACAACTTCTGCTTCAACGGTTGCACCGCTAACAACAGGAGCACCTACTTTAACGTCGTCGCCGTTTGCAACCATCAACACTTGGTCAAAAGAGATCGTTGCACCGGTTTCGGCTTCAATTTTTTCTAGGCGTAAAACTTCGCCTTCTTCTACACGGTGTTGTTTACCGCCAGATACAATTACTGCGTACATTACATATGCTCCAGTAGTGTGGACGTCGCGAAGCACTTTGCTCTACTAGCGGCACTCGTTATGAGCACTACCAGAAAAACCGAGTTTAAACCCGCAGCCCCCATGGCTACGTGATACAAAGCTTGCGTCGTTTGCTTTTTTACGTACTTTAATTAGCGTCTTAATAAACAAGCTTATTCTAATATTTAATAAGCCTAGTATCGAGAACATCGTTCTTAAAAACCACTTTAAGGCTTAGCACCTTTAAAACAGTACTCTCAAGAATAGAGCTTATAAAGCCTGCAAAATGGGCGCGAATTTTACGCAATATGTGCAAGCTGAGCAAGCTTTAACCGCTTTTTTTTACATATATTTGCAGACTTTAGCGCACGAGACTAACAGGAGCGCGCTGTCGATCAACCACAGCACCCACTAAAGGCATATTAGCTGCACATTCGATATGCCATTGAAACGCGCCAAGCGCACTATCGATGACGGTAACATCACTAAAATAAGCTTTGAGGCCCTAGGCCTTTTTCACTCCTATTAAAGTCCAATCTTGCATATCCCTATACAGGTAAGGGGTGCTTGTAAGAGGTGCTTGTTGGCTCGGATGACTTGTTGGTCCGGCTCAATAGTTGCGCACATTAGCCGTAGGCTGCCTTTACACTAACGCGGCAGCGTGAATTTAACCACCATACCATGAAGCTCACCAGCAATACCGCCCAACCCGGTCGCGATGTTATGTGTATTGGCGGCGCTCTCATGGGCTTTTTCTGACAGGCTTGTCATATTGACCACGTTGCGGTTGATCTCTTCTGTGGCGGCTGATTGCTCCTCTGCGGCCGTTGCTATTTGCGAGCTCATACCCTGAACACGATCAATTTGGTTGACGATCTTTCGAATCGCATCACCGGCATCGCGCGCTAATGACACTGCATGCTCTGTTTTTTGGTTGCCTGCGTCCATACCTCTTGCGGCGGCTTTAGCACCATTTTGCACCGCCTCGATAATATGATGAATTTCTTCGGTCGACTCCTGAGTACGCTTAGCCAGTGCCCGCACCTCATCCGCTACCACGGCAAAACCACGCCCCTGCTCACCGGCACGCGCAGCCTCAATGGCCGCATTAAGCGCCAGTAAATTAGTTTGCTCGGCGATACCTTTGATAACATCCAGTACCGCGCCAACACTTGTGGTATTTTGCTCTAAGCGTGTCATGTCAGCCGATATTTTAACCACCTCGTCGGCCACCGCCGAAATCGCTAATATGGCCTCCTCCATAATACGCATTCCCTCTCCAGCCCCTTGATTGGCCTGATCCGTCGCATCGGCAGCAACCGACGCATTGCTCGCCACCTCGGCTATTGAGGCGCTCATTTGCGTCATGGCGGCAGCAATTTGCCCAGCATGATCTTGTGCGTGATGGGTATCGTCATCAATACCCTGAGCTGCGCAGGTTAACACCCCTGCCGAATCGGTTAATCGATGAGAGGCGCCCACCATCACCCCCAGCATACCGCACAACTCTATGCGCATATCATTCAGGCTTTTGGAGAGACTCCCAACCTCATCGCGACTTCCGGCTCGTATAGGCTGTGAAAAGTCTCCGCCGGCCATACCATCTACACACGTTTTAAGCTTTAACACCGGGCGCACCAATAAAAACTTCATGCATAGCACAAGAAAAATACACGCACACAGAGACATCAAAACTATCAGCACATAAATAGCCGTCATTAACTTGCCGCTCGAGGCGTTCAGTGCCCCGGCATCGCTCAGCACCTTCGCATTGATTTGGCTGGCCAATAACTCGAGCAATTGACTCGGCTCACGATCAACCCCTCTCACCAAGCGATCGCCGGCTTTGTAGTCAAAAGCTAGCGCCTGATACACCTCAACGCCTTGCTGATACTGAGCAAAAATATCGGCATGAGCGCGCTCAAACTGCTGAATCGTATTGCTTATTTCACTATCGACAACATCAGCCAATAATTTTTGGGCCAAGCGCTGGACTTCTTTTTGCTTGGTTTCAAAACGACCCAAATACTTGTCGAAGTCCTTTTGCACGTGACCTCTTAAAAGAATATTTTTCCATTCTTGAACTTGTGTTTTGAAGGCTAAGTTCAAAATATCGATACGGTGTTGCTGCTGTAACTCAAACTCGATCATATGACGATAATCGGCAGAAACACCACTTAACTTGGCACCAATAACCACTAGCGCAAGCCCTTGAAGCAAAAAAAAGGCAGCCAGTAAGGCGATAATTTTGGCCTGTATTGTTTGCAGCATAACGAGAACCTCTCCTTCTATAAATTGAATCGACTCAATTACGCTAAGTGTAGCCTTAAACCTTCATAATGCCCGCCGGATAACTTGACAGTTACTCCCCCGCCCCCTAGCATCCCTCCCATTTGCCAACAGCCAAAGGGGCCCGCTGGCCATGTTGCCATTTTTAACGCCTGTTGAATCCGATTTTGACGCCACTAACCGCTTAATTATTAATCAATTACATTCCGATGTGGGCTTAGTTGAGAATATTGGTCACTACATTGTGGACTCAGGCGGTAAACGCTTACGCCCAATATTAGTGTTACTCACCGCCAATGCTTTGAGCTTTAAGGGTGATAGCACTCAAATGCACTCGCTTGCCGCTATCATTGAATTTATCCATACCGCCACTTTATTACACGATGATGTGGTTGATGTATCGGATATGCGCCGCAGTCGCCTAACCGCCAATGCCCAATGGGGTAATGCCCCGGCAGTTTTGGTGGGTGATTTTTTGTACTCGCGCGCCTTTCAAATGCTGGTCGCGCTCGGCAGCATGCCCATTATGGGGATTCTCTCAAATACCACGAACATTATCTCTGAAGGGGAAGTACAGCAACTCGTTAACGCCAAAGACCCAAGCGTCAGCGAAGCTAATTACCTGCAAGTTATTCACAAAAAAACCAGTGCGCTTTTTGAAGCGGCTTGTGAATCGGCAGCTATTCTTGCCGGTGCAACCGATGCACAGCGACAAGCAGCATTCGACTTTGGTCATCATCTAGGCATGGCCTTTCAATTAATTGATGATGCGCTCGACTACGAAGGTGATAGCGAAACACTGGGCAAAAACGTCGGTGATGATCTGGCCGAGGGCAAGCCCACACTCCCACTCATCTATGCGATGGAGCATGCCGCACCGCACGAGCAAACACTTGTTCGCAATGCTATTAGCGCAGGCGATGCCACCGCATTAGCGGCAATTGTTACCATTGTAAAAAACTGTGGTGCATTAGCTTACACACACCAAGCTGCAAAAAATCACGCCCACAAAGCAGAGCAGGCTTTGGCCAACTTGCCCAGCAATAGCTTTACCCAAGCCATGGCAAGCCTGGCACAATTTGCCGTCGCCAGAAGCCACTAGAGACTAAATCATTGGATCTCGCCAAATTAACGCTATGATCTATTAACGTCACTTTTTAGCCAGATGTATTCATCTGGCTGAATACCCAATCATTATGCAGCTTTTTAAACACCCAACAGGTCAACCTATAAGGGGGTCACATGCCCAACGCTTTAGCCAAAACCTACAGCAACTGGAGCGCTTTAGAAAAACTCCAAGCGCAAATTAGCAAACGCCATTTAACCGAGTTATTCGAACAAGATAGCACTCGCGCAGAACGCTTTAGCGCCAGTGCAGCCGGCCTTGACTTAGACTTTTCCAAAAACCATATTTCGGCCGATATTCTTGCCGAACTCGTTAAACTTGCTGAGCAAGCTGACCTTAAAGGCGCAATCAGCCGTATTTTTAAAGGCGAGCACGTCAATAACACCGAAGACCGCCCAGCACTACATTCGGCACTGCGCCATATTGGCCAACCCGAAAACGACGAACATAAAGCCGTACAAGAAACGCTCGCGCGCATGGAAAAGCTTGTTGCTAAAGTACACAGCAAAGAGTGGAAAGGCTTTAAAGGTGAAGCTATTACCGACGTTGTCAATATTGGCATTGGCGGGTCAGACCTTGGCCCGCGCATGGTCACTAAAGCATTAACGCCTTATCATACCGGTCACGTTAACTTACACTTTATTGCTAACGTTGATGGCGCAGAAATTCATGACTTAACCAATAGCTTAAACCCCGCTACGACACTTTTCATTGTCGCCTCCAAGTCATTTTCAACCCAAGAAACCCTCGAAAACGCCTTAACCGCTCGCCGCTGGATGTTAGCCGGTGGCTGCGCCGAAGGTGAACTCGCCAAGCATTTTGTGGCCATCTCATCAAAGGTTGATAAAGCCGTAGACTTTGGTATTGCCGCCGAAAACGTGTACCCCATTTGGGACTGGGTGGGTGGCCGTTATTCATTGTGGTCAGCTATTGGCTTACCTATTGCCTTTGCCGTAGGCATGGATAACTTTAATGCGTTGCGCGCCGGCGCTTACGCTATGGACAAGCACTTTACTGACGCTCCACTCGAAAAGAACTTACCCGCATTGATGGGAATGATTGTTTTTTGGTACACGCAGTTTTTTGACACCACAGCGCAAGCGGTTTTACCTTATGCCTACCACATGCAAATGTTGCCCGCTTATTTGCAACAACTCGAAATGGAAAGCAACGGTAAAAGCGTTACCCGTGAAGGCGATCGCGTAGACTATTCAACCGGCTCTGTCGTATGGGGAACCGAAGGCACCAATGGTCAGCATTCATTCCATCAACTGTTGCACCAAGGTACGGTATTAATGCCTATCGACTTTATTGCAACACTCAAAGCCCATCACCCTCTCGACCATCAGCACCGCTTGCTTTTTGCTAACTGTGTTGCACAAAGCCAAGCACTATTAACTGGCCGCGACTTAGAAACCACCAAAGCAGAGCTGCGTGCCGCAGGCACCAGTGAAGACGAAATTGAGCGCCTGGCCGAGCACAAAGTACATCCTGGCAGTCGCCCAAGCAATACTTTACTGATGGAAACCTTATCACCAGAAACATTAGGCGCATTAATTGCGGCCTATGAGCATAAGGTATTTACCATTGGTATTTTGTCTAATATCAACTCGTTTGATCAGTGGGGTGTAGAACTGGGTAAATTGCTTGGCAATCATGTGAATGATGCCATCGAAACCACCGATGTGCCTGGCGACTGGGACTCCTCAACCGCGCGTTTAGTTGAGCGTTTTTGTGAAGCCAACAAATAAAAATAAGTAACGCGACAAACTAAAAAGGGAAGGCCAAGCCTTCCCTTTTTTTATATACCCCACTAAGTATTCAGCTAGCCATACCTAAAGTACCACTGCGGTAATCGGCCAAGGCCTGCTCGATTTGCGCAGTGGTATTCATCACAAAAGGGCCGTACTGTACAATGGGCTCGCGCAAGGGTTTGGCCACCAGTACCAATAAACGTGCGGGCTTTTGCGTTTTGTTAACGATAACAATATCACCTCTATCATCAAGCCTAGCAAGGTGCTGAGAGCTAAGACTAACATCGCCTGCACCAATGGTCACGCTACCCTCAAAAACATACACCAACGCCGTATGCTCAGCGTCCGCAGGCAGCGTTATAGCCTGCCCTGCCGCCAAACACACATCTAAATAAACAGGTTGAGTATCGACCTCGGTAAAATATCCAATCACCTTATGATGATTAACCATTGTGACACCAGCGATCGCCTTTAAGGTGACGCCGTCGAGTGTATATTCAGGAATATCTGCCGCTTTTACATCACTGTAACTTGCTGGGCGCATTTTTTGACTCGCAGGTAAATTCACCCACAACTGAAACCCTCGCATACGCCCTTGTGTTTGCTTTGGCATCTCGGAGTGAATAATGCCGCCTGCCGCACTCATCCACTGCACATCGCCATCACCGAGCAAGCCCACATTACCCATATGGTCTCTATGCTCCATTTTACCCTCTAGCATATAAGTCACGGTCTCAAAGCCGCGATGCGGATGAGAGGGAAAGCCACCGATATAATCAGAGGCCTCTTGGGAGCCAAATTCATCGAGCATTAAAAACGGGTCAAAACGCTCAGGCCCTCGGCCACCAAAAACCCTCAACAACTTAACACCATCGCCATCAGAAGCCGGCTTTGCTTGAATCATTTCTGCAATATTACGAATAGTCGCCATACGTTATTCCCCAATACAAACTCACAAGCGCATATATCGACTAGTGATATACGCCATTTCTGAAGCCAGTATAAGAGATCTTATAAGCAGCAATGATTAAATTACTCCATAAGAAACATCAAAAAAATAGATGATTTCAATAAAAAGTCACCTATACAACCAACGCAAAGCTACGATTTTTTTATTTATAACTACTCACAAGTGCTTAAATGCCCAAAAAAAACAATACATCAGCACCCTGTTAAGAGGGGGTTTTTGGTTCGGCTGAATAGTGTCCTTTTATTTTTGAATAATTTAAAGGCTCACTGAAAGCTCAATATCATACATAAGTTCATTTTGACTACATACAACTTTAATCAAATTGTTGCTTAATCAAGATTATTCAATAAGTATTTATGACTACAAGACCTGGCAGCTAATATCTGAGTTAATCCGCTTCAAAACACTAAAAAATGCATAAGCGGTATGATTAACTCTACATTTTATTACAGATGGCTCTTTAATTACTGCCCATTTCGCATACGATAGAAACACACATACCAAAGCAATATCAATTACTTTAAAATTTATAGACTGTAAACTTACTTGAGTAGTAGCGAAATTTTATTCGACGGCAATCAAGTTGCATCAATAAAGCCAATGATCGGTAAGTACAATTTACCGCAAAGCATAAAAGCCACAACAGCCACAACAGCAATTTTTAAATAGCACAATAATAAGAAGATCAAATTCAGACCCAATTGAAAAAAGCAAGGCACCAAGGTAGATTTTATTTTTACATAATGCCCGCCCTATTAGCATATGATGATTATGTAGTGAAAATTAATGCCGCATAAAAATCATCATAACTAAAGTATTAAGATGCCACTACTCATAGGTACTGGAGCTTGCTAGTTTGACTGAATAGTTGCAAGTAAACCAAGATGATTTACTTGCAACTACGGCATTAGTCAATAATAAAGTCTTAATATATTTTTTAAAATCATAATAATAATGTCTACAAGCCCGCTAATCACCAGCGACTTAATCTAAGGAATAAGTGATGAGAACGATAAAAACAAAGCCCACATCACTGCTTGCCTTAACTTTGGCAACAGTATTTTTAACCGGGTGCTTTACCGACAGTAAAAAAGACCCCGCAAAAGATCCAATGACAGATCCAATGACAGATCCGGTAACAGACCCAGTCACAGGAACTGAGCCAATACCGGTGGAAGACTTTTATGAAAAAAAAGGCTGGGAATTAGTTTTTTCTGATGAATTTGAAGGCACAACAATCGACAGCAGCAAATGGGCTTATGAAGTCAACTGCTGGGGTGGCGGTAATGATGAGGCCCAATGTTATGTTGAGGATTCAGATAATGTTTTTGTCGATAACGGTGTGCTACATATTAGAGCCATAAGAGAAGAATATACGGGGCCTGAATTAAACCCAGATTCACCTCAATATGATCCAAATATTACAAAAACTCGAGCATTTACATCCGGGCGGCTGCGCAGTATCGACCCTATCGATTACATTGAAGAACAAGATCCAACATTCAATATGCGCAACGACTGGAAGTATGGCCGCATTGAAATTAGGGCTAAAGTGCCAGAGGGCCAGGGGACTTGGGCCGCAGCTTGGATGCTACCGACCGACTACACATATGGTGGCTGGGCAATGTCCGGCGAAATCGACATATTAGAGACTGTTAATATCGGGGTGCAATCTGATGCCGATGATGCGATTGATGGCCAGATAGAAAACAGAATACACGGCACGCTCCATTATGGCCGTGCTTGGCCAGGCAATGAATATAGCGGCGAATCGTATTCAGCTGTTGATCCTGCAGCAGATTTTCATACTTATACTGTAGAATGGGAAGAAGGCGCAATACGCTGGTTTGTAGATAATATTCACTACGCCACACAAACTAAAGACGGCTGGTACAGCCACTACGTCGATAAAAATGGCCACTGGCAAACAAGTGGCGCAACCGATGCACCGTTTAATCAAAAATTTCACATCATTTTAAACTTAGCCATGGGCGGCGCATGGGCAGGTAACGTTAATGATGGCGGCATTGATGATGCCATTACTCAAGCCGATTTTTTAGTTGATTATGTGCGTGTTTATCAATGTGAAGAGGATGCGAGCGGTATTGCTTGCGGCACCAAAGGCGAGGAAGGCACTTACACATTAAACCCTGGCGTTGCCGAGCCACTACTGCCTATGGCAGCAGACTTTTTGGCGGATTCTTTAGTTATCTTTGATGATGTACTAGCTGGCGACTGGCAAGTAGCCAAATGGGATGACACTGACGGTGGCGATGAATATAAGATTATTGAAGCCTCAGAAGAAACTGAAGGCTACATTGACCTTCAGTTCGACCATACAGGGGTTATGTATCTATACAGTAACGAAGGTAAGGTCGATGACTTTTCTGCGTTTACAGGTAGCTATACTTTTGATATTCGCTGGGTTAAAGGAACGGCAAACGCTTTAAAAGTTGGTTTTAATAATGCCGATGGCGCTTTTGCTTATATTGACTTAGATCAGCAATACTTTGGCATGCAAGGAGCAAGCGAATGGACTACAGTCTCTATTCCTATAACCGATATGGTTGCTAATGCACCAGGGTTTAACTTTACTCACGTTAATACACCGGCAAAATTTGAACAAGTCGGCGGTACAGATCTTAATATTCAGATTAAAAACCTTAAAATGACTAAAGGAGAAGGTATTGTTACAGAGCCCGCTCCACTGGGCTTTAAAGCAGATCTTTTATCAACGGCATTAGCAGAAGGTTATTCCATTCAAAATTTTTGGGATGGTGGTGATGGCGGAGAAACCATTACGGTAGAAGCAGGCATTGTTAGCGTAGCCTTTACAGGTACCGGGAATATGGGTATTAGTACCGCCTCGACAATAGATTTATCAAACTTTGCACAAGATGGCGCTCTTAACTTTAGCCTTAAAGTGACAGACCTTGGCTCTGCCACTGACTTAATGGTTAAACTAGATAGCGGCTTCCCCAATATTGCACCAGTCAATTTAACTGCATATAGCGACGGCCCACTCGCGCTGAATAGTAATTTTATTCGCTACTCAATCCCTCTTGCTGATTTTATTATCGCAGCTCAAGAAGGGTTTAACATTGCTTCTATTGTCAACCCTTTAGTCCTTGAGCCTGTAGGCAGCAATTTACAGTTTGAGCTTAAAGATATCAGCTTTACACGCAATTTAAATATCCTAGATGCATCACTGGCGCCTGACTTTAGCATTCAAAATTTTTGGGATGGTGGTGATGGCGGTGAAACAATTAGCGAAGATGCAGGAACGATTTCAGTTGCCTTTAAAGGTATAGGTAATATGGGGGTCAATGCAACTCGCACCTTGGATCTCTCATCGTTCGCAGCATCTGGTCATTTGAATTTCGATTTAAAAGTCACTAATTTAGGTGCTTCGAGCGATTTAATTGTAAAGCTTGATAGTGGTTATCCCAATATTGCCGCTATTAATTTAAGCGATTATATCGACGGGCAATGGGCTACCAATGAAGACTTTATTAGCTACTCTATACCCATTACTGCATTTGTAGCCGCAGGAGAAAGTGACTTTGACATTGCCAAAATAATTAACCCTCTAATCTTTGAACCGGTTGGTAATGATTTACAATACGAATTTAAGAATGTCATGTTTAGCCACTGAATATTACTGAGATTACAGCTCAGCTCTATTCACTAGAGAACCCCTTAAAAAATAAGGTAACTATTCAGAGGTTCAGAGGTTCAGAGGTTCAAAGGTTCAAAGGTTCAAAGGTTCAGAGGTTCAGAGGTTCAGAGGTTCAGAGGTACCGAAATTGGGCGCTAATAAATCATTGACTGGGCTGAATAGTTACCAAACATTTAAACGTACTGGCACTTCCTTGCCAGTACGTTTAAATACTTGCCAGCCTGTTACGCATGCAGTAAGTGCCATCTACCCAGATGTGAAAAACGACGATCCGATAAATTACACGATTGCGACTGTTTGTAATCGCCCTCTCGGTAGGCTTTTGAATTAAATAGCAGAATTAAATAGCAGAATTAAATAGATAATTAAAGGGCTTGAAATTAAAGGGCTTAAAAGAGTCAGCACACTGACTAACTCGATTCTTCACAGCCCCACTCGAACAAAATACCCGATAACCGACTAAAAGAAGTCGAGCTCACCGCCTTGCGTAAGGCCTGTCAATGACTCATCTGGGGTATCAAGAATTTTAAAGCCAGGCTCAATCACCGTACTTAAATAGGTAATTATCTCTCCCTCCGCCGATAAAAAGGTTCGCTTACTGATCAGGGCATCGCTAGAATTAACGCTGGCTAAGTTCTCTCCTTGAATCAACGTCGGTAAACCCATCAGTACTTTACAGTCGTATGCCAACATATGGTTTTTAGCGGCGCCTACAATCTGGTTATTTAACTCACCGCACCAGTCTCGCAGCTCATCAGAGCTGGGGTTTTTACCCATAGGATACAAGCCCTCTAAGGTACTAAAACCTGCATTGATTGAGCATAATATCTGTATTCCGTTACCCGATGCACTAAGCACCGACAGTACGCTATCGCCAATAACTTGCTTAGAGCATGACGATGCATCATCAATCACACCATTGAGCGCTAAGCCAACCGGCGAAAACACATCTACCATGGCGGATTCAAATAATGACTCTACAACCTCACGTACTGCGTTATTCGTATTTTTCATATTTTGATTCTCTCATTTCGTCCAAGCATCCTCCTATCAATAACCCCCCAAGTATTCATTTACTTGAGTGCTATTTAAAGGAATAGGTGTCAATCATTAACATTCCTGTTAAAGCGTAGCAAAAGCAATGCAGAGCGAAACCTTAATCATCAAAATATAACTAAATATTCCTTAATTTAAAGATACAACAACAAACAAGCATATAACAAAGCCTGAAATACACCTCCCAAGACTTTTATCGGCAACCGAGTCATACCTCCACTAGTATTAATATACATTCAGGCACGGCCCTGACTAAAACCTTGAGTGAAAACCCTACAGACTGATTACAGCTAGGAGTAAGTATGTCATCGCAACAAGAAGAGCGCCGCCAATACAGCCGTGTCCCCTTCGTGGCTCAAGCGATTATCAGTCAAGATAATAAAAGCTTCATCACCGAGCTTATTGATATTTCGCTCAATGGTTTACTCGCCAAAACACCCGAGCACTACTACTTACGCAGCGATATGCCTTGCAGTGTCAAAATTATTTTATCCCCTGACCTGGCCATACACATGCAAGTTGCCTTGATACACAGTAGCCATAATGCTTTAGGCCTACACTGTACTAGTATCGATATGGACTCTATCACGCATCTAAGAAGGCTAATTGAATCAAATATTGAAGACCCTAACGCCTCCGAGCGCGTCTTATCAGAGCTTGTTTTAAAGGCCGACATATCACAACTGTCATAACTATCGACCTAATGCCCTGTTTGATTAAGCTGCTCGGCACGAGCATCCATTAACGCCTGCACACCCTTTGCATCATTCATGAGTTTTTTTACATTTTGAGGGTCTGGTAATAACGTCACCGCTGGTGCCGGCATTGTGTTTATAGGCGCGCTGCTGGCCGATGAAGGCGCAGTACCGGTTTGAATACTATCGGTTTGAGCAGTATCAGCTTGAATAATGTTCGTATTGGGATCGACCATGAGCTCGGTAATATTCAGCGCTTTTGTCGTTATTTCATCGGGTTTGTGCTGGGCATAGTGAATCACGCCTTGCTCATCAACCCACTTATATACCTTGACCGGTTGAGTATCTTCACCGGTTAATTTGTCGGTCAATGCATGGGGCATCTCGGGCAATGATAGACCAGAAAAGGTAAAATCTCCCAACCGAGACATTGCAGGCCACGTCATGCGTAAATCTTGCAGCGGGCTATTGCCTGTTTTAATGTATATCATGTAGTTAATGATGCCTACACCAATACACCCGAGCATAATTAACTTAACCAATAAGCCTTTCACCTTCGCCTCCATTAGCACTTTTTTGCGCTATTCATCCAATTAGTCGTTATTCAAGTATATAGCGCTTGGATTACTCTAGAGCCGGAAAAAAACCCATGACCACACTTGTCTGGTTTACCCACGATTTACGCTTACACGATCAAGCAGCCTTGCATGCCGCACTAGAGCGGGGCGAAGATATACTCCCAGTTTACCTAGCGCCTCCAGCCTCGCAACATTCAGAGCCCTGCACTGCCAAGCCTAATACCAGTGTCAATGCTCATATCACAAGCCAAAAATCTGTCCTTGAGGCCCAGCCTAGCGGCGCAGCTTTGTGGTGGCTGCACCATAGCCTTAGCGCACTCAACCAGCAAATTAAACAACTTGGCGGTGAATTGCTCATTCACCAAGGCGAGCCGCAAAGCCTTATTGCGCTGGCACAAAAATACCAATGCCAGCATATTCACTTTAGTCATAGCCATGAGCCTTGGCTGCAAAAGCAGCAAAAACAGCTTAATACATTAGCGCAACAACACGGCATTACCTGTAAACAATTTGGTGGGCAACTGCTTAATTTGCCTGCAGGCATTTTGAATAAGCAAGGTAATCCGTTCCAAGTATTTACACCTTATTACCGCGCGTGCTTGGCTGTGATGGGGCAACCCACTGCGCTCGACACGCAAGCACTGCTAAAAAAAGCACACTGGAAACCCCACAGCGTGTGCGCCCAAACCACACTAGAGTCCCTCAATTGGCTACCTACAACCCCCAACTGGGCAAAAGATTTTGGCGAGCATTGGGAGCCTGGCGAGCAAGGTGCGCACAAGCGCTTAAAGCATGTACTCAACACCTTAAACCAATACACCAACGATCGCGATACACCCGGTGTCGATGGTACATCATGCCTTGCAGCGCATTTGCGTTTTGGCGAGATTAGTCCGCGTTTTTTATGGCAACACGTCAGCCAAGCGTGGCCGCAAGGTGAGGCTCAACCCTTTTTGCGGCAGCTGGTATGGCGAGACTTTAGTTATTATTTATTACATCATTACCCACATATTACACAGGCGCCTTTCAAGCCTACCTTTACACACTTCCCTTGGCAAAACACGCAAACCGCCGCCGCGCAACAACACCTTAAGCGCTGGCAGCAAGGCTTAACTGGCTACCCTCTGGTCGATGCCGGCATGCGACAGCTGTGGCAAACAGGTTGGATGCACAATCGCGTGCGGATGGTGGTGGCTTCGTTTTTAACCAAGCATTTACAAATTCATTGGATGCATGGCGCTAACTGGTTTTGGGATACGCTGCTCGATGCCGACCAAGCCAATAATACGGCAGGCTGGCAGTGGGTTGCAGGCTGCGGCGCCGATGCAGCGCCCTACTTCAGAATTTTTAACCCCATCACGCAAAGTGAAAAGTTTGATGGCAGCGGCGACTATATTCGGCAATACATTCCCGAGCTCGCAGCGCTGCCCAATAAATATATTCACACGCCTTGGCTGGCGCCAGAACCCATTATAAGTGCTGCCAATATTACCCTTGGCAAAGATTATCCGGTGCCCATTGTCGATCACAAAACCGCGCGCGAAACCGCACTTAACGCCTACGCCATCACCAAACAGCATCAATCATAAAATAACGCCACAATAATCGCAGCGTTAAAGGTATAACAGCGGCCACATACCGCTAATCAGCGGCCAAAAACGCTACGCGTAATAATAGTGTATAGTGGAGGGCTAATAAGGGCTGCGATGCCTACGAATGAAACCGATAAGAGCACCGATCATGGCCAGTAAACCAAGAACAACCGCAGGCAAAAAGAAGCAACCTGCAGCCGTAGAGTCATCACAAAGCATTGCCGATCAAACCGCAGAGTTTTTAAAGTCAGGTGGGGCTATTGAGCGCATTAATGCCGGTGTTAGCGGCCAAGAAAGCCTAGCACCCAAGCACCTAAAAACGGCACCTGCACCTGCCGTTAAAGCTTAACGCCTCTTAATTAGCAAAATACCGCTAGTCAATTACGTTCGGCCAGAGCACTTTAGCAACGGCCCATTTAATCTAACTCGCTAAATATATACAGATTTCAAGTAGCGCCTATACTCGCGCGGGTATGGCTTATTGCCACCGAGCCACCTTAATTAAGGTGGCTCGAGCAAAACTCCCTCTTTTACATTAGTGGTATTGGTGCCGTCATCACATGCACACCAACATCAATATTTTATTATTTAAGAAATTCAATTTTCACATCAACATACCCGTTGTGATCCCAGACGCCTTCATTAACCGATAAAGTTTCTAAGCTAAACAACCCCCCATCCAACTCATCAATATATTTTTTACCCACATCTAAAGCAGAGTCGGTAAATTCAAGCACTGGGATGGGCTGACTATTAGGTGTCATATCGAGCAGTAATGTCATTTCTCTGGTTTGATTCATTAGCCGTACGCTAACGCCTTGCCTGGCATTAACACCATCAATTTTATCAGTGGTACGCTCGGCAACGCGATATTCTAACAAATAATACGCATCACCAGAAAACAGAGTATTTTCGGTAGGGTTTTTAACGCTGGTCTGAATACGAATACCTAGCGGGCCATTGGGCTTTACGCCAGTATCATGCGCATAAATTCTATATGTGCCGCTTTTGGTTACATTTAAAATGTCATCGCTGTCAACCCAGCCCAAGCGCCTCTTATACTCCACATTTAAAGCTGCGCTGCCATTCGAGCCGCTACCCATAATGTCGTAATCATCGCCGTAAAAATCTACATTAATGCCCTCACTAAGGTCGCCAATAACGTCAGTATTCGACGCAGCAATCAAAGAGCCTGCATGAGGTAAATTAAAAATATGCCCCATCTCATGTATGGTTGTATGCACCTGGTAATCACCATTGTACATATTGAGGTAGGCCGATTTACTGGTTTGGCCAAAATAATTACCCCACCAATTCACCTCGGTATAAGGGAAGAACGCTAGTAAAAATTCATAATCAGTGCCCTGAATATATCCCGCATCAAGGATGGCTTGACTAGCATAGCTGTAAACAGCATTCCATTTCTCATCAGAGTTATACGCTTCTCGATTATCCGGCATAGTGATAATTAGCGGATGATGATAAAAATCGAGTTCAACGTTACCGTATGAGTTATCAGAAAAGTACCGCGCCACCTGTGCGTTACCGGCATCCATCGCTTCAAGCTCTTGTGTAAACGGTACATCGGCGTACTCGATACGTACAGTTAAGACTCTGTAGCTTTTGGGCTCAGTCATATTACCGGGGTTGCTAGAACTTGACGCAGAACGAGAAGACATTGCACTAGCGTCAGTCACTGAGCTAAAGTCAGCACTTGAACTAGCCTCGGTAATACTGGAGCCTACAGCTGAGCTATTTATCGAAGTGCCAACAGATGAAGCGGTGACGCTAGACGCAGGCACAGTACTAGCATTTGGCGCTGAGGAGCTGACGCTCTCGCCGCCGCACGCCTCCAGTAAACATACTGTAGCAGCGATGGCTACATAATAGCAAAACGGTTTGTATTGGGAAGTAAACTCCGAAATGGTCATCATACACTAATTACCCTTGATAAAATTTTAGTAACTATGCAGCCAAACCAACAGCCCGCCTCTTGATCGGGTGCTGATGGGTTATTTTCTGGGTATTTAAGCCCTAGGCCCCGCAGGGAAAGAGAGTTAGGCGGTGCACCTGCATAGTTACAGCTTTTATTAAAATGATTTCATTGCAACTTAACTAGCTGAAATCGAAGTGACTCACCAATAAGATGACTGGTACTTAACTCATCAGCACGCAGTTAATGAAAATTTTATTGGCTCAACGAGGCTATATTTTAGGGCCAAAACCCGAGTATATATTTAGCCTGATGAATGAGCGTTTTATTTATATTGACATTGCTTAAGCTTTCACATAATTAAAAAAAATTATAATACCCCACCAACAAAAACAAACATTTAATAATTTAAAGCAGCGAACTGCTATTGACTTCTAGAATGCTTCCGTATTGGAAGTATGATTATTCAGCTCAGCTGATAAACCTCACTTGACGGGTGCTGATGGGTTATTTCCTAGACATTTAAGCGCCGGACCTTGCAGGGAGAGCAAGGGTTAGGCAGTGCACTTGACAGGGGTATACAAGAGTAGACTTTGCAGGAGCACAAAGTTGTAGATGGCTTGAGGGCCCAGTCAATGATTTATTAGCGCCCAACTCCGGTACATCTGAAAAGCTATCTAGAAGTTAGCCTTTCTATATAGAGTACTTACAAACAACACAAGCAACCTATTAACAATAAAATAAGTGGCGTGATTAATCTCGATAATGCCACGGAGATAATCTTAATGAGTAAAACTCAGCAGCGCGTATTAATTCTTTTTGCGCATCCATCGCTTCATACCTCCGAGGTCAATAAACCACTTTTTGAGGCCGCCCGCTATCAAAAGGGCGTGACGCTTGTTGACTTATACCAAGAGTACCCTACCTACAATATTAATATTGCACAGGAGCAGCAGCGTTTACGCGATCATGATGTTGTGATCTTTATGTTTCCTTTGCACTGGTATTCTACGCCGTCTATTTTAAAAGAGTGGCAAGACCTTGTACTGGAATACGGCTTTGCCTATGGCAGTGGTGGAACACAGCTCCAAGACAAACAGTTTATGTGTGCGCTTACCGCAGGCGGTGCTGAGCAGGCTTACCGCGCAGAAGGGTTTAATCATTTTACGATTCGTGAACTCCTACAACCACTAGAGCAAATGGCCTCGCTCACTGGTATGCAGTATTTACCGCCTTTTACTGTATTTAGTGCGCGCACCGCCGTAGAAGAAAACCGCCTTGCCGAGCATATTCACTGCTGGCAAGTGTTACTGCAAGCGCTAGTCAATAATAACGTTAACCCAAAAACACTAGCCAAGCACAACACCATTAATGACTTTATCAATAAATTAAAAGAGACGCAGTAATGACGGTTTATTTTGTACAAGCATTTATTTATTTATGCGCCGCTGTTGTGATGGTGCCTTTGGCCAAGCGCTTAGGGCTTGGCTCGGTGCTCGGGTATTTAATTGCAGGCGTTATTATTGGCCCGCTCACAGGTTTAGTCGGCCAAGAAACAAATACCATTCAGCATTTTGCAGAGTTTGGTGTGGTTATGATGCTGTTTTTAGTGGGCTTAGAATTAGAGCCCTCAGCACTGTGGCAAATGCGCCATAGGCTGCTAGGGCTGGGCGGGCTGCAAGTTAGTTTAACGGCCGGTATTATTACGGCTATTGCCCTATTGCTCGGCCAAAGCTGGACCACAGCATTCACTATTGGTTTGATTTTTTCGTTATCATCAACAGCTATTGTATTACAAACACTTAACGAAAAAGGTTTAAGTAAAACAGAAGGCGGGCGCAGTGCATTTTCGGTTTTACTATTCCAAGATATTGCCGTGATTCCCATGCTTGCCTTGATGCCACTATTGGCTTTACCCGAGCTAAAAGCAGCCTCGGCACAGCTAGCGACCGTTGCGCAGCAGCATACTCAGCTTAGCTTGGTTGCGCATTTACCGGGCTGGGCCAATGCCCTTGTGGTATTAACCGCTATTATAGGCCTAGTCAGTGCAGGGCATTTTTTAAGCCGACCGCTATTTCGTTACATTGCCAATACCGGCTTACAAGAAGTGTTTACTGCAGCGGCATTAATGCTGATTGTGGGTATTGCTGCACTGATGAGCTTAATTGGGTTATCGCCTGCACTAGGGGCCTTTTTGGCCGGTGTGGTAATGGCCAATAGCGAGTTTAGACACGAGCTAGAAGCCAATATCGAGCCCTTTAAAGGCTTATTATTGGGGCTATTTTTTATTACCGTTGGAGCCGGCATTAATTTTTCTCTGCTCAGTCAAAATTTCGCTGTCATTCTTGCATTAACACTAGGCCTAATGACCCAGCCCTTTCAAGGTGATTTTTCGATCAGTTTTGCTTTCGCCAATAGCTTTGCTGTCGATACGTGAGGTATCTTCTTATCTGAAACCTTGGGAGGTAATT
>CANLTI010000032.1 GCA_947494095.1 uncultured Pseudomonadales bacterium
TGCGCCCCTTCGAGCGCCTTGCCGAGAAAACAGAACTCTACGTCTAATTGGACAAACTATTATTGCCTCGCCCCTTAAGGGTGAGCTATCAGTAAAATACAGACACAAAAAACCGAATAACATTGGCCTTTAGTGAGTATAAAGGCTCTTCGCCCGGGCTATATGCCGACGATCCGTCAAGGCGGCCCGTGGCGTTGCGAAAATTTTTGTAATCAAATTGCATATGATCGATTTGCAAGTTGATTGTGGTGCGGTCTATATACGACGACCACTTTTTGTCGACTTCATAATATACGCCTACGCCAAAGGTTAGTGAGCTGTATTCGCTCATTTCTTTATCTCGGGCTAAAAAGTTTTGTGCATCTGGGTATTCAAAAAGGTCAGAATAAAAGCTGGCTTGGCTTTGGTTATAGCTACGAATACTCGCTTGCAATGTCCATTGTTCTTTGTAGCGCTGTAAGTACCTAAGCTCAAAATTGTTGGCTTTTATCGCCCAGTTATCAGAAGTATTACGGATTTCGCCTCGTATAGAGGCGCGATAGGGTAAGCGATAGATAGTGCGCAGAGCAATAGCATCGCTGTTGCGTGTGTTTGGATAACGCTCTTTTTGTGATCCTGCCGAACCATCACTATTGAGGTAGTGTACAAAACGATAGGGGTTATTTAAAAAACCTTGCTCAGAGACCGTCTCAGCACTCAAGCCAAGCATCCATTTAGGCGTTAAAATTTGATTAACGCCTAACCTAAAGCGTCTGCGGCTTAATTCTGCTTCAAAGCTATCGTTGCCCTTCTCGCTCACGGTGTCATCGCCATGTGTGTAACCCAGCGATAAAGTGGTCATATCACCAAAAAACTCTTGGCTAATATCAAAACTGGCCGTGCTGGCGTCGTAATCGTTTTCGGTCGATTGTGTCCCGCTGATAGAAATGATTACTTTGTCGTAAAGGTAGTCAGCGCCTAAGCTGTACTCGGTGCGCTCTTCCTCGTAAGCGCTAGCGCCAGAGGTAATTACATCGATTGAGGCACTAGAGACCTGATCGACATAATAATTGCCATAGAGTGAGACTTTATTTTTGATATCTTTACGGACCAAAACAGAGGGCCCGTTAATTTGAATACCGCCACCATCGTAACTATGATAAAGCACGTCAGCGCGATCTTTGGGCAGATTGGCCGCTAGCGCCACAGGCGCAAATATTGCCGAAATCAAGGCAATACCCGCGAGGCGTACATGTGCGATTAGGCGATGGTGCCGCGTTGCATTAATTACAACCACAACCGCCCCCTGAGCTACCTTCGGCTCCGCGCCCAGCTTCTCTTGCCTCGTAGACATGATTGATATAACGCGTGGATACAGGGTCTTTTTCGAAAGCCATAAGCTCATCGGCAAGATAGCTCCGCTGATAAGGTTTAACCCACGGTTTGAAGCTGGAGCAGCCAGCTAGCGCTAACAGTAATATAGCGATAAAAATGTTTTTCACTTTCATTAGTGGTGGCGTACCAATTATTTAGCTAATAATTTTTTAATTTGAGCGATATAATCGGCTTCTTCGCCGGGTTTATAGCCTTTATGTAGGTAAGTCATGTTGCCGTCTTTATCAATAAAGAAAGAAGAGGGCATCGCTTCTACATCAAAAGCTTCGCTGGCGAGGTTGGCGCTATCATCAAGAACAGGGAAGCTAATCGGTGTATCGGCTAAAAAATCATCACGGTCTTCAACTTCAGCGTCGATGTTGACACCTAACAATTCAAACCCTGCGTCTTTGTAGTCTTTATACATTTTTTCGAGTAAAGGCATTTCTTGACGGCAAGGTCCGCACCACGATGCCCAAAAGTTTACCATCACCACCTTACCCTTAAGGTCTGCAAGGCGAACATTTTTGCCGCTAGTGGATTTGAGGGTGATATCGGGTGCTTTACCTGATAGTTCGCCAGCGCTAACGCTGACAGCAAATAAGGTTGCTGCTAATGTTCCAGCTAGAGTCGTTAAAAAATTTTTCATGGTGGCTCTCCGGTGTGAATGACACACTCATAGACGTTCATCAATAATAGGGTGTGGTTGAGTCGTGTATATGACTACATACATACGACTACATAATTTCAATAATGTTTGGTTTTTGCCCAATACCCACTGAGCAGCCTAGAAGAACAGCGTGACCCCGAGATGTGTCTCTAAGTTTTGGATGTCTTTGTCTTCACCAAATAGTGCGTGGGTCATTAAATGGTTGCGAACATCCCAGTGCATGGTAATCCAGTCGGTCACAAATAATCTAAGACCGCCGCCTACGTTGTAAGTGAAGTATTCATCACTTGCAAACAACGTGTTGCCAGCACCGAGTATAAAATAAAAGCTGCTATTAAATGCCCATTTTCCAATGAATAGTTCACCGGGTAGTAAATTAAAACCTAAATTTAGGTTGTAATAGCTGAGGTCTCTCTCGCCATCGGTCAGCAGTGGCGGAAAGCCCGCTATTTTCTCTGAGCTACTTTTTTGTAGCTTAGAGATACCGTAATTGGCTTCAGCAAACCAATCCTCACTAATGTGGTAGGCAATGCGAACACCGTAAACGTCGTTGCTACCAAAATCTTCAAAGCTTAAAACACCAGCATAAAAACCAAATTCCCAGTTTTCAGCATCAATTTCGGCTTCTTCGATTTCACGTCGCTCTATATCAGGCTGCACTACATCGGCCAATAGCGTACTTGAGTCTTGTGCGATTGCGTTATGGCCAATGATACTACCGCTTACCAGTGCAATTAAAACAGCACGCCGAATCCAGCTTTCCACTCTTCTACCTCCTCATTCACGTCGCGGGTGGTTAATATCGTATGTTTATCGTATTCCACTCGCAATACCAAGCGGTTAGATGGGTAAAAAAACAAGCCACCCCCGACGGTCAATAGCGGGTCTTGCCTATCAACGGGCTGTACAATAATTGTACTGGGATTGGTCTGAATAACGCCTGAACTTAGTTTGATAAAGGGGGTTACACGCCAATCGGGGAACGGTTTGTGGATCACACTTAAGCTGGCTGATTTTAAATTTGAATAATTACCAAAGGCTTGTGTGTAGTTTAGTTCTAGTTGAATGTTGGGCGTGAAGTGATAACCCACATAAGAGGCGTAGGCAATAGCACCATCAAGGCTACCGGTGGTGACACCAATTTCATAGCGGTTGTTTTGATGGTCTTGCCAGCCTTTGTTGCCAAAGTTTAGGCGCGCATTATTTTGATTGATGGTGTGATCCATATCATGACGAGCTACCCAACCTATTTTGCCGTCTTGTGTTTCTACTTTAAACCAATCGTTACGGCGCTTGTAAAGATAGACCTTATCGTTTGTTTCGATGACATGAAAAATAGGGTAGCCGCGACCGGCAAACGTGTGTAAATCTACGTAGGGGGCGGTAATCGTCAGTATGCGTTTTTTGTCTTTCCAGTGTGCGGGCAGGGCAGTTTGCGTAAAGCCTGGCTGGGTACTGGCTTGAATGGTGTAATCATTAAACTCTTGAACTGCCGTGGTTTGTGTTTGAGTGGTTTGAGCTAAAGTTGAAACAGTGATACTGATTAATGAGCAAAACAGTAAGGTGCGAGCAGACGCTAACCCCATCGTTAAATAAAGGGTATTTTTAGTGAGTTTGTGTATTAGGCCTGCGCCCCATGTACAAAGCTTGATCATCAATTATTCTTAGTTATCTAGTGGCGCATCAAAGGGGTTATTGTAATACTGCGCGCCTATATCTAGCCACTCCGCAATGAGGCGTAGTTCGCTTGCTGACATTATTCCACCGTGAATAACATCATCACTGGTGAATAATTCAAAAAAGCGGCTCATTGCAGCACTGCCACTGCGCATAGGGTTGCTTTCGCGGCGACAAGTGCGAACGACAGTTTGACGCACGCTGCCGTCGTCATTTAACACCAATTCACCTTCTTCATCGACTGTATCTTGCAGCATTGAAGTATAAATGGGCGATAAACTACCGTCAGCCTCGTTAAGAGTAAGTGCTAAGCGTGGATTAAGCAATTGGCGATAAGACGCAACGAAGTCCATAGAGAGGTTTTGGTTGCAATTGTTATCCTCGGTAACAGCGCTGGTATCTGCTTCTGGCGGTACAACGATAGTCGGCATTTCTCGTGTTAAAAATAAACTGCTTGCCGTTAATAGGGGCATCCCGTCGGCATTCTTATAGTCAGCACTGTGGCACTGAGTACAGGTATAGTCAGCGATGAGGGTTTTAGGGTCCATTTCAGTAGCGCCAGGGCTACATTGACGTCTATCTCGCTCCCATAAAGGTTGTATGTGTGCATCATAGTGAATAGTAATACGGCAAAGGCTGTTCCATTGTGATTTGGCTAGGGCTGAAGGGTTAGTGCTACTTGCGCATTGCGTGGGTTTTTGCCAGTTGATGGGCTCTTTGGTGTCGGCGCTACCGTCGGTTGGTAGGCAGTTATTGTCGAAAAATGGTGGCAGATTGTCGGCGCTCGCCGGTGCAATAAGTTCGTAGGCTAAGACTATCTCTTCTTCCAAGCTTTCGGGCGGGTTCCAAATATCTTGAAAGAGTACATCAACGGTGGGTGTGCGCACTTGGCCATAAGTGCTGTCAAATGTTTCGGCAATTGTTTCGCTGACCACGGTAAAACCGGTGGCGGCTTCGGCATCGCGCCGTCCATGCCCCGATGGTTCTTCACGGCTTGCATCATGGCAGCCAGTACATTCAAAGGTTTCACCGGCTTGTACTGTGAGCCAATTTTCGTGGCGAGCATCGCCAAATAGTGTGTTATTTAAACGCTGACCTGTCGCGTCCACTAAGTTGAGCATCACGGGAGTATTGGCAGGCACTTTAAATTTTGCCGAGCCATCGGGCTCGATAGGGACATAACCAATAATATCGCGCATTAAGTGTGTACGGTTGACGCCAAATGCTGAACGGTCAAAGTCCAGTACATCGTCACTGGGAATGGCAACATGTTTAACGATGCGAATAAAGCGAGCAGGGCGCATGCTGGGCTCGGCATCTGCAGGGTTAGGGCTTAAGTCGGCCGGTAGCATGCCGTCCATATCATACACATTACGAATATTGACAACGCCAACACCTTCGCTCTTAAGGGTACTATCTATGTCTGATGATGGGCTTGTTGCCAGCATTTTAGGAAAAAACACCACAACCTCGGTATACATTTCATCTTCGGTGGCCGGTTTGAGCGGTTGCATTGTACCGGCGCGGTTATTGAGCACCCAAAGGCCAAAATTAGGCGGTGCTATAACAATATCGGGTTTGTTGCGGAAGGTTTCTTCACAGGGGTAAATTTGATCTTCATCAGCCGAAAATAAACGGCATGGGCTCCAGCTTGTGATGTAGCGCCCGGTACCGTCATTTAAGGCAAAGGCGGAGTTATAAAATCCACCCATTGATAGCGATTTAGGGTCGCCCTCATTAATATTCACTAAAAGTGGTGCCAGTGAGGTTTGAGCGCTGCCTGTGCCTGGGCTTTGTGGGTTTGGTGTGTTGGCATCAATAAAATTAGCGGTGTCGATGGTAATGATATCACCGCCCCAGTGGCTGCTTTGGCGTGCGCGAAGGTTGACCAGTAATTGCCCGTCAGTGATTTCGCGGGCCTGCCAAAAAGTGGTTTCTGTCTCATCGGCGGTGGCTTGGCTATTCAAACCGTACAAGTTTTGCACATTGCTGCCGTCGGGGTGAACCGTATAAAAATTCAAACTATCATGGTTGAGCATGTTGTCCCAACGCACAAATAAAATGCGACCATCGCTCAGCACTGAAGGCTGTAAGTCGTGGCTTGGGTTAAATGAAATCTGATTGATGGTTTCGGCGATAGGGTCGAAAACATGTAAGTTAAATGCATCGGCTTCGAGGTTTTCATCTTGGCCTGCGTATTGGGCTTTTTCTTCATCGAGTAAAATAGCTTTAGTTCGCTTTTGTCGCGTTGATGTAAAAACAATACGGCCATCAGGCAGGTAGTGCGGTGATACATCGTGGCCTAGCTCTGCCTGGGCCGGTGCAATAAGCTGCGTTAAGGTATCTTCTTCTAAGTTGTACTCCCAGATATTCCAGGTGGGTTGCTCATCGTCGTCAGCACTAGAGTCTGCGGGTGCGCGCAAGGCAAATAATAATTTGGTCCCATCGTGGGAGGGCTCTAAATCTTTTATGTCGATGAGTGCTGGGGTGAGCTCACTTGTTGGGTCTTCTGGGTCGCTATTGACCTCAGGGAATAGCCCTTCGGTGATAACTTTCTCTAAGGCAGAGCTTTTAGCGCGGTCTTTAATAATGAGTGTGGCGCCAGGGTAAAAAGCTGCGGGGTCTAGGATGTCTTGCTGGCGTACTGCGCCTTCATCATCGAGAGGGAGGCTTCTGGCAACAAAGGCTAATGGATAATCTACGACAACAGGGTCTTCGTCTTGCTCCTTTTGCGTGCTGTTGGTCTCATTGCTGACATCACAGCTGGCAAGGCCTAAAACGAACACGGTTAAACCTAGCGGGCCTTTAAGGTGCGAACCCATACGGTTGATGATCGCTTTAACTGAGGGGTGAAGCATTGGCATGAGACTCTCTATCCTATCAGGCTATTCAATCGGGCTATTCTGGGCATACTTTTTGGGTGCGCTGTTCGCGTCATAAGCTGACGTTTAGCGCTTAATGGGGCCTAAAAATACAGCAAGTCATTTCGCTGTGTGTTTACAGTGTAGGCAAAGGTTTTTTTAACGTTAACTATTGTACCTTTTGGTGGCTTTGTTTGCGGGTACAAATGACTCAAATATGCTCAAAACTTTGTTGCCGTCAATTACGGCCTTGTTTTTTGTCATATGGCGATACAAGCAGCCGGTATTGATGCCAAATTGGGGGAGTGTATCGCATATGCGCTGAAATTATGAGCCGTGCCAATACGGCCTCGGGTATCGCGCTTTTATCTTGCATATTTCTTGAGTCCCCCTTTTGAATCACCTCTTTTGAGTCGTCAGCTATATGTGCTGGTTGCTCAGGCTACTGCTGACTTTACTGATACTTTTCTATTGATGTTCTAATCTTGATGTGGGACTCGCTTTTACTATGAGGTTTACCCCCGATGGTGATGTGCCAGTTTCAGTGCGAGCACTTATTAGCGAGGTGCTTCGGTATGTTTTAGGGGGGGGGAACTGGTACGTCTCTAGAGCGCTTAACCCCCGCTTCCCCCATATTTGACCAAACGTATTTACGTTACATTTACGTATTTTTTGTCACTATGCTAGTTGTTTGCGCTGCTAAATGAGTGTTGAGTCTATATTTGGCACTCTTTTCATTTTCGATTGAAAGCTCTTGTATTACGGTGGAATGAAAGCTGCTGTTTATTTCCCTTAAACATGATTGGGTATTAGGTATTTGTTATGGTTTTACAAAAGCACAACAGTAGTCGCTGGATTACTTTGGCGCGAGTAATGGTTTTGGGTGCGGGATGTTTGGCAGCGAGTATTGCTACAGCAGGTGCTGTGGAGCAGGCTAAGCGACTGCACGAGCGCATTGCCGGCGTGCCGCCTAGCGATAGCGGCAATGTTTTACAGTCAATGGTGGATGACATTGTCGCAGGCGATGCCAAAAAAGCCGCGTATACGGCTATGCAAAATGATGCATTTTATAATGTCACCTTGGTCAATTGGGCTGCACCATGGACTAACCGCGATCAAAATGTCTTTGTGGATTTTAACGATTACACGGCGACGGTTGTGGGTTTAGTGAGAGACGATGCTGATTTCAGAGCCTTACTGTTTGGCGATGTTATTTATCATGCGCCCAGTATAACGCCAGCTTACGCCGTGAATAATAACGCCCATTACGAGGCAATAGAGTCAGCGGGTGTACCGCTGCAAACAACACTCACCAAGGCGGTGCAATCTACACTGACAGGCTTACCCTCGCAAGCTACCGCCGGTGTTATGACGAGCCGTGCCGGTGCAAAAGCTTTTTTTAAAGCTGGCACCAACCGTGCCCAGTTGCGCTTCACGCTACTTAATCATTTGTGTCATGACCTAGAGCAGCTACACGATGTAACAAGGGTTCCCGACCGTATTCGGCAAGATGTTTCGCGCTCGCCCGGGGGGGATTCGAGAGCTTTTTTGAATGGCTGTTTAGGCTGTCACAGCGGCATGGATCCTCTGGCGCAAGCCTTTGCCTATTACAATTACGATTATGATGCCGACAATGACCTCACTGGCGAGCAAGGCCAGTTACAGTATAACCAGCTGGGTATGGCTGACGCTGCCACAGGTACGCGTGTACAGGCCAAATACCACTTTAATGCGGCTACCTTTAAGCAAGGCTTTATAACGCCAGACGACCAATGGAGTAATTATTGGCGTGCAGGTGTCAACGCTAATCTAGGGTGGAGTACGAGCCTACCAGGTACGGGAAACGGAGCTAAAAGCATGGGGCAAGAGCTTGCAAGCAGTGAGGCATTTGCCAGTTGTCAGGCGACCAAGGTCTTTAAAGCTATGTGTTTTAGGGTGCCAAGTCAGCAGGCTGACCGCAGTCAAATCACTGCAATGGTGAGTAATTTTAAAGCCAAAGCTTATAGTGCCAAAGAGCTATTCGCTGACGCCGCTATTTATTGTATGGGAGAGTAGCAATGAATTTCAGCCTGCGAAAAAAACGATTAAATGCACAACGATTCGCCTTAAAGATATGTACTTTATGGTGGATAGGCGGCGCAATGCTGTTGGCAATGAGTGGATGCAGCCAAGATAGCGCTCCCACCAATGATATTAATCCCCCTGCAGTTGTAGAAGACGATGGCGTCGGTATTGTTTATAAGGGCCCCAGCCCCACAACCGCCGATGTTCAGCGCTTTATGGTCAATGTCTGGAGCAATGTGGCTGTGGACAGCCGCTGCGGTGCATGCCACATAGAGGGTGGGCAAATGCCAGAGTTCGCACGACGAGATGATATTGATCAAGCTTATGTTGCGGCCAGTACCGTTGTCGATTTAGAAACGCCTTCACTCTCGCGCATGGTGGCGAAGGTTGCAGGCGGGCACAACTGTTGGTTACCTGAAGCGAGCGTGTGCGCTGATACCTTAATAACATGGATTTCGGCCTGGGCTAATGCCGCCAATGCAGCAGCAGGAGAGAGCGCCGCAAAAAGTGTTATTGCTTTATTGCCACCGGAGGTTAAACCGGTAAAAGATAGCAAGCCTTTCCCCGAGGCCAGTGCAGGTTTTGAGTCAACGGTATATACCCCTTTTTTGCGGCTCTACTGCGCTGAGTGCCATGCCGCTGATGGCCCAACCCCTCAACAACCTTATTTTGCTGGCAGCCAGGTCGATGCGGCTTATGGCGCGGCAAAAAGCAAAATCAACTTAAATGCACCCGAGCGATCACGCATGGTCGCTCGCCTTAAAGAGGAGTCACATAATTGCTGGAGTGCCAGTTGTGCCAGTGATGCAGCTGCTTTGCAAAAGGCTATTGAGCAGTTTGCCGATGGTATTGCGGCGGTAAAGGTTAATGGGGAATTAGTGGTTAGCAACGCACTGCAATTGGCCGCTGATGGCATTGTTGCCAATACCGGTGGGCGCGTAGAGCCCGACATTATTGCGAAATATGAGTTTAAGACCGGCCATGGCCAAGTGGCTTATGATACCTCTGGCCAAGAGCCCGCCCTTAATTTGAACTTAAGCGGCGATGTAGAGTGGCTAGAAGGCGGTGTTTGGGGCTTGCGCTTTTTGGGTGGGCGAGCACAAGGTGCTACCGCTGTGAGTAAAAAGCTTCATCGTAAAATTACTTTTACACAGGAGTACTCTATCGAAGCATGGGTGGCGCCTGCCAATGTGACCCAAGAAGGGCCTGCACGGATAGTCAGTTACTCTGGCGGTAATAATAGCCGTAACTTTACGCTGGGGCAGTCGATGTACAATTATGACTTTATGAACCGCACCCGCGCCACCGACTTAAATGGCGAGCCACGAGTCTCGACGCCCAATGCCGACGAGGTCTTACAGGCTACTTTGCAGCATGTGGTGGTAACCTTTAATAGTTTAGAGGGGCGCCGTATTTATGTGAATGGCGAACTGATTACACAAGAGCAAGTCGCGGAAGGCGTAGAAAATAGCGTGGGCAGTTGGGATGACACGTTTGCATTGATTTTGGGTGTTGAAACCTCGGGCATGTACCCTTGGTTGGGCTCTATACGGTTTTTGGGCGTACACAGTCGCGCGCTTACCGCCGAAAGCATTATGGCTAACTATGAATCGGGTGTTGGCGAGAAGTTCTTTTTATTGTTTCGTGTGACCGATAACTTAAGCGCAGGCGCTATTAGTGAGGGGGCAGAGGCTTACGTCGTTTTTGAAGTAGAGCCTTACGATAGTTATAGCTATTTATTTGCCAACCCTTTCTTTTATATTTTAGATCCGAATAAAACGGCGACCTCGGCAGCGCCTGTACCTTTAAAGGATATTCAATTAGAGGGTATGCGTATTGGTGTTAATGGGCGTGAAGCGCTTATTGGCCAAGCGTATGTCAATGTAAAAGCCCTAATCAATGCACAAAGTTATGTGGCGGGTGAAGGGCTGGCATTGTCGTCCTTAGGCGCATTGATCCCTGTAGAGCAAGGTAAATCACTGGATGAGTTCTTTTTAACGTTTGATACGCTAGAGGCAAAAACTTTTACTCGCCCTGCCGAGGTGACAGTTCCACAGGCCAAACCAGAAGACCTCCCCGAGAGCGACCAGCTGGCCACTGTGGGGGTTAAAACCTTTGCTGAAATTAACGCCAGCTTAGCGCAAATGACGGGAGTCAGTGCTATAAATCCAGCCGTTAAAGAAACCTTCCAAAAAGTAAGGCAGCAGTTACCCGTCGATGAAAATATGGAGGGCTTTTTACCTGCCCATCATATGGGGGTGACACAGCTGGCTGTGACTTACTGTAATGCGCTAATCAATAGCCCTTCATTACGTGCGCCTAAATTCCCTGATTTTGATTTTAGTGCTCAGCCGAGTGCGGCTTTTAGCGTGACGGGTCGAGCAGCAATGATCAATCCTTTGTTAAGCGCCTTGGTTGTGACATCAAGCGCAGGTGAGGTGAGTTCAGGCCCATCTGCGCAGTCGATGCGTACCGAGTTAAATAAGCTCGTTGATATTATGACCCGCTGCGGTACTTCTTGCCCTGCAGACACAACCCTTAATACCGCCACCGCCGTTTGTGCCGCTGCTTTAGGCAGTGCTGCAATGCTTGTGCAGTAGGAGATAAACTATGAAAAAGCAGCGTTTTAAAACACAGCACTTTCACCCTGATGATGCCCTAGCTCACCCCGATCACCATAAGCCCAAAACACGGCGCGATATGATTTCACAAGGGTTTGCAGCGGGTGCGGCCAGTGTTTTGGGTGCGCCTTGGCTAACCCGTGAAGCGATGGCGGCGTTATCGCCTGATGTGGTTACTGGCAATAATGGCGACAATTGCCAGCTGGAATACGGAGGGGCTAATAAAATTCCTTTTATCTGTTTTGATTTGGCTGGCGGCGCTAATATTGCTGGTAGTAATGTTTTAGTTGGCGGCCCTGGCGGGCAAAAAGATTTCTTAAGCGCTAGCGGTTATTCAAAGCAGGGCTTGCCCGGTGATATGGCGCCTTCGGTGGTGAACCCCGATACCGAGACCAATGATTTTATTAACGAAGAGCTTGGCTTAGCGTTTCACTCTGATAGCCAATTTTTAGCCGGCATACTTGAAAAAACCTCTGTAGCGACACGCTCGTTGATTAACGGCGCAGTGATTGCTGCGCGCAGTGAAAATGATACCGGTAATAACCCCCACAATCCAATGTACGGTATTTATAAGGCTGGCGCGGCGGGTGCCTTATTACCACTGTGCGGGTCTACCAGCAGCGTCTCTGGCGGCAACTCGATGGCGCCGGCAAGCATGATTGACCCTGCAGCGCGGCCGACTAAGGTCGATCGCCCTACGGACGTTACAGGGCTTGTTGATACGGGAGGATTAGTCGGACTGCTGTCAAAAGAGGATACCGTTGCGGTTATGGAGTCAATGTATCGCATTAGTGATGCAAAGCTTGGTGCCGTAGAAACACAGCGCGCCCGTGATGCAGTGATAAAACAGCATGTACGGTGCAGTTATGCCAAAAGCGCCGATATTGTTTCGCAGTTTGGCGGCTTAGATCTAAGCCCTTTATCTGATCCCGATATTGTCGGTGATACCGGTATTTTTAGTACTGAAGAAATGGGCGATAGAGAGTTTAGTAAAACAGCATCGGTTATGAAGTTAGTCTTAGATGGCCCTTCACGCAGTAATGGGCAGCCAGGCGCCTATGCGGGTGCAGGGACTGTGACGCTCGGTGGCTACGATTACCACACCGGTGACCGTTCAACGGGGGAGGCGCGTGATTTGCGTGCAGGGCGTTGTATGGGGGCGGTATTGGAATATGCCGCACGTAAGGGTAAGCCCGTCATGATGTACGTATTTAGTGACGGCTCTGTTTTTTCGAATGGCACCATCGATAGTAGCGAAGGGGGGCGCGGCAAGGGAGTGTGGACAGGTGACAATCAGCAAACCGCCAGCGCGTTCTTTTTGGTTTTTAACCCCGACGGCCGAGCAACCTTACTTCAGACCGGAAATAAAACACCCGAGCAGCATCAGCAAATTGGCTATATGCGCACCAGCGGTGATGTTGAAACATCCTCTAGTCCCGCGGCGAATAACGTCAATTCGTTAGTAGAAACGGTGGTTTTAAATTACCTTGCTTTGCATGGTGAGCAAAATCGGCTGGCTGATATCTTTCCTAAGCATGGTTTAGGGGGGGCAGAGCGCATTGATCAACTGACCGCATTCGAACCGGTTATACAGGGGACGCTATAAATTTTTTAATGTATTCGTTAGGCGAATTTAGGAGCAAAAACGAGAAGAAAAGCAGTCTTCTTCTTACATACCATGCTAACTAATGCGTTATTCGTCGGAAACCCATGCAAAAGTAGGGCTTTTTGTCATAAATTGCCGCTCATGTTACTTAATGGAGTGGCGCATAAATCAACAATTGGTTAAAATTTAACCTCTTCTACAATTGTGTTGATATGTGAATTTATTATGAAAGTTGATTTTGAAAGTTTACCAATTCTTTTGCAAAAAGCGCGTGAGTCAGTAGTCTTGACTGCACGTAAAACACTCGCGGGTTTTGATCTCACTGAGCAGCAGTGGCGCGTTATTCGCACCACCTACCTCAACGGTGAATTAAACGCACAAACACTGGCCTCGCAAAGTGCCATTTTGGGCCCAAGCTTGTCGCGTATACTCAACCGTTTGGAGCAGGAGGGCTTTTTGTTGCGTAAAGTCTCGCCGGGCGATCAGCGAGAGTTAATTATTTCGTTAAGTGCTAAAGGTAAGCGTTTGCACCAAAAGGTGCAGCCTAAGGTACAAGCCAACTATGATGAACTGAGTGCGAAATTAAGCACAAAGAAAATCAGTGACCTTGTTGGGCTACTTGATGATGTGATTGCTCTAGAGCAGTAACAATTCGGCCAGCCAAGGTCTACGCATAGCCGATGTTGTATCGATGTTGCACCGATGCTGTAAAGCCAATGTTGTAACCAATGCTGTGACAGCTTAGAGGAGACGCTAAAAAGTGTTGACTCTACTGAGCATGGTACACAGCGCTGCGCCAAAAAAAGCCAAGCCCTTAAAAAGTGCTTGGCTTTTTTTGTGCCTTAAAAAGCTATTAAACCTCTTTTTTTGTGATTTACATCACGTTAATTTGTTTTTTTTGGCTGGCTTAAAAAGCCTGAGCTATATCCATTGTGCATACGTGGCCTGGGCATTATTTTTTTGGATGGCTGCTGCGTTAATTCAACGGGTAGGAGCAGGCCATGGCGTTTTCCAGTGTTAATCTTTCTCATGCGTTCGATTTGGAGTCGGTCGTCGCAGGCGATGATGCTTGTAATGGTGATTTGGTCTGGGATTTAGATCAATTTAAGCAGCAAAAGCTAGCGCAAGAGTTTGCGTTGCAGTTTGAAAACCGTATCTGTATTTATTCAGCTTCAGTGGCTAAAATTTATACAAATTACAATGTGTTTTTCCCAAAAGAAGAAAATAGACAGTTAGTGATTTTACCTAACCCTTTTGCTTTTCATGATATTTTTCAGGATGTCCCCGAGGCTGCGGTGAGACCGACAGGTTTAATGATCATTCCTGATTATTACAGTGCGCAAAAGCAAAAAATGATGTTGCGCATTCCTTTGCGCCAAGGCAGTGAGCCTTATCGCTTGATCCCTTTAAATAAGGGTTTAAAGTTTATTAATAGCCGCAGGCCCCCTGACCAGCCCTTGTTACCTTTATTGGTGAAGGGTGATTTTCGAGAACTGGATGAGGGGACGCCAAGTTTGCACCTGCACTCGATTAATTTAAACAAGGTGGGCGCGCTATCACCGATGGAAATCGGCGGTATTCGGTCTGTAATATTGGCTAAGATGGATAGTTTATAAAAAGGCGGCCACAGGCATCGTTAAGCGCGAGCCTCGTAGTAAAAGTAAAGTTAGACCAGAGCATAGACCAGAGCAGTAGGGCGCCCAGTAAGCACTTTCAGGCCTAGTGGCGGTACTTCTGAATAGTTGTAGCATATGTACCTTACGGGTGCTTTTGCCTGTTATTGCCTATTGATTCTTTGCTAGCTTTTCAAAAAACATAACAACAGCGCACAAAAAAGGGCCCGCAACCTTGCTGGCGGCGGGCCCTTTTGGTGTGTACCGCAAAGGCTTACCCGTTAAAACGGTTAAACAATAATGTTGCGTTTGTACCGCCAAAACCAAAGCTGTTGGACATAACACTATTGATTTGTGCTTCGCGCATGGTGCTTACGATGTCCATGCCAGCCGCTTTTTCATCGAGCGTATCGATGTTAGCTGATGCGCTAATAAAGCCGTGCTGCATCATTAGCAAGCTGTAAATCGCCTCTTGTACGCCGGTGGCGCCCAATGAGTGGCCAGTCAAAGACTTGGTTGAAGCAATTGGCGGGGTGGATTGGCCAAAAACTTCGCGTACAGCACCTAGCTCGGCCATGTCACCTACGGGTGTACTGGTACCGTGCGAGTTAATGTAGTCGATGGGTAAATCACTACTTTGCATCGCCATGCGCATACAGCGCGCTGCGCCTTCGCCGCTAGGCGCTACCATGTCGTAGCCATCACTGGTGGCGCCATAGCCAACAAGTTCAGCAAGAATGTTGGCGCCACGTGCGAGGGCGTGATCTAACGACTCAACAACCAAGCAGCCGCCACCGCCAGCAATCACAAAGCCATCGCGATCGGCGTCGTAGGGGCGTGAAGCTTTATCGGGTGTATCATTGTATTTGGTTGAGAGCGCGCCCATAGCATCAAAGAGACCGGTGAGAGTCCAGTGCTCTTCTTCGCCGCCGCCGGCAAATACGATATCTTGCTTGCCTAGCTGGATGAGCTCCATGGCATTGCCAATGCAATGCGCACTAGTGGCGCAAGCAGAAGAGATCGAGTAATTAACGCCTTTGATTTTAAAGGGGGTCGCTAAGCATGCGCTAGTGGTGCTGCCCATCGTTTGGGTAACACGATAAGGACCTGCGCGTTTAACGCCTTTGGTGCGAATAATATCGGCAGATTCAACGACGCTGCGAGTCGATGCGCCACCAGAGCCAACAATGATACCCGTGCGCTCATTAGACACTTCATTAGCCTCGAGCCCAGCGTGAGTAATGGCTTGTTGCATCGCCACATAGTTAAAGCCAGCGGCATCGCCCATAAAGCGCATTTGTTTACGGTCTATATGCTCTGACAGGTCAATATCAACAGAGCCAGAAATTTGACTTCTAAATTTTTGCTCCGCATAGCTTTCGTTAAAGCGAATACCCGACTTGCCTTCTTTAAGCGAGCTAAGGACGGTGCTTAGGTCATTACCTATGCAAGATACAATGCCCATGCCTGTGATCACAACGCGTTTCATGGCGACCCTCTCTATAGTGAGTTATTGTGACGCCACCGAGTGTCGATGGCGCATAATGAATGCCGAACTAGACGGTTAAAATTAAAACGAATCGGTATTGGTAAATAGGCCAACACGTAAATCTTTGGCGGTATAAATTTCACGGCCGTCGACTTCTACGGTGCCGTCAGCAATACCCATAACAAGTTTACGCTCGATAACACGCTTTAGTGTAATACGGTAAGTGACTTTTTTGGCGGTCGGCAAAACTTGACCGGTAAACTTTACTTCGCCAGAGCCCAGTGCGCGGCCTTTTCCTTTATTACCTTTCCAAGCTAAAAAGAAGCCAACGAGCTGCCACATAGCGTCAAGCCCTAAGCAGCCAGGCATTACGGGGTCGCCAGGAAAGTGGCAGCCAAAAAACCAGAGGTCTGGGTTGATATCAAGCTCGGCTACAATTTCGCCTTTGCCATGTTCGCCAGCCGTTGCGCTAATTAATTTAATGCGATCGAGCATTAACATATTAGGCACAGGAAGTTGTGCGTTGCCTGGGCCAAAAAGTTCGCCGTGACCACAGGCGAGTAATTCATCGCGCTCGTAAGAGGACTTTGGTTCAAAGGTGTGCATAGATAGCTCGTTGATGTTTAACGCTGGGGCCTTTAGTGCTCCAAGCTGGGTTTAATGCTCCAGTAAGGTGCAAAGGCTGATTATTGAAAAATAATTGGTTTAGAATGAAAGCTTAATTCAAAACTAAAGGAGTGCCATTCTAACGTCAAAGCTGGTGTTGTCCAGCTTCGTGCTTTTTTTCTGGCTTGTCTTCTCACTCGGCCGCCTATTTGCATGCAATCGAAATATGCCTTGTGGTATATTCGGCGTCCAGCCAAGTCATTGATCTTCAAATCTAAGGATAAATCATGATTAAAAAATGCTTATTTCCCGTTGCCGGCTACGGTACTCGCTTTTTACCTGCCACCAAGTCAATGCCAAAAGAAATGTTGCCTGTGGTCAATAAGCCACTCGTACAATACGGTGTAGAGGAAGCGCTAGAAGCGGGTTTGACTGATATCGGTTTTGTCACTGGTCGCGGTAAGCGCGCCATAGCCGATCATTTTGATGTGAGCTATGAGTTGGAGCACCAAATTGCAGGCTCTGCCAAAGAAGAGTATTTAAGCTCTATCCGTGGCGTGATGGCTAAAGGCGCGTTCTCGTTCACTCGTCAGCGCGAAATGCGGGGCTTGGGCGATGCAATCTTAAACGGTAAGCGTTTGATTGGTGATGAGCCTTTTGGCGTCGTATTATCCGATGATTTGTGTGTTGCGAATGAAGGTGGTGACGGTGTATTGACGCAAATGGTGGCGCTGTATAAGCAGTTCCGCTGCAGTATTGTTGCTATTCAAGAAGTGCCCGAAGACCAAATTCATAAGTTTGGTGTTATTGCCGGTGAAGCCATCAAAGATGGTATTTACCAAGTGACGGATATGGTTGAAAAACCCACCAAAGAAGAAGCGCCAACCAATTTAGCGATTATCGGCCGCTATATTCTTACACCCGATATCTTCGAAATCCTCGAAAAAACGCCACCGGGTAAAAACGGCGAGGTACAATTGACCGATGCACTGCTTACCCAAGCGCAGCAAGGTTGCGTGATGGGGTATAAATTTAAAGGCAACCGTTTTGATTGCGGTAGCGTTGAAGGTTTTGTGGACGCCACTAATTTTGTTTACGAAAACATTTACAAAGGTTAAGTGAATTGATGAAAATTACCTGTTTTAAAGCCTACGATATTCGCGGTCGTGTGCCTGATGAGCTCAATGAGGATGTCGCTTACCGTATAGGGCGTGCTTACGTAGAGTTTTTGGAGGCTAAAACTGTTGTTGTAGGTCACGATATTCGCTTAACGAGCCCTTCATTAACGGATGCGCTAGTTAACGGCTTAACCGATGCTGGCGCCGATGTTATTCATATCGGCGAGTGCGGCACCGAAGAAGTGTACTTTGCAACTTTTGAGCTGGGTGTTGATGGCGGCATTGTCGTAACGGCAAGTCACAACCCTATGGATTACAACGGCATGAAGCTGGTTCGCAAGGACTCGCGACCTATTTCGGGCGATACTGGCTTGAATGATATTCAGGCTATGGCGGAGGCGGGTAATTTTAAAGCGGCCTCAAAAGGCAGTGTTTCGCATAAAGACATGCGCCCAGCCTACATTGAGCACTTGCTGACCTATGTGGATATTAGCAAGCTAAAGCCGCTTAAAGTCGTGGTTAACGCGGGTAATGGTGGGGCCGGCTTAGTGCTAGACGCCATCGAAAAGCACTTGCCTTTTGAATTTATCAAAATTCATAATACGCCCGATGGTAGCTTCCCTAACGGTATTCCCAATCCCTTGTTACTGGAAAACCAAGGCGTGACCTCTGATGCTGTCAAAAAGCATGGCGCCGATCTTGGTATCGCATGGGATGGTGATTTTGACCGCTGTTTTTTCTTTGATGAAAATGGCGCTTTCATGGAAGGCTATTACTTAGTCGGCTTGTTGGCGCAATCATTTTTAATGAAAAACCCCGGCGCCTGTGTTGTCCATGACCCTCGCCTCACGTGGAATACCATCGATTTAGTCGAAGCTGAAGGTGGTCGAGCTATTCAAAGTAAAACAGGGCATGCGTTTATTAAAGAGCGTATGCGCCTAGAAGATGCGGTATATGGCGGTGAGATGAGTGCTCATCACTACTTTAAAGATTTTGCTTATTGCGATAATGGCACCATTCCGTGGTTGTTGATTACCGAGATGATGTCTGTGCGCGATGTGAAATTATCGACGTTGATTGGCGAGCGCATTAACGCTTTTCCTTGTAGCGGAGAAATCAACCGTCGCGTAGAGAATACTGCTGAGTTACTTGAGCAAATTGAAAATACCTACGCCGGTGAAGCTTTAAACGTTGAGCGCGTTGATGGTTTATCGATGGTGTTTGCAAACTGGCGCTTCAATTTGCGTAGCTCGAGCACTGAGCCTTTGTTTCGCTTAAATGTGGAGTCGCGAGGTGATCGCGCGCTGATGGAGCAAAAAACGCAAAATTTATTAGCGATTATTGATGCTGGCTAAGTATTATCTTCACAGAGGTTGCTGCAAGGCTTTGTGAGATTTAAGCTAAGTTTTTAGATGAAAAAGTAATAAATGAGGCCTTTTTACTCCTTTATTGCTTTTTTTTCGTTTTCGCGGCGTTTTTTTCTGTTCGATTAAAAAATCTCCTTTCCACTGCGCACGTTTTCTGGAATGATGCGCGGCTTTATTTTTAACATGCTTTGCGCTCTGCTTTTAGAATATACCTGTTGTAGGTGATGTAGAGTTAGTGTGGTAAACCTGCCAGAAGGTTGAGGTAAACATGTCTACCCCCGTTAATATTATTATGGGCTCGCGGTCTGATTGGCCGATTATGGAGCGCGCGACAATTCCGCTCACCGAGCTTGGCGTAGAGTTTGAGTGTAAGGTGGTTTCTGCGCATCGTACGCCAGAGCGGCTTTACGAATTTGCTAAAAGCGCCCCTGATCGCGGCGTGAAGGTCCTTATTGCTGGTGCCGGTGGCGCTGCGCATTTAGCGGGTATGGCTGCGGCTATGACGTGGATTCCGGTAGTTGCGGTGCCTATTCCTGTGGGTTACTTAAAGGGTGTAGATAGTTTGCACTCAATGGTGCAAATGCCAAAAGGCGTTGCTGTGGCTACTCAGGCGATAGGTGAAGCAGGCGCTTATAACGCAGGCCTTATGGCGGCGCAAATATTAGCACTCTCTGACCCCGAGCTTGCCGAGCGACTCAAAGCTTGGCGTCAAGCGCAAACTGATAGCGTGCCTTGGGAGGTTGAAGATTAATGCGTATTGCTGTTTTGGGTACGGGGCAGCTAGCGCGTATGATGGCGCTAGAAGGCATTGCGATGGGGGTTGAGTTTAGTTTTCTCAAAACCCCAGGTGAAGATTCACGGTGTGTTGACCATTTAGGCTCTGTTATTGAGGTGCCGCCTAATCACAGTGCTGCACAGATATTTGCATTGCTGGGTCAGCCTGATGTTGTGACCACCGAAAAAGAAGGTGTGAGCGTGGCCGACTACGAGCAGTTTTTACCGCATTGCGCTGTGTGTCCGCCGGCTAAAGCGGTATGGATTACTCAAAACCGTTTGCGCGAAAAAACCTTTTTAAATGATCAGGGTGTACCAACGGCTGCTTACAAGCCTGCTACAACACTGGTGCAGGTGACTGCTGCTGCACAAGCGCTAGGCTTCCCTGTTATTGTGAAAACACAAGAAAACGGTTACGACGGTAAAGGTCAGTGGTGGCTCGATAGTGCTGCCGATATCACTAAAATGCACGGTGACGAAGCTTCTGGCCCTTGGTTGCTTGAAAAGGTAGTACCTTTTGAGCGAGAAGTCTCTGTTGTAGCTGCGCGCTCTGCGAGTGGCGAGGTGGCTGTTTATCCCATATCAGAAAACGTTCATAAAGACGGTATTTTATTAACCAGCTTTGTGCCAGTGGTGCAAATTAGCAGTGCGCAAGTGGCTGAAGTGAATGCGCATATTACGCGCATTATGCAAGAGCTTGAGTATGTTGGTGTGTTGTCTATGGAGTGCTTTGTGACGGCGCAAGGCATTGTTGCCAACGAGCTAGCCCCGAGGGTGCACAATAGCGGCCACTGGACGCAAAGTGCTATGCCAGCGAGTCAATTTGAGCAGCATGTACGCGCGATTTTAAATTGGCCATTAGCGCCAACGCAAATGACCGGTGCGGCGGGTATGCTCAATTTGTTAGGTGTTGCCGTTGAGCCCAGTGCAGTACTTAAGCCTCTGCATGCTCTGCATTGGTACGGTAAAGAGGTGCGCAAAGGTCGCAAGGTTGGGCATATCAACATTACAGCACCGACACCAGAAGCCTTATGCGAACAGCTCAAACAACTCGAAAGCGAAGTTTACGCTTAAACATTTGTCAAAAAACAACCAATTAATTTTGACAACTTCACTGCAAATCAATATGATCGCGCGCTTATGTCAGATAGTACCCCTAAAAAAATTATTCCAAGACACATAGAACCGCGTAAATTTGTGAATCACGCGGTTTTTTTGAGTGGTCAAATCCTTGGTGATGGTTTAACGCGTTTTGCAGAAGCCTCTATTGGGGTTAAGCACATTGACGTTGAGCTTGAGTTTGGTTTTGATGAAGAGCGCAGACGCACAGTCACCGGTTGGGTTAAAGCCGATTTGTTGGTTGAATGTCAGCGCTGCCTAGAGCCTATGACCTATTCAGTGAAAACTGATATTAACTGGGCTATTGTGTGGGATGAAGAAAAGGCAAGACAGCTGCCTTCAAGGTTAGAGCCTTGGATAGCAGGTGAGGAGGCCGAAGATCTATACGCTATGATTGAAGAGGAGTTGCTTTTGGCTTTGCCTACAGCCCCCAGTCACAGTGAGCTTTGCATCGATAGCGCTTTACTGAGTTCAGGTGAAATTGTTATTGAAGATGAAGAAGAAACAACAAATAACCCTTTTCAGGTGCTAGCCGCCTTAAAGGGGAAAGAAACCAAACATTAAAGTAAGCATTGTGCTTTATTTTTAGTGTGTTTGTTAGTTTGTATAAATGATTACGTTAAAACACTAAACCGCCGCGAGGCGCAAAGTCATTAAGCCCAGGAGTCTACCATGGCTGTTCAAAAATCTAAAAAAACCCGCTCTAAGCGTGGCATGCGTCGTTCACATGATGCTTTAACTGCAACTAACTTGTCTGTAGATGCAACAACTGGTGAAAAGCATTTGCGTCACCACATTACTCCGGACGGTTTTTACCGTGGCCGTAAAGTGTTGAACTCTCAAGACGACGAGTAAGTTTGGCATCGCCAACTTATTTAGCGGTTGATGTAATGGGTGGGGACGAAAGTCCCCACTTGTTCGTCTGCGCTACGCTTTTTTTCCTCAAGTGCCATCCCCATACCTCTGTATTGCTTTACGGTAGTGATGCCGTTATTACCGCAGCCAAGCAAAACCCCCACACCAAATCTCTATTGTCTCGCCTGCAATTTATTGTCGCTGAGCAAATTGTTGCGCCCGATGAAAAGCCCAGTAGTGCGCTGCGCAAAAAACAACAATCTTCTATGTGGTTGGCTTTAAAAGCTGTTGCTGAAGGCAGAGCTGATGCCGCTTTGAGTGCTGGTAATACAGGGGCCTTAATGGTTATGGCTCGATACCTTTTAGGTATGCTCAAGGGTATTGATCGCCCCGCTATTTGCAAGCGCATGCCGGTACGCGGTGCCAGTTGTTATGTGCTTGATCTGGGCGCTAATTTAACGGCCAATGCGTTACAGTTAGAGCAGTTTGCACTGATGGGTGCGGCGCTAGCCGAAGTTGAGGGTGTGGCTCCTGCAAAGGTAGGCTTGTTAAATATTGGTGAAGAGCACCAAAAAGGCACCGAGGTGCTGCGCGAAGCCGATCAGCGTTTACGTACAAGCGAGCGCTATAGTTATCAGGGTTTTGTTGAAGGTAATGCCCTGTTTGATGGCCGTGTGAATGTTGTGGTGTGCGATGGCTTTACCGGCAATATTGCGCTCAAGGCTTGCGAGGGGTTAGCGCGATACTTAATTCGTGACCTTAAGCGCTACTTTGGCTCTACGCCTTGGCGTAAAATGTTGGGTTTTTGTGTACGGTTGCTCGCGACGGGTTGGTTTAAGCGGTTAAACCCTGCGGATTACAATGGCGCTTTGCTGGCAGGGCTCAACGGTGTCGTGATTAAAAGCCACGGTGGCGCAGATCAAGCGGCCTTTGGTGCGGCCTTGCAAATGACATGCGAACAAGCGCAGCGCAAGCCGCATCTGCTATTGGCGAAGTGGCTGGGTTAATCGCTATTTATCGCTCCGTTATTGATCGATCCATTTTTTGTTTTTGTGTTTTTTATTAAGGGTAATACCATGACAGATTCTACTTTGGCCTATGTTTTTCCGGGTCAGGGCTCGCAAAGTGTTGGCATGTTGGCTGAGCTTGCGGCAGTTCATTCTGAAGTTGAAGCCACCTATGCTCAGGCAAGTGAAGCGCTGGGCTTTGATTTATGGCAATTGGTACAAGAGGGACCACAAGACACATTAAACCTCACGCAAAATGCACAGCCAGCCTTGTTGGCGGCGAGTGTTGCGGTATGGCGAGTCGCTCAAAAGCAGGGCAAGGCGCAGCCGCTAGTGTTGGCCGGCCATAGCCTAGGTGAGTGGTCGGCATTGGTTTGTGCTGGCGTTATTGATTTCGCGGCTGCCATCAAGCTTGTACACTTGCGGGGTCAGTATATGCAGCAGGCTGTACCTGTCGGTGTGGGCACCATGGCAGCGATTATTGGGCTAGACGATGCTGCGGTTGAAGAGGCTTGTCAAAAAGCCTCATCGATAGGTGTTGTGGAGACGGTTAATTATAACTCTCCAGGGCAATTAGTGATTGCCGGCGAAGTGGCGGCCGTGGAAGAGGCAATGGCCTTATGTAAAGCCGCTGGCGCTAAGCGCGCGCTGCCATTGCCTGTGAGTGCACCTTTTCATACATCAATGATGAAACCTGCTGCCGACAACCTCGCCAAGCACATTGAGCAAACTGTATTCAATGCGCCTGTTATTACCGTATTGCATAATGTGGGTGTTTCGGTAGAGCCTGATCCCGAAGCGATTAAGCAGCGCCTTATTGCACAGATTTATTCGCCGGTACCTTGGGTGGCCTCGGTGAATGCCTTAGCCGATATGGGTGTGCAAACTTTGATGGAATGCGGTCCTGGTAAGGTGCTTTCGGGCTTGAATAAACGCATTAATAAAGCACTAACGTGCCAACCTTTGGCTACTGTAGAGGCGCTAGCGGCGCCGTAATTCAATACTCAAGGATACATAAATAGTCACTATTCAAAGGTGAGCAAATCGGGCGCTAATGAATCATTTGCTGGGCCGCTCAAGCCATCTGCGACTTTGTGCTCCTCGACTTTGTGCTCCTGCAAAGTCTAATCTTGCATATCCCTATGCAGGTGCAAAGTCTACCCCCACGCATCCATGCTGGGGCTGGTCGCTATACAAGCGCTCTCGACAGTGTGCTCCTGCACTGTCTAACCCTTGCTTTCCCTGCAAGGCCCGGCGCTTAAATGCCCAGAAAATAATCCACCAGCACCCTATCAGGTGCGATTTGTCAGCTGAGCTGAATAGTTACCATAAATATAACAAAGTAACGACTTAGGAGTCGATTATGAGTGAAGTAAAACGCGTAGCATTGGTGACTGGTGCCAGTCGTGGTATTGGTGCGGCCATTGCCCAAAAATTAGGCGCTGATGGTTATATTGTCGTGGGTACAGCAACGAGTGAAAAAGGTGCGGCAGCCATTGGTGAGCGTATTAGTGCAGCAGGGCATGAAGGCGAGGGCATGGTGCTTAATGTCACCAGTGTTGAGTCGATTGCTGAGGTTTTAGGCGCAATGACTAAAAAATACGGTGCAGTGACGGTTTTGGTTAATAACGCCGGTATCACCAAAGATAACCTCTTAATGCGTATGACCGATGACGAATGGTTTGATGTTATTGATACGAATTTAAGTTCGATCTTCCGTCTAACAAAGGCGTGTTTGCGCGGCATGCTTAAGGCGCGCTGGGGCCGTGTAGTCTGTATTACGTCGGTAGTGGGTTGTATGGGTAACGCCGGCCAAGCTAACTACTCGGCGTCTAAGGCCGGTGTTGCTGGTTTTGCGCGCTCTATGGCGCAAGAGGTGGGTTCACGCAATATTACCGTTAATGCGGTGGCCCCGGGCTTTATCGATACCGATATGACGCGCGAGCTGCCAGAAGAGCAGCGTAAGATGTTAGAGGGTAAAATTGCCTTGGGCCGTTTAGGTCAACCGGAAGAAATTGCCAGTGTTGTGGGCTTTTTATGCAGTGATGCTGCGGCATATATTACGGGTGAAACCTTGCAGGTGAACGGCGGAATGTACATGCAGTAAGCTTTGGGAGGTGATTTTTTAGTTGTTTTTTTGTTTTTAACTCATTGTTTTTAAAGGTAAAAATTGCTTATGACTAATAAATTGCACCTTGCGGATTACAACCTTGTGAAAATCGCGCTAAAATGCGCGCCTCTGTTTGCCTTGCTGATTTTTAAGCATTCTTATTTTGATGCTTAAAAGCTTTGAGTTTTACGGTAGTATCAATGTAAATTCACAGTGTTCGGCAAGTGTTTGGTTTGGTAGTAAGTTTGGGCACAATTTGTTAGAGTCAGATTGACTCTAGTGCCCACAAATTGAACTGTATTGATTTTTGAATATTATTAATTTTTACCATTTAAAGTGACTTTGGAGTGACTAAATAACATGAGCAGCATTGAAGAACGCGTAAAGAAAATCGTTGCCGAGCAATTAGGCGTTAAAGAAGACGAAGTAAAAACTGAAGCTTCTTTCGTTGAAGATCTTGGTGCTGATTCACTTGATACTGTTGAATTGGTAATGGCTTTGGAAGAGGAATTCGAAACTGAAATTCCTGATGAAGAAGCAGAGAAAATTACTACTGTTCAGTTGGCTATCAACTATATCAACGAAAATTTAGCTTAATTGCTAATGGGGTTTAACGCTTAACCTTAATTTATTTAGGCTTTAAACTTACAACGTTGAGTTGTCGCCCGAAAAGCCGTCTATGTAAATAGCACGGCTTTTCTTGTGTTTGGGCGTATTTTTATTGGATCGAAATTGGGGGTTGATGTGAATCGCAAGCGCGTAGTAATTACTGGGATGGGCATGGTAAGCCCTGTTGGGCATACGGTAGCTGAGTCTTGGGACGCTGTGCTTAACGGCCGAAGTGGCGTCAGTGCGATCGAGCATTTTGATGCGAGCCAATTTGCGACACAGTTTAGTGCCTCGGTGAAAAACCTAGACCTATCGCCCTATATGACTGAAAAAGAAGCGCGTAAAAACGATCCTTTTATTCAGTTTGGTATGGCTGCTGGTATTCAAGCGATTGAAGATGCTGGATTGAATACTGAGAATACAGACGCTGAGCGCATTGGTTGCGTGATTGGCTCGGGTATTGGTGGCTTAGGCTCGATCGAGGATGCCGCTATTTTGATCAAAGAGCGTGGCCCACGCCGTGTATCACCGTTTTTTGTACCAGGCTCAATCATTAATATGATAGCCGGTAACTTATCGATCAAATATGGCTTTAAAGGGACCAATCTCGCGGTAACCACAGCGTGTACCACGGGTACACATGCGATTGGTCTTGCGGCGCGTGAAATTATGTTTGGCTATGCCGATGCCGTTGTTTGTGGCGGCTCAGAGATGGCGACAACACCGGTGGGTATTGGTGGCTTTGGTGCGGCGCGTGCGCTTTCTAAGCGCAATGACGAGCCGACAAAAGCGAGTCGGCCATGGGATAAAAACCGCGATGGTTTTGTTTTGGGTGATGGTGCCGGTGTATTAGTGCTCGAAGAGTATGAACACGCCAAGGCTCGTGGCGCTAAAATATATGCCGAGCTGGCCGGCTTTGGTACCAGCAGCGATGCATACCATATGACATCACCACCAGAAGATGGCGCCGGCGCGGCTAAATCGATGAGCAATGCGCTGGCAGATGCGGGTATTGATGTTAATCAAGTCAATTATATCAATGCGCATGGCACCTCAACACCGGCAGGTGATAAGGCTGAGTGTGCGGCGGTTAAGACGGTTTTTGGTGACCACGCCTCTCATTTGGCGGTGAGCTCAACAAAATCAATGACGGGGCATTTATTGGGTGCTGCGGGTGCTATTGAGGCTATTTTTACAGCCATGGCGATTCACGAGCAAGTGGCGCCGCCCACAATTAATTTGGATGAACCTGATGATGGTTGCGATCTCAATTTTGTCGCACACAAAGCACAAAAAATGCCCATTGATGTAGCGATGAGCAATTCATTTGGTTTTGGCGGTACTAACGGCACCTTGGTGCTGGCTAGAGTTAAGGCGTAGCGCCGGTGGCTGGTGGCCCTTCTTGCCGCGCGTCTGCTGCGAAGGGGCTATGGCAGTTGAACGGCCAGCTCTATGGTCAGCTGCCTATTCAAGATCGCGGCTTAGCCTACGGCGATGGCCTATTTGAAACGTGTTTATTGCTGAGTCAAGCAACGGAATCTGGCACTTCTCGCTCGTACCTTCCCTGCTGGCCTTATCATAAAGCACGCCTGCTATCGGGTTGTGAACGGTTGAACTTACCGATAGCAGGCAATAGTCTCGAAAAAGATTTACAGCACTTTTTACAGCACTTACCCGTTGGCGCAAGAGGCATTATTAAGCTAATTGTGACACGCGGGCAGGGTGGGCGTGGATATGCACCCCCAGCTCATGTGTTGCCTAATGTTCTATGGCAGTTACTGCCTGCTCCGTCAACAACCTGCGAGCCTGGCGGAGTGCATTTAACCGTCAGCGATGTGCGCTTGGCCAAGCAGCCACTACTGGCAGGTCTTAAGCATTTAAATCGGTTGGAGTATGTGCTCGCGGCGCAGCAATGCACCAGTAATAGTATTCCTTTGTTGTTTGATACCGACGGCTGTCTGATTGAATCTCTGTCGCATAATATTTTTTGTATTATCGAGGGTGCTCTGCGGACGCCAGCACTCGATCAATGTGGTGTTAAAGGGGTGTTGCGTGAAATTGTTATGCAAAAAATAGCCCCCAATCTTGATCTGGAGGTTAGTGAGCAAGCACTAACTGAAAGTGATTTGGCGACGGCGACCGAAGTGTTTATCGGTAATAGCGTACGTGGTATTTGGCCTGTAACAGGCATCACTTTATTGAGCGGCAGGCTCTTGCAATGGCCTGCCGGCCCTATGAGCACCGAGCTGCAACAAGCTTGGCTGCGTTATCTTTCTTTATGTTGATTTGTTTTTATCATGTTTAAATCGTCTTTGTTTCGTGTGTTATTCGCTTTAGCGCTTTGGTTTGTACTGATGCTTGGATTGGCTGGGGGGTATTTTTGGCATTGGTTGCACACTGAGCAGTTTGTGAGTGAGCGCGATCGTATAGTGGTGGTTGATAAAGGTTTAGGCTTGGGCCAAGTGGCTTTTAAGCTAAATGCGCAGCATCTACTGCGCTGGCCCTTGGTATGGCGGGCTTATGCGCGCTTTGTGCAGCCGGCTACATTAAAAGCGGGTGAGTACGCATTACAGCCTTATGAATCCCCCATGAGTTTATTGACGCTATTACAAGGCGGTGAAGTTATTACTTATAATGCAACGTTTGCTGAGGGTTTAACCTTGCGCGAGTGGCGTGCAATACTGGCCGCTGAAACCAAACTTGAGCAAAAAACACACGGCATGACGCCTGCTCACATTGCTGAGCAGCTGGGTATTGATTACCCTAATCCCGAGGGCTGGTTTTTTCCTGATACTTATCGTTTTGAAAAAGGCGATAGTGACTTGGATGTATTAAGGCGGGCCTATCAAAAAATGAAGGCTGAGCTTGCAGGGCAATGGGCTAGACGGCAGCCTTCGCTACCGTATGATTCTGCCTACGAAGCCTTAATCATGGCTTCTATTGTCGAAAAAGAAACGGGAGTTCCGCGCGAGCGGCCAGATATAGCGGGTGTTTTTGTGCGCCGCTTACATAAAAAAATGCGTTTACAAACAGACCCTACTGTCATTTACGGCATGGGTGATCGTTACCAAGGCAATATTACCCGCGCCGATTTAAAAAAGCCCACACCTTACAATACTTATACCATTAAAGGCCTACCGCCTACGCCCATTGCAAGCCCTGGGCGTGAAGCCTTGGCGGCGGCGGTTAACCCTGCCAGCGGGCAGGCTTTATATTTTGTGGCCAAAGGCGATGGCAGTCATCAGTTCTCGAATACATTAGAGGCGCATAACAAAGCGGTGCGGCAATATCAATTTAACCGACGCGCCGATTATACTTCACGAGTGCAGCCTCAAAAAACAACCGATCTGCCGGTGAAATCCAAAGCAACTTCTTCAAGTAGTCATTCATCTGTTGATTCGCACGTGATGCAAGGGCAGTAATATACGCGGTTATTTTATTGCCCGCAGGGCACTGAAGGTGTCGGTAAGGCTGTACTAAAGGCGGGGTAAGTGATTACTTTATCGATCCACTTATACCTATCACTTAGGGGCGAGGCAATAAGAGTTTGTCCAATTAGGCGCAGGGCCCTGTTTTCTCAGCAAGGCGCTCGAAGAGGCGCATGCCGGGGCCTGTAACTCTTCGGGCAACGCAGCAGAGGAGACAGAGAACAAGTATTATTGGATAAAGTATTTCTTCCTCGCCCCTTATACCTATCACCGATGCTACTTATGCTTATCGAGCTCTGCGTCTGCAAAATCTAGCCTCAAGTATTTATATTGAGGCTAGTTAGATTGTGTAGGAGGGTAGCTAGCTAAATGGTTGAGGTGGGTCTGGCTTAGCCTGTATACCCGTTAGGGTTATTGGATTGCCAGCGCCAGGTGTCTTCAATCATGCGCGTTATATCAAACTCTGCTTTCCAGCCTAGCTCTTTTAAGGCAAAGCTGGGGTCGGCATAGCAGGCGGCTATATCGCCAGCACGGCGAGCGACTATTTCGAGAGGAATACGTTTAGCACAGACCTTTTCAAAGGCTTTGACAACTTCTAATACACTATTGCCTTGGCCGGTGCCTAAGTTCCAAATATAGCTACCTGCGTTATTGGTAATTAGCTTTTTCAGTGCCGCCACATGGCCGCGCGCTAAATCGACGACATGAATGTAATCGCGTACACCTGTACCATCGACAGTATCGTAATCGTCGCCAAAAACTCGAAGTTGTGGCAGCTTGCCCACAGCAACTTGGGCAACAAAGGGTAATAGGTTGTTTGGAATACCTTTAGGGTCTTCACCAATAGTGCCACTAATATGTGCGCCAATAGGGTTGAAGTAGCGCAATAGGCCCACTTTTAACTGATTGTTAGGAGCTTTACAGGTATCTTGCAAAATCTCTTCAACCATCAACTTACTACGGCCATAAGGGTTGGTGGCACCCGTCGGGAAGTCTTCTTTTATGGGGACGGTTTGCGGGTCGCCATAAACTGTGGCCGAAGAGCTAAAGAGCAGGTGCTGTGCGTTAAATTCATTCATAACCTCGGCCACCGCCACACTACCTTCAACATTTACATGGTAGTAGCGCAGCGGAATACTGTTGGATTCGCCAACGGCTTTAAGCCCAGCAAAATGAATAACCCCTTCAATATTGCCCTCTTGCTTAAAAATACTCCGCAGTGCTGCGCGATCGGTAACATCGTCTTGATAAAACGTAATCGCTTGACCCGTAATGGCCTCTACGCGCGCGAGTGACTCTTGGTTGCTATTGCACAGGTTGTCGACCACACATACTTCAAAGCCTGCCGCTATAAGTTCGATCAGTGTATGGCTGCCAATGTAGCCTGCACCACCGGTGACTAGTATTTTCATGAGATTTCCTTGAGCAAATCATAATTATGGCACAGCTTATTCAGGAAAAGGAGTGCCGCTTAACAGCATAATCTGTTTGACGTGATAAATGGCAAATTCTTAATAGTGATTTTTCTGCCATAAATCTACTTTTATTTATGTGTCTTAATGTTTTGTAGGCTATTTTTAAAGTCACAGTGACAATTTTTTGTGGTGCTCAGTCACATTGAACAATTTTTAGCGTCTACTACCCATTAATGTCCGTAAACGCGCCTAAGGTTTGAATCTGTGAGTTAAGCGCGAGTACGGTTTTTCCTAGAGCGAGGAAGCAGGTATGTCTATATTCAATCACTATCAGCAGCGTTATGAAAAAACTCAGCAAGAAGAGCTGAGTATTCAACAATACTTAGATCTGTGCAAAAAAGACCCCTCTGTTTATGCCAGTGCGGCTGAACGAATGCTTTTAGCGATTGGCGAGCCGGAGTTGGTCGATACTTCGCGTGATCCACGTAAAAGCCGAATGTTTTCTAATAAGATCATTAAGCGCTATAAAGCATTTGAAGACTTTTACGGTATGGAAGAGGCCGTTGAGCAAATCGTTTCTTTCTTTAAGCATGCGGCCCAAGGTTTAGAGGAAAAGAAGCAAATATTATACTTGTTAGGCCCTGTAGGCGGCGGTAAGTCGTCACTCGCCGAGAAATTAAAAAGTTTAATGCAAAAGCAACCTATTTACTGCATTAAAGACTCCCCTGTTTTTGAGTCCCCTTTAGGCTTGTTTAACCCAGATGAAGATGCCGCTATTTTAGAGGAAGACTACGGTATCGATAGCCGCTATTTAAAAACAATTATGTCTCCGTGGGCGGTTAAGCGCTTGCATGAATTTGGCGGTGATATTAGTCAATTTAAAGTGGTAAAAGTTTACCCTTCTATTTTGGATCAAGTGGCGATTTCTAAAACTGAGCCAGGTGATGAAAATAATCAAGATATCTCATCGTTGGTGGGTAAAGTTGATATTCGAAAACTCGAAGAATTCCCCCAAAATGATCCCGATGCCTATAGCTTTTCGGGTGGATTATGCCGATCTAATCAAGGTTTGATGGAGTTTGTTGAGATGTTTAAAGCGCCTATTAAAGTGCTGCATCCATTATTAACAGCGACTCAAGAGGGTAATTTTAATAGTACAGAAGGGTTGGGTGCGATTCCCTTTGAAGGCGTGGTTTTAGCGCATTCGAATGAATCTGAGTGGCAGGCATTTAAAAATAATAAAAATAATGAAGCTTTTATTGACCGTGTTTATATTGTCAAAGTACCTTATTGCTTACGGGTAACCGAAGAGATTCATATCTACGAAAAGCTCTTAGAAAATAGCTCATTGATTCATGCACCCTGTGCGCCAGATACATTAAAAATGCTTGCGCAGTTTACCGTGTTATCACGCCTAAAAGAGCCAGAAAACTCTAATTTGTTTTCAAAAATGAAAGTCTATGACGGTCAAAACCTCAAAGATACCGACCCTAAAGCTAAATCTTTACAAGAATATAAAGATATTGCGGGGGTTGATGAGGGAATGGATGGCCTGTCAACGCGCTTTGCCTTCAAAATTTTATCTAAAGTATTCAATTTTGACTCAACCGAGGTATCGGCTAACCCGGTGCACTTACTGTATGTACTTGAGCAGCGTATAGAGCAAGAGCAATACTCAGAAGATATTGCATCACGCTACCTCAGGTTTATTAAGGAGTATTTAGCTCCGCGTTATGTTGAATTTATAGGAAAAGAAATCCAAACGGCTTACTTAGAGTCTTATAGTGAATACGGCCAAAATATTTTTGACCGCTATGTGGTGTACGCAGACTTTTGGATTCAAGATCAAGAGTACAGAGATCCAGAAACGGGTGAAATTTTAAACCGTGTTTCATTAAATGAAGAGCTTGAAAAAATAGAAAAGCCAGCAGGCATTAGTAACCCTAAAGATTTTCGTAATGAAATAGTGAATTTTGTACTGCGTGCGCGCGCTAATAATAATGGTAAAAACCCTGCGTGGAATAGCTATGAAAAATTACGCACAGTGATTGAGAAAAAAATGTTTTCAAACACTGAAGATTTATTACCGGTTATATCTTTTAGTGCAAAATCCAGTAAAGAAGACAGTAAAAAGCATCAAGATTTTGTTGCACGCATGGTGGATCGCGGTTATACCGAAAAACAAGTACGTTTATTATCGGAATGGTATTTGCGCGTGCGTAAATCACAATAGTGTATTGCTGAATTATTGCATGCATGGCGTGCGTACTTGTTTATGAGGTTTGGGCTGATCTATTGCGTTAAACCTTTGAGTTGGAGAGCTTATGAGCTATATAGTTGATCGACGATTAAACTCGAAGAATAAAAGCACCGTTAATCGAGAGCGTTTTTTGCGGCGTTATCGTGGGCATATAAAAAAAGCAGTATCTGATGCAATTGATAAACGTTCGATTACCGATATAGACTCGGGTGAAAAAATATCGATCCCCTCTAAAGATATTAGTGAGCCTTCTTTTAGTCATGGTGAAGGGGGGGCGCGTGATCGAGTGCTTCCTGGTAATGATGAGTTTGTGGCGGGTGATAAAATAAAGCGCCCACAAGGTGGTGCAGGAGGGGGCGGTAACGGTAGTGGGGCTAGTGATTCAGGAGAGGGTGATGACGATTTTGTTTTTCAGATAACACAAGAAGAATTTTTAGATTTTATGTTTGAAGATTTGGCTCTGCCTAATTTGGTAAAACGCCAGCTTGCCGGTAATGAAGAGTTTAAAACGCACCGTGCCGGTGTTAGTAATGAAGGTAGTCCTGGCCAAGTGAATATTGTGCGGACGCTGCGCTCGGCAAATGCAAGGCGTATAGCATTAACAGGAAAAAAACGTAAAGCACTGAGGCTCTTAGAGGCAAAATTAGCCGATATTACACCACCTAAAGATGATTTAGAGGCTGCCGATAGGGTTAAGCTTCAAGCTCAAATAACAGAGCTTAAAGCGAAAATAAAGCGTGTGCCCTGGCTAGATGACTTCGATCTTAAATATAACTTACAGGTTAAATACCCTGTGCCGCATTCACGTGCTGTGATGTTTTGCGTGATGGATGTTTCAGGCTCTATGGATCAGGCCACTAAAGATGTGGCGAAGCGATTTTTTTTATTGTTATTTTTATTTTTGCAGCGCAATTACGAAAAAACAGAAGTCGTTTTTATTCGTCATCATACCAGCGCTAAAGAGGTCGATGAGCAAGAGTTTTTTTATAGCCGAGAAACCGGCGGTACGATTGTATCTAGCGCACTTAAATTAATGGATCACATTATTAAAGATCGCTATCCGCCGGGCGAATGGAATATTTATGGTGCACAAGCGTCTGATGGCGACAACTGGAATGATGACTCACATCAATGCTATCAGTTGTTGACTGAGAATATTATGCCTGCGGTGCAGTACTTCTCTTATATCGAAATTACGCCCCGAGATAGACAGGCGTTGTGGCATGCTTATGAAAAAGTGGCAGAGCGATTTCCAGAGGCCTTTGCTTTGCGTCATTTAATGTCGGTTGCTGATATTTACCCTGTATTTCGAGATTTATTCAAAAAACAGGCAGCCTAACAGAAGGGTAAAAATATGAGCAACTATATATCAACGAGCTCTGAATGGACCTTTGACTTGATTCAGCGTTATGATAAAGAAATTAGTATGATTGCCGATGATTTTCAATTAGATACCTACCCCAATCAAATTGAAATCATTAGTTCAGAGCAAATGATGGATGCTTATGCATCTGTAGGTATGCCTGTTGGCTATAACCATTGGTCTTATGGTAAGCAGTTTTTAGGCGTCGAGCAAGGATATAAGCGCGGGCAAATGGGCTTGGCGTACGAGATAGTGATTAATTCTGACCCGTGTATCGCGTATTTAATGGAAGAAAACACAATGATGATGCAGGCGTTGGTGATTGCGCATGCTTGTTATGGTCACAACTCTTTTTTTAAAGGCAACTATTTATTTAAAACATGGACTGATGCCTCGGCGATTATCGATTATTTAGTTTTTGCTAAAAATTATATTGCCAAGTGTGAAGAGAAACACGGTGTTGATGCTGTCGAAGATTTACTGGATTCTTGCCATGCCATTATGAGCTATGGTGTAGATCGCTATAAAAGACCCTATCCTTTATCGCAACACGAAGAAGAGACGAGGCAGCAAGAGCGTGAAATGTATTTGCAAAAACAAGTCAATGATTTGTGGCGCACTATACCTACCGATGTAAGTACTGAAAAACAAACGGCAGCACCTACCTTTCCCTCTGAGCCACAAGAGAACTTACTGTATTTTTTTGAAAAAAACGCCCCTCTTTTAGAGCCTTGGCAGCGTGAAATAGTACGTATTGTACGTAAAATGGCGCAATACTTTTATCCGCAAAAACAAACGCAGGTTATGAACGAGGGCTGGGCAACTTTTTGGCATTACACGATTATGAACGAATTGTATGATCGCAGGCTCATCACCGAAGGTTTTATGCTGGAGTTTATTCAGTCACATAGTGGCGTAGTGTATCAGCCACCTTATAACCACCAGTATTACAGTGGCATTAACCCCTACACGTTAGGGTTTAGTATGATGCAAGATATTCGGCGCATGTGTCAAAATCCAACAGCCGAAGATAAAAAGTGGTTTCCTGATATTGCCGGTAGCCACTGGTTGCAAACACTTGATTTTGCAATGCGTAATTTTAAAGATGAGAGCTTTATTTTGCAGTTTTTATCACCAAAAGTCATGCGTGATTTGAAGCTGTTTTGTATTCTAGATGATGATAAAAACCCGACTATTAATGTTTCTGCTATTCATGATGATCGCGGTTATCGCAGGGTGCGCGAAGCGCTATCTGAGCAATACAATTTGAGTAATCGAGAGCCTAATATACAAGTGTACAGTGTTGATGTACGAGGTGATCGCTCGTTAACGCTTCACCATACACAGCACAACCGAATGCCTTTAGACGATAAAAGTACTGATGAAGTCATTAAGCATATACATAGGCTTTGGGGGTTTGATATTCATTTGTATTCGTTAGATGAAGGGGTGCGTCAGCAAATATTTCATTGCCCCAATCCTCAAACGGATAAGCCTCAGATACCACTGCCGACCGTGGCACCGCATTTAGTCGGCCCCTAAATATGGACGATTGACGCAGTAATAAGAGTCCCTAACGGGGCTTTTGCCAAATTTAGGACTTGTGGTGTCTATTCTGGGGACGCAGTGCTTAGTGTGTTATTGGTGCGGGTGGCGCAGTGCCTTGACTGCACGTTTTAAGCGTGTTGTCGCCGCCCACACCGCTCGCATCAATGCCTTGGCGTATCGACTTGACATGCCCTGGGGTATGGGCCTCTTCTGGGAGTTGGTTATCCCCTAGTGCAATAAATAAGTGTGCAAGCTCGTGCTCTAGGCTTTTACCGAGTTGTTTGCCGAGTTGTGCAATCCGCATGCGTGCTCCTGTCGAGAAAACTCTTGTTACCTATAGTATAGTTTGCCCCTCGTTTGATATAAGTACCGATTCTTCTTGCCTTGAGGTTTGATATAACCGATGAAGTTTTTCTCTAAATTATGGCCAAAGCGCTGGTTTGGCGCTTCGCTCAGCTTCAGCGATAGTGAGCAATTGGAGCAATATCGCCGCATTTTTCGTGGTGCAAATGACTACGGGTACTTTGATTGGGATTTATCGGAAGATAAAATCGCCTGGAGTGGCGGCTATTGGCGGATGCTTGGTTATAGCGATAATGACGTGGAGCATATCTCGGGCACTAAAAATTACTTTAGTTACGTGCACCCAGACGATTACGATATTTTTATGACGGGTGTACGCAAGGTGTTGCGTGAAGGCAAGTCTATTGATATTGCTTATCGTGTGCGCAAAAAGGATGGCGACTGGGTATGGACCGAAATTCACGCCGATGGCACGCGTGACGAAAAGGGCTGGGTTTATTACATCAGTGGTATTGCACTCGATATTACACGACGCAAGCAGGCGGAACAGGCGCTAGAACTTATTGAGGCGCGTCATGCGCGTATTATAAAAGCCTCTAACGATGGCTTTTGGGAGTGGACAGCCGAACAAAAGGGGTTTTCATTTTCTAATCGTTGTTGGGAGCTGCTGGGCTATGATGAGAAAGATGACACGGTTAACCAAGGGGTTGATCGACTTCAGGCGTGGCGCAAGCGTATACACCCCGAAGATGTTAAATTGTTTGATGCCGCCTTAGATCGCCATATAAAACACAAAGAACCTTTTGATGTTGAATACCGAATTGAACGGCGCGATGGGGGCTGGAGCTGGATTAGGGGCCGTGGATACATGGAGTTTGACAGTCAGGGGCTGCCGGCGCGAATGTCCGGTACTAACATGTCGATCACAGAGCTAAAACAAGCCGAAGAGCGCGTGCTGTTAGCCAAAGAGCAGGCTGAGTCGGCTAACCGGGCAAAATCTGAATTTTTATCCAGTATGAGCCATGAGCTGCGCACGCCCTTAAATGCCATTTTGGGTTTTTCTCATCTTTTAGAGAGTGATTCTAGCCTTAATGGTAAGCAGCGCAACAGTGTGGCAGAAATTGTTAAAGCCGGCCGCTATTTGTTGACACTCATTGGTGATGTTTTAGATTTGGCAAAAATAGAAGCTGGGCGCATGGAAATGAGCTTGGAGCCGGTCGATCCAAGTTTATTGTTAAAAGAATGCTTAAGCTACGTTCAGTCATCGGCCGATGCACTTTTTTTACAGGTCTCTATGAGTTTGGTCGATAGCGAAGTACTGCGTGTTAAGGCCGATAAAACGAGGCTTAAGCAGGTTTTTCTTAACTTGATGAGTAATGCGGTTAAATACAATAAGCCCCACGGTCGTATTATTGTATCGAGTGCGGTTGATCGCGAGGGTATTTTGCGGATCAATATCGAAGATACTGGGCTTGGCGTACCCGAGTCAAAGCAGCATGAGCTATTCCAGCCTTTTTGTCGTTTAGGTGCTGAACAGTCCGAAGTGGAAGGCAGTGGCGTAGGCTTGGTGATCACACGTGAATTGGTTGAGCAAATGGGCGGGCAAATTGGTTTTCAGCGGCGCCACGATGGCGGCAGCTGCTTTTGGCTGGAGTTACCCATTATAGAGGCTCAAAAATTAGCTACCTCGGATACTGCCCCAGGTCAAACTACAGCGCTGATCGACTGCGGCCCTAAAAAAGTTTTGTATGTTGAAGATAACGAAGCTAATCAGCGTTTAATTTGCCAATTATTTGAGCATTACAAAGGCATTGATATTGAAATTGCGAGCGATGCTTTTAAGGGGGTTTTTGCCGCCCGCGTCAGCCAGCCAGATCTAATCATATTAGATATTAACTTACCTGGAATGAATGGTTTTGAGGCTTTAGATATTTTACGTGCTGACAGTTTGACGAAAAACACACCGATTATTGCCTTGTCGGCCAATGCCATGACGCACGATAAAGAAAAGGGGCTCGATGCAGGCTTTTATGCCTATTTAACAAAGCCGCTTGACGTGACCCAGCTTATTGATGTGCTCAATAGTATATGGCATTGCCCCATTGAACACTCTAAAGCGAATGAGCACTCTAAAGCGAAGCGTTTTATGCAGGCGGCAACAGTGCAAGCTCTAGCACTTGAGGAGAGCTAGCAGTGCTTATCAATGATAACTTGCAGCAGCGAGCGCAAGCGTTAGGTCATATTTTGTTGCAACTGCGAGCCACAGTCACTACGGCTGAGTCCTGCACCGGGGGGGCTGTAGCAGCAAGCTTAACGGCAATTGCAGGCAGCTCGGCGTGGTTTGATGGCGGTTTTGTGACTTATAGTAATCGCTTAAAGACGCAGTTGTTGAATGTACCTACTGAGCTTATCGCGCAATACGGCGTTGTGAGCGAGGCGGTTGCTACAGCCATGGTGTTGGGTGCTTGCCAGCGCGCACAGGCCAACTATGCGGTATCGCTTTCGGGGGTTGCAGGGCCTGACGGAGGCTCAGAAGCCAAGCCTGTGGGGACGGTGTGCATTGCTTGGGGGGCGCCACAGCAGGTCATCGCGCAAACCTTTCACTTTGACGGTGATCGAGACAGCGTAAGAGAGCAGGCTGTTATGGCGGCGCTTGTGGGGTTGACGCAGCATTTGCAAAACACAGCGTAACAATAAAAGCGTAACGTAACTATTTAGCCCAGCTGACAAATTCAAAAGATTGTAGACTTGGCTAAAGTGCTACCGCAAAACTACTGTATAAGCATACAATTTATGGTTGCTTGTACAGTATTAATGTCTTATTCTTAAACCATCAAACGATGAGTGCTATATTGAGTATTCGTTGTTAATTGATGCATAAAATTTTACGCCATAAAAAGGGGACCACAATGGATGCCAATAAAGAAAAAGCACTTGCCGCTGCGCTGTCACAAATTGATCGCCAATTTGGGAAGGGCACCGTTATGCGTATGGGTGATAAAGAGCGCATTGCTATACCGAGTGTATCAACAGGCTCTTTAGGGTTAGATGTTGCTTTGGGCATTGGTGGTTTACCTAAAGGGCGTATTGTCGAAATTTATGGCCCTGAATCATCGGGTAAAACAACTCTGACACTCCAAGTGATTGCTGAAGCGCAAAAAAAAGGGGGTACCTGTGCTTTTATTGATGCCGAGCACGCACTTGACCCTATATACGCTGAAAAATTAGGAGTCAATGTTGACGACCTCATCGTTTCGCAGCCCGATACCGGTGAGCAAGCGCTTGAAGTTGCCGATATGCTAGTGCGCTCAGGCGCTGTTGATGTTTTGGTTGTTGACTCTGTGGCTGCGTTAACGCCTAAAGCTGAAATTGAAGGCGAAATGGGTGATCATCACGTGGGTTTGCAGGCGCGATTAATGTCGCAAGCGTTACGTAAAATTACCGGCAATATTAAAAACGCCAATTGCTTAGCCATTTTTATTAACCAAATTCGTATGAAAATTGGCGTTATGTTTGGCAACCCAGAAACCACAACCGGTGGTAATGCACTTAAATTTTACTCTTCAGTACGCCTAGATATTCGTCGTATTGGCGCGGTAAAAGATGGTGATGAGGTTGTCGGATCAGAAACACGGGTTAAAGTGGTCAAAAATAAAGTCGCTCCGCCTTTCAAGCAAGCTGAGTTCCAAATTTTGTACGGTACCGGTATTAACCGTTTAGGCGAAGTGATTGATTATGGCGTTAAGTTGGGTCTCGTCGATAAAGCGGGTGCTTGGTATAGCTGCGACGGCGAAAAAATTGGCCAAGGTAAGCAAAATTCTATCCAGTACCTGCGTGAGCACCCAGAGCTTGCTAACCGCCTAGAGACAATTATCAAAGAGCAGCTATTAGGTGAAGTTCAGCCTGCCGATAAAGATGAACTCCCTGATGAGCCCGAAAAATAAGCTAATAACTTTGTTAGCGTTGAGGTAAGTCAATTTAAAGCTCGCAAAAAAGGCGCTAAATGCATTTAGCGCCTTTTTTATATGCGTAATACGAGTGATCATGTGAGAGGTTGTTGTGAATGATGATGGACTAACTGAGCGTTCGGAGCTATATAGCTGGCTGTACCATAAAAGTATTGAATTGCTGGCAAGGCGCGAACATGGGCGCGTTGAGTTGCAAACAAAGCTGCGACAAAAGCTGGCTATACATAAACGCTGGAAAGATGAAGCGGCTGAGCCTGTGAGTTTGGCCATGACGCAAGCGCTAGATAAATTGGAGTACTATGATTACTTGAATGATGAGCGCTTTGTGCAAGCTTATATTAATAGTCGTATCAATAAGGGCTATGGTGTAAATAGAATACAGCAAGAGCTTAAACACAAAGGCCTGCTTGATGAACTGATCGACAGATACTTGAGTACTCGAGACGATGGGCCTCTAGAAGACAGTATGATTTATAAAACGTGGTACAAAAAATTTCGCGTACTGGCTCAAGAGCCTAAAGACCGAGCAAAACAGCAGCGCTTTTTACTGTATAGAGGCTTTAGTAGTTGTGAAGTTAACCGTTTATTTGACTACCTAAAAGCACTGTAAAAGGGTTGTATACGGCAACCTTGACACGATTGTGAACCTCGAGCACAAAATACAACATGCAACACCGAGCTTAAATGTATACTCTATTTTGGCTGCTGGAGTATGAGTGGTATCTAGCAAGCGTGTGATTGAACACCCATGGTTTTATCGATAAGCACTTAATGTAAAGCGCTTATTGAGTGCCATCATTCATGAATAAAAAACAGGACTCCGCTGTGAAACAATTAGCCCTTAGTGCGTGTTTAGCTGTATTTAGTGTACAAGCCTATGCTGCAGATCTTCATATTAAAGCTGGCTCTACTTATATTATTGATAGTCGCCAAGCCAAGCTTAACCTCGATACCTTAACAATCGGTGATAAGGCCAAAATTACACTCGCCAGCAATGTTGATATGTGGGTTGTTGATGCAAAAGAGGCCAACATTGGTTATGGCGTTGTGATTATGGGGCGCGGTGAAAGTGGCCGTGATGGCTCCAATGGCGTATCGCACCGTGAAGCCGCCAAATGCCAGCCCGGTCAAGCCGGTGGTGATGGTGCGGCAGGGGTTAGCGGTGATAGCGGCGCAAATATTCATTGGTCGCTTGGCGTTGTGAGTTTTGGCAGTGTGAGTATTGACCTTAGTGGTGGCAACGGGGGCCGGGGCGGTAATGGCGGTGATGGGCAAAACGTACCCGACTTTTCGCGGTGTACCGAAAGTGGCGGGGCTGCCGGCAATGGCGGTCATGGTGGCAACGGCGGCAAAGGAGGAAGCTTTCGATTCCACTACACGCTGGCCGATGGCGCGGGCGATTTAACCAATAGTATCGAGGTTAAAATATCGGGAGGGTTGCGTGGTAAAGGCGGGCAGCCAGGCATCGCAGGTATAGGTACCTCGGGCCGTTATATTAATAAAAAGTCTTTAAGTGGTAGCCGCAGCTGGGAGGCCGGTGGTGGTGATGGCGCGCAAGGCAATGAAGGTCGTGCTGGTGCCTCTAGTGCAAATGGTAGTTTAGATATCCGGTTAATTAATGGCGCTGCTGCTTCGGTATTACCTAAAGCGCCTCAAAATGAAGCGCCAAGTAAGGATTTGGAGCAGCGGGTTAAGGCGTTAGAAATTTTGACGCAAAAGCTCGAGGCACGCATAAGGCTACTAGAGCTCGATAAAGAATAACCTAAGCCACTGAACGCCATTAAAAACGCCTGTAATTACAGGCGTTTTTTTTACTTGTCACAAATGCAAGCTAGCTTTGCACAGCGGGTTTGCCCAAGTGAAAACGTGAGCTCACCTTTTATGTTCCAAAATGGCGCATTGTGTTTTTTTTGGTGCGCATGAGAGGTTGCTTTTGGTGCCGGCTCGCTTACAATCAAGCTCGAGTTACAGTATTATTTTTTGTAACTTACTGTTTTATAAGGTTTTTTGCTTTTTGGCAAACATCCTGCAATGCAGTGATTACAAAAGCTGTGACGCCTAAAACTAGAGCTTAATCATTAATCGCTACCACTTTGGAGAAAAATCATGAAATTATCAAAAACGCTTATAGCATCATCTATAGCGGCTGTAATGGCGACGAGTGTTGTGGCTCCTGTGCAAGCAGAAGTTGAAGTTGGCGCATCAGTGGGTGTGGCGAATATGTACTACTGGCGCGGACAGGAACTTGGTAATGGCACACCTGCGGTATCAGGTGACTTAAACATCAGCACTACCGGTTTTTACGGTGGTATTTGGGGTTCATCAGGCGATACAGCTGCGGGCTCTGAATATGACTTATACGTAGGTTATGGCGCAAGCTTGGGTGATTTTTCTGTTGATTTAAGTGCATGGACTTATGTTTACCCATCAAAGCGATCACTGGATGTAGCTGTCTCAGGTGCAAGTGGTGAGATCCGAAGCATTGCCGAGCGCTCTGAGCCGGGTGATTTATCTGAAGTTATTCTTGGTTTAGGTTACGGCCCCGTCGCTGTGACTTACTACGATAACATTGCCGGCGATACTGGTTACTGGTATGGCACCTTAGCACTTGAGCTAGGAGCGTTTGGTTTTACTTACGGCCTACAAGAAGATGACTACGCGCATTTTGATGTGAGCTACGCCTTTAACGATAACCTTGTCTTTACCATTGGCACGGTCGTTGATGATGTTGATGCGGAGTACGATGACGATACTAAATTTGTTGTCTCTTACACGCTTCCATTAGGTGAATAATTACCTTTGACCGCAAGGTATTTATACCTAGCGGTCTTTTTTATCATTGCAGCTTTGCCTGCATATTTATTGGAGCAGCCCGATGAAATTAATTACTGCGGTTATTAAGCCATTTAAGCTTGATGCTGTGCGCGAAGCGCTTTCAGATATCGGTGTACAGGGTATTACTGTCACCGAAGTTAAAGGTTTTGGACGTCAAAAAGGGCACACCGAACTCTACCGCGGTGCCGAGTATGTTGTGGACTTTTTGCCTAAAACTAAATTAGAGGTGGCTGTTGCCGATACGCAAGTTGATCAAGTAGTAGAAGCCATTAGTAAGGCCGCACATAGCGGTAAAATAGGCGACGGCAAGATTTTTGTTTCTGGCCTCGAGCAAGTTGTCCGTATTCGTACCGGTGAGACCGGCGAAGACGCACTGTAATTTACCTTTTTCCGGAGATATGCAATGGAAAACACTGTTTTTGAATTGCAGTACGCCCTAGATACCTTTTACTTTTTAATATGTGGCGCACTGGTAATGTGGATGGCAGCAGGTTTTGCCATGTTAGAGTCTGGCCTTGTGCGCTCTAAAAACACGACTGAAATTCTAACCAAAAACATCGCCCTTTATGCGATTGCCTGCATTATGTACTTTGTATGCGGCTACGCAATTATGTATGGCGGTGATTACTTCTTATCGGGTATTGCCGCTGATGGTGTTACCGGTGTTTCTGTCGATGACCGCAAAACTTACGCCCCTTCGGCCGACTTTTTCTTCCAGGTTGTCTTTGTTGCGACCGCGATGTCTATTGTGTCTGGTGCTGTCGCTGAGCGTATGAAGCTGTGGGCTTTCTTAGCCTTCGCGGTTGTGATGACTGGCTTTATTTACCCAATGGAAGGCAGCTGGACTTGGGGTGGCAATGCCGTATTCGGTATGTACACCTTGGGTGATCTTGGCTTTTCTGATTTTGCCGGCTCTGGCATTGTACATATGTCGGGTGCAGCTGCGGCATTGGCGGGTGTATTAATCCTCGGTGCACGTAAAGGTAAATACGGTGCCAACGGCAGCGTGAATGCTATTCCTGGCTCTAACTTGCCTTTAGCGACACTGGGTATGTTTATTTTATGGATGGGCTGGTTTGGCTTTAACGGCGGCTCTGTGCTGGCAACAGCGAGTGTCGAAAGCGCCAACTCTGTGGCTGTCGTCTTTATGAATACCAACGCCGCGGCGGCTGGTGGTTTGATTGCGGCTTTATTAGTGGCTCGCATTATGTTTGGTAAAGCCGATTTAACCATGGCACTAAACGGCGCATTAGCTGGGCTTGTAGCCATTACCGCTGAGCCATCGACTCCCTCGGCATTACAAGCGACATTGTTTGGTGGTATTGGCGGTGTATTAGTCGTGTTTAGTATTTTATTCCTCGATAAGCTTAAAATCGATGACCCTGTTGGCGCCATCTCTGTACACGGTGTTGTGGGTTTATTAGGTTTATTGTTAGTCCCTTTCACCAATGATGGCTCAAGCTTTAGTGGTCAAATTATTGGTGCCTTAACCATATTTGTTTGGGTATTTGTGACTAGCTTAATCGTATGGTTTGGCATTAAGACCGTTATCGGTATTCGTGTCACAGAGGAAGAAGAGTTTGAGGGTGTCGATATTGCCGAGTGCGGTATGGAAGCTTACCCTGAATTTACTAATGGTAAATAGGCCAATAGTAAAGCGTTTGACCCTAAGGTTATCTGATTGCGATAACCTGACCTGAAGTAGTACGTTGATGTAAGAACCTTTGGCGGCCTTTTTGGCCGCCTTTTTTGGTTTTATGGGGGTTATTTTTAACTGGCATTTGCTTATTGTTGGGTGTCTGTTGTAGATTGAGGCCGTAGAGTCAAGCGCAAGCTGCGCTTAGCGACTGCCAATAATCACAATAGCTACTAAAAGGCCTTTTATGAAACTGATCACCGCAGTGGTTAAACCCTTTAAATTAGATGATGTTCGCAACGCCCTTTCTGAAGTGGGTGTGCAAGGTATGACAGTCACCGAAGTAAAAGGCTTTGGTCGCCAAAAAGGACATACCGAACTCTACCGTGGTGCCGAGTACGTGGTAGATTTTTTGCCGAAGGTGAAATTAGAAATGGCTGTATCAGATGACGTAGTCGACCAAGCTGTTGAGGCGATTACTAAAGCGGCACAAACGGGCAAAATTGGCGATGGTAAAATATTTATTCAACCGCTAGAAGATATTGTTCGCATTCGCACGGGTGAAACAGGCTCTGATGCCGTTTAATCGTTAATGTATATTAAGTGCTTATCGATTGTGGATAGCGCTAAGTGCTATATAAGTACTGTGAAAGTACTGTGAAAAAAAGTATCGTAAATTGATCAAAAGCCCGCATGTGTGGGCTTTTTTGTGCGTGTAAGGTAAGGGGTTGAAATGTTCGATTTATTGGCAATGCTAATTTTACCTGCCATTATGGCGGGGCTTATTGCTGGTTTATTTGGTTTGGGTGGCGGGGCTGTCATAGTGCCTGCCGTTTTTTATGTGTTAACCGAGCAAAGTATTGCGCCAGAGGTGGCGATTAATATTGCGGTGGCAACATCACTGGCGACCATTGTATTAACGGGTGCAACATCGGCCTTGAGTCATCACCGTTTAGGCCATGTTGACTGGGTCTTGGTGCAGCGCTGGCTGCCTTTTTTACTATTAGGCGCACTGCTAGGCAGTACTATTATTGCTCGATTTAAAACGTCTGGACTTATCATATTTTTTGGTCTTTTTTTGTGGTGTGTTGCGGTAATCAGTGTGGTGCGCACTCGAGCTGTTGGGTCACCGCAACGTGACGGTTTGAGTTGGGCTGCGCCTGTCTGGAAGGTGCCTGTCATCGTATTTTTAATTGGTGCGGTATCGGCTTTGGTTGGTGTAGGTGGCGGCACAATGAGCGTCCCTACATTAACGGCTATGGGGCGAAGTATTCACCAGGCGATAGGAACCTCGGCGGCAATGGGGGTGGCGCTAGCGCTGGCGGCAACGCTGTGGATGCTACTTACCTTTGAGCCTACAGGCGTCGACAATACTGTGGGCTTGGTGTATTGGCCGGCGTATTTAACGATTATGCCTTGCACACTTATTTTTGCGCCTCTGGGGGTAAAGCTTAGTCAGCGTATATCGGCGCCCACACTAAACATCGCTTTTATGCTTTTGCTGCTTATTGTAGGGGCGAGAATGATTTGGGTGGGTATAAGCTAAGGGACGAAAAAAAATACATTATTCAATAGTCACTATTTGGTGCTTCATCTGCTCGACTTTATGCTCCTCGACTTTATGCTCCTGCAAAGTCTAATCTCGCATATCCCTATGCAGGTGCAAAGTCTAATCTCGCATATCCCTATGCAGGTGCAAAGTCTAATCTCGCATATCCCTATGCAGGTGCAATGTCTAATAAGGGGCTCCTGCCCGATGCGTTACTCAAAGCGTTACATACCCCGGCATGGCTCCTTTCGAGTTTTCGAGCGCCTTGCCGAGAAAACAAGCCTACTTTAATGGGCAAACTATTATTGCCTCGCCCCTAAAAAGTCAGCCAGCTTACTTTGGTTTGTGTTGATTGGCCGATTAAATAATGGCTAGCGTCAAGCGCTAGCCATTATGACGCACTAGTTTTTAAATGAATTCATTAAGTCTTTGGCGCCATCTTTAGCATCAGTAGCAGTTTTTTTGGCGGCATCGGCGGCGGCTTTGGCTTTTTCTTCGGTGGCGGCGGCGGCATCTTTAGCTTTTTGCTTGGTAGCGGCTGCAGCGTCTTCAGCTTTTTGCTCGGTCGCTTCAGCGGCATCTTTCGCTTTTTGTTTGGCGGTTTCAGCTAAATCTTTCGCTTTTTGCTCGGCGGCTTTAGCGGTATCTTTTACTGACATTTTATTGGCCGCTTCTTTGGTGCTTTCGGCAGCGTTATTGAGAGAGCCGCTCACGCTTTCGTCTTTTTCACCACACCCGACAAGAGTGAGCACTAAGCTGGCAGCGGCTAAACTAACGATGATATTTTTCATGATGGTTTCCTAATAAGTAAGTGTTTTTGGGAGCGGTGCTCTATTGTTGTTACTTGATTATGACGCACTTATATGAATATTACCTAAATAATTACTCTAAGCGACTTTTCCACTGACAAGAACTATAACATTTTGAACAATGCGTGCTTTTTGATCGTAAATGCTGGGCAATGTCTTACACGTGCCAATAAGATTGTCGGCTATTGATTTTGTGTCAGACCGATAGAATGAGTGCCATGGAAACATGAACGATGATCAAAGGAATTGATCAGCCTAATAGTACTTTAATTAGGTTCGACATGAGTTCGACATAAGTTCTGTGAGTTTGCCGCAGTTAAGCCGTGTTGCTTAGCCGCGGCTTTTTTTATGTGTTTTTACTATTGAGCTAGGCCTGTCAAACTGGCTTAATATTGAAGGCGTAAAGGCTTTTTTAAAGCTGCCAAAGTGGTTTAGCCCTAAGCTTAAATTTTTGGTAATACTGTATAAAAAGTCTTTGCCGTGGCGGTGTGAGCCGATCATGGTTTGATAAATATTTTAATGTTGCTCTTTTAAGAGACTGTCACCTATAGGGCCCAGCTCTAATAGAAATACGCGTGATTTACCCCTTATCTATTCGGCTTTAGCATAAGGTAAGCGTGCTATTTGTTGAGCGCTGTGGTAACTATCCAAGCCTGAAGCACACAGGCTACCTAATTGGGCGATATCAATATAGCCATCATCGCCAACGGCGCTTTTTATAACATTAACCTGATGAATACGACCAATGACCATATGCGTATTGTTGCACTTGAGGTGTGTGATTTCCTCTAAGGCCATACCTATCTGAAGTGGACTGTTACGAACAAAAGGGGCCAAAAACTCCGAATGATAGCTGTGCTCTAACCCCACGGCTTCAAATTCACTTATATCTGCACTGTAGCGCGCGGAGGTTTGGTGAGCCTGTTTAAAGGTATCTTGGGTGATGTGGTTTAGGGTGTAAAACCCGGTGTCCATAATGTTTTGTAAGGTATGGCGAGGTACACTAGCGGGACGAATGATCATGCTGAGTAAAGGCGGGTTCGAGCCTAAATGACAAACACTGCTCACAATACTGAGATTGCGTTGGCCCTGAGTATTTTGAGTGCCAACCAAGTGGACGCCCTTATAGCCTACAACAGAGTTAATAAACTGTGCACGAAAACGCTTATCCATGTCTTTAATTTGACTGTATTCAATCGAGCGCCTTTGTGCGCTCGCAGGGCTGGTTATAGGGCTTGTCATTTGAAGATGCCTTTTATTTTAGTGATAGCCGAGCGCGGGTGCGTGAGTTACGCAAGCGTTGTGGCCAACCCATCGGGCCGACCTGCTGATTGTGGTGATCGTGCCTAGTTATTACGCAGCGCTAGCTGATTAGATGAATACCCAAGGCAAGTATGGGTTTATATGAACCCCTCGACCCGTTTGCGGTAGGCAGTGACTAGCGCTGGGAGTAGGCGGGAGTGCCAGTCTATTGCTCAGAGGCCTCAAATAGTGTGTATAAAGGGGGCGAGTCTGCCTTATTTGGGTGGATGATTGCGACCGTTAGATAGTCAATTGTTTTAGGTTTGGGTTTGTTTATAATCGGCTGCTTCTCTAGTGAGATAACGGCGTATATTATATATTGCACTTGACTAAGTGCAGTGCTTAATCTGTATATATTTTAACCACAAGAACGGAAGTATTATGAATAAAGTCACCTTTACCGCGACAAGCATTGCGCTTGCACTCGGCCTGGCTAGCTGTAGTCAGCAGCCAGCGACCACGGCTAGCCATATTGTGCCTGCGAGTAATTTAGCTGCTAAACCCTTGGCCTTAGGCATCGAATTGGCCAATATGGATAAATCTGTACGACCGCAAGATGATTTTTATTATCATGTTAATGGGAAGTGGCTCGAGACTACGCAGATCCCTGGCGACAAATCTAATTATGGCTCTTTTACAAAATTATATGATGATTCGCAAAAAGCCATGAGAACAGTACTTGAAAATGCAGCGGCCAACACAGCGGCCCAAAAGGGTACTGACGAATATAAACTCGGTGCTTTTTTTAAAAGTTATATGGATGTTGCTACTCGCGAAGCATTAGGCATAGCACCACTTAAACCTGTGCTCGATGCTATTGATGCGGTTAAAGCAAAAACTGACCTGCCTATGCTTATGGCAAAAATTCAAAAACAAGGCGGCGACTTACCGCTTGGTTGGTATATTAATAATGATGCCAAAAATTCTAGCCAATATGCTTTGTATACTTCCCAGTCGGGCTTGGGTTTACCCGATCGGGATTACTATTTAAAAAATGATGAGAAATTCACTAAAATACTCGCAGCTTATCAAAAATATGTTGCAAGTATTTTAGCGCAAGCGGGTATTGCTAATGCTCAGGATACCGCCAAGGCGATTATAGCGCTTGAAAAATCAATGGCCGATGCCCAGTGGAGCCGTGTTGAACGCCGAGATGCCACTAAAGCCTATAATAAAATGTCATTAGTTGAGGCTAATAATTTATTGGGTGACTTTGACCTTGCCGCGTATTTTAACGCTGCAGGTGCCATTACCGATGAGTTGATTGTGCGCCAACCTAGCTATTTCAAAAAGTTCTCAAGTATTTATAAAAATACTGATTTAGCATTGTGGAAAAATTATTTAAAATTTCATTTTGTTAATAATTATGCACAATTATTAACACAAGATATGGCCGATCTAAAGTTTGACTTCTTTAGCACCACACTACGCGGTGTAGAAGAGCAAGCGCCTCTTTGGAAACAGGCCACAGATGCCTCGAATAATGTGTTAGGTGAAATTTTAGGTAAAGTCTACGTTAGAGATCACTTTCCACCAGAAGCCAAAGCACGCATGGAAGGGTTGGTTGATAATGTTATTAAAGGTTATGGCGTAGCCATTGAAAACCTTGAGTGGATGAGCCCCGAAACCAAAATTGCAGCACAAGAAAAATTAAGCAAATTCACCCCTAAAATTGGTTACCCTGATAAATGGAAAGATTATTCTGATTTATCGATTAGCGCTAATGACTTAGTAGGCAACTACATTCGCCATAGCGAGTGGTCTTACGCCGATATGATTGCCAAAATAGGCCAGCCTGTTGATCGTTCTGAATGGCATATGACACCACAAACGGTCAATGCTTATTTTAACCCTGTGAATAATGAAATCGTATTTCCTGCAGCTATTTTGCAGCCACCATTTTTTAATTTAGACGCGGATGATGCTGTTAACTATGGTGCGATTGGTGCTGTAATTGGTCACGAATTGGGACATGGTTTTGATGATCAAGGCGCTAAATATGATGGCGATGGTAATTTGCGCAATTGGTGGAGTGAATCAGATCTTAAGCAATTTGAAGAGCGTAGTGCGGCACTTGTTGCTCAGTACAGCGAGTACGCACCCTTTGAAGATGCTAGCGTGAACGGTGAGCTAACATTAGGTGAAAACATTGGTGACTTGGGTGGCCTAAGTGTTGCCTATAAGGCTTATCAGCTTTCTTTAGGTGGTAATGAGGCCCCTGTTATTGCCGGCTATACAGGCGATCAACGCTTTTTTATGGGGTGGTCACAAATTTGGCGTCGCAAATATCGCGATGAAGCTTTGCGCAACCGTTTAATGACAGACCCTCATTCACCTAGCCATTACCGTGTGATTGGTATTTTATCGAATATTCCTGAATTTTATGAAGCCTTTGATGTTAAAGAAGGCGATAAAATGTATATCAAGCCAAAAGATCGTGTAAAAATTTGGTAGTTTTTAATAATTGGTAACTATTCAGAGGGGCCGTAATTGGGCACTAATGAATCATTTTCTGGGCCGCTCAAGCCATCCATGGCCGCTATATAAGCGCTCCCGGCGCTTAAATGCCCAAAAAATAATCCATCAGCACCCTGCCAAGAGGGATTTGTTAACTTAACTGAATAGTTACAATAATTGTTCAATAAAAAAGCCCCCTGTCAGCGTTAGCTGGCAGGGGGCTTTTTTTCTTTCTATTTTTGTAACTGTTTAGCGGTGCTGGCGTTGGGCGCTAATAAATTATTGACTGGGCCGCTCAAGCCATCTACGCCCATAAAATAATCATCATTACCTGCGGTAAAGCTTTTTAGCTTGGCTAAATAGTGACAAAATATTTATGTGTAGTGAGCGTTAATCACTTGTCGGCACTTTAATGTCTTTTGGTTATGCTTAATGCGTTTAAATAATTTTAAGCGGTGGCGGCCTTTAACCCAGTCGTTAGGTTTTTTTTGGCCATCAATGCGGTGACTTAAATACGCTAAACTCTTGCAGGCGGCAAAGGTGTTGTTATGCTCTACGGCGCGATCGGTGCGTGCAATAAGCCGTGAAAACTGCCATAAATTAAAGCGCTGCCAGCGATAATTTTTTCCTTTACCCATAATAGTGTATATGTATTTTGCTTTTTGCAATACAGGCTTTAAAGGTTTGTAGTTAGCTGCACCTTTTAGCCAAAAACCTGCAATTACTGGGTCGTGGTCTGAGTTGCGGGTTGCACTTTCACCTTCAAAATAATTGGCGCTTTTACCAAAATCTAAATTGTAATCAAGGGCGTCGGCTTCGTCGGTATTAATATGCCATACATTGCCCGAGGTCATAGAGTCCATAAGTTCATCACTGATTAATAAATAATCCAGTGTGCCTATTTGCCCGTCAAATACGTAAGAGTAAGCGCGTGAATCTTCAACATTATTAAAACCATTGTCGAGTAAATATTGCAGCGGCGCCTCCATAGCGTAAGCATTTAGGTCTCCTAAAATAACTTGCTTTTGGGTTTGGCTGCCTGTGGGCGCTGTAGCCAGCCAAGCGCTGACGGCGGTGGCTGCGTTGAGGCGGCGATCATTCCAAAAACCGGCCCCATCTTTGTTATCAAAATTAGCCGAGTTAACATCGGTTAAACCTGAGCTGCCTTTTGATTTAAAGTGGTTTGCGACCACAGTAATTGACTCGTTAGAGTGTAAATGCGTAAACGAAGCGGCTAATGAAACGCGGTTAGTGCCTGGGCCGTTAAAGATAGGGTCGGCAGTAAAATCATGCTGACTAAAAGGCGGTAATGTCGCTGCAACGGTATCATCAAGTGTTGCGATGCGGGTATTAGGTGTTAGCGTAATATTTTTAGTATTGTATATAAAGGCGACGGCAATGGCATCGCTACCCACAAATTGACTATCTGGATACACATAATCATAGTGCGCACCGCTACTGGCTTCGTTTAATGTATTGACTAAAACCTCAATAGCCGTTGAGTTATCATTGATGGGGTCAAAGTCATTTTCTATTTCAATTAACCCAACAATATCAGCTTCTAATGCGAGTATGGCATTGCGTAATTTTTTGAGTTGTCGGTCAAACTCGGCACTGGCAGGTTGTATTTGTGAACGGGTAAGGTCATCCGCGCCGCGCGGTGAATGGCCTGCAGCGGTTTTTGTACTACCGGTATCGAGTGTAGTAAAAAAATTAAGTATATTCATTGAGGCAATTTTTAAATTACCTAAAGGCTGTGATGGCACTAATGGGCGAGGGTTAGGTGAATTGCCAAGCTCGCTTGAGCTAAAGGTATTAATACCGTTCATATGAGCGCGAATACGCCACGTACTTTTTGATGTACTACTGCCTGCCCATTTGTAATCTAAAACCCCCGTTAATGAGTCGATAGTATCGCCCATACGTTTAGCTGAGGCTTCGCTATAATCAGCAAACCCATCGAGGTTATTAATGCTAGCATTTTGCTTATTAAGGCCATCATCATAAATTATGCGCATGGCGCCTAACTGGCGTTGCGCCATATCATACAGTTGCGTGTCGGGCCGGTTTATTTGCGTAAACTGATAGGGGCGCTCACCGGCAGTTAAGGCAATTTCATTAAACTGATCAAGCCTGTGCTGCTCGATAATAGTAAGTGTTTGTGGCACTGTCACGAGCATGCCTTCAAAGGCCTCTAAGTCTGGCTGATACTTACCGTTACCATTAACAGTTACCGAGCGACTGTCATCTAAAAATACGGTAGCAGGGGTAATATGCGACAGTTGATTGCTTTGTATAATGGTAATGTTGGTAATATTACTGAGTTGCGTTTCACCAAATGATTGAGATACTGTACCTGTCACCCTCACTTTATCGCCTACATTCACGTCAATATCAAAATCGTGACTGGCCACAAATAAGCCTTCAGAGGTTAAAAGATTATTATCGGCATCGCTATCTTCCTCTTGCAGATAAAACCCACTTAAATCGCGCTGTATGTCGTCATCGTTATCTTGAAAATCACCAACCACAATAGCCTCCACCATCACTTGTGTATTGATGAGTGGGCTCACATCGGTTTCACCAAAAGCATTACGGGTATGATTGATAGGGCTGCCCTGTATGCTAGAGATGAGCGTAATATGTTTAGGCGGTTCTGGTTCTGGTTCTGGTTCTGGCTCTGGGTTGGTTGTAGCGTTGTTAAAAGAGGCTACAGGAATGGGGTTGGCGGCCGAGTCATTATTACTTGCGCCATCGAGTGCATCCGTTCCGCTGGTATACCATTGGTTAATATCAAACTCAGTATTGGCATAACCGCTGATGCGATAAGCCCAACCATCGGCGTAGTCCCATTGTGTACCTGTCCCGTCATTATTGATATCACCGTACACATCAACTACAACACCGTCTTGAAATAGCTCTATAGCGTCATCGCCATTAACCCCCATAGCTGAGGTTACGTAATGGGGTGCAAAGCCCATAAAGCTAGTAAAACCCTCTGACTCACTGGCAATATACACATATTCCCCGGCGGCTAATGCAACCGCTGGGAATATGAATTCTTCACCATCACTTCCGCCACCATTGTTGGCCGAGCCTAAGCCGTAGAGGCTGAGGTCGGTAATAGCGACGTCAGTGTAAAGCTCAACCCCTTTTGGAAGGCCGCCGCTAAGCGGCCCATCGTATACGCCGGTAATGGTAAGCTCGGCTGAGGCGAATGGCGCCACTAAGCTGGCTGCGAGTAGCCCTTTAAATAAGGTCGCTGTCATAATGCTTTCTCAATTTATGAATAAATTAATAGATTGGGCGCAATAAGAGCAGAACTTTGTGACATTTAGGTAACAGGTTTATAGTGTTTTTATGACAGTCAGTATTTGTGATTATCTTTTTGCGAGCGGGTAAAAGTCTTTTGGCTAAACGCGGCTCCAATCAGTAGGCATAAAAAAGCCGCTAAGCATTATGCTTAGCGGCTATTGCATAGCTAATAAAGCTATTAATTCATTAAAAACCTACTGACCGTTTAAAAAGCTATTGACTGATTCAAGCTCTCTATTTTTAAGTGCAATACAGTCATTAACGCTTTCTTCTAATTTGCTTAGTGTACGGCTAAAACCTGCGACTTCGGTGATTTTTTGGTTAAAAAATCGTTGGGTTTTAGCTAAACTTTTTGCATCGCAACTTACGGTGGTAAAGTGCGGTAAATTGGGTACAAAAAATGGTGGTAAGTTGGCTGTAACTTTATCGTAGTTGCTGTATACCCAATCAATAAATAGCGCTTGACGATCATCGGTATAGCTTTGACCCGATAAAATAGTCCGCATATCAGAAGCTGTTACTTCGTCGGTTAAGCTGTAAGCGAGTACTGCTGTTTGTAATTTTGGTTGTCCAAAATAACCCATTGCAGCGAGCATGTTAGTGCGCACTTGTGGGTTTTTAGTGGTTTTAAATGTCGACATGAATTGATCAAGTAACGCTTTATCACCATGAAAAGCAGCGAGTGTTAAGTAGGTACTAGCAAGGTAGGGGTCTACTTTTTGTGGATCTTTTAGGTAGACTTGTGTTTGTTCTTGCGCCTTTTTGATAACGGCTTGATCTTCACCGTCAAAACCTAAGCGCGATACAACAGCAGCACGTAGCTGTGCCACGGCACCATCTTCGCCCGCTTTTGCTTCTAAGCCATATTTTTGGGCGGCAGGGGTTACCGAGTCACGAATAAACTTAGGCCATAAAGCTGCGTTACTTTTATCTTTAAAGGTGCGTTGTTGCGAGGCTAAATAGTTTAGCGCGGTATTGGCTACACGTGGATGACTGTCACTGACAAAGGCTTCTAATATTTGCATTAATTTAGCAGCCGAAATAACACCCGCATCAAGAAGCGCATCAGCGGCTGATAATAAAGCTAGGCGTTCGCGGTCGGTCAGTTTTGCTGGGGCGCTTGCAATCAGGGCGTCAAGTTGCGTGTCGTCCATAATCCAGCGGTAATAACCCAAAGCTCCTTGGTCAGGGTATATCCACTCGGGTTCAAACTCTAAGTCTAGGGTTTGATTTTGCTGGTTCAGTAATACACTGGCTGTCTTCACTTGATCGCCCGCACCATATTTAATGGCAACAGGCACGTTCCATAGCTGTGCTGGTGCGTTGACACCGGCATTAGCAAAGCGGCTTTGTGAAATGGTGACCTGCTTGCCTTGTTGCGTCACTTTAATCAGAGGGAAAGATGATTGCTCAATAAATGACTTTAAAACACTCGCTACATCTTTATTGGAGGCTTTACCTAATGCCTGCCATAAATCGGCTGCTTCAGCATTTTTGTACGAAAACTTCTTAAGATACTTTTGGATACCTTTTTGGAACGCTTCTTCGCCAATCCAATTTTCGACCATTGCCAGTACCGAGCTACCCTTGCTATAAGCTAAGCCTAAGCCGTCCATAATATCGGCTTCGGTTTTAATAGGCTTGCGAATAGGCTTGGTGCTTAAGCGTGCATCCAGTGCCATAACGTTATTTTGAGGGAGGTCTAAGTGCGACTCAAACTCAGGGTTAAGTTGTTTGGTGACTTTTGCGGCCATCCAGCTTGCAAAGGCTTCGTTCAGCCATAAGTCATTCCACCACCTCATGGTAACGAGGTTGCCATACCATTGGTGAGCGAGTTCGTGGGCAATAATGGATACGTTTCGTTGCTTTTTACTGCGTGTTGCTGCCTCTAAATCAATTAATAAAATATCTTCACGGTAAGTGACTAGGCCTGAGTTCTCCATGGCGCCAAAAGGAAACTCTGGTACCGCGACGGAATCTAATTTTTTGTATACATAAGGAATACCAAAATAGTCTTCTAATGCGGCAAGGACGCGCGGCATATTATCTTTTGCATATTCAGCTAAATGAATTTTACCTTGTGGTGTGATAACGCGCCCAGGAATGGGCATGCCTTCAATAGGCATTTCTTCAAATGGCCCTACAGCCATGGCCACAAGGTATGACGGGATAGGTGGTGTTTTGTCAAAGTAGTGCGTGGTCATATCACCATGCACTGTGGTGTTTAGCTCGGGTGTGTTGGCGTATACCTTTTGTGATGTTGGTGCTGTAATGGTTAATTGAAATGGAATTTTATATTCTGGTTCATCAAAAACAGGGAATGCACGGCGCGCATCACTCATTTCAAATTGTGTAAATAAGTAGGGTGTCCCTTGATCCAATGTTTTGTAGAGTCCTACACTTTGGCGGTTATAAGGTGCAGAAAAATCAACCCGTAAGGTGTACTTGCCAGGTTTTATTTCTTCATCACAAATAAATTTCACTTTACCGGTTTTTAGCATTTCACTACTTAGGTCGCAGTCTTTTTTACCCATCAACTGCGCCATTTTAGTCGCATAGGCTACGCCGTTTAGCTCAATGTATTTGGTGGTCTTGAGTACCTTAAGGCTGATTTCAGTCACGCCTGTGAAGGTTTCTTGACTTGGGTCAAGTGTTAGCGAAACCTTTTGTGAGCTGGGTTTGGCGAGCTTTTCGATAACGTATTCGTTGGCGCTAACACCTTGTGTGGCCAGCGCCACGCTGACTGCTAATAGGCTTTTAAGAAGCATAATAATTCCTAGTTGGTTGTTGCAAGTTACATGTTTAGAGTTTTTTTTGATCTTTATGCACGTATTTCGATCTCTTCGACCGATTTTTAAATAAGCTAATTGATTATACCTACGCGGTACAGGATCAGTAAACGATCAGCGTTTTGTGTTGGTTGAATAGGTCTATAAAGGGGGCGGTATGCTTGCGATATGGTTCGAGATACTAGTGGTTGTTGAATGGGCGCGGTTTGTACTGGGTGACCCTCAAGCTTGATAAATTAGTGATAACATTCATACTTTGATATGGCACCGCCGCGTATCGATTTCTCTGGCGCGTTCAAGCCATCCATGGGCACTCCATACGCGTTCCCGACACATAAG
>CANLTI010000033.1 GCA_947494095.1 uncultured Pseudomonadales bacterium
GCAGGAGCATAAAGTCGAGGAGCACAAAGTCGCAGATGGCTTGAGCGGCCCAGAAAATGATTCATTAGCGCCCAATTGCGGTCCCTCTGAATAGTTGCGTTATTCTAAAGGCAGTTGAATGTGGAAGGTTGTTTCGCCAGCTTGCTCTGAAATAACGGCGATTTGCCCTTTGTGATGATCGGTAATAATAAAGTGTGAGTAGGATAATCGTTGCTCTACGGCGCAACCACTGGCGTTGGTGGTGTTATAGAAAAACGGTTCAAATATATCTTGTTGTTCCTCGGCTGATAGTGCACTGCCATTATGCTGAATTTTCACCCATACACTATCATAAAAATTACCCACTTCTATATTGATGATAGGCACAAAACCGGTTCCGTTGGCTTGCTCGCAAAGCGCATAAAAAGCATGCCGAAATAAGCGCAAAAACACCTGCTGCATTTCAGAGGCGTAACAAGGCACACTAGGCACATCTGAAGCATAATTGCGGTTTAAAGCAATATCGTGAAAGCTAAGGCCGTTGGGCTGAGCATAAAGAGAGTTGGCCAGTTCAATACTGTGATCGAGTATTTGTGCAATATGCGTGTTTTGCTTTTTACCTTGGTGACTTGCCGAAAACTCCAATAAGTTTTGTACCGTTGCTGTTGCCTGAACCCCACTTTTTTGAGCTTTATTTAAAATAGGCGTAATGAGCTGTTTTTGCGCTTCAGGGATTTGGCCTGCTTGCTGCTGAATGATAGACAGTGAGTGAGTAATGCTTTGCAGGGGAACATTAATATCGTGAGCCATTGCCGAGGCGAGCTCGCCCATTGCTGACATTTTATTGCGCTCGACTAATTTGTTTTCGGCTTTCATTTGTTTGGTGATATCGTCAACCAAAATAACAATACCGGTTTCTTCTTGCTCGGTGAGCGCATACAAAGTGATATCAAAATAATATTGATCTCGTTGCCCGTGCTTAATGGTTGTAGTTTTTTTGCTGTCTAAAACACCTTCTACCTGCTCTTGGGTTAGGGTGATTGTGGGGTAGGCTTCCCACAAGTTCATTCCTGCAATAGTATCAAATGGTCTGCCGGTAATCGTCTCGGCCACATGGTTCCATTGGGTGATTTCCATGTTTTTGTTTAACCCAATCAGCATGATCGGCATCGAATCAACAATGCTTTTAATGTAGGCTTCACGATTGGCTAATTGTAAGGTGGTGCTTTCTAGGCTTGCTGTGCGTCGGCTGACGCGCTCTTCTAGGTCGGCTTTGATGTCGGTCAGTTCGCGATTAGAGCCTGCCGCCCTGCGGTGTGCAATGAACAAAAAGATAGACACAATCAAGAGTGTGAGTATCAATACACTACTTGAAAAGTTAGCGACATATTGCCATTTAGTATTGCCGTCACTGTCTTTAAAGGGCGAAAAAACCTCGGCATAAGCACAAGAGCCGACAAGAGCTGTACTAAGTGAAAATAGGGTCAGGCGGGTTAAAAATTTTGTCATCGTGGTCACTTATTCATCAGCGGCGTTTAGCCTTACTTTTGTTGATTTAGCCCTTAGCAGGCTCATACTTTGATTTTAACAGGGTATTTGATTTTAACAGGGTTCTAGCAGCTGTTGGAGGAAGTTTTAATATAGCGGTATATTCTATGTAATATCTATAATGTTGGCTCGGTAGCGCTATGCATTAGCTTGGGTGCACAGGCTACATTGCCCGCCTAACCTGTGCCCGTACCAAGGCATGTCTAGGCGCTTGGGTTGGACTTACTTGGTTGTCACTATTCAGAGGGGCCGAAATTAGGCGCTAATGAACTATTGACTGGGCCGTTCAAGCCATCTGCGACTTTGTGCTCCTCGACTTTATGCTCCTCGACTTTATGCTCCTGCAAAGTCTACTCTCGCATATCCCTATGCCGGTGCGCAGCCTAACCCTTTTCTCTACAAGGCCTGGCGCTTAAATGCCCAGAAAATCATCCGTCAGTACTGTTTTTTAGCTTGGCTCAAGGTTGCACTTGTCTTAGGTGTTGTCTTAGATGTTGTATTGGGCATTGGGTTCGCTGGCCTGTGAATGATTAAGGTTGGGTGCTTGGTGTTTGATTGGGAGTACTACTGTGAAGCTGCTGCCTTGGTTGTGCTCGCTACTGGCCGAAACACTAGCGCCGAGTAAGCGGCTAATATTGTCGACAATGGCGAGGCCTAAGCCTGTGCCATGACCAATCTGAAAACGCGTTTCACTATCAAATTGCTCAAAGCGCTTAAATAACTTATGCATGTCTTCTTTTTTTATTCCTATGCCGCTATCAGAAACTATAAATTTTATAGAGTGAATATCTGATTGGCTGACTGAAAATTTGACCCAACCGTGTTCAGTATACTTAATGGCATTAGATATCAAATTAATCAGTATTTGGCTGAGTCGAATAGGATCAGAAGTGATCACTGTATCGTTTGATAGGTTGAATTCAAAAATAAATTCAAGCCCCTTGCTTTCATAGCTCGTTTGTAACTGGTCTATAACGTTTTCACACAGGTTGTGTAATACTAAATCTTCGAAGCGCAGCTCTAATTTATCGGCTTCAATTTTACTCAAGTCGAGTATGTCATTAATCATTGCTAATAGGTGTTTGCCATTGCGTTCAACAGCGTTGAGAGATGAAATTTGGCGAGCATCGAAGCCCTCTGATTTTTTAAGTAATCGTACTGTGTAGCCAATCACTGAATTGAGTGGGGTTCTTAACTCGTGAGACATGTTGGCTAAAAAATCTGATTTTACCGATAAAGATTTTTCTGCTTGCTGTTTGGCCTCTGATAGCTCTTTGTTGAGCTTTTGCTGCATAATAATCGAGTTTTTAGCGTGTTGTAGTAGGCCTATTGTTTGTTCGTTTTTAGCCTTAAAAATATCAGCTGATTTTGCCAGTAAGCCAATTTCATCTCCGCGTTCGAGCCCAGGGATACCGGTAATATCTTGGCCCTTGCTGAGCTCTGTGAGTACATGGGTTATTTTTTGAATGGGTTTGATGATTAGCCAAAAGAAATAAAAGGGCGTGATAAAAGCCATAAAAGCACCAAAAATAATGGCGTAAAAAATAATCTTTTTTTGCTGGTTAACATTAGCGACAGAGTTTTTTTGCTGTTGCTCAGAGGTTTTTTTAGAAAGTTTAGTTAGCGCACTTGAAAAGTATAATATTTCTCTTGCAGAGCCTGCCATAACGACACTAATAAGAAAGGTGTAGTTTCTTTTTAAGTTAACGATGTGTAAATAATCTCTTTGATAGCTATCAATGTGATTGCTGAGTGTTTTTTTGTTTTTGTTGGTTTCAAGTATTTTTATGGCTGCATGAATATTTTTTTTGAATGCGATGAGTTGAGCTTGGTGGCTCTCTAATAGATATGATAGCGAGTGAATTTGAGCTTCTTTGAGTAATCTTATGATGGTTTCTTTTTGGGGAGGCGTGAGTGTGAGTTCTTTTACTTTGATTGCAAGTGCTTCGGGTGTGTTATTCGTATGTTTTTTGACGAGCACCTCTAGTCGAGTTCTATTATCTACCACCGTGTTAAAGTTAACTTTGTAATCGTGTAAATGATCTTCCATGCTGCTTAGGTTTTCGTGGTGGCTCTGCAAAGAATCTACAGATTTTAGTGTTTTTAATGTGGTCTCAAGTCGTTTATACAGTATGTTAATTTTTTTTGCGGCACTGCGACTGGCAGAGTCTTTATAAATAAAGGCGTTACGCTGAAGGTCGATGACATCATGCTGTAGTGAGGTGGTTAGCATCAGTATGTTGGCTTGGGCGTTCGAATTTAAAGTGGCTTGGTTAAAGTCTTTATGAATAGAATAAGTCGAAAAGCCCAGTACCAGTAGCGGCAGTGTGAGCATAAAATAAGCCGCCAATAATTGTAACTTGATAGAGGCTTTTAGCGTAGTTTCTTTTAGAAACCCCATGACAGAGGTGTTTAGGCTCATGAGCTAATAAACTCATACCATTTTTGTAAGCTGTAATCATAGCTTGGCATAACGCTATTCCACACGGCAACATGACTAAAGCGTGTTTCGTAGCTGCCGCCACTGCGTATATTACCTGGCTGTACAGAGACTTTACCATCAGTACCCTTTAGTGCGCTGGCAGTCGCTTTACCCGCGTACCAATAATCCCATTCGTCAGGGGATAATAGCTCGCGAGAACGCTCGGCATTAGATATGTAATAGCCTTGGCGTGCAATAAATGCTCCTGGCCAGCCAGAGAGCCACCAATTCATATATTCATAGGCGGCATCTTCTTGGCGACCGGTGGTGGCAGATGACAAGCACATAACGCCGTGCCAGCCGCGATACCCTTCTTTGGGCGCGGCGTAGGCGACGGGTATGTTTTGCCCGTTAAGTGACGCAACGGCAGGAGAAAACATGCTTTCAATAACAACCCGCCCGCTTTTCATAAATTTAACGCTTTCGGGAACCGAGGTCCAAAAACCGTTAAAGTGACCTTGTTGCTTTTTTTCATCTAGCAGCGCAAATAGCGTGTCGAGCTCGTTATCACTCATGTTGCCAATGTCGTTAAATCGCATAAGCCCTTGAGCTTGTGCGGCAAGGGCCATATCAAATAAACCAATGGTCGGGGCGTTGACTACTGCTACTTTACCGCGGTGTTGTTCGTCGAGTAGCCAGCCCCAGCTTTCTGTTTTATAGGCTTCTCCTTTAGGAATGACAGCTGTGTTATAACCAAAAGAGTCTACGTTATGCACATAGGGTAAAAAACTGACTTGAGGAGAGATTTTAGGGCCGAGTGAGCCGTCGCTTTGAACGTGTAAAATTTTATGGGGTGCATCACCTGCGCCTATTTTGGCATGTGGTGTAATGCGACCTGTTTTGGTTAAGGGGTTGATTTCATTCCAATGCTCAATACGCTCTTTTTGAATGCCTTTAATTGAACCTGAATTCCACAATACATTAATGCTGTTGGACCATTGCTCGTACAAATCAAAGGACTCTGGATACATAGAGGCTTTTTGCAGCACAGCTGCGCTACCTTTGGGTTCAAAGGTAATCTCAAAGCCCAAGTCTTTCATGGCTTGCTGGCGTAGTTCTTCTTGGAGGGTGACATGAGTACCTAGTACGCGCAGCTTTATGGGGTTGCGTGCAAAAACGTAGGGGGCTTTGCTGGCGATAGCCACGGCAGCGCATGTACGTGCGGGTTGTGTAATAAAGCGCCTTCTTGATGTGCTGATAGCGATAGCGTCTGATGTATTTTCTGTTGTGCTCGATGGCTCGGAAGTGGTACTACTGGCCGAGCGTATCTGTGAGTGTTTCATAAAAATTACCGCTATCATGGTGTGGTTTTATACGTGATACATTTTATGCCACTATTTACAGGTGCTTAAATGCCTAAAAAATAATCCATCAGCACCCTGTTAGCAGGGGTTTGTGAGTTTGGCCCAATAGTGACAATGTTATAAGCTTTGTTTGGTTATAAGCTTTGTTTGCAGGCTTAGCCTTAAGCTTAGCTATGTTTTTTACTCTTACTAAGGTTAGTGTAGTGATATCAGAATTATTAGATATTTGGTCAGGTTTTTGAGTGGAGGGGTTGAGCGCTGTGGCCTATGCTAAAGAGGTAAAATATTGTAGCTTTAGGATGCTGTTATGGTTGACGTTAAATGTATATTGATGGTGGAAGACAATGCCGATAATGCTGATTTGGCCACGTGGATGCTCGAAGATGCGGGATACAGCGTGACGACGGCGCAAACGGCTGAAGAGGGCTTAGCTTTATTAGAGAAAAGCCCTTATCAGCTTGTGTTGATGGATATATCGTTACCAGGCATGGACGGCAAGCAGGCAATTCAGTTGATTCGAGCGAATGAGCAAAAAAAGCACCTGCCTATTATTGCGTTAACGGCGCATGCTATTTTAAATGAGCGGGATGCTATTTTAGCCAGTGGTGCCAACTGTATTGTAACTAAGCCAATTGATGAAGATGTATTTTTAAGCCGGCTTGGGGAGATGATGGCTTGAGCGGCCCAGCAAATGATTCATTAGCGCCCTATTTGCGCACCTCTGAATAGTTACATTCGTTATTACAAAAAAGGCACTCTTATTAAAAGAGTGCCTTTTGCTTTTAGCTTTACGGTATTGCTTGCTACGTACTTAAGCGGCTAGTGCTTTTTGTACGGTCGCCAGCTTGACGCACACAACAAATACTTTCATGGCAGCATCTACTTGATCAACCGTGGGCACCGTAGGCGCAATGCGAATATTGCTGTCTTTAGGGTCTTTACCGTAGGGAAAGGTGGCACCTGCGGGTGTTAATTTAACGCCAGCAGCACCGGCTAGCGCAACAACCTGTTGCGCTAAGCCTTCTTGAGTATCAAACGAAATAAAGTAACCGCCGTCGGCGGACTCCCACTGACCTAGGTCGTTATCGCCAAAAGCTTCCTCGAGGTGCTTAAGTACTGATTCGAAGCGTGGCTTAATGATTTCGGCATGTTTTTGCATGTGCGCAGTTAAGCTGCTGGGTACGGCAAAAAACTTGCTGTGGCGCAGCTGGTTAATCTTATCGGGCCCAATAGTTTGTATGCCAAGCACCTGCTTGAAGCCGTTAAGGTTGTTATCGCTAGCGGCAAAAAACGCAACCCCAGCGCCTGCATGGGTGATTTTGGAGGTTGATGCAAATTGCAGTACGCTATCTTGAGTGCCGGCGGCTTGAGCGGCCTCCCAAATACTGGCAAGGGGCGTAGGCGTACTCGATAAATCGTGAATAGCGTAGGCGTTATCCCAAAATACACGGAAACCTGCGCCGGCCGCTTTGCCTAGAGCTGCGATGCGCGCAACGGTTTCATTGTTGTAAATTACGCCCGTTGGATTGGAGTATTTGGGTACACACCACATGCCCTTAATGCTGCTATCAGCTTTAATCAGTGCTTCTACGGCATCCATATCGGGACCGCTACTTGTCATGGGTACGTTAACCATTTCAATGCCGAGCTGCTCGCAGATAGAAAAGTGACGGTCGTAACCGGGCACCGGGCATAAAAATTTTATCGCGCCTTGTTTTTGCCAAGCGCTATCTGGTCCTTCAAGGCCAAAAAAGTAAGCCGTCGTCATGAGTTGGTACATGAGCGTTAGGCTACTATTGCCGCTGGCCATAATTTGGTTTGATGGGGTGTTGAGCAATTGCTCGCCGAGCATGCGTGCTTCAGGTGTGCCTTCTAATCCGCCGTAGTTGCGCGTATCTACGCCAGAGTCGGTTATGTAGTTATGCTGCAAAATACCATCGAGCGCGTCAGAAAGTGATAGCTGCTCAGCAGAAGGTTTACCGCGAGTAAGGTCGAGGTTTAAGCCTTGCGCTTTAATGGCGGTGTACTCGGTACTGAGTGCTTGTTCCCATTGTTGGAGTTGGTCACGGGAGGCGTTGGCAAGTTGCAAAATAGAATCCTCTAGCAAAAAGTGCAAATAAACGAAGGTAGAGTCTGCAGCCCAAGTCAGTCATAGTTTATGCTGGCATTGGCGAGACAAAACGAGCAATACTATACAGTGATTGCTCAATTTTTTGCGCAATTTTTATAAATGTTGATTAAATGTCGCTATTGAGAGATACCGCTGTTGTGGCGCTGGCGGCCCTTCAGGCCCTGTGCAACGCAATAGCGCCCGATTGAGCATCTGCCAGTGCGCAACTTAAGCGTGACCATTGAATGAAAAGTAACAGGGGGAATACCGGTGGATATAAAATTGTTTTTTACGGTTGTAGTGACTGTGTTTTTGGCTGAACTTGGCGATAAAACGCAGTTTGCGACCATGGCTTTTGCCGCAGGCAAAGATGTGAACCCTTGGTTGGTTTTTGCCGGCGCGAGTTTAGGGTTGGTTTTAGCAGCGGGTATTGGTGTGCTCGCAGGCCAGCTGTTGGCCAGCTGGCTCAACCCCAAGTGGATGACTATGGCAGCAGGCGTTGCCTTTATCGCTATTGGCGCGCTAACACTGCATAAAGCATTGTCTTTATGAGTGGTAATGGCAGCGAGCTTTTTTGCTCGTCAGGGTATATGCCAGAGCTGACCGAGCTTGATTGGTTGGCTTTGCCTGCCATAATTCGCGTGCTTTTAGCAACCGATGGCACAGTCACTAAAAGCTTAGAGTCGTATTTTTGGGAGCCCATTAGTGTGCGGTGCTTAAAACAGCAGTGCCTAGAGCGACAGCACTTAGCAGGGCAAAATTTCGATGAGCCAGACTTAGAGACGCAGCCAGAAAAGGGACAAGCAGGCCACGCGCATAATACGTATGCAGGTTACGGTCGCGAAGGTATTTGGCGAGCCACTGACGAGCTTTGGTCTAGAGAGGTGTGTTTAGAGGGGGTCAATAGCCAAAAGCGTTACGTTGAGGCGTCATCGGTTGTGTGTTTTTCTATTTTGCCCGAAGCTGTGCGTCAAGGGTTGTTGGCCGGCGAGCTGGGTATTGGTGAGATTATTCGCTTGTTGGGGCTGGAGACTTATCGGCGTGTTGTATCGCTGGGGCAGCAGCCTAAAGCGCCGTCACCGGCAGTTAGTGTTTGGCGCGTATATCATCTTTATTACAAGGGGCGTATTTTGATGGAGATAAAGGAAGAATTTAATCTAAAGGCATTTGTTTAAACGCAAACTAATCACCTTCATGCGCTTTTGATGAGCTAAGCTAAAGGAATATTGACGTAATGAGGCGATTTAATGCTCATTGGTGACTACTCATTTAGCTAGGCGATTTATATGATGAAGGCCCAAGGCTCTGCTGCGCCTATAAATATTGCGCCTATGACTCTAGCGCGACGAACCGATTCCGATATTTATCGCCGCTCTTTGTCGGTGCTGCCAGTGTTCGCTGTTTTGTGGGCTGGCATTGCATGGGCTTCTGGTTTTTATGAGCAGGCTCCTCGTATCGCTCGCATGGCGATGATGGGTTTTGGCGTTGTCTTTATGGCTCAGCTTGGCTTTGCTGCTGTGCAGGCCAAGCTTTACACTGTATCGGCGATGTCTTGGCGGTTCTTTTTTTACGCCTTAATGTTTGCCAACGCTGTCATTTGGAGCGCTCTTTTTACGGCGTGTTTTTTTGAGCAAACCTTTAGCGCTATTTTTTTGCCGATGACGCTAGCAACAGCAGGCCTAGCCAGTGCTGGGCTTAGTCATTGTGCGCCGAGTCGTTGGGTTGCGCAAAGCTATGTTTCGGTGTTGCTCTTGCCCGCGGTATTTGTCTGCTTTACCAGCAGAGATCATATTAGCTTGGGACTGGCGGTTTTGGCCTACTGGTTTTATTGCTTGGTTATTTTACAGCGCTTTCATTTTGAGTACAGCAGCGGTTTTACAAAAGACAGTAGCTTTGAGCAAGAGCATACCGAGCTGCAGCGGCAAAACCGGACTGATGGCCTGACTAAGGTCTTTAATCGGCGCTATTTTGATGAGGCACTGACGCGTGAGTGGCAGCAAGGGGCCGAAGAGGGCGAGTGGTTGGCGCTACTTTTTATTGATATCGACTTCTTTAAAAAAATCAACGATACCTACGGCCACATGGCAGGCGATGAATGCTTAATGCAAGCGGCCGCTATTATTAATGGTGCGGTGCAATCGGGCAACGATATTGTAGCGCGCTACGGCGGTGAGGAATTTGCTGTACTGCTACCACGTACTGCACCTGATATGGCTAAGCGTATAGCCGAGTCTATTCGTAAGCAATTTGAGCTGAAAGATTTTTGCTTTGATGAGCGCTGTATAAAAATAACGGCCAGTATCGGCGTGAGCGCTATGGTGCCTCGCGCCACAAGCCCTGCCACACAGCTTATCGATCAGGCCGACCAAGGGGTGTATTTGGCCAAAGAGACTGGCCGTAATAATGTTCAGTTGTTTGGAGCCGTGTAATAGCTGGCGTCATGATGTGTGTAATGTGTGTAATGTGTGTGCAGTGTGTGCGATAGCAAGAGGGGGCGAAAGACTAATAAAGGAGAGCAGGTTGCACAGCGTGTTGCACAAGCATAAAGCTGCAGATGTGCTAGGTAGCGAAATTATTCACTATTCACAGGTGCGCAAGTCGGGCGCTAATGCACCATTTGCTGGGCTGCTCAAGCCGTCTACGGTTTTGTGCTCCTCGACTTTATGCTCCTGCAAAGTCTAATCTTGCATATCCCTATCCCTATCCCTATCCCTATCCCTATGCAGGTGCACTGTCTACCCTTTGCTTTCCCTGCAAGGCCCAGCGCTTAAATGCCCAGACAATAATCCATCAGTACCCTGTTAAGAGGGGGTTTTTGGTTCGGTTGAATAGTTACCGAAATTATTCATTAACCCTTGGCGCGAATAACCCCGAGAGCGATATCTTGTTAAGCGGTGTGGTATCCATATCACTCCTTACGGCATGTCTTTTTTGAGCGATTGGCTTCGCAGCGCGATGATGTTTTTTATCGGTGGTGTCTTGCGGGTGGCTATATTTTGGGCTGCTGGCCCCTGCAATACGGGCTGTTAGGCTTTTGACTTGCCGCTGCGCTGCATTAAAAATACGAGAACTTACCTTTCATTCGTTTGCGCTTGGGCTTTGGTCTGGTAGAATCGCGCCTCTTAATCTTTCGAGCTATTTCTTTCGTGAATTTCTTAGCGTGAACAGTGCATTATGAATTGGGCCGATTGGGCAATTATTGCTATTTTAGCTTTGTCTTCGGGCATTGGGCTGATTCGCGGTTTTGTGAAAGAAGCTTTTTCTTTAGTCGTTTGGGTTGCGGCTGTTGTTATTGCCAAAACGTTTAGCCCACAGCTCGCTACATTACTTTCTAATGTTATTCAAACGCCATCACTGCGTGAATTGGCGGCTTTTGCTGCATTGTTTGTACTCACTTTGATTGTGGGCGCAATGGCAAACTATTTAGTGGGAGCGCTCGTTAAAATGACGGGGCTTTCCGGTACAGACCGCTTACTCGGTGTACTTTTTGGCGTAGTGCGTGGCTTTATTATTACTATGCTTATTATTGTGTTTTTACCGGCTATTGTACCGGTTGATCAAGACGCTTGGTGGCAGCAGTCACGGCTGGTCGGTTATTTATTACAGTTTGAATCCTGGGCGCGTGAATTGTTTTCGGCTTTTGCCGATACGGCGGCTAATGTATTTGGAAGTGCTCAATTATTGAGTTCTTTTGTTAAAGAGTATGCATGAACATTAAAGGCGTGTTAATGCGCCTTTGGAATAATCAATTTTTAGTGGCAGCGCAATAATCGGCGTGGTTAGCTAAAGTAAGCTTGAGTAACTTTGAGGTAAAATTATGTGTGGCATCGCCGGGATTGTGGGTAAAAGCAATGTGAACGTAGCGTTATATGATGCGCTAACCATGTTGCAGCATCGTGGCCAGGATGCTGCAGGCATTATGACTTGCCATAATGGTAAGCTTGCTCAGCAAAAGGCTGTTGGCTTGGTGAAAGATGTGTTTCGTACTCGCCATATGCGACGCTTAGAAGGCAATATGGGAATTGGTCATGTGCGCTACCCAACGGCAGGCAGTACTGGCCCGGCGTTAGCCCAGCCATTTTATGTTAATTCGCCTTATGGCATTGCGTTAGCGCATAACGGTAACCTCACCAATACAGAGCAATTGCGCAAAGATCTATTCTTATCTGATTTACGCCATATCAATACCGATTCTGACTCTGAAGTGTTGTTGAATGTGCTAGCGCACGAAATTCAAGAGCAAGGCAAATTACGCCCCACCCCAGAAGATATTTTTAAAGCCGTTGCTGGTGTTAATAAGCGCGCGCGTGGCGGTTATGCTGTTGTCGCATTGTTATCTAATTACGGTGTGTTAGCGTTTCGTGACCCGCATGGTATTCGACCATTGGTCTATGGTGTGCGTGACTCGGCCAAAGGTCAGGAATACATGATTGCCTCAGAAAGTGTTGCGCTTGATGTATTGGGCTTTAAATTAATTGGCGATGTCCAACCTGGTGAAGCTATTTATATCACAACAGATGGCGAGCTTTATAAGCAGCAGTGTGCCGAAAACGCCCAGTTGACGCCGTGTATTTTTGAGCATGTGTACTTTGCTCGACCCGACTCAATTATGGATGGCATATCGGTTTATAAGGCCCGACTCCGTCAAGGCGAGCGCCTTGCTGCCAAAATATTAAGCCAGCGCCCCGATCATGATATTGATGTTGTTATCCCCATTCCTGATTCTAGCCGTGTTGCAGGGCAAGCTTTAGCGCATACGTTGGGTGTTAAGTTTCGTGAAGGCTTAGTGAAAAACCGCTACATTGGCCGCACTTTTATTATGCCCGGTCAAAAATTGCGCAAAAAGTCTGTGCGCCAAAAACTAAACCCAATTGATTTAGAGTTTCGTGGTAAAAACGTACTCTTGGTCGATGATTCAATTGTACGCGGCACCACTTGCCAGCAAATTATTCAAATGGCACGCGATGCTGGTGCGGCTAAGGTGTACTTTGCCTCAGCGGCGCCTGCCGTTAAATACCCTAATGTCTACGGTATTGATATGCCTTCGGTAAACGAGTTGATTGCCCATGGCCGCACCGATGATGAAGTGTGCCAAGAAATTGGCGCCGATTGGTTAATTTATCAAGACCTTGAAGACTTAATTGCGGCTTCTGGCGAAGGCAACCCCGATGTGCCTAAATTTGATTGTGCGGTATTTGATGGTAAGTATGTGACCGGCGATGTTGATGAGGCTTATTTGTTACGCTTAGATGAAGCCCGTAACGATATTGCGCAAGCCGGTGATAGCAATGATGATGACGCTATGGTAGGTATTCAAAACTCATAATATGGCTGTACTAGCTTTTAATGTAATGAGTTTTGAATAGGCTTATGGGCCTTGTGTGACGGTTAAATTATTTTGGCCGTTGCGCTTAGTGAAGCGCTGCAATAATAGGCAGCGTTTTTACAATATCAGCCTCGGCATCGAGTAATACTTCCATTCTGGCCTCTACTACAGCGGCATCAAAATATTGATAAGCCAGCTTCAAAAACAAGTCATCGTGGCGGCGCTCGGACTCGGTAATAGCCAAATAAAACTTTTTCAAATCACCTGCTGGCAGTGCGTCGGCCACCAAACCAAAGCGCTCACAGCCTCGCGCCTCTACAATACTCCCTATGAGTAAGCGGTCTAAAAAGTACACATCGGTACCTTTGCGCATGTGTTTTCGGAAGGCGTTAATGTATGCGTCTTTGGTGTCGGCGGCTAAAATCAAACCGCGTTGATGCAAAATTTTAACCACATCCCTAAAGTGCACCATTTCCTCGAGCGCGAGGTCGCACATGGCCTCTACAAGATCGGTCTTATCGGGATAGTGGCTGAGCATTGAGGTTGCCATGCCGCTGGCTTTTTTCTCGGCGGCAGCATGGTCGACTAAAAAAGCATCAAAATTGGCGAGTACAGTCTCTATCCAAGCTTGGGGGGTTGCGTATCTTAAAGTATAGGATTTCATGGGGGGATTTAGACCATCAGGTTTAGGTGATTTTGCAAAAGCGGGCAGTATTATAACGGGTGATATATAATGGCGCTCTTTTAATGCTGGCCAACGCTGATGTAGCGCGTTCAAGCCTTAGTTTTCTTTGACTATTGCCCCTTTGATGGCGACAGGACCCTTATGATTATTAAGCCAAAAGTTCGTGGATTTATTTGTACCAATGCTCACCCTGCTGGTTGTGCGGCTAATGTAGCCTCGCAAATTGATTTTGTTAAAGCGCAGGGCGCGGTGACCGATGGCCCCAAAAACGTCTTGGTGATTGGCTCTTCTACTGGTTATGGCTTGGCCTCTCGTATTACAGCGGCTTTTGGCTCTGCTGCCAACACTTTAGGTATTTGTTTTGAAAAACCCGCGACTGAGCGCAAAACCGGTTCGGCGGGGTTTTACAATGCAACCGCCTTTGATCAAGCCGCTAATGCTGCGGGCTTGTACGCTAAAACCATTAATGGCGATGCTTTTTCTAACGAAATCAAAGCCAAAGCGCTAGAATTGATTCAAGCGGATATGGGTAAAATTGACTTAGTGGTGTATAGCTTGGCATCACCACGGCGTACCGATCCGAATACCGGCGAAACCTACAGTTCGGTGCTTAAGCCTATCGGTAAAAGCTATACCTCTAAAAACCTTAATACCGATACCCTCAAAATTGCCGAAGTCACGATTGAGCCGGCCAGCGAAGAAGAAATCGCCAATACCGTTAAGGTTATGGGTGGCGAAGACTGGGAAATGTGGATGGACGCCCTGCAAGAAGCAGGCGTGTTAAACGACCACTGTAAAACCGTTGCTTACACCTACTTAGGTGATAAGCTCACCTGGCCAATCTACGGTAAAGCGACTATTGGTAAGGCAAAAGAAGATTTAGATCGCGCGGCGACGGCGCTTAATGGCAAGCTAGCAGGTTTAGGTGGCCAAGCGAATGTTGCGGTACTTAAAGCGTTAGTCACACAGGCGAGTTCGGCTATCCCTGTCATGCCTTTGTACTTATCTATTTTGTATAAAGTGATGAAAGAAGAGGGCACTCACGAAGGCTGTATTGAGCAAGCTTATCGCTTATTTACCGAAGGTCTATACACCGCCAAACCTCGCTTAGATGATACCAACCGCTTGCGTATGGATAACTTAGAGCTTGCACCAGAAACTCAAGCCAAAGTTGAAAAGCTTTGGGAGCAAGTCACCGAAGAGAACTTACTCGATATTACCGACTTTAAAGGCCATCATGAAGCGTTTTTAAACTTGTTTGGTTTTGAAGATAAAGGTATAGATTACAGCGAAGACGTTAACCCTTTGGTTGAAAATACGTTTGTTTAACGGGCCTTTTGGCTCATTATTAGAGACTGAGTGTTAAAGCCTATGTCACGGCCTGTTTTTCGTAAAGCTCTATTGGCTCCTCAATACTGGCTAACGTGGTTGAGTTTTGGTTTGTGGTGGCTGCTTGCGCAGTTGCTGCCTTACCATTTTCAGCTTTGGTTAGGTCGGCGCCTTGGGCGTGTGATGGCGCGTTTTGCCAAGCGACGTGTGGCGATTGCGAAGCGCAATCTTGAATTATGCTTCCCAGAGCTTGATGAGAGGGCGCAAAAAAAACTGCTGCGTGAACACTTAGAGTCCGTAGGCATTGGTTTTTTTGAAATAGGCATTGCGTGGTTTTGGTCGCGCAAGCGCTTGCAAAAGCAAGTAACTTATAGTGGCCTTGAGCACTTAAAAGCCGCCGAAAGTGCAGGTGAAGGCGTGTTGTTGATGGCCATGCACTTTACCCATGTAGATTGCGGCGGTATTTTTGCGGCGTTAGAGCACTCGATTGATTGTAGCTACCGCAAGCACGCCAACCCAGTATATGACTTGGTGCAGCGCAGTTGTCGTGAGCGTTTTAATGAAGGTAATTTAGCGATTGAGCGCGGCGATGTGCGCACAATGATTCGCCAACTGAAGAAAGGTCGTGCAATATGGTACGCTCCCGACCAAGATTACGGTGCTAAGCACAGTATCTTTGTGCCGTTTTTTGGTGTGCAGGCGGCTACAATTACCGCAACCAGCCAAATTGCCCGTATGGGCCGCGCGAAGGTTATTCCTTTTACCTGCTTGCGCAAGGCCGGTGGTGGTTACGAGTATAAAGCTTACCCAGCACTAGAGGGCTTCCCGTCAGGTGATGAGTTGATTGATACAACGCAAATCAATGAATTTGTCGAAATGGCTGTAAGGCAAGCGCCCGAGCAGTATTTGTGGGTACATCGGCGCTTTAAAACGCGCCCACCAGGTGACGAAGACGTGTATGCTCAAGTGGGTATTTCCCGCGGTAAGCGGCAGTAAGTTTGATTGACCCAGAGGCTGAGTGAGGCGCTATCGCTCAAAACGCCATCTAAATGACGCCGAGTATCTGGCGCTACTTGTCACAAGGCAGGGGCGTTAGTAATATGGCGACCCTTTAATTATTACAATTTACATATCGTTGGAGATAATCATGTTTCGAGGCAGCATGGTGGCGTTAGTTACGCCCATGAAAGCTGATACATCTATTGATTGGCAAGCACTACATGATTTGGTTGATTGGCACTTAGAGCAGGGTACACACGGCATTGTTGCTGTGGGTACAACGGGCGAGTCGCCTACTTTGGCGATAGATGAACACATTGATGTGATTCGACGTGTTGTTGATCAGGTTGCTGGTCGTGTTCCGGTGATTGCCGGTACCGGTGCAAACTCGACCACTGAGGCGGTTGAGCTGACTAAGGCGGGCAAAGATGTCGGCGTAGATGCCTGCTTACTTGTCACCCCGTACTACAACAAACCTTCACAGGACGGTTTGTATCAGCACTATGCGCATGTCGCGCAAACGGTGGACATTCCTCAGATATTGTACAACGTACCTAGTCGTACGGCTGTCGATCTTAAGCCGCAAACTGTGGGCCGATTATCGCGTTTCCCTAATATTATTGGTATCAAAGAGGCGACGGGCGACTTGGCCCGCTTAACGCATCTTAAGCCATTGGTGGTACCGGGGTTTATTTTATTAAGTGGTGACGATGAAACTGCGTTTGATTTTTTGAAGCACGGCGGCCACGGTGAGATCTCGGTAACGGCTAATGTGGCGCCAGCGCAAGTGGCTAGAATGTGCGATTTAATTGCAGATGGTGAACTTGAGGCGGCAAAAAGTATCCATGATGCGTTAATGCCATTGCATAAGTCTTTATTTTTGGAGGCTAACCCTGTACCTGTTAAGTGGGTGCTTGAGCAAATGGGGAAATGCGAAGGTACTTTAAGATTGCCGTTGACACGACTTGACCCCAAGTTTCAGCGTGCTGTTAAAGAAGCGATGCAGCGCTGCCGATTGGTGTAATAGGGTTAACCCGAGCATGCCGAACGTAGGCATACCTAACGCGCTGGTTAACCCCAACTCAATACGTTGAGTTGTTTATATATACATGCTTGGTTGTTTTTAGCTATATAGACTGATTGTTTTATATAAAAGTGCCACGGCACAGCAGTCACTAATACGCAATAGTAATTAAATAGACAATGAGAATATGATTTGTGAATAAGGTTTTAGCAAGCAAAGCACTATTGGGTAGTGTGTTGGCCGTAATGGTTACTGGCTGTGGGATGCTTCCTGATCGCGCTAACCAATACAAAGAAGCGGGTGTCGTCGAAGAGATTACGCTACCTGAAGGGGTTGCGGCTGCACCTATGGAGTCTGCTTTTGCCGTACCGCAAATAACGGTTAATGAGTTCGATTATATTGATACCGATGAAAAGCAAGTCGTGCCACGGCCTGCAGCTATGAGCCAAGACTCTGAATATGCGCGGGTAAAAATTCAAAAAGTCGGTGGGCGCCGCTGGGTGTTGGCTGAAGCGCCAACCAGTCAAGTGTGGCCATTGGTTCAGAGCTTTTTAGCGCGCAATGGTATTTTGGTCGACAAGGCCCGCCCTAAAACGGGTGAAATAGATACCGCTTGGTTAAGCTTTAAAGTCGATGCTAATACCAAAAGCCGCTACCATATTCGCATAGAAAAAGGCGTGCGCGAAGACTCTTCGGAGATTCACGTTTTGCATCAGCAAATCGATGCCAAGCAAAGCACCGAATCATGGCCAGCACAATCGAGTGATACCGAGCGCGAAGCCTGGATGCTCGATGAGCTAGCGGTCAGTATCGCGCAGGGTATTAGTAACCGAGCCGCTTCGCTATTAGGCCAGTCAGTGGGCGGCCAAGAAAAAATCGTATTGCGCCGAGAAGGCGAAGAACCTATTTTAGATATTCACTTAGACCGTGAACGCGCGCAAGCGACACTCGCGCAAGCGCTCAATAAAGAAGGTTTACATACCTGGACCGAAGAAGCTGAGCATGGCTTAATTTACTTTGCTTATGATGACTTAAGTGATGAGCCTGGGTTTTGGAAAAAAATAACATTTCGGGGTAACGATGATGTGCCCGAGTTACCGCCGGTAGAGTTGCGAAACTTAATTGCTGGTATGTCGGCCAGCGCCACAGAAGTGTTTGGTGATGTTCCTGGCTTCGCGGTTAAAGCTAATGCTAAGCGCACTATGGGCTATTTACTTAGGGTGCAAGAGCAAAATGACAAAATTGTAGTGCGTATTCGCAATACACGGGGTGAGCTATTACCGTTTCATGAAGCAAAACAGTTAATGTTTGTGATTCGCCGTAACCTTATTTAAGTCAGTGTTATGCGTGACCGTGTTATTTAAAAGGCCTACGGGCCTTTTTTTGTGGTTTTTTTCAAGGAATGGCTATGCAATTTGCATCTTTAGGTAGTGGGAGTGAGGGGAATGCAACGCTTATTCAGTATGGCGAAACGCTATTGTTACTCGATTGCGGTTTCTCATTAAAGGGCTTAAGTGAGCGCTTAAAGCGCTTGGCTTTAACACCTGCCGATATTACCGCCGTCTTGGTGACCCATGAGCATGCCGACCACATTCGCGGTGTTGGTCCGCTCACTCGTAAATACGGTACAGTCGCTTACATGAGTGCTGGGACGGCCAGCGCTAAAACATTGGGTAAAGTCCCACATACCACGGTGATCGCTGCGGGTGAAACACTCCATATTGGCGGTATCGATATTGAAGTGCATGGTGTGCCACATGATGCGCGCGAGCCAACGCAATTTATTTTTAATGCCTCTGGTCGGCGCTTAGGGGTACTAACCGACTTAGGCAGTATTCCCGATGAGTTAGTTCGGCACTATGGTGAGTTAGATGCGCTGCTGCTAGAGGCCAACCACGACCCCGAAATGCTTGCTCGCGGCTCGTATCCGACTAGCCTTAAGCAGCGTGTTGGCGGGTATTGGGGGCATTTAAGTAATCAGCAAAGCGCGAGGTTGATTGAGCAGGTGAATGTTGACAGGCTTCAACATTTGGTGCTTGCGCATATTAGTCAAAAAAACAATAGTCAGGCGCATGTTATGGCTGCCTTTGAAGACTTGCCTGCTGCCTATAGCTTATTGCAATTAGCCAATCAAAACACAGGTTTTGATTGGCTGTTGATTGCCTGAAAAAGGCATATCCAAAGCAGCCAAAAATTTGCGTGCTAAGCTTAAATAAATCTCTAGCGTTAGCGGTTTTATTGAGTTTGCTATTTTGAGGAGCACGGAATGGATAGAGTGAGTCTTTCGACAGAGGATCGCAGGCGATCAGAGCGAACATCGGCCATTATTCGGGTTGAGTTAACGCATCCGGCTTTTGGAACTTTAGTCGGTAGCACGCGAGATATCTCTGACGGCGGTGCTCAGGTGTGTATTGAAAATGAATTAATCCCTCCGGTGGGTACCGAGGTGAATGTTATTTTTAAGAAGGTTGTTGGCTCTGTCAACACTGAGCCTGTCGCCATGAAGCTAATGTATGCCCATAAGAACGTGGTGGGTTTAATGTTTTTAGCGCGTTAACTGACCGAACAGGCCTGTAGAGCAAAATATTCAGCAAAGATTCACGAAATCGTTGTAAAGTGGCCGCCTAAATTGTTTAGGTGGCCATTTTTGTTTCTTTTAGCGGGTTTAGCACCTCACAGAGCGATACAAATAATGAGTGCACCAATTAATTAATGATATTGAGGAAATGTTTATGCGTCGTTTAGGTATTGCAGTTTTGGCTCTTTCTTTGTCTGCTTGTACAACTCTTGATCCTTATACCGGCGAGAAAAAAGTGGGTAACTCGGCAAAAGGTGCGGGCATTGGTGCGTTGGCGGGTGCCGTTATCGGTGCTGCAACAGCGAGTAAAAATGACCGAGAAAAATCGATTTTAACGGGTGCAGCATTGGGTGCAGCGAGCGGTGGCGGTATTGGCTTTTACATGGACAAACAAGAAAAAGCCTTGCGTGATAGATTGTCTGGTTCGGGTGTTCAAGTGCAGCGCGAAGGCGATAACTTGCGCTTAATTATGCCTGGCAATATCACATTCCAAACAGGCAGTGCTCAGATTCTGGGTAACTTCTACGATGTGCTAGATTCTGTGGCTGTGGTTCTTAAAGAGTTTAAAGATACCTCTATTTTGGTGGCTGGTCATACCGACTCTGTGGGCAATGATAGCTCAAACCAAACATTGAGTGAGCGCCGTGCTTATTCGGTTAAAAACTATCTAGCGTCTGCCGGTATTCCTTCAGGTCGCGCACAAGCGATTGGCTTTGGTGAGCGTTACCCTGTTGCCAGCAACAGCACAGCGCAAGGCCGAGAGCAAAACCGCCGCGTTGAGCTTGAATTAGAACCCCTTAAATAAGCGCAAGTATACGCTTTAAGCCTCAACTTTTTGTATGTGCGATGGCGCATGGTTGAGGCTTTTTTTTAGCCAATGTATACGCACGCAGTGTAAAATTACCGCCTCAACCCTGTTGGCCATTAAAAGAGTTATTGATCATGTTGAAAGTAGGAGCGCTTGCTGCCGTTTGTTTGGTAAGCTTTTTGACCGGCTGCGCAACAGCGCCCGCTACCACCCCAGAAGACCCTTGGGAGGGGATGAACCGTGCCGTTTTTAGGTTTAACGATCGCCTCGATTATTGGGTTGCCAAGCCTGTAGCAAAAGGCTACCTTGCTATTGCGCCTAGCTTTGTTGAGACGGGTGTTGATAACTTTTTTAGCAACGTGTCAGAGGTGCCTAATGTTTTTAATGGCATACTGCAGGCCAAGTGGAAACAGGCAGGTTATGACAGCAGCCGCTTTTTACTCAATACCTTTGCGGGTTTGGGTGGTTTGGTTGATGTTGCTGCTGAGGCTGGTTTACCCAAAAGTCAAAGAGAAGACTTTGGTCAAACGCTGCGTTTATGGGGGGTGCCACAAGGCCCTTACCTGGTCTTACCTGTATTAGGGCCCTCTACGATCACCGCCTTGGCGGGTCTACCGGTAGACTGGTTTGTGAGTCCGACCTCTTATCTTTCGAACGAGCCTTTACGCTACGGCCTGACGGCTTTAGATTATACCAATATCCGTGCGGGGCTCTTAGAGGCCGAAGGCTTGGTCAGTGGCGATAAATACCTGTTTTATCGCGAAGCGTATTTGCAAAACCGCGCGTTTTTAGTGAACGACGGTACCGTTGAAGATACCTTTGGTGGTGACTTAGAAGACTTTGACGACTTCTAGTCACGGGCAATTCTATGCGCTATGGAGACAGTGCGATAGGCATGCACCTATCGCAATGCATGCCTGCGTATTTGCTTGTTAGGTTTTAGGGTCATAGCACATGGCGACAAGGTATTTTCCTGGCTCGTTGGCGGCTTGCCCACGGATAACATGCCCTTTGACATCCAGTGTGGCCCCGGTACCACCGGGTGAGTGAATAGTGACACCAATGGGTTGATTAACCGGTAAGTTATCTTCTAACTCGAGTAGTGCACCGCCGCCGCTCAAATTAACGCACACTCCTTCTTTTTGCATGCCGTTATGATCTGTAATAATGGCACTGGCGTTGATTTCCATACGTATGAAATCACGCTTCTCGTCATAACTTCTATTGCTCAGGTTATGTGCGCCATGTGCTTGTGGTGTAGTCATACTTTGTCCTCTTTGGTGCGCGCGGTTGTAGGCTTTAGCGCGGCTAGTTTTTTTGTTTTTCATATTGAATAACGGTGTTGTTATAACTTTGACACTATTTGGCCCCACAGGGTATGACGCCATTGTCCGCAAATATCAATCCACTAAAATGATCGATGTGTGTTGTGAATGCGCGATGATTCTTTTGGCGCCATTTTTTTGGTTTTAGATCGCTTGCATGGCCTTGTAAGAGAGGGTAGTGTTACCACCGGGCGATAGGGTCGATGTTTATAATGCGACGATTATGGATAATGATAAGAATTTACTTTCGATGGAGCATGTTGCATTCTTTTGATGCGTTTTTTGATGCACTTTTTGATGCACTTTGATGAGGCAATGGTAATTCGATGAATCAAGCCTTTAAGGCAAAAGCAATGGGTAAAACTGTTGTTTTGATTGATGACGACCTTTATACGAGAGACCGGCTCCAGGTTTATTTGCACGGATGTGGTTTAAGTGTCGTCACTTTTGATAGCGCCGTTTGTGCTCGTGATTACTTAGAGCACGAATCACCAGATATAGTGATTACAGATTTACGCTCGCCCGAGTTATCGGGGCTTGACCTTTTACGGGCTATTAATCAGCTGGATAACCCTGTGCCCGTTATTTTAATGTCGGGTATTGGCAATGTCTCTGATGTTGCTCAAGCGCTGCGATTAGGGGCTGCCGATTATCTCATCAAACCCATACTAGACTTTGATGTGGTGGTGCATGCAGTTGACCAAGCGCTGAACATGCAATTACTCAAGCAAGAAAACGAGGCGTACAAAGAGCGCTTAGAGACGATTAATCAAGAGCTACTGCACACGGTGCAGCTCCTGGAGCGTGATCAACAAGCGGCGAAGCAAGTTCAACGCAATTTATTACCTATTACGCCAGTGAGCTATGGGGGCATTACTTTAAGTCACCGTATTTTACCTTCACTGTATTTAAGTGGAGACTTTATTGACTATGGTTATGTACACCAACGCTACATTGCTTATTATTTAACGGATGTGTCGGGGCACGGCGCATCTTCGGCATTTGTGACTGTCTGGCTAAAGCAGCTAGTGCGCCGATTATTTAGAGAGCAGCAGTTGTTTCAAGACGCGCATGCGTTTAAAGAAGTACCGGCACAGCTGCTTGAAGTGGTTAATCGGGAATTAATGCAGTCGCGTTTTTTTTCGCACTTAACCAGTGTGGTGGGCGTGATTGACGCTGATACGCGGGAAATGTCTTATGTGATTGCCGGGCATTTACCGCTGCCTTTACTCATTACCCCCGAGGGAGCAGTTGAGTTCTTAGAGGGAAAGGGCAAGCCGGTGGGCTTGTTCGAAAATGCTACTTGGCGGTTGAATACGGTGAAGTTACCAAAGGGCTTCCAGTTGGTGATTTTTTCTGATGGTATTTTAGAGACGCTTCCCGATAGCGACTTAATTGATAAAGAGCAACGATTATTAACGGCTGTTAAGGCTTGTGTTGGTCAAGAGGGTTATTCTTCTGACTCTAAAGGCGCAAGCGATCGCCTGGCAGCGACACTATCATTGGATGCTATAGCTTCTGGTTTGGGCTTGGAGGTTGATCAGGAAGCGCCTGATGACATTGCTATGGTATTAATTCAGGATGCTTCATCACCTATTGGTGTATAGGCTCTACAAGCGGTATAGATTGAATGGCAGGTCAAATTTTAGTAGCAAGCAGTGACGGCTCCTATGTTATTCGCTTAATTGGTGATGTCAGAATGGTGCTGTGCTTATCGTTTGATAAGTTTATTAATGCCATGTTTGAAGATTCGCAATTTCACACCGTGGTGTTTGATTTAAGGCAGGCAGTCGCAGTCGACAGTACCACGTTGGGGCTGATGGCCAAAATAGCACTGCGTTGTATGAAGGCGCGCATGAGTAAGCCTGTGCTTTTGTCTGAGTCGACAGGCATGCTGAGACTACTCGATGTTATGGGCTTTGAAGATATTTTTATTATTAGCCTTGGCTGTGATGGTGCTGATGTTAACGCCAAAGCATTAGACTGCGAAGAAGGCACAGAAGACTGCTTTAAGCGCCAAGTGTTAGATGCGCATAAGGTTTTAATGTCATTAAACGAGCATAATAATCAAGCCTTTAAAGCTCTGGTTGAGAGTTTAGAAGGCAGTTAAGAGCTAGTTTTAAGTCGAGTAACGTATTTAAGTAATAGTGGCTATTCAATAGTGTCGTTTAGTTTTTCGCGCATTTGAGTCGTACACATCATCTATGCTCAATTGAATAGGGTGCGGGTTAGGCTGCCCAATGTAGAGCCGCGTGAGTAAAATAAAAAATGCTAAGTCTACTACTCAAAACAGAAAGAAAGCTCCTCGCTTTGGTGGTGATAACCGTATTGGCGGTTGTACTGCGGCCTTGGATATTGGCTTCTAGTCATATTATTGATTCTCGCGAGGGTCATACCAAGCGTATTTATGATGATGTGCTAAACGGCGGTCTCAGCGAAGTGCACTGGATCGATAAAGATAAAGACCAGTGGCAATGCATTATTAAAAAGGGGTTTAATTACCCTTATTGTGGGCATGAGCTTTATCTCAATAGTAGCTTCGTTGATGGTCTTGACCTGAGCACCTATAAATCGATGCGATTATGGTTGCGCTATGATGGCCCGGCAAAAACAATTCGAATATTTTTGCGTAATTACAATCCCGCCTATAGTTACGATGATGTGCTTAAATCAACAAAATACAATGCGTTAGAATTTGAAAAAGAGCTATTGGATAAAAGTGGTTATTTAGAGCTGAGCTTTTCAGATTTTTCGGTGGCTGACTGGTGGTTGCAAGAGCATGAAATTCCCTTGCGCCATTCTTATTCGGATTTTAAAAATATTGTGATTATCGAAATCCAAACCGGCTCGGGTCAGGATTTTGGTGTACATGAATTTACATTAGATCGCATTGAATTTAAGCGTCAGTTAATTTCGACAGAAAGCTGGTATTTGGCCATTATAACGGCGTGGGTAATTTTTATTTTGGGGTTTTTAATCTTTCGTGTTGTCAGTTTAAAAAAAGAACTCAATGATCGTCATTTTAAAGAAAGCGAGCTAACACAGTTAAATACTTTACTGGATAAGCAAGCAAAAAATATGGAAGTGAAAGCAAAGCGTGACCCGCTCACGGGGGCATTTAATCGCGAGGGTGTAGAGGAATCTTTAGTGGATGCCCTCAATGAATGGCATATTAGTGCCAAGCGGCTCTCGATTATTTTATTGGATTTAGATCACTTTAAGCGGGTGAATGATGCGCAAGGGCATGCAGCAGGTGATAATGTTCTTGTTGAGTTGTCATCGCTGGTGACACGCAATGTGCGCGCGGCTGATTGGTTTGCTCGTTGGGGTGGCGAAGAATTTTTATTGGTGTGCTGTAATAGTGAGCTCAGTGAAACCGTTGCATTGGCCGAAAAACTCCGGCGATTAATCGAGCGCCATAATTTTAGTGTAAGCACCCCTATTACCGCCAGCTTTGGGGTGGCCGCAATACAGGTCAATGAAAGCCTTGAGAGCTTATTTAAACGTGCAGATGAAGCATTATACAAAGCAAAGCGAACTAGCCGTAACCGTGTGATCGCCTCTGAAGATGAGTGATTTTTGAGTGCCTGAGTGGGCACTGTCGTTCAGCATTTAAAAGGAGCTTATCGAGCTCCTTTTTTATTTTTACCGATATGTGGTTTCAAGCCTTCTGCTAGTGCTCAGTTTTTGATACCTTAGAGAGTGGTATCGCGTCAGTATTAATATGTCGGTATATTTTAATAGATGAAGTGTTAGCTTAGCCCCGTACTGCCCGTGTGTTGTGTGAGTATTATATAGGGGCTCGGTGAGTGTTGATCATAGATGCCACGATATACAGGCTGTTATATATGTGTGTAAATTTAAATCTGTCGAGCAAAACCAAATGACTAAAAGTATGAGTGCACCAGTAGTATGTATGATATCGATGTGTGGTGACCTGTGGGTATAGGTGTACAGCTGGTTAACCGGGTGCTAGGCATTCGCTTGCTGGTGGTATTGCTGCTATTGGCTATGGCGGCAGGCTTTAAGCCTAAGATTGTTGAACGTGCAGGCGATGCAATTGATACGTTCTTATTGCAAACGGCGGTGGATTTTATTGACTATCCTCGCCCGAGTACCAGTATGACAGTAGTGCATGTCCCTGATGTCGAGTACGAAGCTTGGTTGGCTGATATTGCCGGTACCGATAGCTTTTATCGTTTATTACAAAAAGTGGAAGTAGCCGCGCAGCTGGACACAGCCACGCTCAATGACTCGGCAGCTATGGTTGTGCCGCAGGCGACCGATAAACCCGTACTCGCGCTTATTGCCGAGCAGCCTTTAATGCTTATTCAAGGGCGCGCTGAAAAGTTAGTCGCTGCGTGGGCGAAAAAAACACCGATTAAGCCCGCCGCCTTGATGGGTGAGCTCAAAGGCGCTGTACAGGCGCGCAATAGTTTTGTGGTTGCAGCCAAAGAAAACCTCGTTGTTGGCGGTGGTGTGGTCTCTGGTGCCGAGCATACCAAAATCCCTGTTCAGCCTATAGACTTGACCGCTCGGTTAGATTTTGCCGAATCATTACTCTCTTACCTATGGCCAATTATTCACGAGCCATACCGCGAAATTATTTCCTCATCCCCTATACAGCAGTTTTTGCTCCCCTCGCCAGGTTTAGTGGCCCCTTTGTTGGTGCAAGGTGGGGATGCAGTCGTTTACGAAAGTTTTTTATTGCGATTATTGCGCTTAGGTACAGGCGGGGCAAGGGGCGTGATGACTTGGCAGCAAGGCGTGCCGATTGTGCTTGGCGGTAAAACATTAGCGATTAGTTTTGATGGCAGCGTTGTCCCGCTATACGGTAATGCGGTGGGCGTAACCGCGCCGGTTGTACAGCTAACACTAGCGGCGGCTTTGCGCGCCGACAACTTAAAAGGCTGGGTATTAATTGGTCGAGACCAAAGCGCTGAATTGCAAAATACAGCGCAAGTCTTATCGGCGATTAATGATGGCGCCTATTTAACGCAGCCGGTATTAACCCCCTTATTTAAGTTACTCATTTATACCGTGCTATTAATGGCGTGCTTTATTGTGCTGCCAAGGTTGTCAGTATTTAGCTTTATTGGTTTTTTTATGGTGTGCGCTGCGGGTTGTACGATTGCGCAATTGCTAACACCGTACTTTGCTTTTTACTGGCTGCCGATGGGGGATGTTTTAACGGTGGTGGGCATTGTTTTTGTACTAATGTTTGTTTGGCGTGTCAGAAAAACATTTGATGTTGGGCTACAAAAAAAAGTGCAAAAACTGGCTTTAATGTCAGCTCGATTAAGCTACCAAGACGGGCATTACGTTAGAGCGTTAAAGCTTATTAAGCAGGCGCCTCTCGATAGGCACAGTTTAAAAGATTATTATAAAATTGCCGATGCTTTATTAGACGAAGGCGCCGCCAAAGAAGCTCTGCCTGTTTGGCGGTTATTAAGTAAACGCGCCGCGACGTTTAAAGAGGTCAAGCAAAAGCTGGTTAAGTGTGAAGCAGCCTTGCAGGCTCCACTAGCGCCTGCTACGGCCGAGCAAACACAGGTTATTAGCACAACAGGTGTCGGCGCAGCGCTTGAAAAGCTCGGCCGTTATCATGTACGCAGTGTGCTGGGGCACGGCGGTAGTGGCATAGTTTATGAGGGGTTTGACCCTGTGATAACTCGGGATGTTGCACTCAAAACACTCAACCTTAATGTCTTTAGTTCACAAAATCAAAGTAAAGTAAATAACCGCTTTTTGGCTGAGGTCAAAACCGTGGGCAAACTGAACCACCCTAATATTGTCTCTGTTTTTGATGTGGGTAAACAAGAGAACTGGGCTTATATTGCGATGGATTTGGCCAGAGGCAAGCCTTTGACCGAGTATGTGACAACAGGTCATTTACTGCCTGTCGCTGAGGTTTATTGGATAGGCTTAAAAGTGGCTGAGGCTTTAGCCTTTGCGCATGAGCACAATATTGTACATTGCGATATTAAGCCGGGTAATATTATTTATAATCGCGAAAACTTTGATGTCAAAGTCACTGACTTTGGTATTGCAAAATGGTTGGATGCTGCGCATACCGAAACAGGCGAAATTATGGGTAGCCCGCTGTATATGGCACCCGAGCAATTAAAGGGGCACAGTGTTGTGGCGCAAACCGATATTTTTAGTTTAGGGGCAACATTACATCAATTATTGTGCGGCTCGCCACCTTTTGATGGTCGGAGCATTGCTGAAATTCAGCAGGCAGTGTTATATGCAAGGCCCGAGTCTGTACGTACACTCAATAAGGTCCTGCCGGCGAGTGCTGCGCGAATTGTTAACCGTGCACTTAAAAAGAAGACTACGGAGCGTTTTAGCAGTGCAAGCGATATGGCTTTTACACTGAATAAAGCGATAATACGTGATTTTAAAGATGAAGCTAAAAATTGGCGCTTGCTCTAATTGAGCCGCCGGTTGTGAGCTGAAAATTGCACATTAATATATTTATAGGTACTCAATATGTCCGCAATAATTGCCCAAATGGTCGATGGTGTCGTTGTTCACCGCTTTGAATTAAGCCTTGGGGTGACCACGGTCGGCCGTCAGCCTGATAATGATATTGTTATTCAAGACCCTGCCGTCAGTGGTGCGCATGCCCATTTTTTGATTGAAAAAAATCAAGACTTTGAGGGGTATTTGGATGTATTTGTTGAGGACTTTGGCAGTACCAATGGCACCTTTGTTAATAATTTGCCTGCACAAAAAAAACATAAATTAATGAATAACGATGTGGTGCGTTTTGGTTTTAATGAGTTTCAGTTTATGGATGATGAAAATACTGATATGACTCGCACCGTACATATGGCTGCGCCAGGAAGTGACGCGCTTTAGTGGTTTATTTGGCGCACAGCTTACAGTACGACTTTTACAGTACAGCTTTTACAGTACAACCAAGTCCATCGGGGCTGGAATATTGGCCTCAAGGCGGATGTTGTCGAGCTGTATATGAACGCCTTGTTGCTCGCCAGCGGCAGGCTGTATGGCAAAGCCTGTCTGCACTTGTGTGATATCAAGGCCGCGCGCTACAAGGCGTTGTATATCAATGCTGACTGATTGCCACTGCCCTTGTTGTGTTGGGTTAATATCCAGCGGCTCGCTGGTACAATTGCGGCCACAGCCTAGGCTAATTTCTAGGCCATTAATATTGTGGGCAAAGTCGATAATACGAATATCAAAATGTAATTGACCCGACTTAAAGGCTGTTAAGTCAAGCCAGCTATGGGGCGTGTTAGGGTTGGAGTGTGGGCCTGCGGTAATGCCAAAGCGCTGATTTTTTTTACCGTTAAACTGAATATCTAATACGCGGCTATGGTAGTGACCTACGTCTATAATTTGCCATTGAGTATCTTTTTGTGTGGTAAAGGCTTGCTGCCAAGTGGGGTCGATACACTCCTTAAAAATATTGCCTACACCATCAAAGCACTCAGTGGCGATACTATTTGCCGCTGTACTGTGCATCGAGCAACGCATTAAAATACAAAAAACAGCCAGCGCATAATGTGAACGCTGGCAGATCGCTTGTGTGTCAAATGAAGGTAGGCGCATAAGAGTCTAAGTGTCAGTAAAAACCTCTACACTAGCGCGTGAATATGACTATTTGATGTCAGGCGGTGAGACTTGCGTGATTAGCGCCTCTAACACTGGCCAAATATTGTTAAGAATGAGTGGCTGCGCTTGGGCATTGGGGTGTAAACCATCGGCTTGCATTAAGGCTGGTACACCTGCAACACCCTCTAAAAAGAACGGAACTCGCGCGGTATTGTACTGTTGCGCTAGCGCGCTATATTGCGCAAAAAAGGGCTCTGTGTAGCGCCGACCCAAGTTGGGCGGTAATTGTACCCCCAGCAATAATACCTTGGCGCCAGCGCTTTGGGCGCGGCTAATAAGCACACTCAGGTTTTGCTCGATGAGCGCTAAGGGTTTGCCCTGTAAACCATCGTTAGCGCCAAGGGCTAAAATGACAATGTCGGGTGCGTTTTGCAATAACCCAACTTGCATTTGGAGGCCTGCATCTGTGGTGGCGCCACTGACCGAGCCATTGATTACTTTGGCTGCGATGCCCTTTTGTGTTAATTGATGTTTGAGTAAGGCTACCCAGCTCTCATCAATTTTGATGCCATAACCAGCACTTAAGCTATCGCCAAGCACCGCTATGGTGACTGGGTTGCCTTCGTGTTGATCGCTGGAATTATTACCGGCGTATAAGGTCATAGGTACCACGCTAAAAATAAGGCCTATGATGAGGCTTTGAAAAAAATTCATAAATACGATTCCAGGTCGTTTGCCAGAGAAAGCTATGTCAGAAGCTACGCTAAAAACAATGTCAGAAGCTATGCTAAAAACCATGCCAGAAGCTACGCTAAAAACCATGCTAAAAGTTGTTGACCTCAGCCACTTTTTACCGAATGCCAAACCCGATGATAGCCCTTTGCTCAACCACTTACAGTGTGACATTAAAGCCGGTGAATCGGTGGCGATTGTGGGGGCTTCTGGTTCGGGTAAGACCACACTTTTAAGTTTTTTGGCCGGCTTAGATACGCCAAGTACCGGTAAAGTTCTGATTGCTGGGCAAGATATTACAGTAATGAATGAAGAGGCCCGTGCCAAAGTGCGTGCACAGCAGGTTGCCTTTGTATTTCAAAACTTTCAATTGATCGATGGTTTGAGTGCGCTACAAAATGTGTGCTTGCCATTAGAAGTTAAAGGTCAAGCAAAGCCGGAAGCTCAGGCAATTAAATGGTTAGAGCGCGTAGGCTTAGGGCATCGCTTAGGGCACAACCCTACCCAACTTTCGGGCGGTGAGCAACAGCGCGTTGCCTTGGCTCGAGCCTTTGCTTGCGGCGCACCCCTACTGTTTGCCGATGAGCCAACCGGTAGCCTAGATATTAAAACGGGCAATGCTATTGCCGATTTATTATTTGAGCTATGTGGCCACAGTAATCAGGCCGATCAAGCCGACGACATCGAGCATAACAGCACAGCTCCGTACAATACTAAAGCTCCGAACAACACCAAAGCTTCGGACAACACCAAAGCCGCGCAAACGCTAATACTTGTGACGCATGACTTAACCCTCGCACAGCGCTGTGATCGTATTTTAACATTAACCGATGGGCAGCTTGTTGAAACAGCCATGTTAAGTACAAAAAGTAAAGGTGAACAGACCGGGGAGGCGGGGCATTGAGTGCTCAGGATATTAGCGCTCAAGGTGCTGGCGGCCCAAGTCTAGCAATGCAAGGCTTAAGGGCGTTAAGTTTTAGGTTGCTATGGCGCGGGGCTGGAGGCCGCAGTGCAGTAATGCTGGTGTTATCACTCATTGTTGCCGTTGCGGTGGTCGCGACATTAACGCTCACCACCGACCGCTTACAAACGCTTATTTACTCTAAAGCGAGCCACTTTTTAGCCGCGGATGCGCGCGTGTCAGGTACCTTGCCTATTCCCGAGCAGTGGATGGTCTCTTTACGTGAAAAGGGTATTAGCACCGCGACTAGCACAGGTTTTAGAGCCATGTTGTTTAGCGGGCAAGGTGAAGCGCAAAAAATGCAGCTAGGTGCCGTCAAAGCGGTATCGGCTAACTATCCTTTAAAAGGTGAGTTGCTAGTTGCGAGCGTACCTTTTGGCCAGGGTTTACCGCAAGCACAAGGCCCTAGTGTGGGTGAGGTATGGCTGACATCACGTTTATTTGCGGCATTAAATATTGCAGTGGGCGATGTTGTGAGTATTGGCGATGCAGACCTTATGGTGACTAAGGCACTCATTCAAGAGCCAGACAGCCCGCAAAGTGTGTTTGGTTTTGCGCCTAGGGCACTAATAAACGAGGATGACGTAGCCAAAACTAACGCCATTAATACCGGTAGTCGTGTTAATCACAGCTTAATGTTAGCGGGCAAGGCCGCAGCTATAGCGCAAATTGAGCAAGTACTGCAAAGCGAGCTGGGTAATCATTTTAAGTGGCAGGCGGCAGGTGAAGGTGAGGGGCCTGATGCCGGCGCCTTTAAGCGCATCACAAATTACGTATTATTGGTGGGGGCTTTGGCTTTGGTTTTAGGTGCGGTTGCGATTGCGCTAGCCGCCGATGAATTTGCCAAAAATCAATACAAAACCATCGCCTTACTCAAAACCTTAGGAGTAGGCCCGCGGGCATTGGTGCGTATATTTAGCTGGCAGTTGTTGGGCTTATTGATAGTGGGGTGTGTTGCAGGCTTATTTGTTGGATGGTTATTGCACTTGGGCTTATTGCTATTATTAGCCGAGCTATTACCTACCGCGCTGCCTGCACCCAAGCTGACCTCTTTTGTGATTCCACTCGTCGGTGGCGCAGCAGTGTTACTGGCGTTTGCGGGGCCGAGATTTTGGGCGTTACGTAAAGTGCTACCGGTTGTGGCTATTAAATCGCAGAGCGCAACCACCCAGCCGCCCCACTGGTGGTTGGGTGGTTTATTAATTACGGCTTTAGTGGCTTTATTAACCCAGCAAATTGCGCTGACGGTATTGGCCGGTGTGGGTTTGTTGGGGGTCTTTTTTGTGGTGCGCTTATTAGTATTGGCGTTGTTTAAACCGTTAACCCAAGTACACAGTACGTTAAGCGGTGCATTGCGATTAGGTTTGGGGCAATGGCTAAACTACCGCCATCAAAACGCCACGCAAGCGAGTGTGTTTGGTTTGATTTTTATGGTGTTATTTAGTGTGTATAGCGCGCGCACGCATTTATTAACGGCTTGGCAACAGCAAGTGCCCGATGGTGCACCTAACCATTTTATTTTTAATATTTATGATCATCAAAAAGATGAGGTCACGCAATTTATTGAGCAAAACGCTAATAACCTCTCTGACTTTTACCCCATGAGCCGCGGCCGTATTACCGGGGTTAATGCTATAACGTGGGAGCAGCAGCTCGAGCAAAGCCCTAATGCACAGCGTATGAACTACGAGCGCGAATTAAACTTAACCTGGTCACAAACCCTGCAAGACGATAATGAAATTACTGCCGGTGCATGGTGGCCCGGTGAGCAAGATGCGCAGTCGCCGCTACTGGTATCGATTGAACAAGATTATGCCAAAGGTGCTAATTTACATGTTGGTGACCGGGTAACATTAAGTTTGGCCGGTCAAAGTGTTGAGGCGATTATTGCTAATACGCGCAGTTTAAATTGGCAAAGCATGCGGCCAAACTTTTTTATTATTTTTAATAAAAAGCCAGCGCCTTATGTTGCAAGTAATTGGATAACGAGCTTTTATTTGCCGCCGGCACAAAAATCAATGATTAATGACTTGGTGCAGCGCTATCCCTCTATCACCTTAGTTGAGGTAGACCAAGCATTGGCGACGGTAAAATCACTTATTGACCAGCTGGGTTTGGCGGTCGAATATTTATTAGCGCTTATGGTATTGGCCGCTGCTATGGTACTGGCGGCGAGCTTGTTGGTTACGCTGCCTTTGCGTACACGCACGGCCTCACTACAACGGGCTTTTGGTGCCACTAGCGCATTAATTCGTCGAGCCTTGTGGTGTGAATTTTTAATATTGGGCGCTATTGCCGGCTTGGTGGCTTGTATAGGCGCCGAGCTATTGGTGCGCTTTTGGTTGGCTGGTGCATTGCAGTTAACCGATTTGGGTGTGCTGAGCGTGTGGTATTGGGGGGTACCCTTGGCAATGGGCGTTTTGGGGGTTACAGGTATGCTGGCCACGCGGCGCGTGTTAACGGTGGCGCCGGTACAGTTATTAAAAGCTACGAGTTGAGTGAGCTTTTAGTTAGCGGCATTGGCGCAATAAGGGACGAGGAAAAAATACATTATCCAATAATACTTGTTTTCTGCTTCCTCTCCTGCGTTGCTCAAAGCGTTACATGCCCCGGCATGCGCCCCTTCGAGCGCCTTGCCGAGAAAACAGAACTCTACGTCTAATTGGACAAACTATTATTACCTCGCCCCTAACCGATAATAAAAAACCTCAAAAAACTTGCGCTTTTTGAGGTTTTTTTATGGCTAGCGTATTGCTTGATAACCTGTAACTATTCAGAGGTACCGAAATTGGGCGCTAATGAATCATTGACTGGGCCGCTCAAGCCATCCATGGTCGCTATATAAGCGCTCCCGGCGCTTAAATACCCAGAAAATAATCCATCAGCACCCTATCAGGTGAGGTTTGTCAGCCGAGCTGAATAGTTACGATAACCTTTAGTTAAAAAGTTGTGCGTATGTTACTCGCCCATGGCAGTAATAATAGGTTGGCCATTTTTTAGTGTGAGCGTGTTGCCTTCTGGGTGCTTAACGGTGCGTATTTCACCAATGCCGGTATCCGATTGATAGACCACGTTATAGGCAATTACGGTGTTTTCGCGCGCTTTTAAATTGGCTAATTGCTCTTCGGTGACAAGCGCTTGGCCGTATTCATAAGGCAGTTGCGCGCCCACAGCTGGCGCGTAATCTAAGGTGATGTTGTGGCTTTGCTCGGCAAAGGTATAGGCAACATCGAACAGTGGCGCCGGAATATTCGCCTTTATCTTTTTGATGTTTGTTGGGTCAGTAATCACTTCTCCATTAATGACAGGTAGCTGTCCTTTAGGATTGTATGCCATGGTGAGGCTTTGGTTTTGACCATTCAGGTTAAGCGTGACGTTGTAGCCCGTTGTTTGATCGGGGTCGCGTACTGTGCGGCAATCTTGCTCGACGGTTTGATAGGTTTTAGCTTGTTGTTTATGGGTTTGTACATTTTTGCCTATGAGGCCACCAGCAATGGCGCCAAGCGCAGTAGCCGCTTTTTTACCGTTGCCGCCACCAACTTGGTGGCCCAAAAGCCCGCCAATAAGGGCGCCAGCGGCCGTACCGGCAACTTGGTTTTCATCTTTAACGGGCATTTGATGGGTGACTACGCGTTTTTCGCACACTTCACGCGCTTGGCCGGCAATCACAATGGGTTGCGAGCGCACAACATCAGCGAGCACGGGCGCGTTAGGATCAATACGTTGTTGTACGGTAGTGACCGTTGCGTACTCTTGCTCCATCGCAACAGTAATTGGTGTAACAGAGACAATGTGCGCCACTTTGGGCGCTGTGCTGCGCAAAGCTAGGGCACCACCTGCGGTAGCCACCGCGCCACCTAAAAAAATACCAATAATCATGTGTTTGTTCATGCAAGCTCCGTAAGCGACGACCTAAACGTGATGTGAGGGTGAGGTTTGGAAGTTGAGCCCAATAGTTACGGTTAAAGATTATAGTAAGGCTTTATTAAGGGGAGCTGAAAATCCACGTTTGTAAAACCCTTAAGCCAATTAATGCGTATAGGGGGCGACTTTTATGATATAACTTTTAACCCATAAATAGCACCCTTACACTTTAATGTTGAATCAAAGAGAGAATAATATGATGCTAAAAAAACTAAAAGCGCAACTAGTTATGGCGGTAGCAGCGGTGAGTGTGGTGGGTTTTACCGTCAATGCTTCGGCAGCACAAAAGGAAGCGACACCCACAATTAGCTTTAAAAGTACCGCTTTGGCGCAAGGCGTTTATATGCTTGAAGGGGTGGGCGGTTTTGCTGGCGGTAATATGATGGTGACTGTGGGTGAGCAAGGCGTTGTGATGGTTGATAATAGCATGGCGCCATTTTTAGATACGCTAAAAGCAACGCTTGGGCAGTTGACTAATAAGCCGGTAGATTTTTTAATTAATACACATATCCACGGTGATCATACGGGTAATAATGCTGCTATAGGTGCAGGTCATACCCATATTATAGGGCACCAAAATTTACGTACGCAAATGTTAGAAAAAGGCGTACCAGGGACAGATGGCCCAGTTAAAGCCTCTTCGGCAATTTTACCTATGTTAACGTATACCAACCAAATGGCACTGCATTTGAACCAGCGCGATATGCAGCTTGTACATGTGCCCCACGCCCACACCGATGGCGATAGTGTTATTTACCTGCCTGCACAAAATATTATTCACGCAGGCGATGTATTTTTTAATGGCTGGTATCCCTACATTGATTTAGCCAGTGGCGGTAGCGCAAAAGGGTATTTGGCTGGGCAAAAAGCCATTTATGCAATGGCCAATGACAGCACTAAAATAATTCCAGGGCACGGCCCCTTGGCCACCCGTGCAGATCTTAAAAAAGCGATTGTGATGCTAGAGGCAGGCATTCAACAAGTGCAAGCGATGATTGATAAAGGCTTAACAGAAGATGCAGTTGTTGCCAAAAACCCTTTAGCTAAGTATCACGATACTTGGAGCTGGGCTTTTATTACCACCGAAAAAATGACCCGTACCCTGTATAAAAGCTTAAAAGGCGATGCGGGTGTTGTCGCTGCTGAGCACGGGCACTAAATCGTGGTTATGAGCTAGAGGTGGGTTTTTAAGGGTTATAAGCCATCTAAGACTTTGTGCCCCTGCAAAGTCTACCCCCACGCATCCATGCTGGGGCTGGTCGCTATATAAGCGCTCTCGACAGTGTGCTCCTGCACTGCCTGCCCCTTGCTTTCCCTGCAAGGCCCGGCGCTTAAATGCCCAGAAAATAATCCATCAGCACCGCCAAGAAGGATGTGTTAGCTTGACTGAATAGTTACAGTTGTGTGGGGCGGGGCTATTTGGCTTTGGGCTTATGCTTTGAGAGCCATATCGGCCATTACCATGACGCTAGCAAAGGAGTTTGCGCCAGCAATAAATAAACCATTATGGCAAAACATTGCATCAGCAATGCCGGTTACCTCTTGTAAGGCTTGATCCGATAAGCCCGCCCACGCTTTAGGCAGTGACTTTTTGTTCTCGAACGAGCCTAGCTCTACAGGCACGGTTTGAATGCGCCATTGACCTGTTTGCGAAGGGTAAACCATAAACAATGCCTCTGGTGATAAGGCGTTAACGGTTCTTTTCCAGGGGGTGTATTGCTCTAATACAATGACTCTTGGGTCTTCAGCGTTCTCGATGGCTTTGGCGACAATCGCTTTAGCGCTAATACCGCCACTGGCAGAGGCGATAAACCTTGCTAATATGCGCGATGCAAACTCTACCGCTTCATCAAAACCTGCGTCAAAGTCGCCATCTTCTTGCCAGGTGGGGTTAAGCATTGAAATGGTTTGACTAAGGCTAATACCGGTTGCAATACCTTCAACATGGCCGCAATCAATGGCGTCAATCGTGGATACAAGGCCGGTATCAATAGCATTAGCAATATCTTGGTTGTCTTGGCATAGGGCTAAACCGTACTTTTTCCAGATTAAGCCAAACGAAGAGTAAGGAATGCCGTTGTCACGTGCGCCGGCGCCACCGCGTTGATGGTGATCGAAGCGATCGGTATCTGGGTCATAGATTCCCCCCACATCGAGTACAATATCGGCTTTAGCGATAAGGTCTAAGTCGCGTGTGCGTATTAGCTTAAAAGAAGGAAATAACTGCTTAAGTGCCGCGACACTAAAAACATCATCTGCGTGAAAGTTACCGTTGTGCGTTGCTATTGTTTTATTAGTCATGGGTTTTACATCGTATTTAAAGGTGAAGAGAATACGCGAATTAAGCTGAATGTGGAATGGGTAGTTTGGCAGACGGCTAGCACAGTAAAGTACTCGCCATTTAATAAAGGGTTGTTCCACAATAAAGGATTGCCTTGCAATCAATAGTCGCCCTAAAGCAAAGGTTAGGGGTGATGTACTAAATAGAGGTAGAAAATGAACACTCAGCACGAGCAGTGGCAGCACCACTATCATGAGCAAGGTTATGTTGTGGTTAGGGATTATTTTAGCGCTGAAGATATAAGATTACTCAAAGCGGTCATCTTAAAATTTCATGCATTATGGAAGCAAGATAATCAAGCGCTTTATTGTGACGAGGCCTTTAACTCATCGTTAATTACTGGGAGTCAATACTTAGAGGCTGACGATCGATTGATATTATTTAATATTATCAGTAGTCAAAAAATAATGGATATTGTGCAATCTGTTATAGCGGGTAAGCCTGCATTTATGAATACGCAATTATTTTTTGACCCTTGCCATGCCGAGCAAAAAAACTTTTGGCATAGAGACTGCCAATATGATTTTGATGTTGAAGGTCAAAAAAAAGTGATACATGAAACCCAAGTATTGCATGTGCGTATTCCTTTATTTGATGAGCCTGGTATGGAGCTTGTGCCTGGCTCGCATAGGCGTTGGGATACAGAAGAAGAAATGGATGTGAGATTGGAAAGGAAAAGGCGCAGCAGTAGCGAGGGGCTTTCTACGGGTAAAGCTATTGCTTTGTCGGCCGGCGATGTTTTGTTTTTTTCGGCGGATATGATTCACCGAGGCCTCTATGGGCAGGGCCGATTAGCGTTTGATATTTTAGTGTTTGATTCGGCAGGTGACTATGTTGACTATGTCGATGATGATTGTTTACCCGATAGTGCCCTGCTTGAGCAGATTGCGGACCCTCGCTTATTTACCACCACGCTGGCATTAAAGGCCAAGTCTTAACTTGGATGGCTTGATAGGCATGCGTTAGCGATATAAACGGTAATCTAGCGGCGCTATCTCTCAATAGCGCCGCTATTTATCGGTGTTTTGTTATTTTTTTTCCCAAGCAAAGGGGGCGAAGGCTTCATCAACAGGTGTATGTGCAACATGGTTGGTATAGTTGCTCATGACTTTTTGGCTAAGACCTAAGATGATTTCTAATACGTTTTGCTGAGTGTAACCGGCGGCATAAAAGTCGTTTGTTTGCTGCTCTTTGAGTTCACCGCGCTGGCGTACCATTGCTAAAGTAAAGTCACGCAATGCTTCGAGTTTTGCTGTGGGTAGTGGCGTTTCATCGCGCAAGGCGTTGCTAATATCATCCGAAACCTTCATAGACTTGGCAATACCTGTGTGTGCTGGCACACAGTAATGACAGGCATGTTCAACATTAATTGTTTGCCATACTACGGTTTTTTCATCAGCATCAAAGCTACTATTAAGAAACAAGTTATGCAGTACTTGATAGCCTTCTAGTAAGCCTGGGGCTTCGGCCATAACCGCATGCAACCCTGGAACCATACCAAAGGCTTTTTGTGAATTCTCGAGTAAGGGCTTAGAGGCTTCGGGTGCGCTGTTTTGATCGTGTAGGGTAAAAGCAGTCATGATTTTGTTCCTTTTTTGAGTGATTGTTCAAATAAGGGTTTTATCTTAGTTGCACTGCTGTGGGCGGTCAAGTTAAAATTGAATGATTATTCAAAATAAATGTGGCCTGCTAACTCAAGGCCTTTACAAGAGAAATTACAATGGCTCGCACAGCTAACTTTGATCGCCAAGTTGCTTTAGATAAGGCGGTAGAATTATTTTGGCTAAGAGGCTATTACGCCTCTTCTATGAAGCATATTGAAGCGGCACTCGATATGCGCCCCGGTAGCTTGTACGCGACGTTTGGCAGCAAAAATGGCTTATTTACCGAAGCGCTTGATGTTTACGCAACCCGTACGGGTGATGATTTTGACCAAATAGTTTACAGCGCCCCCACAATTATTGACGGCTTACAGCAGTATATACGCTCACTGGTGGCGCCCTGCGATAACCATGCGCCTGTACAGGCGTGTATGCTGGTGAAAACATTATTAGAGATTAATACCGAAGATGCCGCTTTGCGCGCCAAGGTAGATGCCATGCTGGCGGTTATCGAGCAAAAATTGTGTGAAGCCCTGCAGCAAGCTTGTATACAAGGCGAGTTGCGTGCCGATGTTGAGTGTCCACGCTTAGCGCGTTTGTTGCAGGTGCAAATTATGGGTGTGCGCGCATTTGCTGAGCGCCGTGTACCTAGCGATCAAATGGCAGCTCTTGCCGACGATATGGTGAGCCTGCTCGATACGTATCGAGCAAGCTAATAATCCGTTTGTCACTACACATTAGCGCATGCTCGATAGTATCAGCCGATAGCTACTGGCGGGTAATCTCCATAAAGTCTTGCCATATGAGTACTTTAGTGCCGCTGCCTTTACGTGCGAGGTTACGAGCAAGGGCTTCGCCTAGCGCCTCTACTGTAATGCCACGTGCCTTTTTGAGCGGGCCAATCAGTAGGGGCGTTAATAGCGGCCAAATAGCCAGCGTTAAAGCTTGGCTAAATCCATAGCGGTTTGTGTGGGTTAATATCATGCTGGGATGGAACAAGCTTAAGCGGAGGTAGAGTCGGTGCAGCTAAGTATAGGGCTAGGCGTGCAATATGATTTTAACCAATCACCGTGGTTGGTTAAATTAGAAATAGACAGTTATGACCGTGATGCACGTTATGGCAATATTACTATTGCGCGTTACCTTGGCCGGAAATCTAAATCTACGAAAAATACGGCTGCACCGACTGTGGTAGCTGTCGCCGCCCCGGTTATAATGACTAATTCTACTCCGCCAATGTTAGAGGTTTGTACCCCACAAAAAATAGCCTCTGAAAGTATTTTATTCGAAAAAAATTCGGCTGAGTTAACGGTTGAATCAAATAAGGTGTTAAATGCACTGTCTCAACGTTTAATTAAAAATCCACGATGGTTAGTCGAGCTTCAAAGTTATACAGATTCTGATGGTAGTCAGGCTTATAATTTAGCTTTATCAAATCGTCGAGCACAAAGTACTGCTGACTTTTTTATCTCTCGTGGTATATCTAGAGCACAACTAATGGTAAAGACCTACGGTGAATCATTACCCATTGCCAGTAACAGCCATGAATCGGGTAAAAGTGTTAACCGTCGTGTTGTTCTGAGTATTAATACCCAAGGTGAATGTGATTAACCAAAATAACCTACCTAAAGGCAGGGACTAAACTATTATTTGTTGCTAACTATTCAGCTCAGCTGATAAGCCTCACCTGATAGGGTGCTGATGGATTATTTTCTGGGCATTTAAGCGCCGGGCCTTGCAGGGAAAGAAGGGTTAGGCAGCGCAGGAGCCAGCTGTCGAGAGCGCTTATATAGCGACCAGTGATGGCTTAAATGGCTTGAACGGCCCAGTCAATGATTCACTAGCGCCCACTTTCAGTACCTAAGTAGGGCCTATAGTTTTGGCTCGTGTAGTTATAGTTATAGTTATAGTTATAATTATAGTTATAGGGCAGCCCTAATATAACCTAGTTTTTGGGTTACACACCATTGAATGTTGTACCAATTAAAGAGGTTACAGTCATTGCTAGCGCCCCCCACAATGTAACCCTTAGGACTCCTGTATATATTTTTGCGGCGCCTAAAAATGCAGAAAGTGCCCCTAGCACGGCCAAAAAGACCAATGCAGATAAGGCAACGGTCACAGTAAGATTTTTATCGCCGTTAAAAATAACAATAGCCAAAGGTAGTGCGGCACCAACAATAAAGCTAAGCGCAGAAGAAAATGCTGCTAATAAAGGCTGCGCTGTTGAGTGGATAGCGATACCAATATCGTCACGTGCGTGCGCGCCTAAGGCATCATGCGCCATCATTTGGCGAGCGACCTTTAAAGCAAGAGTGCTCTCTACACCGCGCTCTTCATAAATTTCGGCCAGTTCAATGACCTCTTCTTCGTAGTGATTTATTAGCGACTTACGCTCTAATGCGAGATCGCTTTTTTCGGTATCTGATTGCGCGCATACCGAGACATACTCACCTGCAGCCATTGATATTGCACCAGCGACTAAGCCTGCGGCGGCGGCCACTAAAACTGAGTCATACGCTGAATGTGCCGATGCCACACCGATGATTAAGCTGGATGTTGAGATTATCCCATCATTTGCACCCAGAACAGAGGCTCTTAGCCAGCCAACTCTATGCTGCCTGTGGAGTTCTTTGTGTGTCATGTGTTACCCCTAATCAAATATGAAAAACCTTAAGGTTTGGTCACTATTTAGCCCAACTGAAAACATCAGCTGATAGAGCGCTGTTGCTCAATAATCGTTAAAAATGCTATTTCTTAGTAATGTATACTGTAGCTCCATTGTTTAAGAGTGCATTGCCCATCAAAGCTATTGGTAAAATAGACCCTAGCTTCACAGGCTTAGGGCTGCTCTGGTATTAAAGGTTATCGTCATGATCTATAAATATTTACTTTTACCACTCACCGCTTGCGCCGCTTTATTTTTAGGTGGCCCTAATGTGAGTGCTGTAGAACCGCTTGGTGTATCTGCACCACAAGATCCAGTCATATACTCTCTCGATATACAAGATTCAGAGCTGGCACTCATTAAGGCTCTAGCAAAAAAAAAATTCGGTGATATCCCAAGCCTCAACAAAAAATTTGATAACAAAAAAACCAATGACCCATCCATATATTACATTATAGGTGTTCTTTTTGATGAAGAAGGGAGTTATGAAAGAGCCAGGCATTACTATAAAAAAGGCATGCAATATGATGTGAAAGCTGCTGCAGGCTATTTTGAACTCTTAGCCGAAGGTAAGGGTGGTAAACCAGACTTTCCCTCTGCACTTAAAGGTTTTAGAGCAATGGCAGATATGCCTTATGAGGATGCTATTGTTCCATATAGCTTTTTTCTAAAGGGTCTAGCGCTAGATGATATAGTGAATACCGATATTGTACAGCTTTACTGGTTAGAGTATTACGCGAATAAGGGTATTGATGTTTTCCCCAATAAAACTTATTTAGATAACTATTCACAGATCGCTGAGGCATATTTTACATATGCGCAATCAGCACAAAAAGATCATAAAGTTATGCTCTTGGAGCAAGCTAAAGCTTATGATATGAAATCAAAAAAATTACAGATCACACAAAAAATCAATAAAGAATTAGAAAATTTAAAGCCAATAAAACCCTCGCAGAGTTTAAGTCAGGCGTGCGACCTCATGTTTAATGCTAAAAAATCAGCGCGTCCAAGTTATGCCAAAGCCCAGCTAGATATTTTTGCTAACCCCGAAATGGCACCCGATATTATTAAAAGGTATCGTTTAGCTCTTAATAATAGCCTGTACGACAGTCATGAAGCATCTAGTCCTGTTTCTTTTAATTTTCCGGGGATCTCACTCGAGAATATATTGGCGCTACTTATTGATTTTGATGGAACGCTATCTGAATTTGATGTAAGGAACTCTAGTTTTGATGATGCGTTAAGTGATACGTATACAGCGGTTTACGCTCTAAATGTCTCTGGGCGCCAATTGATAGAGTTAATTGTGAATGCTTACGGAATTAATGTTGATTGCGATGGTGATTCGATACACTTTTCGTTAACCTCGAACGACCCCAAAGCATTAGCTATGAAATACATTATGCCGAATTTCATTACTTCCTGGGAGGGGGACTTCGCAATTGATGGTGACCGTATTACAGGTAAAGGCGTTATTAATATGGAAGGCGTTATACAGCTAGAGGGTCAGATTAGTAATAATAAGCTCAATGGTGAAGGGGTTTTGTATTTGAATAATCGATCTGTACAGTATACCAATACGCATTTCACTGACAATATTATGAACGGCTATGGCCAAATGAGAATGGAAGGGATTGCTCACGTAGCAGGGCAGTATACTAATAACCAGTTACATGGGCAGGCTGAATTTAACACTTATAAATTTATTTATAATGGTAATATGAAAAACGGAAAAAAAGATGGCCTAGGTAAAATAAAATATGTTGAACGTCACCTTCCTGCATCAGAATATATTAGTAGTTCATACCCTTTGAAAGCTAAAACTTCGACTAAGTCTTGGTATCAGGGACCATTTAGTGGCGGTAATCGGCATGGTGTAGGTCGTTGCGGCTTAACAAAATATTCCACGCCTAAAAAAGGTATAAGTTGTGAGTTTTATAAAAATCAGCTTATTGCTATCGATGGCGTATCGTTACTGCCTTCGACACCTTCAACTAACCACCACTTAAAGGTTATTGATGGTATTGTTTATAAGTAAGCGATAATAATTCAGTGTGAATGGTGAGTAAACTGCATCACCGTGTATCTACTAGTGCTCCAAAAAACAACCCCAAGCGATTAACTTGGGGTTGTGAATGTTTTTACTCAATTGGCGAATGTACACCTTAGTGCAGGTAGTCTCATTGCAGGCTATTTGGCATCACCGCCTAATTGTAATAAAGCATCAACGGCGGACTTGGCTTTGTTGTTGCGATCAAACAATAGCGGGTAATTGGTGCGCCCTTTTACTGGCCAGCCATTTAACCAGGAGTCACCATCATTAACTCCCCAAAAGGTGACGCGCTCGATATTGTTTGAGTAATTTAAAAACAAACCAAAAATATCTTTATAGCGCTGTGCTAATTCGGCATCTGCCGAAGAAAAGAACAATGAGGACATCCTAAGAGCTAAATTTATCAAGACGCAAATCGGTTGTGCTATGAGGGTATTAAGGCCAGCTTTGGGTTTTAGGGCAATGCGACGACTATTAAAGCGAGTGCCTGCCCCTGCAAATGTTCAAAAAGCCACCCATGCCATCCGTACAGGGCCTTAGAGGGCAGGATGCCGACTAGAGCCTACAGGGAAGTGCTCGCCGCGTGCCTTGAGTGGGTGGTATGGGTGGCGCCCTCAGGCTTGCTCCGCCCAATCGTAAAGCGAGTGCCTGTCCCTGTATTTATAGCGCGTTGCTATCAAGCCTTTAATACCTGATTCCTTATATTTATGAATGTAAGTACGTAAAGTTTCATCATCGATGAGTAAGGCCTCTTTAACTCCTTTTAGTGTCCAGCCGGTGCCCAATAATATTACTGCATTAATTTTATAAGCTGCACGCCGATTCGACTCGGCCTTATGGGCTGAGCGCAGGGTCATAATTTCTTCATCGGTAAGCCAAAGGTCTTTCATGTGATGATTTTATCAAGAGATAAGAGTATTTCAATAGGCAGTGACTATTAAACCTAAATTTCAAACGCCATGGGTATATTAGTTTTGAGTGTTTATGTTTGGAGGTTATTAAAGCTAGCGTCTGCCCTGTAAGTACCGTAAGTAAGTGGGCACCGCCGCGTATAGATTTCTCTGGCGCGTTCAAGCCATCCATGGTCACTCCATACGCGTTCCCAACGCATAAGGGCCCGAGAAATCAATCCCCGACGGTTTTGTGCGCATCTGTAAACTTGTTAAAACCAAATGATATTCGCTTTGAGTGTTGATGTTTTTGGGGGAGGGTATTGAGGTGAGCAAAACGAGTGCCTGTCTCTGCAAGTGCTCGATTTTATTTCATGCTTTGATGTGGTACCGCCGCGTATCAATTTCTCTGGCGCGCTCAAGCCATCCATGGGTACTGCATACGCGTTCTGGGCGCATAAGGACCTGAGAAATCAATCCCCGCCGGTTTTAAGCGTGCGTATCCGTAAGCTTGTTAAAATCAAATGATATTAGTTTTAGTGGTTATGGTTGGGGGGGTTAAAGCTAGTGTCTACAGTGAGTGCCTGCCCCTGCAATTATTAAAAGCTTTTAAGCCGGGCTTATTCACGTATTTATTGTAAATATGGAAAAGACTTGCTCCTATAAAAATTGCAATAAAGGTACTTGCTAGTGGTGCATCATCAATTATTTTTTCTGAAATAGATTTTATCTGAAAATGCGTGAGGTATATGAATAAAGATCCCGCGGCAATATAGTAAACTGGAGTCATTATTTTTTGGGGTAAACTGATAGGGATTTTAATTGTGAGTAGTAGATAGCTTAAAATCAAATAATAATTAAAATTACCGTAAGCCACATAAGACATTAATGTAAAACCTAAAAACGATAATAACTTCTCAAAAATCGATTCAGTAAAGCGAGCAGAGAATCCGAACGCCATCAGCCATAACATGAGCCAAGGCACTCTACGCATCAAATGATCGGCATCCCAAATGGCTTCACTGAAGAAGAAAATAGCGCATGATGTTAATAAGAATATAATGCATGCTGTTTTTATTTTTTCTAATAAAAATTTACGTACAGGCTTTATTGATAAGATAATGAGTAAAATTATTTGTAGTTGGATATAAACTTCAATAAACCAATAAGAGAATCCATTGGGGTGCATGTTTGGCGTAAAATTACTCACCATTAAAATATCTTGCCACCTTAGCGGGCCATAATATAAATGTAGTAAGAGCGTATAAATCATACAGGGAATGATGACTTTGATAATCATTATGACTATAGGTAATACACTGTTTGAAACCAAAATTTCATTCAATTTAAATGTTGCTATGTTGTAGCCTACCATCACCATTAAAAAGTAAGCGCCGCCACCGCCATACTCAAAAAGCTCAAAGTGCCCAGCTACAATTAATGAGATTGCAAGAAATCTTAAGACGGTTGGTATATCGGAATATATTTTTGTATGATTAGTCAATTAAAATTACTCGTAATTTTTTGTATACTGTAGATTAATTTCTACGTTTATTTTTTAGTTAATACATTATTTTTGCGTAAGAGTAAAGTATTTTTAATTGGTTAGCTACTGTCGAAATAATATACATGCCAAGCCCGCCTGGTCATAAGGTTAGAGTTTTTTGTAAAACTATTATTTTTTTAAGAGTTGTCAAGCTGTCGTCTAAAGAAGTAGTAGAGTTGAGGTGTTGCTCAGAGGTGGAGTTTGAGGTGTTCAGGGTATCCTGCCCGTAAAACGAATGCCTGTCCTTGCAAGTACTCGATTTTATTTCATACATTGATATAGCACCGCCGCGTATAGATTCCTCTGGCACGTTCAAGCCATCCATGGGCACTCCATACGCGTTCCCGACGCATAAGGGCCCGAGAAATCAACCCCCGTCGGTTTTAAGCGTGCGCATCTGTAAACTTGTTAAAACCAAATGATATTCGCTTTGAGTGTTGATGTTTTTGGGGGAGGGTATTAAGGCGAGCAAAACGAGTGCCTGTCCCAGCAAGTGCTCGATTTTATTTCATGCTTTGATGTGGTACCGCCGCGTATCGATTCCTCTGGCGCGTTCAAGCCATCCGTGGGCACTCCATACGCGTTCCCGACACGTAAGGGCCTGAGAAATCAATCCCCGCCGGCTTTAAGCGCGCGTGCCGGTAAGTTTGTTAAAACCAAATGATATTAGCCTTGAGTGTTTATGCTTGGAGGTTATTAAAAAGAGTGCCTGTCTCTGCAAGTACTGCGGGCCAGTCAATTGATGATCTACTCGGTAGCCAAAAAAAGTTTAATTTGCTCACGGATGAGGGGGCCAAAGGCGCTACCGCCTATAGCCGCTCATTTAATCATTTGCGCGGCACGGTGAGTACAGCCTGGGCCGAGATAGCCGGTATTGCCGGCGGTGAAATGACGGGCGAAATAGACTCGCTCACGCAAAGCGTTGGTGATTTTGTGCGTGAAAATAAAACACAGCTGGTGGGTACGCTAAAAGATATTAGTGGCGGTATTCGTGAGTTTGTGGGTGGTGTTGTGTGGGCGGCTAGTGGCGTTAATCGCTTGGTGCAAGGTTTGGGCGGCTGGAAGGTTGTGGGCGGCGCGGTCGCGTCTTTATTCGCGGCAAAAGTGATTGTTAGTGTTGTTGGGTTGACCGTCAGTGTTTTTGGTTTGGTGAGTGCGTTGGGTGCAGGCAGTGCAGCGATGGCCGCCTTTAATTTTATTGTTGCAGCCAACCCTATTGGGTTAGCCGTTGTGGGTGTTGCGGCATTCATTGGTGCGGGCTGGGCGCTATATCGTAACTGGGGCGAGGTGACCGATTGGTTTAGTGCGAAGCTTTCGTGGTTTGGTGATGCGTTCCCAAAAACGTTTGGCTTATTAAAAACGATTTTTGATTATTCGCCTGTTGGTTTGGTTGTGAATAATTGGCGGCCTGTGTTTGATTTTTTTAAGAGCAATGGCGGGGTCATTGTTGATTATTTATTGAGCCCCATTAGCGCGGTTATTGATGCGTTTGAAGTCGTGGGCTCAATGTGGTCTGAATATTTTGGCGGTAATCATGAGATTAAAGTGACTGCCCCTAATATTGAGTCACAGCAAAAGTTATTGTCACAAGTGGTGTCACAAGTGGCGCCTGCGAGTCAAGGGGCGACGGTTCACCAGCGGGTTGAGCGCATTGAAATTGTCGCAGCTCCTGGTCAATCACCCGAAGCGCTTGGCGCAGCCGTTGGCGATGCGCTATCGGGTTTATATAGCCAACCACTTTATGATTTACCAAAGTAATGTAAGGGGATTCAATGGCCAGTACATTGTTGAAGTTGGGCGGTTTTAAATTTAGTACGAGCACAGCGGCTTTTAATCGCATGGTTAAAAAACACAGTTGGCGTTGGGCTGCGCAAGCGCGATTTGGCAATAATGATTTGCTGCAATATACCGGTAAAGATGCCGCGACTATCTCTTTGGTGGGCATTGTGGCGACGCAGAGAGAGGGTGTTGGTATTGGCCGTATCGATGAGTTGGTGGCGATTGGTGATTTAGCGACACCCCAGTTATTGGTGGCCGGCACGGGTGAGGTTATGGGTTACTGGGTGATGATGAATGCTGAAGAAGTCGGCACCCGCTTTGTCGCCGGCGGCGCCCCGCGCAGGCAAGAATTTACGTTGGAGTTAAAGTTTTATGGCGAGGACTTACATAACGCTTGAAGGCGATGTGCTTGATCGCATTTGCTGGCATGAGTATGGCGATGAGAGCCGCTTTGTGGATGTGTTAGAGGCTAATCCTGATTTGGCGCAATACCATCCTGTGTTGCCGGCAGGCTTGATTGTTGTGCTGCCTGATTTTGGGCCAAGGATTGAGGCGGCAAAGGTGGTGAGTTTATGGGATTAAGGTGGTGAGCTTATGGGATTAGTGTTTAAGGTCGAAGCCGGCGGCAAGGATATTACAGCCGCAATTGCTCAAAACTTAGAGGTGCTACGCATTACAGATAAAGCGGGGACTCAAAGCGATGCATTGGCCATTGTGTTGGCGGCAGAGGGCTCAATAGCGCTGCCTCCTGCGGGTGTTGCGCTCAGTGTATCGCTGGGCTTTGGCGGGGCATTAAAGCCCAAGGGGCGCTTTGTGGTGGGCGGTATAGGCGAAAGTGGCTGGCCGCGCAAAATAATGATTAACGCAAGTGCCGCATCACTGAACAGTGATCGCGGCGAAGCGGTTATGCAAAGTCAAAAAACGCGTGCATGGGATGATGTGTCACTGCCCGATATTGTTCAAAAAATCGCGGCTGAGCATGGCTTAAAGCCTAAGGTATCTGCTGAGTTCGCGGCGGTTCGGTTTGATCACCTTGATCAAACCGCTGAGAGCGATTTAAATTTTTTACGGCGCTTGGCCATTGAGCGCGGTGCGATGATGAAGCCCGCCTCGGGTTTTTTGTTGTTTGTGGCAGAGGGCGTAGCCAAGAGCGCAAGCGGTGTTGATTTGCCCGTTGTTTCATTGAACGCCTCGCAGTGCTCGGTATACAGCTATAAGAGCGCTTCGGCTAAGGGGGTTAAGCGTGTGCGTGCTAGCTATAGTGATGAGGCGAAAGGCGTAGCCGGCAGTGTTGAAGTGGGTGCGGGTGAGCCTGCATTTACCATGGCTTATACCTATACGACAAAGCAAGAGGCTGAGGCGGCCGCAACGGCTCATCTGCGGTCTTCTGAGGGGGGCAAAGAGTCATTCACAGCAACAGCACCTCTTTCGCCCGACTTGCTTAATGCCGCCGCTGAAGGGCGCGTGGAGGTCTCTGGTTTTGACGCTGTGATTAATGGCTTGTGGCGTATCGATTCTGCTGATTTTTCGATTAAGCGAAATGGTGGGTCGTTGAGTGTTGCGTGTGATCGTGTGCTGGCTTAATGGTTGGTTGGTGTAGTGGTTTTTTAGGCTCTTAGTTTTCAATAAGCACGGCGGGTCTTAGAGGCTTCGCTGTGTCTGTTCTCTCCACCTTGTAGGCATAGGCCTGCTGTCAGTATGTCCGCTTTCCTTAGTGCTCTCTTATTTCCTATCTATAGTCTGTTATGGTTTTTTTATTTCCTTTGTTTATGTGTTAATTATATTTTCATTTTTTATTGCTTTTTGGCGTTAATTATTTCATTGGGAGTATTGTTGGCGTGGTAGTGTTGGTGTCAATGCTTAGGGGATTTATTGACTGTTAAAAGATAGGTTGATGTGGCGACCTTGTGCCCTAGCGTTGGGAGGTGTGGTGTTTACTTTCTTGAAATTAGGCTGGTCAGGGCGAGGGTTAGTGTGGCCTGAGTTCTGGCTGATAAACTGTTAGGTAAAAAAGGAAAATAATATGTCAATCGTAAAGTTTATATGTCATAGCTGTGAAAAAGAATCAGAGTTTGAAACTAAAGGAGCTAGCATGATGCTGCTGGATGACACAACACTGAGGCCAGTTACATATGTACCAAATTGCTCGCACTGTAATAAGCAATGTACGGTCACTGTTAGAAAATGAATGAGCCTGTTCAGTCAGTACCTCCATCGCATGAAGATATTTTCTATGTGAAGTGGGGTGAAGAAACAGTAAAGAAAAACATAGAAAATGCCCATGCTGTTTTAACTCAGTTTTTAACACTTAATGTCAGTTTAATGGGGGGCAGTATAGTTTTTCTTGATCCCAAATATATAAATAAAATTTGGCTTATTACTTTACTTTCACTATTCTTTATTGGCCTGTGTATTTCTTTCGTTGGCTTGTTACCTCATGAGTCAACTATTTCTTGTATATCTCCATCCGAGATAAAGCTTCATAAGAAACAGGCACTTTGTAAAAAAAGGTGTTTTATGTGGTGTTGTGCGGTTGCAACGGGTGGGGGGTTAGTAGTTTTAGCTTTCGGCGTTATATTTACCTAACGCTTGTATCACACGCAAAAACTGCGTCGCTCCGTTTGTGTATGGGCTTAGCCCATTTTACACAAATTACACCGTTTTTCTGGGACAGACACTCTTTTTAACAAGCATACAAAGATTATGCGAGGCGAAATATTAAGGTTATATATTAATGATCTGGATACTTGTTTTCCGCAACTTAACAAAGCTAGCCAGCAGGGCGCAGCATAGCTGCGCTTCTGCTAGCAGGTGTTAGGTAAATGAAGAAAGGACTGTACGCACCAGCCTAGAATTATCAACTAGTTTTTACAACCGTTTTTATTGCAAGTGATAGGGCTATTAGTATTAGTCCAGTGGGAAGGATGACCGGTAGTACTAATTCCACAACCAGTTTTTGTTCCTTTTTTCCCTTGGTGAATAATACTCTCGCCATTTGGTGGAGAATGTCTTACAGCCATAATCGTATACCCTTTATTTTTTTTAATTTAAATTTTGATCAATGAAGACATATTAAGGTTTAGTAGGGAAAACTAATTGTGTCAATAGCGTTTTGCTGGGACAGGAACTCGTTTTTTGCCTGATAAATTGTGTGTATTCAATTCGTAGTTAGTGGGGCGTTGTAGTTATGGGTGGTAAGTGTTAAGCACAATTGCAAAAATTCTACTCACGAGCACAGCAATAGCTCCGGTTGGATTTACTTATGCGTGGGTCGCTTGGTTTAACGGTGATGAATTGTTTTCAGCATTAGCAATCTCTGGTTCCTTGTTCTTGGTGCTTGTATGTATTTGGATGCTTAGATATGCAAAGAATAGCCTCGAAGAATTCCCTTTTACGGTTGCGACTGTTGAGGCTGCCGATCGGGAGAATATGGGTTTTTTGTTGCTATATCTCTTACCTCTTTTCACTTCTAGTTTTAGTTCTCTAAATTGGGTTGTTTGGGTGCCAACACTCATCATCTTTGCGATTATCACTAGCACCGGTTATAGCTATCATTTCAACCCGTTACTGGGTGTTATGAGGTGGCATTTCTATAAGGTTGGAACGCCTGAAGGCGTTACTTATGTGCTAATAACCAAAAAAGAACTAAGGCACGCTAGCCAGCCACTTTCTGTTGCTCAACTTACCGAATATATTGTTATAGACATAGAGGGTTAACAATGACAGCAAAACAAAATTTTTTCGCGCTAATTAGGGATAATAGTGGTAGTTGTCTTATTAAGCGAATTCGAGTGGATAAACCACTTCAAATCGAACTTGCTAAGAATTTTGAGGGCCAGCGTGTTTCATTCGAAAAAGGAGTGGATGCTGAAATTCCCTTCAATGGTGATTGGAAGCCTGACAGTAATGAAGTGCTAGTAATTAATGATATAGATGAATCAATTCTAATGGTAAATGCCATAACTGCCAATGCATCCTCTTTTTCGCATGTTGCTATTTCAAATTTCAAAAACGAACCAATTAAAGCGATATTCACTGGTACCAGTTCTGATGGTGTTGTAAAGGTTTTTGTACAAAAGTTTTCCTCTAGGCAGGCGCTATCTCTAAATCAATTACCCATTTTTAAAATGCAAATCGGAAATACATTTGTTAAAATAACGGATGATATATTTACAATCGACAATAAGCTTGTAGCTGTTATAGAGGGTAATATAACTAAGTTCAAGAGTTTTCATAATGCCCGCATGGTTTTTGATCTTTCTGATTATTATAAAGAGGCAACGGACGAAGATTTGATCGAAATGTCTAAGCACAAGTCATTGGAAATATCTAATGTACAAAATTTCATCACGGAAGCTGATAGTCAAGTTCGAAAGATGGTTCACTCCATAAAAAGTTCCGGAACACTTGATGGCTATACCGTAAATCAAATATCATCAGCGGCCAATGATTTTTCTGAAATCACTATTACCGTAAGCAATGGAAAAATAGTACTTCCATCTGAGAAAAAAGAGTTGAAAGGGGTTCTTCACTTTTTACTTGAAGATATCTATAAAGGGCCACTGTCGGGTAGTGATTATCTAACCAACTCGAAAAGAGAGCTCCAGCGCTTTGCTGGGACAGGCGCTCGTTTTAAGTAGCCCGTAACAACTTCTTATGGAATTATTTATCTATGAACTTTTATGAGCCTGAAATTCTATCTCTAAACAATACGAATAAAGTTCTAGACCATTTATTAAAATTAGATAGTAAAGTACTTTCAGATTGTGTTTTTCGAGGGCATAACGATACCTCCTGGGGCTTACAGTCGTCATTGGATAGATATGGCAATTCCAATCCCGAAGTGTCTATAGCGAAACTTAGAGAACCAAAAATCCTTGAAGCAGTTTTTCTGGGACAGGCACTCGTTTTAAGTCATTCTGGTTATTATTCTGATTTTTTTATAACGCATATAAAAAAAGAATAACAGCCACCAACACAAGGATGGGTACCCTGAAAATCTGTTTATTACTAAAAATCATTAAATTTAGCTGTTTATACTTTTAGGTAATTAAAACGAGTGCATGTCCTTGCCGGCGTTTACACGCTTCGCTCATTTCGCCCAAAATTGCTCCATAATTTGGGCAGGTTACAGTGGCGTTAGATGCCCTATCAGGTAAATCGCACCTGAATGTATATAAATCGTTATTTTACTGAATTAAGGAATTATTATAAATGAAACCAGTGGAAAACATTGCTGATTGGATCAAGGGTAAACCGCTATGGTGGCAACACTCAGTGAAATTGTCATTAAGTGAGGGCGCGTTATCTCCTATACACTTTGATGAAATCTATAAAGCATCTTTAGTAGAGCATAATATTGTTTCTGATCAGGAAATATCAAAACTGTTGAGCCTGCCACTAGATACCTCAGGCTTTAATGAAGAAACTGGAAAGGTAACATTGAAGCAGGTTGACACTGTCGTAAATGTCGGAGCTTTGTCTGAAGATCAGGTGTTATCTTTTACAAAAAATGGAATGACCATAATTTACGGTGATAATGGTACGGGAAAATCATCTTACTCAAGAATAATTAAACATGCTTGTTTATCTAGAGGTGGTACGCCTAAAATCCTAGGAAATGTATTTGAAAAACCCGATAAGCCTACTTCAGCAAATATTTCAATCAATGTTAATGAAGATGCTCATGAACATAGTTGGAATCTAAATTTTAAGAGTAATGAGAATTTAAAATCAATAAGGGTTTTTGATAGTGATGCAGCTGCACATTTTGTAACAAACGAAGATGAATTGGGTTATAAACCTACTGGATTGCATCTTTTAGAGGATTTAGCTGAAGCGATTGATTATGTTAACCGGAAAGTGACCAAAGAAACAATGGCTGGAAATGGCTTGGTTGGCTTGCCTACTTTTTCAGATACAAAGACAGGCTTATTTATTAGCCAATTATCTGCTTCTAAGGAAATTGAAGAACTAGACCTCTACGCAATTGATGAGAATGATATTTTAAAAATTGAAGAACTGAAGAAAGACATAGATTTATATAAGAGGGAGTCACCAAAAAAAATAAAGACGAATTTATTAGGTTCAATTAGACAGTTAACACCTCTTTACCAATACCTTATGAAATCTGAATCGGTAGTTGATGATGGTAAATTCGATAGCTTAAAGGAAAAGGAGAGCGACTTTATACAGAAGAAGCAGTTGGCAAATGAAGTAAAGGATAGAGCATTCTCTGGATTACCTATTTCTGGGGTTGGTGGTGAGAAGTGGAAAGTTATGTGGGACTCGGCAGAAATATTTATAAAGTCCTTACCTTCAACCACCTTATTCCCTCCTAAAGAAAAGGATAATTGCCCGCTATGCTTGCAAGAAATTAGGGATGTTTCATATAAGAGAATGGCCACTTTCATCGATTTTTTGGCAGATAATACAGTAACTATTTCTTCAAAAAGTAAAGCGATATTAGATGGTGCAAAGAAAGATATTGAGGGCTATAAATTTGATTTAACGCCATATGAAAGTGCTATAGCTTTAGCTGATGAATATATTGTTGATTTCAAAGTTAATATAGAAAGCTTTTTAAGTGAATTGAAGTTAAGGCGATCGAGCTTTACTACAGACACTTTACCTGAAAGTATTGATGCTCTTGGTTTAGTCCCTTTGGAAAGGCTGAAAGAATTAATAGGTAATATCAATACTAAACTAAAATCGATCCCTGAAGATGAAAATGCATACTCAATAATAGAAGAAAAAGAAAAAGAATATAAAGAGCTAGTAGATAAAAAGTTATTTAGAGACAACTTGGAAAATATTAAATCTAACTTACTACGTTATAAATTAGTTGCTAAATATGATCTTTTGCAAAAGCAATGTAATTCAAGATCAATTACAGAAAAAAATTCAGAAATATGTAAGGAAGAAGTAATTACTCCTTTGGTTGATGCTTTTAACAAGGAACTAAAAAAATTTGGTTTTAGTCGGTTCAATCAGCCCTTTCAAGGTGACGTAATAATCATCTTGAGCATATTTAAGTCAAAAAGAGCGCTTAGAGCCTAATTTAAGCT
>CANLTI010000034.1 GCA_947494095.1 uncultured Pseudomonadales bacterium
TAATGCGATCAATAATTTACGGGCCTGTGTCATAAAAAACCTCAAGTATTTAGCTATATCTATCATTTAGGTATAGCTAAATACTTGAGAGTTCGCATTACCACTTATCGGGTTTTGGATGTCCTATCTTTTCCCCCTTCTCACGAATGCCAGCAATTGCACTGCCATCGGTTAATCCCCACGCCTGTGGGGAACGCAGTGCCAACGCCTGCCGCAATTACATGCAATCCGGTTAATCCCCACGCCTGTGGGGAACGCAACTCGGCACTTGGCAAGGGTACAGCAGAGCACGGTTAATCCCCACGCCTGTGGGGAACGCACTGACAACTCCCGATCAGATTTGGCGACATACGGTTAATCCCCACGCCTGTGGGGAACGCCACTCTCAGCAAGCTGGGCGCCCATGCTTTTGCGGTTAATCCCCACGCCTGTGGGGAACGCTCGGAGAGTTATCAGGTACCGTTAATACAATACGGTTAATCCCCACGCCTGTGGGGAACGCAGCAACAACGCTTATTCGCCGCTTTACGACCCCGGTTAATCCCCACGCCTGTGGGGAACGCAGTTGTTAAAACATCATCGTATGTACAATGTGCGGTTAATCCCCACGCCTGTGGGGAACGCACGTGTTTCTAACTACCGTTTATCTCTATTTCCGGTTAATCCCCACGCCTGTGGGGAACGCTGGTAAAGCCAAAACGTACGCAACTCAACGTTCGGTTAATCCCCACGCCTGTGGGGAACGCCCTAACAACCAAACACGTTGGCGACGATCAAACGGTTAATCCCCACGCCTGTGGGGAACGCGCGGGGTGTGGCTCAATGTTCAACAGCCTAGGCGGTTAATCCCCACGCCTGTGGGGAACGCCTGAGCAAAGCGCGCAGCAATTTGATAGGTCTCGGTTAATCCCCACGCCTGTGGGGAACGCTCATAAAGCGAAAGCAGCATGATTATCCTGAGCGGTTAATCCCCACGCCTGTGGGGAACGCCTGTGATGGTTCTTGCAGTCGCATTCCTTGTGCGGTTAATCCCCACGCCTGTGGGGAACGCATGCGACCAATCACTTTGCGGTCTATGTATTGCGGTTAATCCCCACGCCTGTGGGGAACGCTGATAGCCAAAGTCGCGCACTGAAAATTTGAACGGTTAATCCCCACGCCTGTGGGGAACGCTACCGTTCCGATAAATGAAGTATAGGCAAAAGCGGTTAATCCCCACGCCTGTGGGGAACGCAGCTCCCGCCACAAACGTGCTCCGATGCTGCGCGGTTAATCCCCACGCCTGTGGGGAACGCCAACTCTAAATCATGGCATGTGCCTACAAAGCCGGTTAATCCCCACGCCTGTGGGGAACGCGACTTGATACTGTTGATGTTATTCTTAAGACCCGGTTAATCCCCACGCCTGTGGGGAACGCTCTTATTATAAGCCTATGTTTTTAAAGAACAATTTTTCTATTGAAAAACTTACCGCCCTTTTTGGGGGTTTTTACAGGTTAGGATTTCGATTGTTCTGGTAGGAAACGAACAAGCCTTAAACCATCAATATCAATAGGCTCCCGACGGTTACTGCCATAGGTAATGAAATCAAAACCCGATTCAGTATTGGTTTGCCAAGCCATTACAACATTACCCTCTTCAGCCAGCACTTCAATTTGCTGCCAAATCATTTCACGAATACGCCGCGAAACATTACCCACATATACACCCGCGCGCACCTCTAACAACCACACAGCCAATCGACCGCGTAAACGCGCAGGTACAGCCTCAGTCACCACCGTGATCATTGCCATAACTAACCACTCCTGTGACCGTCATCACCGACACTGGGCGGTTCGGGTATTGCTGGCGGTTGAGCATCTTTAGGGGGCTCGGGGGGCTTAATGTCTCCTGCCGCTAAAACCTCTTCCATCAAGGGGATTAAGCGATTGAGTAACTTGCTTTCCCGAAAGATATCTCGGCAGGCAATACGCACCTCGCGATCGGCTTTAGCTGGGCCGCGAGCCGCAATACGAAAAGCCACCGGTACGACCGTTTCAAATTTCACAATGTCTGCTATATCGTAAACAAACGACAGTGGTTTACCCGAATGAACAAAGCCAATAGCTGGCGCATAACCAGCCGCTAATACAGCCGCCTCGGTTACACCATACAGGCAAGATGTCGCAGCACTTAAACAGCGGTTAATGACATCGGCACTATCCCAATTTTTAGGGTCATATTTGCGCCCCTGCCATTTCACGTTATATTGTTTAGCCAGTAGTTCGTACGTTTTACGTACACGGGCGCCTTCGATACCGCGCAGCTGATCAACACTGCGCTTAGCGGGGGCTGGCTCACCAAAACGCAGCTCAAACATTTTACGCACCACTTTTAAGCGTAAGTCTTCATCCAAAGCGAGTTTGGCTTGGTACAGTAATTTGTCGGAGCGCGCACCACCTGGCTGGCCTGCCGCGTACAAGCGTACACCCGCTTCGCCCACCCAAATCAGTAAAGTGCCCACTTGCGCCGCTAACTTTATCGCCGCATGCGATACCCGCGTACCGGGCTCCAACATAATGCACGCCACCGCACCTACGGGGATCAACAGTCGTTCACCGCGTACCTCATCAACCACACAAAAAGCACCGTCTTTCACATCAATACGCCCCATCGCCACAAACATCATGGCGCAGCGCGATTTAATGGGAATGGGTTTTAACGGAACAAAAGGCGTGTTAGTCATTTACAACCGCCGGATGAGTAATAAACCACAACCAAAGGCTTTTGCAGGACCTAAACCTTTTAATAACGGCCCATTAATAAAAGCCTCTGGGTCTGTAATCTGTAATACCCCTTCGTAATCCATTGTACTAAAACCCGCTTTACGGCCTTTTTCCGGTAAGCCATGCCAGCGGTAACCTGTTGCTTGCGCGCTTTTCAAATCAAAACCCGCAGCCTGCCCTCGGCTATTCAACCAATGATGCGTGGCATTCGCGACAGCATCCTCCAGCTCACCGTTAAAACGTTGCTTTAACGTATTATCAGCAAAATCGGGGTGCGAAAATAATGCCGTTTTAATCACTGATTTTGTCCCTTCAATAGGTAAATTACGCACGGTGCATGCCGCACGCAGGTGCTGTAACTGTGCATCCATCACCACATCATGGCGTTTTGAATTTTTAGCCCCCGCTTGCTTACGTGCAACCGTTGGGTTGGCTCGTAATTTAAAAGCCAGTTCATCCCCCACATTTAATTGGGGTGTAAAAGGCTTAGTATTCACCTCAAATAACGGCGAACCATTCTTGGGGGCCGCTTTTGATAATACGTAATAGAGCGGGTAGCGCTTACTGCCCTCGTTCTGTTCGGCGGCATTTTCTTCACGAAATAAAAAACGCTCACCTTCGGCGAATAGGTCCCACAACAGGCGATGTAAACCATAACCACGATCTTGTAACAGCAACCCCAATTGCGACTGCTCTGCCAAGGCGGGTGTTAATTGAATGCGCGATAAAAACATTAGCTAACCTCCTGCGGGCAAGTATTTTTACATTGCCAAAAATATTCAGTGCGTGGTTCAAACTGCCAGCGGGTACGCGAAGTGGGTTTATCGTAGCGCGAATGTGCTTGCACATGTTGCACGGTAAAATCATCCGCATCCGAAAAATCGTCCAACTCACCCTCCCAGTAATAGCGCACATTTTTAGCACTAGGTAACCAGCGCTCATCACTTAACCCATAAGTACTTGCGCTTAACAAAGGGAGCACATCGTAATCATCGAGTGCTTTACGGTAATTATCGGCACTCACCACTTTGGCATTTAACGGCGCAGCCAACGGGCAGGCTTTACGGCCAAGGTATAAATGAAACTTAGGTTTAGTGAGCGCCTCAGCTAAAGCCGTTAAGCCGTAAGGCGCAGACGCATCCGCAGCAATGGCAATAATGGCATGCGCATCGGTACGGTATTCTCGACTAGAAAGTACCGTGCCCAAACGCTCCTTGCCTGTCACGATTTCATCTCGGCGAGTACGGTACGTAAATTTACCCACAGAGTCTGGCGCTTGCGCTGTATGGTAGTCCTTTAATAAGGCTCCACCATTGAGTACTTTAACGGCTTGCCTGTAACCATTCGCTAATTGCGATTGCTCGTATTCTTGCTCCCGCGTTAAACCTAAAGCCGAGGCTAACAAACCGGTAATGGCAGATTTGCTGGGGTAAGCGGCACTGTGGCGCGCCTCCCCTACGGCTATTTCGCCCCAACTCGCCATGGGGCCATAGAGGCGAAATACTAAATATTCCATCGTGCCCCCTAAGAAAAGTCTTGAACAAACGCTAACAACTCATCCATACGGCCGTCGCCAAGTACAGCATTTAAAACATACTGCTTTTTGTAACAATCGCCATAAACCGCATTAAAATTATTCGCTTGTTTATCTAGCACACTAATCGCTTCACCCGCAAAATCATCACAGCTTTTAGCCAGCGGTTTTAAAAACGCCACAGACAATGATCGAGGTTGCTCATCACCCAACTCTGCCCGCACATAAGAGGCATAAGCGCGGCTACCAAAACTGTTTTGCTTACCTGCCGGCGCCACTTTAACCGCCGCTTCGGTCAACGCTGTAATCGCTTTATTGGCCAGCGCTACATCGCCATTAAGGTTTTTAACTAGCAGCTCGGTATTAATACAGATATACGAATAAAATAAACCCGCCGCAAAACCCGTTTCGCCAATATGCGCGGCACCCGCATCTTCATTACCATCATTAAGGTCATCAACCGCGGTAAAATAGTCATCTTCTATCACCACACCGTGCACACTAATGGCATGCGCCACTTGGCATGCCGCCTCAATATTAAACGCAGGCTTTGATGCTAACATGCGGCCAAACATAGCAATGTCCGCGGCCATCTCCTCTTTACGCAATAGTGCTAACTCTTCCTTTTCTGGCTTACGCTGTTCTTGTATCAAGGTAGCGATCAACGCCTCAATGACTTGCTGTTCATGCTGGCTAACATGTACCAACTGCTCAATTTCTAATGCTTCTTTGGGTTTATCTTTATTTTCTTTTTTAAGCTTGCCAAATTCCCCTGCAATAGCTTGCGTCCACTCTTTTGCATTTTTTTCTGATACACCACCGGCTAACAAGTCATCAAATACGCTGATGCCTAATTCTTTCGTGCGCACCCCCAAATGCCCCGCCAGTGCCGATTGAAACAAATCAGATGTACGCCAGGTCCGTTTTAAGCTTTGCGATGAAACACGCAAACGATCAACACCACCCATTTTTGCGGTTTTAGGGCGGCCTAAATCATCACGGTTTAAGTTGGCAGGTGGGTAAGCGGTTAAAAGGTGTAATTGTAAAAAACGGCTCATGATTAAATTCCTTCTGTTAATTTTTAAGTGTCATGTAATAGTCAGATGCCCAGCGTACAGCCAAACGGTTTTGCGGTTGGCTCGCAGGGCCGTAGCGGTACTCTACCAACCAATGCGCAATATCATCGGCCAGCGAGGCAACATTCACATCTCCGCGAACAAGGCTTATAGCACGGCAAATACGGGTAAAGAAATCTTCTGGGGTATGGCTTTTTTGTAACTGCTGAAAGCGCAATTCACTCATCGCCGCATTACTGCCACCTTCTTTGGGGGCTGCCAAACTTGCCGCAAAAGATTGCTCTTTTTTGGGCTCTTTTTTAATACGTGCAATACTGGCCGCGATTAAAGCCATTTCAAAAAAATTAAGCGCGGTACCTTTACTGGTTTTACCCTCTCGCCAACTTGCAGGCATAGCCTGTAAAAAACGTGCAAAAGCAGGCGATAACAAGGCCTCATCCGGCGAGTGAATACGCCGAAGCTGTGCTCTATCACCACGGTTATCATCCAGCCAACGCCACCATTTTTGTAGTGCTTTAGCATCTTGTGAATCAATTTTTTGTAAATACATTTAGCTCACCTCCTCTTGCGCTTGGGCTATTTGCTTTAAATCTTTCATCGCTTTAATTTTAGGTATACGCATCACTAAGTCGCGTCTCGCTTTTGTTATGCGCTTCATGTCTAAATCTTCTGCGTCGCCCTCTAATACCCAGTGATCAAATAACTGAATACAGTGGCTCACTAAAGTAGCGCGCCACTGCTTAGCAACGGTACTTGGTAAAAATCGAGTTTCGTCAGCCAGTGCACGTAAATGTTGATAAAACTCCGCTTCTGTTGCTTCCCAAAAACTGGCATCAACCATTGTCGTATCGCCTTTGGCATCCTTAGGGCGGCTAAACCAAGCGGCTTTAACCTGGCTACGCAACTCTTTCATGCAATCTTTGGCAGCATTAATGAGTGTTGCGACAAAGGCTAAAAATTGTTCACGGTAATCATCATTTACAGCCACTACAGGCAGCGTGCTCTCGTACCAGCAACGGGCTTTCATATTGTCCATGTCGTAACCAAACGCCCATAGCTGGACGGCGAAGTCATTGCCCAACTCAGATAATTTATTCCGGTAAAACTCACGCACAACAATCGCTGAGTGATCGCCCAGTTCTGGATCTTGCCAATTCAAATTTAGCCAATGGCGATAACCTAAGCCCCCCTGCTGGCCTTTAATACTTAAAGGTAACTTCTCGTTTTTAGGGTCGAATCGATATGGCGTTAAACTGTGTACCCAGGGGCCGTTGTAATCAACACCGTAATTTTTTGTGCGATACGCATAAAAAAGTGGCGTATTTTTTTCGCCGCACAGTGTGCAATTACCCTCGCCATCGGGCGCCTCTATTTGCATGCGCCTGGGCATACCCCAGTACATTTGCAAGGCATGAACATCATCCGGCAAAGTGGCTACGCCTTTTTTATCGGAAATACGTGTTGGCGCCAACCATGGAAAAATATCCGAGCTTGGGTTTTGTGCTTTAGCGACAAAATTATCTTCTGTACGGATATTTAACCAAAGCTTTTGCCAAAGCGTTGCTTTGTCATGCGCCGGCACCAGTAACGTCGTTAATGGCCCGCCACCGCGTACCCCCACTCGGTGCCCCACTCCGCCTGAGGGCGCATTGGTTTGCAGGGTAAATAAAGCCGTTGCACTGCAAGGCGCACACGCCCCTGCCACAACCCCACCTTTCACAAAGTGATCGAGGTTATCTTTTAAGGTTTTACCACCCGGTGCTTCAATAAGCAGTGCGGCCAACGGTTTAGGTGCGTCCTCAAGGGTTGCATAGTCCTGTAAAAATGAAGGGCCATCGGGGTTTTGCCATTCAAACGCTGCGGCAAAACTCACCAACGCCTGCTGCAGCACTTGTACATCAATTGCCTGCCAAAGCTCAAACCACTCATCATCATCTGCCGGTGCAAAGGTTGTTTGCAACAAGCCAATTAAAAACTGATACAAAGCACCTTGAAAATCTGGCCTAGGGGCGGCAATTTCTATTACAGGATTTTCTGTTTCAGCAACCTGCCAGGGCGCTATACGCTCACGGCTGCCATCTTTGCGGATTACAGGAATCCACGGGTCATTGATTAAATTCATATTCACTCGTCACTATTACCAGTTACAGCACAAAGTATTTGCAGTAAGGAAATGATTAGCGGGGCATTCGGGTGCCAGGAGCGCCTGCACGGCACCCAGGAAAGGCTTGATCCGCCCAGATAATCATTACCTTGCGGCATCGCTCAAACTCAGATTATTCCAACCACTTTCACAACTGTATAAATGTTTAATTTCATCTAACGGGATGACCTCTAACCATTTCAATGCAGCCACACGATCCTTCAATGCATCTATTTCTATTTGTACAGGCTTAGAAATCAAATGTTGGACTTGCTGCCACTCCTTATTGGGTAGATTAATCTGACTTAACGCCCAAGCGTGTTCACGGTCACTGGCATATGGCTGCCACTGGCCTTCATGTTTTTTAACCAACACACAGGTCACCGTGTCGCCGCCTAAGCGCGTAGGAATATTCACTTCATCCGCCCAGCCACCGTTATGTATAGCACTTTTATCGCTATAACCTTTATCTAGCTTTAAAATATTAAAACTCCCCATGCCCGCTTCTGCTTTGTTTTTGGCTTGCGCCTGCATAGTTGCTTCATCTAACACATCAGGTATATCTTGCTGTGCTTTGTCGCCATAAACCCCTTCAATTAACCGGCGAGCATCTTGCGGCATGGTAAAGCCCTGCTGTAGCAACAGTGCGCTTAAGCTCAACCACAACTGACCCACATTCGGGTACACAGCTTGCGTGCCGGGTAATAATTCACGTAACCAATTGGCGTTTTGAACATCACTAGGGTCGGGCGCAACAATATGTAAGCACGGTTTTTCACGCTGTTCTTTATCGTGACGATCGCCCGCCTTAGAACGCGTATGCCGCTGTAAGCGCCCTGCCCGCTGTATTAATAAATCAACAGGGGCTAGATCGCTAATCATGACATCAAAGTCTAAATCCAAACTTTGCTCAACCACTTGCGTGGCAATCAAAATTTGACCCACCCGCTGTGCATTATTAGAATGCTTGCCAAAGCGCTGCAATACACCCTGCTCAATAACCTGACGATCAACCATCGCATAACGACTATGGAACAAAGTGATATTTTGAGAATCCGAAAAATCTTGCCGCTCAATTAACTTAAGCGCTTCATGCGCATCTTTAATCGTATTGCGAATCCAGCAAATACATTGCCCTGCATTCACCGCCTCACGAATAACCGCTAATGCTGCACACTCGCTATCTAGCCGCTTCACCTTAACTTGGCGCGCCACACTTGGGCGGGTGGCCACTGCCTTTTCTAAAAACCCATTGACACCCAGCTGTGTTACCCAAGGGTAATTAGCCATATCTTTCAACTCTGGCGCACCACTACCGCAACCTTGCGCAAAAGCCGCTGTTAATGTTTTACGAAACGATAAGGGTAAAGTTGCCGATAATAAAATCACACTGCCGCCCTGCGCGGCATGCGCACTTAACAATGCACACAACAACTGCTGCATATAAGGATCAAACGCGTGCACCTCATCAACAATTAGTACTTTATTAGCCAAACCAAACAAACGCAGTGATTGATGCTTGGCCGGTAATACGCCCAATAAAGCCTGATCAATAGTGCCCACCCCAACATCCGCTAACAGCGCTTTTTTACGTGAATCTGCCAACCAATGATTACAGTAAGCACTCGCCGATAACTCATCCGCCTGATAGTTTTCGTCGCCTTCTTGCTGCGTGAGCGATACCGTATCGTTAAACTCTTTAGATAACTGACTGGCACCATGCGCCAGCACTAATGAGGGCCGCTCGCTTTTTACAAAGAGTTTGCGGTAACTTTGCGCCATACGTTTATACATTCCATTGGCTGTCGCCATTGTCGGCAGGCCGACATATAAACCACCGGCCAAACCTTGCGACATTAACCGGTGTACCAAAACCATGGCGGCCTCGGTTTTACCGGCGCCGGTCACATCTTCTAAAATAAAACATTGCGGACTATTGGGTATCGCAACCGTTTGCGCATACGCCTGTAGCGGTGTGGGCTGTTCAATAAAATCAAACTGCTGCTTAATCGATTCAAAGGTATTGACCGTGCGGGGTAATAAACTAGCGTGTGCAATTGCAGCCTTGGCACCGTGTAAAGCGGTGTGTTTCCAGTAGTCCTGCAGGGGCATTACATCTGACTGATACTTAAAATGTACTTGATTCGAGCCCAACCAATCCGCAAGCACAGCCAGCCCAGCTAGCTGCCAAGAGGAGCTACGCAGTTTTTTTGTATCGATCTCCTCTAAAGGCTCCAAGTTAGGTAGATAGAACGCATTCAGTTCACGCACAAAATCTTCTGCCGCTTGTTCATCTTCAGGCAGTAAATAACTTTTATACACCCTCAATTGCTCTGGGGGCTTGCCGTGATGACCGCAAACCATTTGTAACCACGGGTCAATAGCTTTGGTATAAGTTTGAGGGATAACGTCAGATAGCTTTTTGGCAATAGCCGGCCATATTGCATAACCCAAGGTGTCATGCCGTATTTGATAAATACAACGCTCATCATATGCGACTAGCGCTTCACTCATGTTGGGCGCTAAGTTTTGAAAAGCACGGAAGAATTTACCCAAATCATGCAACATCAAACAATAGCTGAACCAAGCTTGTAACCACTGCGGTGTTACCCCTAAATCACGTGCCAAACGCTGGCACAACTGCCCTGCTGAATCCAATAATACATATCCTACAGCTGCCACATCCATACAGTGATAAGGCAGTAAATGGTAATCAGCCCCCTCGCTATTTGGATCTTTTTTGGCTTTGCCCCAGTATTTATAAAAACGACCCATCACGGTTCCCTTATTAATTAACTGCGTGCATACCAAAAGTATTACACTCAAAACCCTCTTTGCCTATTTAGGTAATGAATGCTCTATTACACTTAACTCGAACACCAACCATGCCAATAATCTCACAGATTTACAATACTGTGCACTCGATTCCGAAGCTTTAAGTACTTAACTTGATTAACACTTGCGGGGGCAGGCACTCACTGTAGACACTAGCTTTAATCCCCCGCCCCAAGCATAACCACTCAAAACTAATATCATTTGATTTTAACAAGCTTACCGGCACGCACGCTTAAAGCCGTCGGGGATTGATTTCTCGGGCCCTTACGCGTCGGGAACGCGTATGGAGTGCCCATGGATGGCTTGAACGTGCCAGAAAAATCGATACGCGACGGCGCCACATCAAGGGGAACACTTGCAAGGACAGGCACTCGCTTTAACTGACACTGGTTATTTATTTTTTGCTCAACGACCTTAAGTAATGTAAATCACTGTTTTTATTGATCTTAAATCGGCTGCCTTGATAGACCCGCGTCATCTATTCGGGGCCTTAGAAGGCAGGATGGCGCCCAGCGCAAGTGGCAGGTTGAGCTTTGCATAACACAACAAGCTCTACTTTCTTTTATCAGTCGCAAAATATGGGGGGGGGGGTTGATGCCTCGCACTTAAATACCAAGCTAAATACGCGCCGTTTATTGGCCACGTAAGCGCCTATTACTGTAGAATACCGCCTCACAATATATCCAAATACTCAACCAGAGCCTTTTTTTAGCAGTCCAAAATAATGCGCTAGCACCTAATTACAGCATCTTTACATTAAGTTAGACATATATTTTAAAACCACTTTCATTACATCCACCATTTTTACACAAGGTACCGGCATGGTAATCATTTCACTTTTGCTTATTATGCTAAGCATTACGCTATTACGCTTAGCATGGCGAAAAAAAGGCCTAGCCTTTAAAGTGACTAAAGGGTGCGCCTGGGCACTGGTTATTGTAGCGCTGGCTTTATTATCCACTACAGTAGGGGCCGAATTTGGTATTGCCTTTGGCTTAATGACATTCAGTATTACAGGCTTTGCCCTTGTACTTATTAATGGCGACTACCAAAATTCGAATAAAACCGCTAGCCCACACACCTCTTTTCAGAGCACCCCTTTTCAGAACATCTCTATCGGTAACCGCCCCCCTATTAATAACACCCCTGATTTTAAAATATCTGACTTTAAAACCCCTGATCTTGAAACCTCTAGCCATAACAGCACTTTATCGTACCGCGTTTTACAACATCGTGCCGCTTTATTCATAGTGACAGGACCATTGGCATTATTAGCGACCTGTTTGATGGCCTTGTTAATGGTCAATATGATGCCCGCACAGCTGGACACCCAAATGGCCAGTGCTGCTTTTTTATTCCCTTGCCTTTACGCCCTAACCGGCTATTACCTATGCGCCCAACAGCGGCCCTTTAAGCACGCACTGTTTTTAGTGGCGTGCTCGGGCATAGCCGGCGCTTATCTTTATTTATAATGTTATTAATTTGAGTTATGTATGGCCTTTTCATCAAACACCGTAAAAGCATCACTATCGTCGCACTCACTGATTGGGGTAAGCGCAGGTATACTGCTTTATATTATTTGCCTAACCGGCACCATTGTTGTGGTGGCTCATTATTTTGAACGCTGGCAACAACCCGCCGTAGCCGAGTACTCACATTATTCCCACACAACTGTTAATACCGCCATTGATGCTTTTTATACTCAAACCCAAAGCATACCTAACTCACTGTATATTGCGCTACCCACGGCGACCCTGCCTAGAATTCATATAGCCGGTGCAGGACAAGATTTTTTTGTTAAAGCCGATGGCTCGCTCGATGAGGCAGTTAAAGAAGGCTGGATAAGCACCGTGCGTAATATTCACTACTACTTATTACTCCCGCGCACCGTGGGGGGGATTGTAGTGGGCCTGCTCGGTGCACTTATGCTGGGATTGTGTGTATCGGGCACCGTGGCACACCCACGTATTTTTGCCGATGCTTTTCGTTTACGCTGGGGCCGCACTCAGCGGTTAACCCAAGTCGATTTACACAATCGCCTATCGGTATGGGCACTTCCGTTTCACGTAATGATTGCAATCACGGGGGCTTTTTTTGGATTGATGGGGTTATTAATGATGGTGGCTACTGCAACGTTTTATGATGGCACCTCGGCCGAGCTCACTGCCGATATTTACGGCGCAAAGCCCAAAAACACTATAGAAAACGCCCCCGCTCAAAAAGTTAATTTAAACAAAGCGCTCACTTACATTAGCCAAAGCCAACCGCAGGCTACGCCTTTATATATTGTTATTGAGCAGCCTAAAACACAGCAGCAATTCATTAAAATAGCCGCGGCCATAAAAGGGCGATTAAGTTATTCAGAAATATTCAGGTTTAATGCCCAAGGCGATTACTTAAATACACAAGGGCTGACCAATGGCCCCCTACCACGCCAAATTTTGCGCTCTACTTATCGTTTACACTTTGGCCGATACGGAGGGCTATGGGTGCGCATTAGTTATGTATTATTGGGCTTGGCCTCAACGCTGGTGACCGTTACAGGTATTAATATTTGGCTGACTAGGCGTAAAAAGCACGACGTGATGAACCCACTATGGACAGCCACAGTGTGGGGCCTGCCCCTGAGCTTGGCTTTATCGGCGCTAGGGAGTTTATTAGCGATGCCTACGCTAATATGCTTTTTGATTAGCTGGGCATTGGTTACAGGGCTATGTATTTGGCAGCAGCATAAGGCTTTTATCGCTACATTACTCCGCACAGCCTGCGCGGTAGTATTAGTGCTTATTGCGCTGGTGTTTTTTGCCCTTCACCCTAACGCTTTACAGTCTACTTTTTATACCGTGTTTAATGCGGCTATTGCCGTGGTGGGCTTACTCATTGCTGCACCGGTTATCTACCACCGGCTTGCGGTTACCAAGCATTGCAGCCAGTAATCAGCTAAATATCAACAACATTCAAACTTTGATCACAAAAAACTGTGGCAAAAAAAAAGCAGAGAACCAATCCCGGTGCTCTGCTTTTTTTTGTCTTACTACCTTACTACCTTACTACCTTACTCTTACTACCTTCTTACACTTACTTTAACCCTCTGTGTTATTTTTACTGCACCTTACATTGACACTGGTTATAGCCCTTTACTGAGGGGGCAAAGCTCACTGAAGGTGCTGCGTTTTAATATAGACTAACAACTGGTTTATTTGAGCGCTTTAGCCGCTGCCATAATAAGCTCGTTATCAACACGTACCTTATAGTTAGGCGAGATAAAGCTAAATGTTACCAACCCTTCTTTGTTCACTAATAATGCCGCAGGTGCCGGCAATAAGTGATGATCCTGGCCAGAGCTTTTCTCTAAATCAATCCCGTAAGTTTTATACTTTACGCGTGTAATTGCATCAACTTCAAAGGCTAAACCTAAAGCTTTAATGGCGGTTGCATTGCTATCAGACAGCAATGTATAGCCTAGTGAATGTTTTTCATCTGTTTTTGTGAGCTCTTCGGGCTTATCAGGGCTAATAGCGATAACCTGAAAACCTAAATCTTTTAAGGGCTTTTCTACTTTACGTAACGCAGCTAAATGTAAATTACAATAGGGGCACCAACCCCCGCGGTAAAACACCAATAGTGTAGGCTTTTGCGCCATCGCTTTATTTAAATCAAAAGGCTTGCCCTCGGGTGTTGTTAAGGTGATTTTGGGCATCTCTTGGCCAATAAGAATCGGGCGGATTTCATCGGCGTTTTTAGCAGGTGCACCCGCTTTATAGCCACCCGCATTGGCTACACTAGCAGCCCCTAGCAGCAGCGCGCAACTCATCGCGACAACCGTTTTTAGGCCCATCACTTTACGCACTGCTTGGTAAGTACTGCTTTGTACACCACGATAAAACTCAACTACTTTCATTTGCCCTACTCCACGTGCAACGCTCGGTTGCATTATTATAAAATATTACGACGCTGTATTACGCCGTAATGCTACAACATAAGCCCTCTCCAATAGTTCACATTTTTATCACTATTGAGCAAGGGCAATAAACTGGATACATTAATAATCGCTTAACAACCCACAAACTGAGCGCTCTTTAAACCACTAATTTGCCAAAAAGTTCATTCGGCACACCCACTATCGACTAAACGCAGTGCCCAACCTCTCAATACCCCACGCCCAACCCCTATATCAAGAGCCAATACACCAACGCTTTGCCCATTGCCACGGCCACAGACTGCGCTTTAAAACAAGGCGGCCAGAAGGCAACTGGGTCACTCCACCGCTGATCACCGGCCGCCGATAAGAAAGACATAAAGTAACTATTCAGCCGAACCAAAAACCCCCTCTTAACAGGGTGCTGATGGGTTATTTTCTGGGCATTTAAGCGCCGGGCCTTGCAGGGAAAGCAAGGGTTAGACAGTGCACCTGCATAAGGATATGCAAGATTAGACTTTGCAGGAGCATAAAGTCGAGGAACACACTGTCGAGAGCGCTTATATAGTGACCAGCCCCAGCATGGATGCGTGGGGGTAGACTTTGCAGGAGCACAAAGTCGCAGATGGCTTGAGCCACCTAGCAAATGATTCATTAGCGCCCGATTTCCGCACCTCTGAATAGTTACGACATAAAAAAGTGCAAAAATAAATTGCCAAAACACAAAAACAGGTATACATAGCATACTTACAAACATCACCTTTGCTTTACGTAACTTACGTTAGCTCAGCACCCAATGCACCGTCTTTTGATGAAGCAAGCAGCGCCTATCTAACGCTTTATTTTCACTTCGCTAGCCAGCGATTAAGACGACACCTTTAATGACAACAACCTTACAACCTCCCCCAAGCGGCCCCGCCACCTTAGCGCAAGCCTTTATTAATATTTTGACCTCACTGGTACGCAGCCCTAGCGTTGTTGGCGCCGAGCATTCTTTTTTTAGAGTACTGCAGCGCGAGCTAGAAGAGCGCGGTGCCCATGTAACATGGTACGAAGGCTTGTTAGTGGCCCAGGGTAAAAAACCCGATAGCGTGTTTTTTTCGGCACATATTGACCGCCATGGCTTGATGTGTACCGGGCCTAACGAATTCCAATACGCCGCTTTTGTGGCCGGTGCACGCTCCGACCTACTAGGCAACTCGGTCGATGAACAACTGATGCAAAAAATTGTACACCGCTTTGGTCAAGAGCACGTATTTGCCTACGACCCTTGGTCTGGCGCTTACCGTGGTAAAGGCAAAGTGACCAATGCCTCTATTTGTGAGTACCGTAACAATTTAATTTTTGAACTAGCAGGGCTAGAACACTTAGTCGCGGGCACGCCTGTGGCATTTACAGACAGCCTTAAAATAACCGACCATGCCCTAGCCGGCCAACTCGACAATGTACTCACCGCAGCCGCTTTGGTCTATATGTTTGAGCAAGGCTTTGAAGGCACCGCGTTTTTTACCGCCCAAGAAGAGGCCGGTAAAAGCTGGCGCTATTTATTAGAGTGGTTCAGGCGCTTTGGCGGCTCAACAAACCAATTGATTGTTGTCGATACTAGCCCTTACCCCAATTTTGAAGCCGCCAACAGCCAGCACTTAGTTTTGCGCCATAAAGATGCCAATGCCCACTTTAATACTGCGCTGACGCAAAAATTAGCCCGCACCTGTTTAGACTTGAACTTTAGCGTGCAATACAAAGATGCCTATGTGGAAGCCCACAACACAACCTTGATCGCTAAAGGCGAAGAACCCGCGTCACTAGGTTCGACTGAGCTTGGGCGCATTATTTTAGCCTCTCATGGTTTAGTGGATGGCACGACATTGCAAATACCTACCTCGGGTTATCACACCATGAGCGAGACCGCACCCATTGCGGCTGTCAATGCTTTTTTAGCCGTTATTCAACGCATGAGCCTCGCCTAACGCTACCTGTCGCGAGTATCAAAGCCACTTGTTAGCCCCCCATATATTAGGATTGTTATGTTTAAAACACTGATTGTCGTGGACGATAATAGCCGCTACGCACAGCTCAATGCCGCCTTTATTACCTTTGAGCAATACCTGAGCGACTACCCCAAACTCGATGAGCCTAAAACGCGCATTATTAACCTGTGCAATACGCAACAGTATCTGAGTAAAGGCTATTATTGCTCGCTCTTAGCCGAAGCCCGCAAACATGTTGCACTGCCTAGCGTTAAAACTATTAACCGCTTACGCGATGAAAAAGACAACCAAGCTTTTTCACTGATCCCTTATTTACCTAAAGATATCGCCATCAGCGACACGCCACAAACGGTATTCGCTTTTTTTGGCAAATGCCAAGACGCTCTTTTTAACGCTTTATGCCAACAAGCCTTTAAGCACTTTAGCGCCCCTATTTTAGGCATTACCTTTTTTAAAACAGATCATAAAATACACCTAAAAGTCACACAAGAAGCCTTCATCGAGCTCAGCCCAGAAGATCAAATACAGGCGCTTGAGCATGTTGAGCGCTTTACTCAAACTGTTTGGCGCACCTATCACGGCAAAAAACAAAACCGCTGGGACTTAGCCATTTTGGTTAATCCACTAGAAGAAAACCCACCGAGTGACAGTGGTGCAATTAAGCGTTTTATTAAAGCCGCCGCCAAGCATGGTATTAACGCACAAACCGTCACCGCCGAGCAGCTCGATAATATCAACCGCTACGATGCTTTATTTATTCGCGAAACAACCGCTATCGATCACCATACCTATCGCCTAGCATGCCATGCCGAAAAAGAGGGCCTGGTAGTACTCGATGACTCGGTCTCTATTTTGCGCTGCTGTAATAAAGTATTTTTGCACGACGCTTTTAGTTATCAAAAAGTACCTAGCTTAAAAACTGAAATTATTAGCGATAACCGTGATGAAACACTCTTATTGTTAGAGTCAAAATTTGACTATCCTATTATTTTAAAAATGCCAGAGGGTTCTTTTTCACGCGGTGTTTTTAAGGTAAAAAACCAGCAAGAGCTCAAACAAAAGCTCGCACAATTACTGGTTGATAGTGCACTAGTGCTAGCGCAAGAGTACTTATATACCGACTATGATTGGCGCATTGGTATTTTAGGTGGGCGGGCGCTGTATGCTAGCCGCTATTTAATGGCGCGCAACCATTGGCAAATTTACAATCATGGCTCTAAGCGCTTTAGTGCGGGCGGTTTTGAAACTCTGCCCACCTTTGAAGTGCCAAAAGTAGTGCTCGATGCTGCATTAAAGGCGGCAAAAACTATTGGCAATAGCCTCTACGGTGTAGATGTCAAACAGGTAGATGATAAAGCCTATGTATTAGAGGTGAACGACAACCCCAACATTGATCATAAAATAGAAGACGCCTATTTGGGTGATGAGCTGTACATGCAAATAATGGCCGAGTTTCAACGCCGCCTAGAAGCGCGTGGACGCTAACACTGTGAGTCACACTCTAATGAATAATATCAGCTACCGGCTCGCTACCGCAGACGACCTTAAGGCTTTATTGCACCTTGAAAACACCTGCTTCAGTAATACTCGCTTAAGTGAGCGCAGCTTTAAACACTGGCTAAAAGCGGCGCATGGCATTTTATGGGTGGCCCAAAATCGGCCAAACCAAAATGAATCACCAAGCATGCATAATCCACTGGTAGGTTATGCTTTAGCATGGTGTCACAAAGGCACGCGCCTTGCCCGCATTTATTCACTGGCGGTATTGCCTAGTGCAACAGGCCAAGGGATTGCACAGCAGCTTATGCATCAGCTAGAGCAAGCTTGCTTTACCTTGGGCTATTTGCATTTGCGCTTAGAAGTGGCCAAAAATAATGCCGCAGCAATCGCTTTGTATACAAAATTGGGGTATCGCGTTTTTGGCGAGTACTGTGATTATTACGAAGATCATACCGACGCGCTACGCATGCAAAAAGGCATTAAAGTGGTGCAAGGTTTTGAGCCGTTAAATGTAACGCCTTGGTACCAACAAACCACCGATTTTAGTTGTGGGCCGGCCTCTTTATTAATGGCCATGGCGAGTCAAAACGCAGCTATTGCCCTTGAGCAAAATCACGAGCTGGACCTTTGGCGTGAAGCAACCACTATTTTTATGACTTCCGGTCACGGAGGCTGCCACCCGATAGGGCTAGCCTTGGCGGCTAAAAAACGCGGCTTTGATGCCATTGTTAGTTTAAATACCCAGCAGCCTTTATTTATTAATGGGGTACGCAATGAGAATAAAAAAAATATTATGACCGTGGTGCACAACCAGTTTGTCGCGCAAGCGCAACAAAACGCCATCACACTCGCGTATAACGAGCTGACGCAAGGCCAATTGCAAGCCTGGCTAGATGATGGCTATGCCGTGATTATTTTAATTAGCACTTATAGGCTAGACGGTAAAAAAATACCGCACTGGGTAACTTTAACCCATATTGACGAGCGCTGCCTCTATGTGCACGACCCCGATTTAGACGAAGCCCACCAACTGGCCATAGACTGCCAGCACTTGCCCATTGCACGTTTAGATTTTGAAAAAATGTCGGCTTTTGGCAGCGAAAAATTGCGCACAGCTATTGCGATTAAAAAAACGCGTACCTAGTTATCTGCCTAAAATCTATAGCTAAAACCTATAGCTAAAACCTATAGCTAAAACCTAGCCCTAAAACCTAGCCCTAAATATTATTATTTTATGTTTTCCCTTGTTATTGAGTAGAGCCTTTTATGCCAACAACTATTTTACCTACAAATACTGGCCCGCACCGTATTCATACTGTTTTGATGGGGCGACAATTTAAACTCGAGGAGGCCAACGATCTACTCGTCAAACAAAAGGGCGCTATACGCTACCGCGATGCCTATCAAATAACCTTAGCCCAAGGTGAGGCTTGGGTATTTAACTATGGCGTTGTTGTATGCTGGAACATTGAAGAGACAGCCCGCAAAGCACTGTGCCGCGAATTATCAACCTTGATGACTGAACATTTAGACGGCTACGAAACTGAGCAATTTCATTATCATATTGCGCAAAATAATGAATCCAGTCAAGGCGACAATACGCCAGCCAAAAACACCGATGGCCTAACTATTCATAATGATTTTTTGTCGCTGCCTAACAACAAGCCTTTATGTCGCCTAGCCTTAAGCCATGCCTTTGCACAATCGGCAAAGCTAAGCTTTTTTGAAGATACCGCACAGCAGGTGATTGAGCAAAACAGTTACATTTCTAAACAGTTAGCGGCGACGGGAAAGATTCCGCTGAGCCGCAACGCATTGGCCAAGTTGCGCGGAGTACTTTTTGATACCAGCAACGATATTTCGCTACACTTTAATTTATTGGACACCCCCGAATTTTTTTGGGATTACCCCGAGCTAGAGCATGACTACCGGCAGCTGGCTAAGTATTTGGATTTGGCCCCGCGCATCGAGATTCTTAACCATAAGCTCGCCACAATTCACTCGCTGCTCGATATGCTCGCTAGCGAGCAACACCATAAGCATTCATCGTTTTTGGAATGGATTATTATTGTATTAATTATGATTGATATTGTGATTTATTTTTTCCCTAAATAACACACAAAAAAAGGCCCGCTTAAGAGCGGGCCTTTTACTATTGCTGTTACGTTTATAGCAGCTACAGGCTCAATACTTTTTCGCCACGGGCAATACCGGTAACACCCGAGCGTACCACCTCTAAAATAGAGGCTTCGCCAACCGCCTGAAAAAACGCATCGAGCTTATCGCTATGACCCACCAGCTGTACGGTATACACAGACGCTGTGACATCGACAATTTGCCCACGAAAAATATCGACACAGCGCTTGACCTCGGCGCGTTGCGAGCCGGTGGCACGCACTTTAATCAGCATTAACTCACGCTCAATATGAGCGCCCTCGGTCAGATCGACCAACTTCACCACATCGACAATTTTATTAAGATGCTTAGTGATTTGCTCGATCACATGGTCGCTACCCACAGTGGTAATGGTAAGGCGCGAGAGTGTTGAGTCTTCGGTGGGCGCTACGGTTAATGTTTCAATGTTATAACCGCGTTGCGAAAATAATCCAACCACACGCGATAGCGCACCGGGTTCGTTTTCGACTAAAACTGAAATAATACGCTTCATTAGGTACGCTCCGTTTTACTTAAGAACATATCTCGCATAGAGCCATTTGCGCCTGAGGGGTCATTATGCGGAATTAACATAGGGTAAACATGCTCTTTAGTGTCTACTTGAATATCCACAAAAACAACACGATCTTTCATGGCAAACACTTCGGTTAATTTATCTTTAAGCTCTGCTCGCTGACTAATACGCACGCCCACATGGCCGTAAGCTTCTGCCAGTTTAATAAAGTCCGGCAGCGACTCCTCATAAAGGCTTTCGGAGTGACGGCCGCCATAGTTCATATCTTGCCATTGCTTAACCATGCCTAGCGCTTGGTTATTTAAACAAATAATTTTGATGGGTAAATGATATTGCGTGCACGTACTGAGCTCTTGAATGCACATTTGAATACTGCCCTCGCCTGTAACACAAGCCACCACCGCATCGCGGTGTGCGTACTGCACACCCATGGCAGCAGGCAAGCCAAAGCCCATAGTGCCAAGCCCACCCGAGTTGATCCAGCGTCGCGGGTATTTGAAGGGGTAGTATTGCGCCGCAAACATCTGATGCTGGCCGACATCACTGGTTATGTAAGCTTCACCGTTGGTGACTTCGTATAAGGCGCTAATTACCTCTTGGGGCTTGATTGCCTCGCTCGTGGTGTCGTAGCGTGGTTTAACGAGGATACCGTGCTTTTCACGCCACTCATTAATTTGCGCCCACCAAACACTCAATGCCTCGGTATCCATGGTTTGCTTGAGCTCGTCCAATATTTGCAGCATATCGTTAAGTACGCTGTCAACGGGCCCTACAATAGGTACATCGGCTTGAACAGTTTTAGAGATGGAGGCTGGGTCTATATCGACATGTACAATTTTTGCACCGGGGCAAAACTTCTCGGTTGCGTTGGTCACGCGGTCATCAAAGCGCGCGCCTATGGCAAAAATCACATCAGCATTGTGCATGGCAAAGTTTGCCTCCACCATGCCGTGCATGCCCAGCATCCCTAAAAACTGCTTATCATCACCGGGGTATGCACCTAAACCCATGAGCGTATTCGTCACGGGGACGTTAAGCTTTTGTGCGAGTGCTGTGAGTGGCGCACTTGCATTGCCTTGTATAACACCACCGCCAGCATAAATAATAGGCCGCTTGGCCGCTAGCATAAGTTGCATGGCTTTTTTAATTTGCCCAGCATGCCCGCGAGTCGCTGGGTTGTACGAGCGCAACCGCACGGTTTCGGGGTAATGGTAATCAAATAGCTTACCCTGAGCGGTCATATCTTTGGGGATATCGACCACAACAGGGCCCGGGCGACCACTGGCGGCCAGATAATAGGCCTTTTTGATAATGGCTGGAATTTGCGCGGGGTCTTTGACTAGATAACTGTGCTTAACGATGGGCCGCGATACACCGACCATGTCGGTTTCTTGGAAGGCGTCTTCACCAATGCGGTCGCTTGCCACTTGCCCAGAGATAACCACCATAGGGATAGAATCCATATAGGCCGTTGCAATACCTGTAATGGCATTGGTGGCGCCAGGCCCCGAGGTCACTAAGCAGGTGCCAGTTAGGCCGGTAGAGCGTGAATAGGCATCGGCTGCGTGAGTGGCAGCTTGCTCATGGCGTACCAACACATGGTGCACGCGGTCTTGCCTAAAAATAGCATCATAAATGTGCAGCGCGGCGCCGCCTGGATAACCAAAAATGCACTCAACGCCTTCATCGGCCAAAGCGCGCAATAGCATATCGCCACCGGATAATTGTTCCACCTTGATATTCCTCTGTTGTCAGTACGCGGCCCAAGTGGCTCGCTCACTGGTCGTACGATTAATCATCAAATAATACTCATCACTACGTCTCTACAGCCTATTTAATATAGACGCTCGCGTGCCGTAGTCATGGAAGAAGTCGCGCTAATACAATAGTCAGCATAGGCTTATAGCCCATACTCACCGGGCGGAACCTAGGAGATGTCGGTTCCCCCACTTTAAATGGTTAGAGCACACCGTGAGTGCTCTGAGGTAAAACATACTGAGGGTTGCCAGCTTTTACCTGCCATCGGCGAATACAGCATTTTTACAGCTGCGCTTCTAAAGTTCAAGCGCGACGCCCCAGTTTGAGCAAGTAAATTCTAATATGCGATAAAATATCGCACAAGATTGCCCAAAGATATAATACAAAATCAATATTAAGCAATGTTATATCATAATGTGCCATTTTTTATCTGAATATATCAACGTATCAGAGTGACGTATAGGCAAACAGGGTGGCGTATAGATAAACAGAGTGGCGTATAGACAAAATACTAAAGCGACGGTTTAGCCTGTCATGCTGAATAAATTGTAACTATTCAGCCGAACCAAAAAACCTCTATTAACAGGGTGCTGATGGGTTATTTTCTGGGCATTTAAGCGCGGGCCTTGCAGGGAAAGCAAGGGTTAGACAGTACGCCTGCATAGGGATATGCAAGATTAGACTTTGCAGGAGCACACTGTCGAGAGCGCTTATATAGCGCCCGCCCCAGCATGGATGCGTGAGGGTAGACTTTGCAGGAGCACAAAGTCGCAGATGGCTTGAGCGGCCCAGTAAATGATTCATTAGCGCCCGATTTCCGCACCTGTGAATAGTTACAATAGCGCTTAGTTACACATTAGGCACGATTAGGCACGCACACTGTATTTACACACTTAAACACATGCTTTAGGCTAGCCGATCCTTAAACTGCGATACCGAAGATCATGGGCGCCAAAAAGAAAAAACAGCCAACCAATAACACCATTGCCACCAACCGCCGCGCAAGGCACGACTACTTCTTAGAAGACCGCATTGAAGCGGGTTTGTCACTTGTTGGCTGGGAAGTTAAAAGCCTACGCGAAGGCAAAGCACAGCTCACCGATAGCTACGTGTATTTTCAAAATAACGAAGCTTGGTTGATGGGTGTTCAAATTCAGCCGTTAGGTACAGCCTGCACGCACTATGTGGCAGACCCTGTGCGCTACCGTAAGCTATTGCTTAACCGTCGTGAAATCGACCGCCTGCAAGAAGCGGTTAACCAAAAAGGTTACACCGTAGTGGCCACCAACCTGTACTGGAAGCAGCACATGGTAAAATGTGGTATTGCACTAGCCAAGGGTAAGCAGCTGCACGACAAGCGCAACACCGAAAAAGAGCGCGACTGGAGCCAACAAAAGCAACGTGCCATGCGTGCACACAACCGCGAGTCCTAACTGTGAGTCAGCACTTTTTAGGCCTTACGGTTTCGCCCGAACAATTGCAAACCGCTATCAACCTTAATGCCCAAGCCGCTCTCGATGAAGACATTCAAAGCGGCGACATTACCGCCGAGCTGATCCCGCCAGAGACTATCATTACGGCCCGCGTGATAACCCGCGAAAACACCACGCTGTGTGGTCGCGCATGGGTTGAGAAGGTGTATGCTTTACTGGCCGCGCAATATCAAAGCCAAGCCAAAATCACGTGGCACCTTAATGACGGTGATACCGCCAAAGCAGGCAGCGCGCTTTTTGATATTACCGGCCATGCGCGCACACTGTTAACCGGCGAGCGCGCTGCACTTAATTTATTACAAACACTGTGTGCAACAGCGGCTACCGCTAAGCGTTACGCCCAGCTTACCCAAGGCCACGCAATTACCTTGCTCGATACCCGCAAAACTCTACCGGGGTTGCGCATTGCGCAAAAGTACGCCGTCGCTGTGGGCGGCTGCCACAACCATCGCTTAGGCCTGTGGGACGCCTTTTTAATCAAAGAAAACCACATCGCCGCTTGCGGCGGCATTAGCCATGCTATTGCCCAAGCACGCGCACTAAAGCCGGGCAAGCCTGTGCAGGTAGAAGTAGAAACCCAGCAAGAGCTCAGCGAAGCCTTAGCCGCCAAAGCCGATATTATTATGCTTGATAATTTTAGCCGCGAAGAGACTCAAGCCATATTAAATACACCTGCACCTCACAGCATTTTTGAGGTATCGGGCAATGTTGAGCTCAATAATTTTACGCCACTAGCCAGCTGCCAGCCTTATCGTGTTTCGGTAGGTGCGCTCACTAAACATGTCCAAGCCGTTGATTTATCGTTCCGTGTTATTGCCTAGCATCACCTATCACGCATAACCTGCGTATAGGTTTGATGGCATTACAGCACCTCACCCTATTATGTTTTAAGTGCTAAATAGCTCATGCCTTCACGTCACAACCTAGCTCGCGACTTTTATATAATATTGCTGTATGCCGTTGTCGTGTGGGCATTTATGGCAATATTTGCCTGGGATAGCATTTGGCAAGCGCTGCAGCAAAATACCAATATTGTTTCTGCCGTTATGGGGCTGGGTTCTTTTGTGGCTGGGGCAACCTGCTTGGGCGGCGGCGCCGTGGCTTTTCCTGCTTTAACTAAAATGATGGGCATCGACCCTTTTACCGCCAAGTCGTTTTCTTTGGCTATACAATCGGCAGGCATGAGCTCGGCATCGTTATTTATTTTAGTCGCGGTCAAACATCTGCCTTGGCGCTTTATTGCATTGTATGTAAAGGGCAGCATACTAGGCTTATTAGTCGCACTGTTATGGCTAGATCAATTAATGGCTGCCAATGATGTTCGCATTATTTTTACACTCTTTTGCCTAGGCTTTTTAATCGTATTTATTTTAGCGAATAAACACGCGGTATTTGTGCGCAGCCACATTAATACTCACACCTACAAAAGCCAGAGCATCATTGTTACCTTTGGTATAATCGGTGGCTTAGCATCGGGCTTAATGGGCTCGGGCGCTGACTTACTGGCCTTTTGCGCGCTGGCTATTTATTTTAGACTATCGATTCGTATTGCCACACAGGTGAGTGTACTCATGATGACAGTCAATTCGCTAGTAGGCGTTGGCGTGCAAATTTTGTGGCTCGATAACATTCCACCACTTACCGCACAACTGTGGTATGCCGCCGTACCGGTGGTCATTATTGGCGCACCTATTGGCGCATTGGTCTGTAAATATATTTCACAAAGATTATTATTTATTTTTGTTATTTTGTTAGTGCTAACCGAAGTCATTACAACCCTGTGGTTAATCCCCATCGAAAACAGCAAAATAAAATATTACGCCATTGCCTTTATTTTTGCCTTAACAGGGTTATTTTTAAGCCACTGGTATCCGCACAAGCATCGAGATAACCCCGCAAAAAATGATTAGGGCGAGGCAATAATAGCTTGTTTAATTAGACGTAGAGTTCTGTTTTTCGGCAAGGCGCTCGAACGGGCTGTAACGTTTTGAGCAACGCATCGGAGCAGGAGCCAGACATTGCACCTGCATAGGGATATGCGAGATTAGACTTTGCAGGAGCACAAAGTCGCAGATGGCTTGAGCGGCCCAGAAAATGATTCATTAGCGCCCAATTACGGCCCCTCTGAATAGTTACTTTTATTGTTCCTCGCCCCTTAGCATTGTATTTTTACAACAACATTCACACACTCAACACTCCCTTAAGCAGGCTTAACGATGACTGAAACACACACCAAAACCCCAGGCCAAAAAGCCCTAAAACTGTTACTTATATTTGCTGGCATAGGCCTTGTGGTTGCCGCATTATTTGCCTTTGCACCCAAGGGCTTTGACTTGGATTTAAACCAAGTCGGTAATGCTAAACCCGCCTTAGTATTTATTTACGATGCCAATTTAGGGGTAAGCTCAAAGCAAGCGGCGATCATTAACCAAGTGCGCGACACTTTAGATAAAACAACAAAAAATGGTATGCATTTTTTAATGGCTAAAATAGGCCGGCCCGACGCTAAAGTTTTTATTGAGCAACACAATGTCCGCGCCGCCGACTTAGTATTACTCGATAAAAACGGTAACATTATTAGTGTCACGCCGGGTTTAGTGAATGCTAAAGGCATTAAAGCAATGGTGGATACTGCAATGCAGCCTTAGCACACGGGCTGCGTTTTGCCGGTGGCGGTTTAAGCCGCTAGCTTTAATGCTGCGTTAAGCGCAATGCATTTAAAACAACAATTAAAGAGCTAGCCGACATACCAATAGCCGCCATCCAGGGCGGCACAAACCCGGCTGCCGCCAACGGCAATGCCACTAAGTTGTAGCCTAGTGCCCACGCTAAATTTTGTTTGATAATACGCGTAACACGCTGAGAGTGCGGTATTAAACTGGCCAATTGATTTAAATCATTATTTAATAAAATAGAGTCAGCCTGCAAGCGCGCAAGCTCACTGGCCTCGCCCATCGCACACGACACATCGGCCGCCGCTAATACCGGTACGTCATTAATACCGTCACCCACCATCAGTACTTTTTTGCCAGCGACCTGTAAAGACTGTACATAGGCAAGTTTATTGGCCGGCGTTTGCTCACTCAGGGCCACTTTAATACCTAGAGCGTGCTGTAGCTGCGTTACATTGGCCGCCCTATCACCACTGAGCAAGTGTACCTGTAAGCCCCTAGCTTGCAATTGCTGCACAGCACTTGCACTACTATCACGCACCTGATCCTTTAAGCAAATCCAAGCGATTAATTGATTGTTTTGGGCTAATGCGAGCCATTGACCAGGCCCAGGATAAGCATGCTTCGTATTGTCACACGCAAAACTTAATCGCCCTAAGCGATAAGTATCGCCAGCGATAACACCTTGCACGCCTTGCGCGGTAATACTTTTTGCGCCCTCTACTGTATATTCGGTCGATAAATGACTGAAGGCTTTAGCAATAGGGTGACTACTGACTTTTTGTAAAGCGGCGGCAATCGCTAGTACATCGGCTTGCGCTAATGCGCCAGCTAAGCCTGTACAATCTAGCGGCTTAACCTCGACGATGTGTAATTGCCCGCACGTTAGCGTACCGGTTTTATCAAAAATAACATCGGTAATATGGCCCAATTGCTCCATCGCAATACCCGATGTCATTAACACCCCTTTTTTGCGTGCTGCACTTAAAGCACTGGTTAGCGCCGCCGGTGTTGCCAGCGACAACGCACAAGGACAGGTCACAACCAATACCGACAGCGTAATCCATAAAGCTTTAGCTGGCTCTTGGCTAAACCAAAAGCCAGCTACGCACACCGAGACTATCAATACAGCCGCAACAAAATAACCCGCAATATAATCGGCGAGGGCCACCTGTTGTGGCCGCTCAGCCGCAGCCCGGTCAACTAAGCGTTCAATATGAGCTAAGCGGGTTTGCTGGCCAATGGCACCGACACTCACCCACAGCCCTGATTCAATATTTTGACTGCCAGCGACAACATGACTACCGACCATTTTATTTTGCGGCTCGGCCTCACCGGTCAATAGCGCCTCATCGGCACTGCTATGACCTTGCTCGACTGTGCCATCGCAAGGGAAGGTTTCACCCGAGTCAACCCAAATATGATCGCCCGTTTTTAAGCTTTTAACGGGGACCCTTTGCGGTTTATTTACCTCGCTTTGCTCACAACTCTCTTTTTTTAGTGCCGTTAAAGGCACTAATTGCTGCAAATTACCGGTGCGCAAAAAATTATTAAACCGTACGCGCTGCTCTAAAAAACGCCCCAGCAACAAAAAAAAGGTAAACATCGCAATCGAGTCAAAGTATACATCGCCGGTTTGATTCACCGTGGCGATAGCGCTGGCGACATAGGCCAGTATTAACGCCAATGCCACAGGGACATCCATAATGAGGTGGCGCATTTTTAAGGCGCGCCAAGCCGCAATAAAAAAAGGGTAGCCGCTATAGAGCAACACCGGTGTTGCCATTATTAAACTCGCCCAACGCAGCAAACTTTGTAAATTAGCTTCGATGCCCTGAATCGTACCGGCATGCAACGCAATTGCGACCATGCCCGCTTGCATCATACCTAAGCCTGCAACCCCCAAGCGCAAAATAGCTTTGCGCTGACGCTGCTGCCAATCATTTTGATTATTGCGTGCAATATTGGGGTTAAGTTTAAAACCAATGCGAGCAAATTCAGCAAATACTTTACTCAATTTTATGTGCTTGGGGTCAAAGCGAATAAGCCCTTGGTGGCTACTCGAATTAACGCTTACCGTTTGTACACCGTCAAGCTTTTTGAGGTGCTGCTCTATAAGCCATACGCACGCAGTACAGGTAATACCTTCAACATTGACAGCCGCCTGCAATAAAGCAGGCTGCTGTATATCGGCTATCACAAAGTCCTCTTGAACTTCTTGTAAATCGTAAGCCTCAAATTCAGCCAGCTGTACTTGAGTGGCCTCGGGTTTTACACCTTGTTGCTCGCGGTACCGATAATAATTTTGCAGGCCACCATCAACAATCGCCATTGCAATTGCTTGGCAACCAGCACAACAAAAGGGCTGCTCTTGCCCGGCAATAATCGCTGTAAAACCCACCACACTCGGTAACGCGCAATGAAAACACGGCGCTATGCTGCCCGCCGTTGGCGATGCCACTGCTGATACTGTCGTTTGCATTAATGAGCAACAGCCTTTAGCACAACGCGCGATACGCCATCGGTTGCATCCGCCAAATTCACTTCGCCCGTGATACGCCATATCGTTAACGAGGCTTTTTGCTCATAGGCCTTGTGGATACCCGCTGGCGTAGGTGTCGCTTTTAATGGTTGTGGTGCGAGCGCTTCTTGCAGCGTGCCTTGCAGCGCAAAATACCAACGACCTTTTTGCATTGATGTTAAATCAGCTCTAAAGCGCCGCGCATCAACTTGCTTTAACGGCAAGCTAAAATCTAATGCCGCATTGGCCGGATGCGAAAAGGCAACAAGCAAGTGTGTTTTTGCAATATCTTGGTTCGCGTTAAACCACAGCTCGCCCGTTTGCCAATCAAACACTATAACGCCACCCATTTTTAAATTTACCGCTAAGGCTTGCTCTTCGAAGCGGTTATTAATCATGCGGCCTTCTTTGTAGTAATTATCCAACACTCGATCATCTGCGCCTTTAAAGGCGGTCGTAATCATAATAGGCACAGTCACAATAAGTGTGAGCATCGGCGAAACTAATAACCAAAACCATAATTCACGATACCAAGGTTTTGCGATGTCTTCGGTGTGCATGGTGTACCTCATTTAACTCAAAAAAGTGAAAACCCGCGATTATTTACGCGGTTTAGGTGCCATAAAAACAGTTTCTTCTTTAGCAATTATTTCGGCATTATCTTGTGCAATAATATGAATAGTGAGTGCATGAGACTCCGAGGTGATTGCTTTTTTGGGCACCGCAACCCGAATTGGCAAGGTAAACACTTCGCCTTCGCTAATAGGCACCGGCTTATAATTTTTAAGCTCAAAAGGCAAATCACCGTGTAGCTCTATACGATAAATATGTGTTTGCCTATCCATATTATTAATTTTTATGGTGTACACATTTTGTATCTCTTTACCTTGTACACGATACATACGCGCACTGCGGTCACGCAACACATCAACGCCCAATGGGCTGCGATCATAAATGGTGTAAGCGAGTAAACCCATCATCACAACCACAATAGAAAAATAACCCACGAGCCTTGGACGAATAAATTGAGTGTGGCCGTTTTCGAGCTGGTCTTCAGAGGTGAAGCGAATCAAGCCTTTGGGGTACTCCATCTTTTCCATAATAGCGTCACACGCATCAACACATAAACCACAGTTAATACACTCATATTGTGCGCCATCGCGAATATCAATATCAACCGGGCATACTTGCACACACCACGAGCAATCCACGCAGTCGCCTAAGCCTTTCGCTTTGTAATCATCACTGGCTTTACGCGGCCCTCGCGTCTCACCACGCGCCTCATCATATTGCACATACAGCGTGTCTTTATCGTACATCACCGCCTGAAAACGCGCATATGGGCACATGTATTTACACACTTGCTCACGTAGCCAACCGGCATTTAAATAAGTAAAAGCCGTAAATAAGAAGGTCCAAAAAATCGCCACCGCGGGCGTATGCCACTCAATACCACTTGCGCTAATGGATGGGAAAAAGCCCCCAAGCAAATCGCGAATAGGCATAAAATAACCAATAAACGTGGCGCCAGTAATAAAGGCAATGAGCAACCACAAAGCGTGCTTACTGCCTTTGCGCATAACCTTTTCTAGGTTCCAGGGTTGCTTATCGAGTTTTATCCGTTTATTTCTGTCACCCTCGCAAATATCTTCGACCCAAATATACATTAGAGTCCACACTGTTTGCGGGCAGGTAAAACCACACCACACACGCCCTACCGTAACGGTAACGGCAAACAGTAAAAAGGCGGCAATAATTAATGTCCAGGCTAACAACATGAAATCTTGCGGCCAAAAAGTGACCACTAAAATATGGAATTTATGTTCAGTTAGGTCAAACAACACAGCAGGCCTATCATCAATAACCAACCAAGGTAATAACAAAAAGCCTAGTAGCAATGGAATACCTGTATACCGCCTAAGGCGCTGAAAATACCCTTTTACTTTTCGGGTATACACCTTACTGTCTGACTCGTATAAATTGACATAGCGAATGGGTTCTTCACCATTGCTGCTGGTTTGATCAGAGGATTGGGGTTCGCTCATAAATAACACCTAAATGCGAAGAGCACCGATTTAAGGGTGCAAGGAGGAGCAGTACATCTTAAAAAAGGCGTAAAAAAAGCGCGCAAAGCGCGCTTTTTTTAGCAACAGTTTACTTTTTAGTGCGACAAGCTGTATACATAAGCCGTTAGCAAATGAATTTTATCTTCGCGCAGTAAATTTTCTTGTGCTGGCATGCGATTAACACGGCCGTTGCGTACCGTATTAGCAATAGTTTCACGCTCACTATCGTATAGCCAAATGTCATCGGTCAAATTAGGCGCGCCCATCACAATCTGACCTTTAGCATCAGCGCCGTGACACGCACTACACACCGCACCAAACACCTCTTTACCTTTAGCCAGTTGCGTCGCATCGTGCTCTAAATCTGACAAGCTCAACACATACTCGGTAACCGCCGCTACACCCTCTTCACCAATTGTTGGGCCCCAAGCCGGCATATTAGCATTACGACCTTTAACTAAGGTTTCTTTAATTTTGGCCACTGTACCGCCATGCAACCAATCGTTATCGGTTAAATTAGGAAAACCGTAATTGCCACCGCCATCTGCGCCATGACAGACCGCACAGTTATTAGCAAATAAGCGTACGCCCATTTTCATGGCTTCTGGATTTTGGCTAAGCTCTTCAACACTCATCGTGCTGTATTTTTCGTAACTGTCTTTATATTGCTCTTGCGCCTTCTCTTGGCGAGACTCCAGTTGGTTAACCGATGTCCAACCTAAAACGCCTTTAAAGGTCCCCAAACCGGGGTAAAGCACTAGGTAAATTGCCGTAAAAATAATCGTACCTACAAATAACTGAAACCACCACTTAGGTAGCGGGTTATCGTATTCTTCAATGCCATCATAAACATGGCCGGTGGTTTGGTTTTCTGGATTGTCATCATCGCTCTTGGCTACTTTGCGGTTAGCAAAAAGTATCCACGTGCATAAACCAATACAGGTGAGGGTTAAAACGATAACCCACAAACTCCAAAATGTACTCATTGTCGTTAGCCCTAATTCTTTGTTTCGTCGGCAGAGTCTGTTGCAATAGACTCTTCATTTGGCTCATCCGCAAATGGTAGCTGAGCCGCCTCTTCAAACTGTTTACGGCGCGAAGGCGAAAAAGCCCACCAGCACACCGCAAAAAATGCAATAGCTACCAAGACGGTAGCGGCACTGCGTAAAGTATTAATATCCATACCGATTATCGCTTATGTGTGAGCAAAGTGCCCAACTGCTGTAAATAAACGACCAGCGCATCAATTTCAGTCTTACCCTCTACCGCATGCTTAGCGCCTGCGATATCTTCGTCGGTGTAAGGCACACCCACAGAGCGCAAAGCTTTCATTTTTTTAGCCGTATATTCGCCTGATAATTTATTTTCAAATAACCAAGGGAATGCAGGCATATTTGATAAAGGTACAACACTGCGAGGGTCGTAGAGGTGCGCTTTATGCCACTCATCACTATAACGTTTGCCCACACGCGCCAAGTCGGGGCCAGTACGCTTAGAGCCCCATAAAAAAGGATGCTCGTAAACGCTTTCGCCTGCTACCGAATAATGACCGTAGCGCTCAACCTCTGCACGTAAGGGGCGAATCATTTGGGTATGACAGACATGGCAACCCTCGCGAATATAAATGTCGCGGCCTTCTAATTCTAAAGCCGGTAAAGGCATCAGGCCTGCAATAGGCTCGGTAGTCTCAGGCAAAAAGAATTGTGGTACGATTTCTACCAAGGCACCAAAGCTAATGGCGACAACCACCAATACACTCATTAGGCCAATATTTTTTTCGACGATATCATGATTTTTCATACTCGCACTCCTTATGCCGCTTGAGGCGTAGCTTTAGATTTTTCGGGCTGCACTTCAAACTTCATTGTGCGAATGGCGTTGTAAGCCATAATAAACATCCCGCTTAAGAATAGCGCGCCGCCTAAAAAGCGTACGAAGTAACCCGGGCGACTAAACTCTACCGCTTGAATAAAGCTATACGTTAAAGTGCCATCAGCATTAAATTGACGCCACATTTGACCCTGGCCAATACCGTTAACCCACATAGCCGCCACATACAACACAGTACCGACAGTCGCCAACCAAAAATGTACATTAATAAGCTTTACGCTGTGCATCTCTTTACGGCCTGCCAAAATAGGTAATAAATGGTAAATAGCACCAATCGAAATCATCGCCACCCAACCCAACGCACCCGAATGCACATGTCCAATGGTCCAGTCGGTATTATGCGATAGCGCATTAACTGTTTTAATGGCCATCATTGGGCCTTCAAAAGTACTCATGCCATAAAATGACAAAGACACTACTAAAAAGCGCAATACAGGGTCGGTTTTTAGTTTATGCCACGCCCCTGAGAGCGTCATCATGCCGTTAATCATGCCGCCCCACGAAGGAGCTAATAGAATTAAAGACATCACCATACCCAAGCTTTGGGTCCAGTCGGGTAAGGCTGAATAATGTAAGTGGTGTGAGCCGGCCCATACATACAACGAAATCAACGCCCAAAAATGCACAATGGATAGCTGATAAGAGTACACAGGACGACCGGCGCGCTTAGGCACAAAGTAATACATCATGCCCAAAAAGCCTGCAGTCAAAAAGAAGCCAACGGCATTATGGCCGTACCACCACTGAATCATGGCATCCATTGCGCCACTGTAAACAGAGTATGACTTCATAAACGAAACCGGTACCACTATGCTATTAACGACGTGCAACAAGGCAACCGTGATAATAAAAGCACCAAAAAACCAGTTAGCAACGTAAATATGCGGTGATTTACGCTTAACAATTGTACCAAAAAATACAATACCATAAGCCACCCACACCAACGTAATCAAAATATCGATAGGCCACTCAAGCTCGGCGTATTCTTTGGTTGAGGTGTAACCTTGTGGCAAAGTAATGGCGGCGGCCACAATAACCAACTGCCAACCCCAAAAGGTAAAGGAAATTAAAGGCCCGCCAAACAGTGCCGCTTGGCACGTGCGCTGAACAATAAAGTAAGACGCCGCAAACAGCGCACAGCCACCAAATGCAAAAATAACAATGTTAGTATGCAAAGGACGCAAACGGCCAAAATGGCTGTAGGGCTGAAAAAAGTCGTTTAGTTCTGGCCACACTAACTGTGCAGCAATTAGAACACCCATACCCATACCTACAATACCCCATAGAATGGTCGCTAATGCAAATGACCGAACTACATCGTAGTTGTAAGTAGGCGCTTCGGATGTTTGCGCCGAGTGACTACTCATATGTTTTTCCCAAGTTTTAAATTAAAAGCAAAATAGAACAAAAAAATAGAACGACCATAAAGCCTGCAAAACCTTCACTTAAGATAGTGTAATTTTTAATATTTGCAGGCTTTTGCACCAATAACTAACACTATAGAACGGCTAAAAGCCCAAGTAGTCATCAGGGGTTTTGCTCAACCTGAGTTACTTGGGCTAGTGCAAGCCATTGAATAGCACCGGCTAAAGGGTACTTTTTATCTTTATACGCCCAATTGAGCAACCGTCTTACACGGTGGTATCCATTGGGCGTGCGTATCGCACGCCACAAAGCACCTATCACTCAAAATAGACACAGAGTACCGAGCTTATCGCTTACTCTCTTGATGAATATCAAAAGACCTTGCAATAGTAGCGCTTAAAAACTCATGCGCCCGCCAATAGCGAGTGAGCGCTGCTCGGCCCCAAGGCCTATATCACCGGTAACTGAAAAGTCTTTGTTAAACCAATAAGCACCGCCAAAGTTGGCACTGGTCTCGCCGTCAAATACTGTTGCATGCTCAACTTCAAAATACGCTTCGATGCCTTGCACCACATAACCGCGAATGCCGCCACCGAGTACCAAACCTGAGTCACTAGCGCCGTTATCGGGCGATACACTTTGAAAGCTCAATAAACCATAGACATGCGAGGTTGCTCCCCAGGCCACTTTATAGCCACCGCCGACATTTAGCGATGAAGAGCCACATTCTTCATCGCCCGATACATCAGTAAAACTACCACGAGCAAAAAATTGGTTACCAAAATCATATGAGCCATTAATATTGAGGCCGTCTTGGGTACACTCTTTGTTACTGCCATTGCCTTCATAATCGTCAAGACTTTGAGCGATGTACTTAACACCCGCATAAGTATAGGTGGGGCGTACTTTTTTAACGTGTTTCTTTTCATAGGTTTGTGCAACAACCGCTTGGCTGCCAACTACCAACAAAGAACTGGCAATGAACGCACTGAGTAACTTTTTCATGGTATCTCCTAATATTGATATAATGGGTATTAAAATAATTTGCGGCCTTTTTGTGCAGCAATGCGCATACGCAAAGAGTTAAGCTTAATAAAGCCTTCAGCATCTTTTTGGTTGTAAGCACCGCCATCGTCTTCAAAGGTGGCAATTTTTTCATCAAACAAGCTGTTTTCGGAGCGGCGGCCTACCGCACTCACACTGCCTTTATACAGTTTCAAACGCACATCGCCATTAACATACGTTTGCGACTCGTCAATCGCTTTTTGTAACATGATGCGCTCTGGGCTCCACCAGTAGCCGTTATAAACCAACTCGGCGTACTTAGGCATTAAAGAGTCTTTAAGATGAGCGACTTCACGATCTAGGGTAATGGACTCAATAGCGCGATGCGCTTTAAGCATAATGGTACCGGCGGGTGTTTCGTAACAGCCGCGTGACTTCATGCCCACATAGCGGTTTTCGACAATATCTAAACGGCCAATACCGTGCTGACCACCTAGGGTATTTAACGTTTCCATAACTGTCGCTGGGCTCATGGCTTCGCCATTAATAGCCACTATGTCGCCAGCTTTAAAAGACACTTCTAAGTATTCGGGCTTATCGGGCGCTTGCTCAGGCGACACACTCCAACGCCACATGCCATCTTCGGCTTCTGCCCAAGGGTCTTCTAGAATATCGCCTTCATACGAAATGTGCAGTAAGTTCGCATCCATCGAATACGGGGATTTTTTCTTTTTATTAAAGTCAACGGGGATGTCATGCTTTTCGCAGTAAGCCATTAAACTTTCGCGGCTACTTAAATCCCACTCGCGCCAAGGTGCAATCACCTGTACACCGGGCTTTAGCGCATAAGCACCTAACTCAAAACGCACCTGATCATTACCCTTGCCCGTTGCGCCGTGCGAGATCGCATCTGCGCCGGTTTCATTGGCAATTTCAATTAGGCGCTTAACAATAAGCGGGCGGGCAATTGAGGTGCCTAATAAATATTCACCCTCATAGATCGCATTCGCGCGAAACATGGGGTAAACGTAATCACGTGCAAACTCTTCACGCAAGTCATCAATATAAATTTCTTTAACACCTAGAGCCTCTGCTTTCGCGCGGGCGGGCTCTACTTCTTCGCCCTGGCCAATATCAGCGGTGAAAGTAACAACTTCACAGCTATAGGTTTCTTGTAACCAACGGACAATAACGGAGGTATCAAGACCACCCGAATAAGCCAGAACAACTTTATTTACCGACGACATAGAGGCTCCAAAGGTAGAAATTTGTGACAAAAGGTGAAAACGGCCGCATTGTAGCGGGTACAGCGCCGAAATAACAGATATAAGAACTAGGTTTACCCTAGGAGATCGCTAGATTGGCCTGAAAGTAGGTCAAACTTATTGGTCAAATTAATGTCCTATTTGCTCAAATACCATCTACCGAGTCAGGGCGCCGCCGCAAAAAGGCCTCATACCGCCTTATGTCTTTGCGTCGCCCACAACTCAACCAACAGATCAACCAACAGAGCGCCCCACATGATCAACCCACGACTGATCAACCCATTAACGCAAAAACTATACGCTCTAGCGCTGACTTTATCGCTGGCGTTATGGGCGACGGGCACCTCTGCAGCACCGGTATTAAGCACCAGCGATCAAAACAATCGTGCTGAGTTTGGCCAAAATGCTTACCCTATTTGGAGCCCGCTATCGTTTTTTGAACGGCAAACCATTGGCGAGCGCCACGCCGCAGAAGCCGGTGATCCCGATGCCTTACTAGCGCTGTATATTATGGCTTCTGGTCGCTACTCTCTCGGTGACTACAACCGTATCAAACAGCATATTGATCACTACGTAAAAACGATTAAGGAGCGCACCGATGGTGTACTTGACCCCTGGCAACAAGGAGAAATTTTAAACCGTACCATGCACCATGGTTTTTTTAGGAGCCCTAAACCCAAAGACGATGACGACAGCCAAAGCAAGCCACCCAATAATTACAATCTCGATCAGTCACAGCTCACCGGCATATTCCAAAACAACCTTTTTAACTGTATTAGCTCTAGCTTGCTCTATGCGGTACTTTCTCGTCATTTAGGGCTAGAGGGCTTTGGTGTGATGCTACCCTCTCATGCCTTCATCCAATTAAATTTTGAAAATGGTAAAACCGCCGAAGTCGAAACCACCAGCCCACTTGGTTACGACCAGCACCACGATGCCGAGTTTTACCAGCGCGCAGCCGATAGCTGGTTTAATCCGCGCGGCTTAGCCCCTTCAAGCTATAACGATTACCTCGAGCGCGAGCTCATCCCTTTTTGGCAACTTGGCACACGTAATATGCTACATCAGCATACCCACCCCGAGCGTATGAATGATGTTGACCGCGGTCGCCTAGCCGAGATTAGCGCCTTTATCGACCCCAGCTATGAGGCCGCGCAGGTAAACCGCATGCACTATTACACCACCGAAGCCAGCACCATGGCCGAGCAACAACAATGGCCATCACTCGTCCGCTTTTTTAATCAGATCATGGAAAATCTCGCAATAGATACCGAGCGCTTTAACCACAACGAACCACTGCAAAATAGCTTCTTTTGGCTTAACCTTTTAGCGATTGATGCCTACGCTCAAACGCAACAACTCGAGCCCACACTCGGGTATATTCGACAAAGCATGAACCTCGCCTTTGATAACGAACGTTTAGTGCGCGCACAAAACAAAAGCCTAACGGCCTTAAACACAATGCTTAGGCACTTTATTACCGAGCAAGACTTCAGCAGCGGTTTATATGTCATTAGTGCACTTGAGCCTTATAGCAGCGAGCACCCTCACTTCGTTAAAAGCCTCAATTGGTTTTACAATCAATGGGCAAAAGTGTTTTGGGAGCAAAAACTGTGGGCCGAAGCCACCGCTACACTCGAAGACTATCTCGCCCAACCTTACCTGTCGACCGACCTCAAAGGCACTTATAAAAACTTATCGGGCGCCTATCAAAACTGGGTTATCACAGAGCTAGAACTTAAAAACATTGATGGCGCCAAAGCCATTGCCGAGCAATGCGAAATACAACACTTTGGCTTAACGCTCTGCCAAAAAGCCCGCGACGAAATAACCGTTTACGAAACGATTAACCCTAAAAAATCGACTAAGTCTCCAGCGGCCAGCTCAAACCCTTCTTTAGCATTACCTTCATCAGCCCATTAGCCCATTAGCCCATTAGTCAGCCTGTCGAATTATTAAACGTTCGTAGCGGCGACAGCAAAAAAACGTGCCTCAAACCTCGATCCAAGCTTTTACATATTCATATAAACAGCATCACCACGCATGTGACACACTAAAAATAAGTACGGCATCACAAAAAAAATAAAAACTAATCAAAAAAACATCCCTTAAAAATAAAACCAAATAACTTGGTATATTTATTGTATGCTTGCGAATCTTACGTGCATTTAATGCTGTAATAATACAGCACCAACAACATCAAAGCCTTTTACTGACACACCGCACCATATTGGTGCGGTGTAATGCACCCAATAATACCCTTTAAATTGCGCACTCAAGGCTAATATCGCTCGTTAGCGATGCACCTTTAGTGCTTTAGTGTTATTCACCTAACACAAAAAAACGCCGGCAAGCAGGCGAGGCCTGCAAAAGTCACCACCAATAGATTGTCGCAAGAACACGGCAAGCACACAAAAACTAAAAAGCCAGGATTTACGCAACCAGCAAAACAAAAACACCCGAAACCGAAAAATCAACCGCAGCCAAACCAGCACACCGTTTTTACAGCCAACACCTGCTAACCTAACACCTTAAATAGCCTTCACTTTAATGCTATACATTAAGAACAGTCGCAGCCGTGATAACAACCACCACCAAAGTAATCACGCTAACGATCACAAGCGCCATAATGACTACAACAATACTGACACTCGCCGCTATGAGGCCCATTTATTGACAATGACTTACAACAGCGCCACTTTTATTGCCTACTTAGGCGCGAGTGTTTTCTCGATTATTTTGATTTTTGCTTTTGCCTCTCAATTACGTACGCAAGCACTACGTCCGGCATTTGCGTTTGCTGCAGCCGCACAATCTATTTGGCTGCTCGCCTCTAGCTACACCTTAGCGAGCCCTAGTGCCGAGTGGCTTAATTACACGCACCTGCTAGATACTGCGCAGCAGTTTTGCTGGCTGTGGGCACTCATCCAAGCCATGCAACAGCATTGCCAAAAAGCGCTGCCTATCAGCATTAGCAAAGGGTTTATTCCTTTTGGCATCGCTATCTTTTGCGCTCAACTACTCTTTAGTCGCACCAGCGAAATCCCTTTAAATATTATTTTTGCTATGCCAAGCACCATCATTAACTTGATTGGCCTGCTTTTCATACACCGACTTTATTGCAGCGCGAGCAATGCGCGGTTACTCAAGCTTATTTGCCTCGCCCTTGGGGTAACCTTGTGCTACACCTGCTATCACAGCATTATTCAATTGAGCGGCTTTAGTGACGCGCCCGCCCTTAGTAGCACTCGCGCCACCATTACATTCATCTCGAGCCTTGCACTGCTCTTTGGCGCACTCACACTCCCCAAAGAAAACACCGAGCACCACGCTAGCTTGTCGCTATCGCGCCCCGTTATTTTATATCTATGCTTACTGAGCTTAAGTGCAGCAATCATTACAGTCTTTGCTTTGGCTAGCCTGTATATTCGCCGCTTTGGCGGTGGCATTGGCGAGGCAATGTATCTACTTGTGGTAGCCATCTCTATTATTGCAGTGGTGATGCTGCTCACCTCTACGGGGTTTCGCAACCTACTTAACGTACTGATTAATAAACATTTATTTAGCCACAAATACGATTATCGCAGCGAGTGGCTCAAGCTTATCGATGGATTGTCGAAACCCGCCAATGGCCCAGAAGCCTTAAGCATTGCCATTAACGCGGTGATGGCGATATTCAAAAGCTCAGGCGGCGCCTTGTACCTGCCTAAAGGCGATCAATTTCACCTCGCCTTTGGCACCAACATTAGTATCTCACACAAACAAACAGAGCCTCAAAATTCGTCTTTTTCACGCGTATTACGTGAATTTGAATGGGTCTTCTTCCCGCGCTTGGCGCCCACTCAAACGCAACTTGACCGCTTTAACGAAACACTTCCTGACTGGATTCGCCTTATCGATAATGTGTGGCTAGTGATGCCATTAATTTATGAGACAAAACTCACAGGCTTTATTGTTTTGAGCGAGCCTAAGCTGTACACCAGCTTAAACTGGGAGGACTTAGACCTACTTAAAATTACTGGCCGTCAGATAGCCAGCTATATTGAGGGGCACCGCAAATCTGAAGCACTCAGCGAAGCTAAGCAATTTGAAACTTTTAATAAGCTCTCTGCTTTTATTATGCATGACCTTAAAAACCTTATTGCACAGCAATCTCTACTCGTCGAAAATGCCGCCAAGCACAAAGACAACCCCGCCTTTATTGAAGACGCTTTTAGCACGATTGGCGGCTCGGTTGACCGACTGAATATTTTGTTACAAAAACTGCAACGCAGCGAGCCCGAAGCTGCGCGCCGCATTGACCTAAAACCCGTACTCATCGAAGCATTAAGCCGCTGCAGCCGTGTACAACCTACGCCGAGTCTGCGCCTAGAAGCCAGCCACCTCAAGCTACTCGCCGCCCCCGACACACTGTGTATGGTATTTGTGCATCTTATTCAAAATGCTCAGGAGGCTACTCAAAGTTGCGGCTGTGTCGATATCCACATCAAACGCACCGAAAAAAACGTCATTATCATCATTGACGATAACGGCAAAGGCATGGATGAACACTTTATTAAACACTCACTTTTTAAACCCTTTGAAACCACCAAAACCGGTAAAGGCATGGGTATCGGCGTTTATCAAGCCAAAGACTACCTTGAACATTTAGGCGGTAGCATTACTGTAGACAGCAAGATCAACGAAGGCACAACCTTCACCATCACACTGCCACTACTCGCCGCTATCTAATTATTCATTATTTATTTAATCACTCAAAACGCCCGCTCAAATAAGGCCACCAATGACAAACGACAAACCTAAACTCTTAATTATTGAAGATGATAAAGGCCTACAAAGCCAATTGCGTTGGCACTTTGACCAATACGACGTTAGCGTGGCGGGTAACCGCGAAGAGGCCATTACAGCCGTGCGGCTTAATGAACCCTCGGTTATTCTTCAAGACTTGGGCCTACCGCCTGATGAAGAGGGCGTTGAGGAAGGCTTTCACTGCATTCGCGAAATTAGCAACCTACACCCCGATGCCAAAATTATTGTCATGACTGGCAATGCCGATTATGAAAACGCCGTGCGAGCCGTCGCTATGGGCGCGTATGACTTTTATCAAAAGCCAGTAAACGCCGAAACACTCGATTTGATTTTGCAGCGCGCTTTTCATATTTACCAGCTCGAAGAGCGTCATCGCAGAGAAGAAGATGTTCGCCAAGCACCCCTCCAAGACGTGATCGCGGGCGACCCAGCCATGCTCAAAGTCTGCCGCATGATAGAAAAGCTCGCCCCCTCTAACGTAACATGCACCCTAACGGGTGAAAGCGGCACGGGTAAAGAGGTGCTAACTAAAGCCCTGCACAAGCTCAGCCCACGCAACAAAAAGCGCCTAGTAGCCATTAATTGTGCTGCTGTCCCCGAAAACCTAATGGAAGCCGAGCTTTTTGGCTACGAAAAAGGCGCTTTTACCGGTGCCGCCAAACGCACACAAGGTAAAGTCGAGATGGCCCACGAGGGCACGTTGTTTTTGGATGAAATAGGCGATATGCCGCTGGTTTTACAGGCCAAGCTGTTACGCTTTTTACAAGAGCGTGTCATTGAGCGCGTCGGCGGGCGCGAAGAAATACCCATTGATGTTCGCGTGGTGTGTGCAACCAACAAAAATCTCTTAGAAATGACTAAAGATGGCAGCTTTCGCGAAGACCTGTATTACCGCATCTGCGAAATGGAAATTCATATTCCTCCTTTGCGCGAGCGTCACGGCGACAAACTATTACTCGCTCGCCATTTTTTAAACATGTATAACCTACAAAATGGCACCCATATTACAGGCTTCTCACCCGATGCTGTCGACACAATTGACAGTTATCCATGGCCGGGGAATATTCGTGAAATGGAAAACCGTATTAAGCGGGCGCTGGTTATGTGCGACGGCAAACTCATTACAACAGATGACTTAGGTATGCATAATAGCGAAAATACCTTCCTAAACCTGCGACAGGTACGCTATCAAGCCGAAAAAACAGCCATTGTTCGCGCTTTGGGTATGACCGAGAGCAATATTTCTGCCACAGCAAAACTGCTCGGTGTAACCCGCCCAACACTCTACGACCTAATGAAAAAATACAACATCAATACTAATTGATGATTAAATTAAGATATAAAGATCACGAGTGTCGACAAAATATACATAAGTGTAACCGTGAGTATAAATAGCCGGTAACACCCCTAAAAGTCATTTTGCAACTAAACAATAAAACAATATAAATCAACGCCTTAAAAAATTAACGTCGTAACTTTTGGTAACAAAAAAAACATGGCACACTCCCTGCTTATACGATAGTATCAATAACGAACTGGCCACAAAGCGAGTTGGTTAAAACTACTACACGCTCCAGCCTATTCTAGGCTGACCAAGGAGAGTTTTATGAAAGGTAATATTAAATTTTTAAGCAAAGCCCTATTCGTTGTTGCGGTATTTGCACAAACCTCGACTGCTGATACCGTGCTACCTATTATTGGCAGCAGTAGCTTTAATGAGCCACTGTATCTCAGTATTTGCGGGCTGGGCCTTTTGATCTTAGGTATGAAAAGCAAGCCCTCTATCTAATACTTGATCGCTAATATTTGATAGAGAGCGCTTCTCAACAGCGACACACTTTTTCTTGAATAGGCAAGTACTGATCACAAGCACTAACCAAGTACGAATTAAGTACTACAAGCAAACACTGCTCAAGCACTACAACCCAAGCGGCGCCCACTATGGCGCTTTTTTTTGGCTAATCGATCGAGGTTAATGCATAGATTTTGATTATTCGATGTATGCCTTAATGAATAGCTCGATAATGAATAGCTCGATAATGAATAGCTCGAGGCTTGATTAAATAGCTCGCAGATAAGTGAATAACTTGAGGGTTAATCAATGGACTCCTGATAAGGGGCAAGACAATAATAGAATGCAGCGCGCAGCGATAAAGGCGCATTCCTACAGCAACTGCTATACTGGCTCAACACAATATAGGCAACGACAAGTCATGTATTCAACCCCACAAAAGCCCAGCCTTACTCGCTCTAAACGCCTATTACAAAACCACGATACCCTCGCCCAATGGATTCAACACAGCCTCAATCTTTTGGTAGTTGGCGTCACGCTCATCGCCTTAGCACTGTGGCGAGACGGCATTATGGGTGACCATTACCGCGTCATGCTGGGATTTTCTTTATTGATCATGACGATTATCTATAACTGGTTTGGCGTATTTAGGCGATTTGAAAGCCTTTTTGGTGGCATGCAACATTTAGCACGCGCTTGGGGCACAGTGATTATTATTCTTGCCTGGCTCGCTTTTTTGACAAAAACCTCAGAAGCTTACTCGCGCCAAGTGATTGTTTATTGGGTCTTTATTGCTTATGTACTGCAGGTGGCGGTGCTTTACTTAACCCATACAATACACGCGGTATATCGCACACAGTATCGCGCACGCATGCCCGCTATTATTATTGGTACCGGCAGCATGGCACAACACCTCGCCAAATCCATCAGTAATAACACCTGGCTTAATGACAAAATTATTGGCGTTGTTGGCGCCCACAAAGAGACGCAAGAGCATTGGGGCGATAGCGATATACCGCTACTCGGCACAGAAAGCGACATACCTACACTGATTGATCAGTACGCCGTAAAGCGGGTCTACATGGCGCTACCGCTGGCCGATAGCAGCCGCATTCAAGACATTCAAAATACGCTATTTGAATACAATATCGACCTCATCTGGGCACCCGATATTTTTTCGCTGCATTTGCTCAATCATAGCGTTCGCGAAGCCGGTGGCGTACCGCTGATTAACCTCAATGAAACACCACTGCGCGCTGGTGGCCCTGCTTTTATGAAAGACCTTATGGATAAAACCATTGCCTTGTGTGCGATTATTGCTTTGTCACCGCTATTAATTAGCGCGGCACTGGCCGTTAAGCTGAACTCTAAGGGGCCAATTATTTTTAAGCAGGTACGCGATGGCTGGGACGGTAAAAAGTTTTACGTCTTTAAGTTTCGCAGTATGTATCAACATCAAGCCAAAGACATTGTCGAGCAAGCCAAGCGCAGCGATAGCCGCATCACCTCTGTAGGCCGCTTTTTGCGCCGCAGCAGTATCGATGAGCTGCCGCAACTTTTTAATGTACTCAACGGCAGTATGTCTCTCGTTGGGCCGCGACCGCATGCCGAGTCTCACAACCAATATTACTCCGATAAGGTTAACGCCTATCTCGCTCGGCATCGCATTAAACCCGGCATTACCGGGCTTGCACAAATTAACGGCTGCCGAGGCGAAACCGAAGATATTAAAGACATGGCAAAACGCGTTGAATATGACTTAGCGTATATTGCCAATTGGTCACCTATGCTCGACATTCAGATTCTGATTGCTACCCCCATGCGGCTCATCTCTAAAGCCGGCAACGCCTACTAGCACTCGCGCTCCCAAATAGCTAAGGCGTAGGCCCTTTCATGCCTCTTAACGGCTCAAGCACACGCTCTTGCCCATGGGTTTTGATATTTAGCAGTAAAGCCAATAACTGCCCCAATGGCCCTTCGGGCAAGCCCTTATCAGCCAACCACAATAAATACTCTTCGGGTACATCCATCAGAACCTTGCCCGCATGCTTACCAAAAGGCATTTTTTGATTGGCCAACGCCAGTAGGTGTTTTTCTTCGATCATTCGTTATACCCTATGATTATCGGCTATGCTAGCCACTTAAAAACCACGCCATGTTGAAGAGAATTACACAATGGATTTTACCCTTGCCACATTACCTCAGCAAAAAACCATTGCATTAGTCGCACACGATAATCGAAAAAAGGCACTAATAGAATGGGTCACCAAACATAAACAGCTCTTAAGCTTACACTCATTATGCGCGACAGGTACCACTGGGCAGCGTATTGAGCAAGTCATCGCTTTACCTGTCAGGCAATTTTTGAGTGGGCCGCTAGGGGGCGATCAGCAAATTGGTAGCCAAATTGCTGAAGGCAACATTCACTGCTTAATCTTTTTTTGGGACCCATTTGAACCCATGCCCCACGACCCCGATGTTAAAGCTCTGCTGCGCTTAGCCTCTGTGTGGAATATTCCTGTCGCCTGCAATAGCAGCACTGCCGACCTTATGATTTCTAGCCCGTTATTCACACAAGAACATACCCGCGAAATTCCCGACTACGAACAATATTCGGCCGCTAGAGCCTCAAAGACATAAACACTAAGCCCAGCCAAAAACGCACTATGGGGCGAGGCAATAATAGTTTGTCCAATGAGGCGTAGGTTTCTGTTTTCTCGACAAGGGGCGCATGCCTGGGCATGTAACGCTTTGAGCAACACAGCAGAGGAAGTAGAAAACACGTATTATTGGATCATGTATTTTTTCCTCGTCCCTATATTTAGCGTCATTCATTATCAACAATTAATAACCAGCCACCAACAACCAATAACCAATAACCAATAACCAATAACCAATCAATACTAATAACAAGAGACATCCGATGAAAAATTTATTGACTTTAATTGTCATTGCATTTGTTAGCGTCGCCGCTCAAGCAAAAGATATTGCAGGTATCGAACTCCCCGACCAGCTTACCCACCAACAAAAAATACTGACTTTAAATGGGGCGGGCATCAGAACTAAACTTTTCCTCGATATTTATGCGGCAGGGTTATATTTATCCACGCCTTCAAATAACAACCAAGCCATCATTCAAACAGATAGCCCCATGGCACTAAAACTGCATATTATATCGGGATTATTAAGCTCGGATAAAATGAAAAAAGCAACGCGTGAGGGCTTTGAAAAATCAACACAAGGCAATACCGCTCCCATACAAAAAACCATAGACGCCCTTATTGATACCTTTAAAGAAGATATCAATAAAAATGACATTTTTGATTTTATTTATGAGCCAGGCACAGGCCTGCATGTTGTCAAAAATGGTACGCTCAAAACCACACTCAAAGGGCTAGCATTCAAACAGGCTTTTTTTGGTATTTGGTTATCCGATCGACCTGTTCAAAAAAGCCTAAAAAAAGGGCTACTTAAGCCATAACTTATAAATCACGTGCCAAGCAGCTGACTATTCAACAATAGAGAATGTGTCAGCTGAGTGTCATTGTAGTTGCAATGTATCACGGCATATTTTTAAATTGCAAGTCAGCCAAACGCTTATACAGCGCAGAGTGCTCTAATAACGCCTCATGCGTTCCTTGAGCCACTAACTCGCCCTGATCCAAAACCGCTATCGAATCGGCATGTAGTATCGTCGCTAGCCGATGGGCGATAATAATTGTGGTCCTGTTTTTCATTAATCGATCAAGCGCTTGCTGTACTCGGTGCTCACTCTCGGCATCGAGTGCACTCGTAGCCTCATCTAGCAACAAAATTTTAGGGTCTTTTAAGATCGCTCGCGCAATAGCCAAGCGTTGCTTTTGACCGCCCGACAAACGCGTACCTTGCTCACCCAAATGACTATTGTAGCCATCTTGTAATTGCACAATAAATTCGTGAGCATAAGCGGCTTTGGCCGCAGCAATCACTTCCTCATCGCTAGCGTCAGGTTTACCGTAACGAATGTTATACCAAACATCTTCGGTAAATAATGCAGGCTCTTGCGGCACAACAGCTATTTGCTGACGTAAAGTGGCTGTATCTAGAGTGCGAATATCCGTGCCCGCTAGCGTAATACAACCTTTTGCAGGATCGTAAAAGCGCTGCAACAATTCAAACAACGTCGATTTACCTGCCCCTGAAGGCCCCACTAAGGCTAAACTCTGACCTGCTTCAATACGCAAATTGATATTCAATAAAGCCGGTTTATCGGGCCGCGAAGGGTAATAAAAATTAACGTATTCAAGAGCTAGTAACGGGGTATCTATAGGATTATCTATAGGATTATCTATAGGGTTATCTGCTGCCGCTTGAGTGTCTAATAATGCAGATGCCTTGGCAGGAATCAAGGTTTTAACATTGAGTAAATCAACTAGCCGTTCAGTCGCACCACTGGCACGCTGTAACTCGCCATAAACTTCAGAAATAGTCGCTATTGCAGTAGCCATCATAATCGCATAAAAAACAAAAGCCGCCAGGTCTCCCCCGGTCATGCGCCCAGCCAGCATATCATTGCCGCCAACCCACAATAAACCGCTAATCGCACCAAACATGAGTAGAATAACACAGGCAATCAGTAGTGCGCGCTGACGAATCCTTTGTTTAGCCACCACAAAAGCGCTTTCCACTTCACGCCCAAAAGCTTGGCTCTCATGCGCTTCACGGGTATAGCTTTGCACTGTTTTGATATGCTGAATAATTTCACCTGCATAAGAACCTACACTGGCGATAGAATCTTGGCTGGCCTTTGAGAGCTTTTGTACTCGGCGACCGTAAAGCACTATAGGTAAAAAAACCAATGGCACGCCCACTAATACAATCAAACTCAGCTTTAAATTTGTCAGCAACAACAGCCCCAGTGCACCCATAAATGTAAGTACACTGCGCAGCGCCATCGAGAAAGATGAACCTATAATATTTTGCAAAAGCGTCGTATCGGTCGTCAAACGCGACATAATTTCGCCACTGCGATTAGTCTCAAAATAGTTCGGGTGCAACGTAATGATATGATCAAACACCGCTTTACGTAAATCTGCCACAACCCGCTCGCCTAACCAAGACACCGAATAAAAGCGTGCATAAGTCCCTAAGGCCATTAACAAAGACAAGGCCATAATCATGACAACAGCATTAGCCAAGGCCTCACTGGACTGAGCCACAAACCCTTCATCAATCAACAACCTAACACCCTGCCCAATTGATAAAGTAATGCCCGCGGTAACTATCAGCGACATGCCTGCAAACACTAATGTTTTTTTGTAAGGTCGTATAAATTGCCAAAGCGATCGCAGTACCGATAAGGCACTTGCGCCATCAACGACCCCATCAGACTCCGGTTTCACCTGTACTTTATCGCTAGCTTGGTTGCTAGGTTGTATCTGTGTATGCGCTACCGGCGGCTCATTAATACTTGAAATATTGCTCATCTCTTTCTCGCAGCTAAACAGTAATGGCCCGATGGTAGCGCATTTAAGGGGCGAGGAAATAATAGTTTGTCACAACACTATTAATATACAGCCACCATCTAATATACGGCCACTACCTAATATACAGCCACTACCTAATATACAGCCACTTTAGCAACTTCATTAACAGGCTATTTTGCTTAAGCAGTAGATTAATCCGCGGGTTAAACCCACCTGAGACTAAAGTGTTTTTAGCATGACTAAAGGTTAAGAACCCTTCTTTACCGTGATAATGGCCCATTCCCGAGTAGCCCACGCCACCAAAAGGCACGTCATCGGCCGCTACCTGTATTAGTGTATCATTCACTGCAACTGTGCCACTGAGTGTTTTCTCCATAATATACGCTTGGGCGTGCTTATCTTGCCCTAAAATATAAAGCGCTAGCGGGTGATGATGCTGCTGAATATAACCTATCGCCTCATCAAGCGTGCCATAACTCATAATAGGCAGTATTGGACCAAACAACTCATCTTGCATTAACTGCATGTCATCATTCACCTGCGTTACAAGGTGCAGCCCCATGCGATGCTTTTGCGCATCTTCTTGGTTTTGCTCAAGGGGCTTAATAACCTGCGCACCTAAAGTTTGTGCTTGTTGTAAATAGCCACTAAGACGCTTGTAGTGGGTATCACTGATAATCGATGTGAGATTATCGCCTTCAACACCCTGCTTAAAATGCTCCCGATAAAGCTCGCAAAGCTGTTGTATTAATGGCTGCTCCAATGCCTTGGGTACAAGCACATAATCAGGCGCAACACAAATTTGACCGGCATTCGACATTTTGCCAAACAACAGTGCTTGCGCTGCTTTTTTAATATCGGCGTGTTCAGTAATAATGACCGGCGATTTACCCCCTAACTCCAACGTTACTGGCGTTAAATTATGGCTGGCTGCAGCCATAACTAACTTGCCTACCCCAATAGAACCCGTAAAAAGTAAATGCGCAAAAGGTAATGCCGAAAATTCAGCCGCTACAGTACTATCGCCTTGTACCACCTGACAATGCTGACTTACTTCACCTTCAAATAGTTTTTCGAGTACGGCATTGGTGTGTGGGGTAAACTCACTCAGTTTCAGCATTACTCGGTTACCGGCGGCAATCGCTGTAATAACTGGCACAATGGCTAACTGAATAGGGTAATTCCACGGGGCGATAACACCCACAACCCCCTTAGGTTGGTAGCAAACACTCGCCTTAGACGGCCATAAACTAAGCCCCACCGAACGACGGCTCGGCTTTGACCAATGCGGTAACTTTTTTATCATGTGCGCCAAGGCCTGCATTGTCGGCACGATATCGCCCAGCAAAGTATCAAAAGCTGTTCGATAACCAAAATCTTTAGAGACAGCCTGAACAAGTTCGTCCTCTAGTATCACCATGCGCTCACGCAATTGCTTCAATAGCGCAAGGCGTTCAGCAATTGGTAAATAAGGCGATTGAGAAAAATCTTTTTTTAACGCTTCAAAGTGATTAATAAGCGAGGGTGAAGGCTGGGTATTAGCCGATTGGGCATTAATAGTCACAATAAATACTCCGTGAAGAATTCGCTAAAAACTATAACGCTATTCGGTTTTGTAAGCAATGAAGAGATAAAAGTACGACCTAAAAAAGCACAACACATTTGCACACAAAATAACGTAAATTTTACAAACACTAACGTAAATTTTACAAACACTGAAACTAACAGGCAATAAAGCTTACAGACACTCTAAAAAAACATCATTCCAAAAAGTAAAACTGCGCCGCATAATATGTGGTTGGCCTTTGGGCAGTAAAGTATTAAAATGCATCACATCTTTGACTATGGTATCTTCAATTTAAAATTTTCATCACCACATGAATGCGACAACTTAGGTATCTCATTTTTTATTAATCCTGACATTTAAATCTAAATTAAAGCGTTAGATACAGCGCAGTTAACAGATGCAATTTGGCCAGCAGATACAATTTAGTTAAAAAGTACAGCACACTCTAAACCCCCCTTTATATTACGGTAATGATTATGTATTTATTAGACACTAAAAATATTTCAAAAAAAACATCAAAACGTACAATCATATTAGGCCTAGCAGCGTCACTATTATTAAGCGCTTGCAACTCACCTAAAACCGCTACCGCTGGCAATGATATCCAGAATAAGATCACACCTAAAACCCAACAAGTACAACTCAGTGAAATAAAAGGCAGCGATTCTGAACCACCTTGGAGCATTGTGATTGGCAATACACATATGAAGGATTTCTCTTTTACATTAACAACCATGATGGGGCAAAAAAAAACAACAGGTAATATTTCGCTTAGCAATGAATTTATTATCTCGCCTGACGCACGCATAGAATTAAAAGGAACTGATGATACCGGCAAGGCAATGCTTATAACTTATACGCAAACACAATGTTTAAATATGGCTGGCGAAGACGAAGGCGGAATGCTTAATATACAGTGGGGCGAGCAAAAACTTACCGGCTGCGGTCGCCACTCAGTAAAGACAAACCCTTAAAAAAACTGTAACTATTTAGTAGTATTCTCAAAAATGCTGGGTCGCTGCCCAGAGAACAGCGTCACTAATGCGTAGGTAGCGGTGACGCTTTGTTTTTTACACGTTGATAAGTAGCTGCGGATTCGGCAGAAATTGATCGCGCCTTCCATTGATCGGAAGCACCCTGATATTTTTTATTGCACCTTGGTCATGCGAATATCTCGTTCACCCTGGTTGTTGGTGAATGGAATATCACTGGATGTCATAAAGCGAAGCACGTCGCTTTCAAACTTCCGAAGGCGTTCAAGTAAATTTCGTGATTTTGATTTTTTTGCCTGCCGCGTTTCGGTGGCTTATATTCGGCTGGAGGGTACTCGACAAAAAACTCAACTCAGCAACAACGCAATTTTTGCACACAACCGAATTCCAACCCGCACTCAATCAACGTTTACATAGCAGTAAAACCGCTTTTAACGGCATTAGCCAACCCGAAATTAACGCACTGTTTAGGCAACCTGAAGAAGTCGGCTCGGCCGCTTTATGCGTAGTCCACCACGGTAGTCACCCCATCGCGCTCATTGCCGTGGGCCACCCCGACAAAGCGCGCTACCTACCCAATGGCGGCACGCTTTTTTACGGCATTTAAGCGAACTACTCAGCCGCATACTCGCCCGCTATGTATAAATAACGCAGCGCTTTATACTCGATTTCAAAGCTTTTACTTACTGCCTCTCACACTAAGCACACACGCTAAGGGCCGAGGCGATTTTGCACTGCGTAAATTTATCTCGCAGCCTCAGCCTTCACGACACAGGGCCGCTACCAGTTCATCCCTGAAGGCTGCACGCGGGCGTCCTGCCCGCATAGCCCGCTGAGTAGTAAAGACTAAGGCGCTGGCAAACGGATAGTGTGTTCAGTACGATTGTTATAGGTGGCGTGGGAGTACTTGCAGGGACAGGACTCGTTTTGCTCCAACGAGGCGCAATCTGCAAACACTTGCCACCCATCTTAGAGCGCTTAAATATAAACATTGACGCCTGGCTATTACAAACGCAACATTTTAAGCGTGAGTATCCGTCGCGCTTACGCTTCTTGTGACGTCAGCTTTATTCGCCAAGCATAGACAAAGACCCAAGCGCGCCTCCTAAATAACCACCCGCAATAAGCCCTTCCCGTATTGCCCACCATCGCTCCTGCCTAATCAAATAACCTCAAGTTATTAACTTGAGGTTGTTTTGGTGCGGTGGCACCATAGTCGATAAAGCTTCGTGTCATTTTCTTTCGCCCACCCAGCGTTAATTTTTAGGGGTGACAACTATTCTGACACAGGGGGAACTATAAAAATCAATGGGTTGTGGCGTTTTTGGTGTGACCGGATATTATAATATTCGGTCTTGCTATGAGGGTATATTTATGGGGTTAGGTGAGGTAATATCACTGTAAGCTACGAGTGGCGGGGTTTCGGCCTGATTACTCGTAAAAATGTCAGCCGGGAAAAGCGTCTGACGGATATACAAATGTTAAATGGCAAAATTACACCTAGCACTTTTATAATCAAACCAAGGAGGTTTAATGCGTTATTTTTTACTAATTTCTATCGTTTCATGCATGTCGTTAGCTGCGAGTCATATTGATAAAGAAATCGATTACAGTGAAGTCCACTCAGTTTATCAAAGTATGAATTGTCTTGAAGAGAAAACTGAAAAAGAGATGGATGAATGTGGGATTCAAAGTCTACGGTTTGCTAAAAACAAGATGGATTCACTTTTTAAAGTTATTCTATCTGCTTCCCAAAAGGAGTCTCAATCACACGCTCATAAAACTATAAAGTCTCAAGAGGACTGGAAACAATATATGGAATCTAGTTGTGTCATGGAGATCTTAGATTCAGAAGGAGGAAGTGCTTATAACACAATAATTAACTTTTGTTATGAAACCAAAGTAAATGAACGTATAAGCTATTTACAATGGATTTTAAGTAATCAATAAAGGGGAAAGTTATGAGCGCATTGCAGCCACTAATTGGTAAGGTAACCTTTGAATCTGAAGGTGCGGAAAAAGGACCATACCACAGTAGAATTTTACATGTACCATCACCAACTTCTGGTTTAACACTAGGACGTGGTTATGATATGAAAATGAAGAACAAATTTAAAATTAAGCAAGATCTTATAAAGGCAGGGTTAAAAGTAGCAGACGCCCAAAAGCTGTCTGATACTTCTGGTTTATCAGGAAATACTGCAAAAGCCTTTATTAAAACCCAAAAGCTTGAAAAGTTTGAGATAACTCAACAGCAACAAGTTAACCTTTTCAACATTTCATATAAAGAGGAGGAAGCAGAAACTAAACGGTTATGCACTAAAGTAGATGTCACCTCTAAATATGGGAAGTGCGACTGGGCAAAGCTAGATTCAGCTATAAAGCAAATATTAGTAGATCTAAAGTTTAGAGGTGACTACACAGGTAGCACTAGAAAGTTCCTTCAAAAACATGTTGCGGCAAATGATACTAAAGGTTTTTTAAAAGCACTATCTGATAGGTCTAAATGGATAAGCCAACGAGTTCCTTCCGATAGATTTCAAAGAAGGATAACATTTTTTAGAGCTAATACCATTATAAAGCCCTAGAAGAAAATGCCATTTAAATCGGGTAGCCAGGAGTTTCTAACTCCCAGCCCCCACACCACCCAGCATGCGGATCCGCAATGGGCGGTTCCCTATCCGTAATGAATAGCTACCCAGCGATCACGTAGTGAAATTAACCCCTTCTTTGTGAAAAACTCATTGTTGAGTGCAATGTGAATACCTTCTGTTTTTGAATTTCGCCAGTAACTTTTACAAGACGATCCACAAGTAACAGCCAGTGATTTACTGACACCCAGTCGCAGTAAGTTTCGAACTTTTGTTCGAACTCTGCGCCAGTTTTTCCAATAGCTCATTCTTAATCAATAATACAGGGACACTCACCCTAAAAAACAGTAACTACTCAGCCATTATGCGCAGTCACTTGGCATAAATGGCTTATTGTTAAAGAGGTAAAAAGGGCAAGATAGAAGGGCAAGATAGGACATCCAAATCAAGCTTCCCAAAAAAATATGGCCAACGACACTTCCCATCACTCACTTTCAGC
>CANLTI010000035.1 GCA_947494095.1 uncultured Pseudomonadales bacterium
ACTGCTATTACTGCTATTACTGCTATTACTGCTATTACTGCTATTACTGCTATTACTGCTATTACTGCTATTACTGCCGCTATGATTACCGGCACAGGCTGTTAAGTGAGTAGACAGTATTATTACTAGTAAAGCTGTGGTCTTTGAGATCCAATTTTTAGTGCGTTGAAATTTGTTGGTTTTCATGGCGGGTTGTCCTGTTGAGTTGAATCCTGCATCTCAGGCTAAGGGTTATTGCTTGTTCTTAGTGTGCTTCAATGAAGTTACCATACTATGTTATTTTCTATGTTATGTGATTCATCATGTCATGTTATATGCAGTGCCGTTATTTTATTGTAACTATTCACTCGAACCCAAAAAATCTCTTAACAGGGTGCTAATGGGTTGTTTTCTGGGCATTTAAGCGCGGAGCTCTCGCTTGGTGTCTGGTAGGCAGTCATGGAGGGAGGTGGGGCTTCTATCGCTACATTGCCGCCCTTGTTTGATTTACCAAAGGCGAACTGATTGGTTTTTTTGAGATGGCGTTTGCTGCGAATTTTTTTCATAGCGCGACGCGCAGGCGCGGAAGTTAACTCAGGTATAGGCAATTATTGGGTTTGAAGGCTCCCGGTGCAGCGTTGCAAAAACGGGATAAGCCTGACGCTTAATACCCTAAACTTACCCATTAATTGCGTGTAGAGCTGTTTTTATGGCTATAAAGCTTGTTGGTGTTAGGTGCATACACAAAGTGCTGTTTCTGGTAGAATCGCCGCCTTTTTGAGCGGCATTTAAGCGCATTAAGCCGCTTGCCTACTAGATTTAAGGGGTATCCTCATGAGCTCAGTTGAGCCAGATCGCATTCGACCCGAGTTTGACCGCATACGTATGGTATTAGTCAATACCTCGCACCCAGGCAATATAGGCGCTGCTGCGCGCGCGATTAAAAATATGGGCTTGTCACGCCTTGTGCTTGTGGCCCCTAAAGACTTTCCTGCTGACCAAGCACAATGGCGTGCTGCTGGCGCCCTAGATGTGCTAGAAAACGCCATCGTTGTAGATACCTTAGATGAAGCCATTGCCGATTGTAAACTTGTGGTGGGCACTAGTGCTCGTGGCCGCCGGATTCCTTGGCCGTTGGTGAGCCCGCGTGAATGTGGCGATAAAGTGTATGCCGAAGCCAAGCACGCCGAGCATGAAGTGGCGATTGTATTTGGCCGCGAAGACCGTGGCTTAACCAACGAAGAGCTGCACAAATGCCAATATCACGTACATATTCCGGCGAATCCGGCGTATAGCTCGCTCAATATTGCCGCCGCACTACAAGTGATTGTGTACGAAATTCGTATGAGTGCGCTGGCTTTTGAAGCCGGTCAGCCGATTACTTTTGAAGAGTGGGATATGCCGCCTGCAAGTCAAAAAGATATTGAGCATTACTTTGAGCACCTGCAAACGTTACTTGAGCAGCAGGGCTTTTTGGAGGAGGGTAATCCTCGGCAAACCTTGACGCGCTTGCGTCGGTTGTACGGCCGCGTACGCCCCGATCAAATGGAGCTCAACATTTTGCGCGGTATGCTAACCGCCAATAAAAATGCCATGTTTCACGCCGATAAAAAGTACAACGCCCTAAAAGCAGAGCTAGATGCGCTTAAAGCCAGCAAGGCGCCATAGCTTAATATAATACCCGAGTAATTCACTCAAGTATTTGATGGCTAATAGTTGACTGTTTTACTCAGGTATTCGATAATTCGCCTCATCACACAAAAGGCGATGACTTATGCGTTTAACCACCAAAGGCCGTTATGCGGTAACGGCCATGCTGGATTTGGCCCTATACAGTACAAAAGGCCCTGTGAGTTTGGCGGATATTTCTGGTCGGCAAGAGATATCATTGTCGTACCTTGAGCAGTTGTTTTCTAAGTTGCGCCAAAACGATTTAGTCAAAAGTGTGCGAGGCCCCGGCGGCGGTTATTACTTAAAACACCCTAAAACTGATATTTACGTTGCGCAAATTATTGATGCAGTCAATGAATCGGTAGATGCGACGCATTGTGCGGGCAAGGGCAACTGTAAAAATGGCGAGGTCTGTTTAACTCACCATTTATGGGAGTCACTTAGTCAACAAATACACCAATTTTTAAGTCAAATTAGCTTGGCCGATTTAATGGCTAAAAACAACAACGTGAGTCAATGTGACGATGATGAGCCCGCTAAGCAAGACTTAGAAGAAATGATTAACGTGGCGGGCTTGTAGCTGATTGGCCACTGAGTGCTTCGTTAGAGGTGCACATATATTGCGCTTTTATCGTCAAAGCGCAAAGCCACACTTGATGTTAATAAAGATGGTTTAAAATGTCTGCTGAAAAGCCCAAGACCCCAATATATTTAGATTACGCGGCAACCACTCCTGTTGACGCTGATGTTGCCAAAGCAATGGCTGCTTGCCTAACGCGCGAAGGCAATTTTGCTAACCCGGCCTCGCGGTCGCATTTTTTTGGTTGGCAAGCCGAGGCCGCAGTCGAAAAAGCCCGAGGTCAATTAGCGAGTTTGTTAAATGCCGATCCACGTAGCTTGGTGTGGACCAGCGGCGCGACAGAGTCAAATAATCTAGCGCTTAAAGGCTTGGCCTTTGCGCACCAGCATAAAGGCAAGCACATCATTACCAGCAGTATTGAGCATAAAGCGGTTTTAGACCCTTGCGCTTACTTACAAAAAAACGGTTTTGACGTTACTTACTTAGCCCCGCAAAAAGATGGCCGTATTACGTTAGAGCAAGTAAAAGCGGCGCTGCGTGAAGATACAATTCTGGTGGCGTTAATGCAGGTGAATAATGAATTGGGGGCGATAAACCCCATTGCCAGCATTGCTCAATTATGCCGTACGCATGGCGTATTTTTACATGTTGATGCCGCGCAAAGCGTGGGCAAAATGCCTGTTGATATCGCAGAGCTAGGTGCACATACCTTAGCATTATCGGCACATAAGTTTTATGGCCCTAAAGGCATGGGTGCACTGTATGTACAGCGCAACCCGCAGGTGCACCTTAGCGAGCAAATTCATGGTGGCGGGCACCAGCGCGGTATGCGCAGTGGCACATTAGCCACGCACCAAATTGTAGGCTTAGGTGCGGCAGCGGCTATAGCCCAAAAGCAGTTAAAGCACGATCAAGCCCATACCAAAAGCCTACGCCAAGCCTTTATACAGGGTTTAAGTTCGCTTGAGGGCGTTCGCCGAAATGGCGATGAACAAAACAGCTTGGATGCCATCGTTAACATGAGTTTTGAAGGCGTAGAGGGGGAAACACTGCTAACGGCATTACGTGATTTAGCTGTTTCTACAGGCTCTGCATGCACATCTGCTAGTGTTGAGCCTTCGTATGTTTTAAGCGCCTTAGGCGTTGCGCCAGCATTGGCGCATGCTTCTTTACGCTTTAGTTTTGGCCGTTATACCACCTTGGCAGAGGTGGTTTACGCCGCAGAAAAAATTGTAGCCACAGTTACCACACTGCGCGCTCAACGCTAATTTTTAGGGTACACCGTTATGTCACAAGAAAATGCGCAGTCAGCACCTAATGCCGAGCCGCTCAGCGATGCAGATCAACAAATTGATGATGCAATCAATAAAGAATACTCGGCCGGCTTTGTCTCGAATATCGAATCAGACACTCTTGAGGCTGGGCTTAGCGAAGATGTCATCCGTTTTATTTCGGGTAAAAAGAATGAACCCGAGTGGATGCTTGAGTGGCGTTTAAAGGCGTATCACCAATGGTTAGAAATGGAAGAGCCCGAGTGGGCCCACGTTAATTATCCTAAAATTGATTTTAACGAAATCTCTTATTACTCGGCCCCTAAAAGCATGGCTGATGGTCCTAAAAGCTTAGACGAGGTCGACCCCGATCTTATTGCAACTTATAACAAGTTGGGTATTCCGTTGCACGAGCAGCAAATGCTAGCGGGTGTTGCGGTCGATGCTGTTTTTGACTCGGTATCGGTAGCGACAACCTTCCGCGAAAACTTAAAAGAGGCAGGCGTTATTTTTTGCCCTATCTCTGAGGCGGTGCATGAATACCCCGAGCTTATTAAAAAGTATTTAGCATCGGTTGTTCCGGTTAAAGATAACTATTACGCGGCCTTAAATTGCGCGGTGTTTAGTGATGGCTCTTTTGTGTATATTCCAAAAGGCGTTAAATGCCCTATGGAGCTATCTACTTACTTCCGTATTAACGAAGCCAAAACAGGCCAGTTTGAGCGCACTTTAATTATTGCCGAAGAAGGCAGCGAAGTGAGTTACTTGGAGGGTTGTACAGCCCCCATGCGCGATGAAAATCAATTGCATGCCGCTGTGGTTGAGCTTGTGTGTCTCGATGGTGCCAAAATAAAATACTCGACGGTACAAAACTGGTATCCAGGCGATGAACAAGGCAAAGGCGGCATTTATAACTTTGTGACCAAGCGCGGTATTGCACACACTAATTCACGCATTTCGTGGACGCAGGTAGAGACAGGTTCTGCGGTGACGTGGAAATACCCAAGCTGTGTATTAAAAGGTGACAACAGTGTTGGTGAATTTTATTCGGTGGCTTTAACCAATAATTATCAGCAAGCCGATACCGGCACCAAAATGATCCACATTGGTAAAAACACACGCTCTACCATTATTAGTAAAGGCATCTCGGCCGGTAAAAGCTCTAACGCTTACCGTGGCCTAGTCAGGTTTAATGCCGGTGCCGATGGCGCCCGTAACTTTACCCAATGCGACTCTTTATTAATTGGTAGTGAGTGTGCTGCGCATACCTTTCCTTATATCGAAAGCAAAAACCCTAAAGCCATTATTGAACACGAAGCAACAACCTCTAAAGTCAGCGAAGATCAGCTGTATTTATGCCAGCAGCGTGGTATCGACGCCGAAAAAGCGGTATCAATGATTGTTAATGGCTTTTGCAAAGATGTGTTTAAAGAGCTCCCTATGGAATTTGCCGTAGAAGCGGGCAAGCTATTAGAGGTGAGTTTAGAAGGTTCGGTCGGTTAAAGGCCTAAACACATTATTCAGTTTTTTAATTTTAGAGGCTCACCCACAGAGCTAAGCTAAGCGCCAAAACGCGAGAAACCATTATGTTAACTATTGAAAATTTACAAGCTAACGTCAGCGATAAGAATATTCTTAAAGGCTTAAACCTAGAGATTAAACCTGGCGAAGTTCACGCGATAATGGGGCCAAATGGCGCCGGTAAAAGCACTTTAGGCCATGTACTTGCTGGCCGCGATGGTTATGAAGTGACTGGCGGAAGCGTAACCCTTGAAGGTAAAGACTTATTAGCACTCGCGTGTGAAGAGCGTGCGCGTGAAGGTGTGTTTTTAGCGTTTCAATACCCGGTAGAAATCCCCGGTGTGAGCAATATGGAATTTTTAAAAGCCAGTGTTGACGCTGTACGTACACACCGCGAATTACCTGCGTGGGATGCCGTAAGCTTTATGAAAAAAGCACGCGAAGCGTGTAAAGCGGTTAACCTTGATCAGCAATTTTTAAAGCGCGGCGTTAATGAAGGTTTTTCAGGTGGCGAAAAAAAGCGTAACGAAATCATGCAAATGATGTTGCTCGAGCCAAAGATAGCTATTTTGGATGAAACCGATTCAGGCTTAGATATTGATGCTTTGCAGGTTGTTGCCAACGGTGTCAATGCTCTGCGCAGCCCCGAGCGTTCATTTATTGTTGTGACCCATTACCAACGTTTATTAGATTACATCGTACCTGATTATGTTCATGTATTAGCCGATGGCAAAATTGTAAAATCGGGCGATAAAAACTTAGCCTTAGAGCTAGAAGAAAAAGGCTACGGCTGGTTAGAAGGTGAGAGCGCGTAATGACTAGCACTCCTTTACATGCCGCGATTGCTGCCGGTAGCACGTTAACCAGCCACGCAACAACTAAAATTGCTGACGTGCAAAACGCTGCGGCCCATGCATGGGCGCAAACCCCTTGGCCAACCCGTAAAACAGAGGCTTGGAAATACACACCGCTAAAAGCCTTAGAAAAGGGTGAGTATTTTATACCGGCGGCAAAAAGCACCCTTAGCGCCGATGCACTCAAACAATTTGCGATCAATCGCTTAGAGGCGTTTACACTTGTCTTTATTGATGGTCACTTTTGTGCTGAGCAATCTGATGATTTAACACAATTGCCTACCGGCATGACGATCGAACATTTAGATGATGCGAGCAACTTAGAGCAATTTAATAAAGCCGCAGGCGAACATGCGACTTTATTTGGCGAGCTTAATACCGCGACTATTAATACCGCGCTAGTCATTAATGTGGCAAAAAATGCACAAATTACTCAGCCGGTGAATGTATTAAATGTGGCTAGCGCCAACGCACCTTGCCTTGCTAATGCGCGTATTTTATGGCAGCAGGCGCCGCACAGTAAAGCCACCTTGGTTGAGCATTTTGTGAGCACACAAGACAGTCAAGTGTTTACAAACAGTATTACTGAGCTTTTTGTTGGCGAAAATGCGCAGTGTGAGCACTACCGCTTACATTTAGAAGATGAAGCCAACTTACATATTGGTGGCGTATATAGCCATGTACATAAGCATGCGCGCTTAAATAGTTTTTATTTAGCGATGGGTGCGAACTTACAGCGTGTTGATGTCGTTACTCAATTTGAGGGTGAAGGCGCTGAGGCTGTGAACAATGGTGTGTACTTGCCGCGCAATAAGCAGCTTGTTGATTTTCATACCTGTATCGAGCACAAGGTTCCACATTGCAATAGTAATGAAATATTCCGTGGGATTATTGGTGATAGCGCACGGGCTGTATTTAATGGCCGTATACATATTCATAAAGACGCCCAAAAAACACTGGCCGAATTAAGTAATAAAAACTTATTAACCAGCAATAAAGCCGAAGTAAACACCAAGCCCGAGCTAGAAATTTACGCCGATGATGTACGTTGTGCCCATGGCGCCACGATTGCTGAGCTAGATGCTTTGGCTATGCACTATTTACGTACACGCGGCATTAGTCAAGAAGAGGCACAGGTAATGCTAAGCTTTGGTTTTATTAATGAGCTTATTGAGCAGCTGAATAACACAGCTATTGTCGAGTATTTACGCCCAGTCATTGCGCAGCGCTTTGCTAAAAAACCTGAGTTTTTAGAGAGCTTAATACATGAAGCGTTGGTTTGATTATTATTCAAACCGCTAATTAGGTAAAAAATATGAGTCATGACGGTTTTAATATTGAGGCATTAAGGGCGCAGTTTCCGCTGTTACACCAAGAGGTTAATGGTGCGCCTTTAGTGTATTTAGATAGCGCAGCGACCACTCAAAAACCACAATGCGTTATTGATGCCATTACTGATTATTACACCGGTTATAACTCTAATGTACATCGTGGTGCACATAGTCTTGCCGATAAAGCAACGATTGCTTTTGAAGGCGCGCGCCAAAAAGTATCGGCATTTATTAATAGCCCAAAGCCCGAGCAAGTATTGTGGACGCGCGGTACAACCGAGGCGATTAACTTAGTGGCCCATTCTTGGGGTACACATAATATTGCGGCAGGTGATATTATTTTGGTGTCAGAGTTGGAGCATCACGCCAACATTGTGCCGTGGCAAATATTGGCCGAGCAAAAAGGCGCTAAGGTTGTCCCTATCCCATTAACTGAGCAAGGCGATATTGATCAAAACGCCTTTACAGCGTTGCTCACCAATGATGTTAAATTGTTGGCGCTGAGTCATGTCTCTAATGCACTAGGTAGCGTTAACCCTGTTAAGCAAATGGTTGCTGCGGCTAAAGCCAAAGGTATTACAACCTTGCTCGACGGTGCCCAAGCTGTTGCGCATTTTAATGTGGATGTGCAAGCGCTAGGTTGTGACTTTTATGTGTTTAGTGGTCACAAGCTATTTGGCCCCACAGGCGTTGGCGTATTGTGGGGCCAAGAGGCGTTATTAAATAGCATGCCGCCTTACCAAGGTGGCGGCGAAATGATTGACACCGTTAGCTTTGAGGGCACCACATTTAATGGCTTGCCCTTTAAGTTTGAAGCAGGCACACCGCACATTGAGGGTGTTATTGGCTTAGGCGCGGCTATCGACTTTTTGAATTCACTCGATAGTGAGGCTGTTGCACAGCACGAAGCCGACTTAATGGCTTATATCATTAAAAAGGCAGCAAGCTTTGATGGTTTAAAGCGTATAGGCGAAGCCAAACACCAAGCCGGCGCTTTTAGCTTTTTATTAGAAGGGGCGCACCCGAGTGATGTGGGTATGCTGTTAGACCAGCAAGGTATTGCAGTGCGTACCGGCCACCATTGTGCACAACCGTTAATGAGTCGTTTTAATATCCCTGGCACCGTACGTGCTAGCCTTTCTATTTACAATACGCGCGATGATATCGATCGCTTATTTACAGGCCTAGAAAAAGCGAAGCTTTTTTTACTGTAACCCGCTGTGAGGTTTAACCATGACAGTACAAAGTTTTACAGTCAGTGATGTATTAACCGTAACCGACCCTGCCGCCGAGCATTTTGCTAAGGTATTGGCTAAGTCAGGTAAACAAGCTATTCGTGTCACCTTAAAAGAAGCCGGCTGCACAGGCTTTAAATATGTGATGGACGAGGTAGATACAGCTGTTGAGGGCGACATTAAAAAGCCTTTATTCAATAACGTATTAGTGTATATCGACTCAGAACATGTGGGCGCATTACAAGGCACCGTGATTGATTTTACCACCCAAGGGGTTAATAAAAACCTCGTCATTAACAACCCGAATGTTAAAGATGCTTGTGGTTGTGGTGAAAGCTTTAGTGTTTAGTTTTTAATGGTTAGTCGTTTTAATCATTAACGATTTTAATTTTTATTGCGCTGAACGCTTTATTAGAGGCGGCGCAGTACTTTTGGTAATATTATGTCAGAACAAAGAATGGTCACAACGTTACGTGATTGCCCTGGGCGCTTGGTACCTGTTGGTGATGCGGTAACAATCCCTGCGCACAATTTTGTGACAATTACACAAGCGTTAGGCGGCAATTACACCATTGTGTATCAAGGTAATATGATTCGTGTCGATGGTACCGATGCCGATGCCTTAGGCCTCGAAAAATACGAACTCACATTTGATGATGCAGGTGATGGTAAAATCAATGATGAGCAAGTATGGCAAGCGCTCGAAACCGTGTATGACCCCGAAATCCCGGTCAACTTAAAAAGTTTGGGCTTGATTTATGCCGTAGATATTGTACAAGATACCGGTGATGTGAATATTAAAATGACGCTCACAGCACCCGGTTGTGGCATGGGTCCTGTTTTAGTGGGTGATGTAAAATACCGCGTAGCCTTAGTGCCCAATGTTAAAGTGGTGAATGTAGAGCTAATATTTTACCCGCCGTGGAGTCGCGATATGATGAGCGAAGAAGCGCAACTAGAGACAGGATTATTCTTTTAATGACCAGCCAACTTACTGCCGCGCAGCAGTCACCTTTTGGTAATACCATTACTGCCGAAGATATTCTAGAGACACTCTCTTTTTTCGACAGCTGGGAAGAGCGCTATAAATACATTATTGATTTAGGCAAAGAGCTTCCTGTGATGGATGCCGGCCTAAAAACCGAGACGCAGTTAATTCGCGGTTGCCAAAGCCAAGTGTGGATTCAAGAATATTGCGAGGCGGGTAAGTTATACTTTTTGGCCGATAGCGATGCCTTTATTGTTAAAGGCTTGCTGGCAGTTGTATTGGCAGCATATTGTAATAAAAGCCCGAGTGCTATTTTGGCGTTTGATATAGAGGGTTACTTTGATAACCTAGGCCTAATCAAGCATCTGAGCCCAACACGCGGTAGCGGTATGAAAGCCATGGTCGCGCGCATTCAAGAGGTGGCGCGCCAAGCGGGCTAAAAGCTAGGCGATAGCAGCAATAGTGGTGAACCTACAATAGTGGTGGGCCAAAAAAGGCGCAATGGCATTTAATGATGCCGTCGCGCCTTTTTTTATTGTTTAAATTGAACATCGAATCAGCACAACAATAGATGTGCCAAGCTGTATAGATTAAGCGTAAATAAGAGTATTTAAAAATGACCCCAGAAATAGCCGAAAAGAAAAAGTACTTATTGCATTGGATGTATGATTTTATTATTGATGAGGAAGAGCCTGCCTACCTTAAAAAGGATGTCGATGAGTGTGATCATCTTTTAATCGATTTTATTGATTGCGTTGAAACCAGTGAACACAAGGCAGACTTTACATGGGTGGCTAGTCAGGTCGAGGCGCTGGTCAAAAACCTCAACGATCTGAATGCAAGGCTTGAAAATCAATTAATAGAGACCGACCAACGCGAAGATTTGTGTGCGTTGGTGGCCTTAGTTATGCAGCATGCAGGGCATAGCTACGAAGGTGATATTACTGAAATGTGGCGTAAGTGGTAATCGCACACATTGGTGAGCGGTGCTCTTTAGTGAGTAGCTGTTAGTGGGTAGCTGTTAATAAGTCGCTGTTAGCGAGCACCTGCAAACCGTATTGAGTATTTGAGTTTAGTATTTTTTAGCTGCGTGTCGCTCTTAGCATCCAAGCTGTTTTTTCATGAATGCGCATGCGGTCTGATACTAGTGCAGCTGTTGATTCGTCATCGGCCTCTTGCGCTATTTTAAGTACTACACGGGCCGTGCGTACAACTTGCTCGTGCCCTTGAGTTAAAATATCGACCATATCGACAGCTGCTGGAATATCATCAACTTCTTTTATGGCGCTAAGTGCGGCAAAAGCTTTATAAGTACCTGGCGCAATGACACCAAGGGTTCTAATGCGTTCGGCAATATCGTCAACGGCGACGGCTAGCTCCATGTAGTGCTCTTCAAACATTAAGTGTAATTCACGGAATTGCGGGCCGGTGACATTCCAGTGAAAGTTGTGGGTTTGAAGGTACAGGGTGTAAGAATCGGCTAATAAGCTTTTAAGGCCGTCGGCGATCGCTGTACGGTTGTCTTCATTAATACCAATATTAATCGTAGTCATTTTACTCTCCTGTTAGCGTGTATGTTGTGCTGCTATGTGACAGTCTTAGTTAAACAGTACTGTGCATGTTTAACCAATTATAAAAGACTATAGGGGCGATAGTTAGTTATTCAACCGTTTTTATTACATTAAATACTGAGTGGTTAATGTTGAATGTAATAGCATCAAGCTGGTGGTATAAAAATAATAATATCAAAAATACTTATTGAGTCCAATATTGTAATGCCGTTGTACTATTTTTATGTAGTTGTATGTAGTTGTATGTAGTTGTATGTAGTTGTATGTAGTTGTATGTAGTTGTATGTAGTTGTATGTAGTTGTGTTAGGAGGTTAATTGTTTCTGGGGAATGTAAATTTTACAATTTTAATAGATACTCATATTATTCTGTTCTGTTCTTTTTTGTTCGGTAGCGTAGGCAGAATATGATAAATATGGCTGTCGTTATTACTAATTAATCAACGGTGATATTTTACGTTACCCTCATGTTAGTGGCGAGTAAAAATACATTATCCAATAATATTTTCTTTTTGCTTTTTTTGCTGCGTTGATCAAGGCGTTACATGCCTAAGCATGCTCCCCTTCGAGTACCTTGCCGAGAGAGTAGAATCCTACGCCTAGCTGAACAAACTATTATGGTCTCACTCATTATTGATTGTGTAAAAATTATAAATATAAGTGTCAATAATACAATTTTTAGACGGTAAAGCATGCAATCATAATTTGGCAGTTTTTATGGTGGGTAGCAGTGGCGTAATTGGGGTGCGAAACTGTGATGGTGCGATAGCTTATGCATGCAGGGCCTTTCTCTATACTGATTTATTCTCAGGCTTACTTTTACCTGTTGTAGGCCCTTAGGGCATAATCCATCAATAGCTATAGCGTTCTATTGTACACGCTGACTGTGGTTGACTATGGCGATGTATTGAACCAAATCAAGTGCGCAGGTGTCGAGCAATAATAGCCAGTGCAAAGCTATCTGTAATGTTTGATTGCAGGAGTTACAGGTGATGGGACTTTATAGGGGCATGGTGGCCTGCTAGCGGGGGATTTGGGGATTTGGGGATTTGAGGTATTAGGTATTGGCTGTTAGGTGTTAGCTGTGTAATTGAGTCACTGTATTTTGATTGATGTCATCAAGGGGTAATGTAATACAAAAATCAGAACCTTCATCCAGTACGCTCTTAACTGTAATGGTACCGTTATGTTGCTCGATAAGGGATTTTACAATAGAAAGCCCTAGTCCGTGGCTATCGACAGCTTTAATCGTCTTATGGTTAATACTATTGAAGGGGGCGAATAATTTATGTAAATCATGCTCCGCAATGCCGATGCCACTATCGCAAAAGTGTACACTGAGGTTTTTGGGGCCGCTATTTTTGGTGTCGATAGCAGCGGTAATAGTAATGGTGCCTTTATCGGTATACTTGATGGCATTACTCATTAAATTATCAAAAATTTGCGTTATTTTATCCGCATTAGCCATTACCCAGGCTTCACTAAGGTCTATATTTTTATGTATTGTTAGATTGTGCTCTTGTGCTTTAGGTTGGAAATTATTAATACTATTATCGAGTAACTTAATAATATTAATACGACGTTTAGAGAAGTTTTTCGACTCTGATTCTAACTTGCTTAAAGAGAGCACTTCTTCAACTAAGTGCTGCAGGAGCTGGCAATTTTTATCGATGGTGTCAAAGCATATTTGTATTCGCCCTTCATTATCGGCGCTATTATCTTTATTATTAATAAGCTTTTTTGCAATTTTATTGTAGCTAACAATAGTTGATATTGGGCTTTTAATATCATGAATTACACTGGCTAGTGATTGTCCGTGTAGTAGCTGTAAGTGTTGTTTCTTGTTCGATAATTGATGGCGATTAAGGGCGAAGCGAATGGATTGCTCTAGTCGTGCTGTGCTAAGAGAATTCTTGTCCCAAAAATCATATATGCCATACTTTAATAGCTGATTTTCTTTGCGTTTTGTAGCCAAGCTGGTGGCTACGATAACAGGCGCATCTCTATCAGACTCTTCTAAAATTTTCAGAATATCTTCTGCGGTATGCCCTATAAGGTGATAATCCAATATGATTAGATCAATAATATTGTCTTTTTGAGAAAAATATCTTTTGGCGTCTTCTAGGGTTTTAGTGCTTGAGATTGTATATTCGGCATCAACACCGCGACTTAGCATGTATGATAAGGTGCTAATGTCTGTATCAGAATCGTCAATGATTAATACATTATGGTTTTCACGTAAGTGAATAACACTGTTGGTACTGTTCATTGGTACTCCTAGAAAATCGCTTTCATGGTGATTTTACATTAATAGTACTAAAAAATTATGATTTTCCGTTTTTTGGGAATATAAAGTAAGGCTGGTGAAGCATGATTCTAGTCTGTTTTTTTGTCTGTAAAATGCCGAATGATAATAGATGTGGCAAGTTGGTATAGTGTATAAATAAGTATATCTAATATTAACGTAATTATTCAGCTCAGCTCACCTGACAAACAAACCTCACCTGATAAACAGGCCTCACCTGAGAGTGTGCTAATGTTATTTTCTGGGAATTTAAGCGCCGCCTTACAGGGAAAGCAAGGGTTAGACAGTGCACCTGCATAAGGATATGCAAGATTAGACTTTGCAGGAGTACAAAGTCGAGGAGCACAAAGTCGCAGATGGCTTGAGTGGCCCAGTCAATGATTCATTAGCGTCCAATTTCGGTACCTCTGAATAGTTACATATTAACTACTGTATAAAAGTAATACGTTAATCTATTTTCTGCAAGTAAAAAATACCACTTAAATCTATTTAGTCTAATGATTATTTTTATCTGTATTTCGGGCTATTAGGGTCTACCGTTTTTTTATTTTTTTGTCACTTTAATGATTATTTGACCTTATTGTAGAGTGTTTTTTTGGAGGCGGCTGTAAGGTAATTTTATTTTAAAGCAACTGCCGCCTAGAATAGAGGGTTCAACGGTAATGCTGCCGTGAAGGTGCTTGATTACTCTGTGCACTAAGCTAAGTCCTAAGCCGCTACCTGGTGCTCCTAGGGTGTTGTCGATACGCTTAAAAGGCAAAAAAATCTCTTTGGCTTTATCTTTAGGGATACCAATACCGTTATCATCAATATGAATAAAGGCGGAATTTTTAGATTCATCTATTTTATATGAAAAGGATATTTTAGGCGGGCTAGTTGAATATTTAATAGAGTTTTCGATCATGTTTTTAAAGGCAAGCTCTAGCTGTGCCGGGTTGCCCTTTATGATGGGTAGCTGGCATTGTGCCAACTCAATACTGTCTTCATATTCGACAATTATTTTTTTAATAAGATCGGTAAGATTGACAAAGGGCTCCTCAATAATTCTATTTTCGGTATTCATATATTCATAGAGATCATGGGTTAAGCGTTGTACATCGCTCGCACTTGTCTCAATATAGCCAAGCCATTGGGTTTCTTGTGGTGTTAATGCGTAGTGGTTGTTGAGGCTGTCGGTTAAAAAGTGCGTGCACTGTTTTATTCTGCGCAACGCGCTATTAAAATCATGGGAGAGGCTGTGGCAAAAGGCTTCGTAGTCGGTTGTTTTATCAACCAGTGCTTGCTCCATGGCTTTGCGTTCAATGGCAAAGCTACATTGCTTAGAGAGGTATTCTGCATCGAGCTTATCTTTGGCTATGTAGTCTTGAATACCGGCTTTAATCAAATCTATGGCAATGGCATCATTATTGATAGATGTTAATACAATAATCGGTGTGCTAAAAATGGTTTTACTGAGAGTATCGATGGTGTTTTGTAATGGGGAGTCCGGTAGCTTTAGGTCGCATAAACAAAGCTCAAAAACATTGTTTTCAAGCTTTTCTAGGCCATCCATAAAGCTCGTGGTGGTGGTCATTGTAATACCCTTGGGGTAGGCTTCATTCAAAATTTCTATGATGATTTCGGTGTGGTCAATGTTATCTTCAATGAGAAGTATATTCATGGCGATTAAGGCTCGTTTAGATACGGGTTTAAATCATCAAAGGTTAAGGGTTTGCTGATGAAGCCATTGGCGCCAGCAAAATTTGCGGTATTAATATCTGAGCGAATACTCGATGTTGTGATGATCAGTATAGTGGTATTTTGATAGGCTGGTATTTGGCGAATTCGTTTTAATGTGTCTAGGCCGTTTAGCTTTGGCATTTTAATGTCGAGTAAAATGATGTCGCTGCTATTGGGTTGTGCAGGGAGCCCATTGATAAGCGCTAGACCATTATTGTAATGGGTTAGCTGATAATCTAGGCGGCTATCATCTAGCATGTCCTCTATGAGCTCGGCGTGATCGGGGTTGTCTTCGGCAAGATAAAACTGTATCGACATAGGTTTATTTCTGTTGATTGAGCTTGAGTTCGCTAATTCTAAGTTCACGCTCTTGTAGCCACTCTTGCAAGACTAAAAGCTGTTTATTCAGCGAAGTATTTTCTTGGCTAAGTGCGGCATTGGCGCTTTCACTTTCACTTAACGCACGGGTCAAATCTTTGTGGTGGGTCTCAATAAGCATCTCGTTTTTTATTTTTTGGCTTCGATACTTTAAAAGCACAACCAGTAATAAAAAATCAATAATAAGACTAATAGATAATAGCCCAAAGCTTTCTTTGCGCAGATTATAGTAGGGCCGAAATAGGGGTTGAGTGGTTTCTAGTTGCCATGTACGGCCGAGTATGTTGAGTTGTATGCTTTGTGTGTTGAGCGGTGTGACGGTTTGCCAAGGTGAGTGGCTAAATAATACACTTTCTGATGTCGGTGTATTTGATGGCTGATGGGTGACATCTATCAATTTTACGCCTAGTGGTTTTACCATGTCATTGATGATTGGCGTCATGAAGTCGTTGACTCTAAAGGGGGCATATATCCAGCCTTTAATGTGCTTCAAATTATTTTTTTGTCGACTCATATTCTTTTTGTATAAGGGAGCGTATATCACAAAGCCTTTTTGTGAATTAGTTTTTGTTTCTTGTACTAGAGTAATAACACCGCTAGCAGAGGTGTTACCTGTTTCCATGGCGCGAATCATTGCCTTTTGTCGTATAGGGTTGGACCACATGTCGTAGCCAAAAGCCCTTTGGTTGCGCCAATCAAAGGGTTCTATATAAATAATACTACTGTATTGCTCTCGCTGACCCTTAGGGTAGATACTATAATGCTTAAATCCTTGTGCTTGGATATCCAGTTCATGCTGTGTTATTTCACTTGGCTGTAGCGCAATGGCATAGCCTAGCGCTTGGATGCCCGGCCAGTGCTGCTCAATAGAGAGTGTTTGGCTGAATGCTTGCCACTCATCTCGACTGACTTCTTGGCTGCCATTAAAAAAGGCCACACCAGACCATAAAACCTGCTCGTATACTTTAATTTTGTTGGTTATATCGGCGGCCAGTTCTTGGGTTTGTAGCCTGAAGGCTGATTGATATTGATCTTTAGAGGCGGCAATACTAATGAAATAAGCGTAGATTGTGAGGCTTATGGATAGCATAAAAATAAGATAAATAATACCATTGAGTAACGTAGACTTGACTCCTCTAATAGACATTATTGATCTCCTGGGTTGACCTCAGGTGGTGTTGGCAGAGCGCTTTTGGCTCTAGGGATAGACAGTGTAAAAGTTGCTCCCTTATTGATGTTAGATTCTAGCGCAATACTGCCGTGATGCTTTTGGATGACAGATTTAACAATCGCTAATCCCACGTCGTTGCCACTTATGGCGGTATCACCACGCTCAAAAATATCAAAAATTCGCTCTTGATATTCGGGCGCAATACCAAGGCCGTTGTCTTTAATGCTGATGTGGGTGTTGCTGTCGTCTTGTATTACGGTAACGTCTATTTCAGGCGTTTGTTTGTCGGAGTACTTAGCTGCATTAATAATGATATTTTGTAAGCATTGTGTAATTTGAGCCCTATTGGCGAGTAATTGCGCATTAGGTGTATTGATATGGGTTCTTACATGACAGTGATTCAGGGATTCTTCGAGTGTTTCTAGGACATCTCGAATCATTAAGTCGATAGCAAAGTAACTTGTCGCAAGTGGGCGATTCACAATGCGAGATATTTCTAATAAATCGGTAATTAGCTCTTCCATAATACTAGCGTTAGCAATAACGCGATCAAGCTTACGTAATATTTTATCGTTATCGCTGTCTTTTAGCATTTTTTTGATCGACTGACTAAAGGCTGCGATGGTAACGAGTGGTGCTTTAAGGTCATGTGATACTGTATAAACAAATTGCTCCATTTCTTTGTTTTTTTGTGAGAGAGACTTATTAAATATTTTTAATTTGTTTTGAGCTTCAATTCTTTCGCTGATATCGGTAATGGCGCTAATAATAAAATGTTTACCTTCTATTTCTACTGGGGCTAGTCCTACTTCTACATAAATAATAGTGTCGTCTTTGCGTTTTGCTTTAATGGCCTTATCTGTACCCATGCGTCTTATTTTAGGTTTTTGTAGATAATTATCGCGAAAATTTTTATGATCAAAGGTGTTGAGATTAGGAATTAATTTTTCTATTTTCAAGCTGAGTAATTCATATTTCTCATATAAAAAAGTTTTTTCGGCGTAATCATTGGCTTGTATAATATTGCCATTCATGTCGCTCATTATGATGGTGCTGGGTGTTGCCTCTATCAGTAGTCTTAGTTGCTCTATCTCTTGTATTTTACTGGATACATCCCTAATAATTACAGAGTATCCTTCTATTTCTTGTTCAGAAAATAGCCCCGTAATAGAGGTGTCTAAATACTGCAATTGATTTTTTTTAGTACTTATCCATTTGACTGTTTTTGTAGTGTGTGGCTTTTTAAATGTTATATCAGTAATAGCGCTTTTAATGCTGTTGCTGTCTGATTCGTCAAAAAGAATATGAATGGGTTTGTCTAGCATGGTGGATTCTTCTTTTGAAAAAAGCGCTTCGGCTTTAGGGTTCCAGCTAGAGATATTACCTTCGCTATTGAGCCCTATAAGGCAATCGTCAGAATATTTTGCAACCAACGCTAACCGCTGATCATTAACTCGAGAAAAATTGGAGCGCTTTCTTTCATCGGTTAGATCTGCAAGTATGCTGCTCATTATTTTGTTTCTTTGAAGTATGTTGCTTTGCTTTTCTTCTAATTTTTTGTTGGTTTGAGTTATTTTTTGCAATAATTTATGCTGCCTGTGCTTGCAAAATATAAGCAAGCTCAATGACCATAAAAATATGAATAATATAAGAAAAATTATGGCCGCTATAAATCGCTTATCATTATTTTTTTGACTTTCAATAGTGTTACTCAAAGATAGTTTTATTTTTTTATTGATATTTTTTTTAGCAGTTGACTTCCATTGATTAATGGATTGGCCATTGTCTTGATGGATGGGTATTAGGTGGTTAAACTTTAAATAATCACTTTCTTTACTCCAGTTTTTATAGATGCTTTGAAAGTAATTTGAGTCTGCAAAATCAGCCAACGAGTTGGGTTTTGTAAAGTTAAAATCAACTAGATGATCTCGCCATTCAATAAGTTTAAGGTGAGACGAATAACCTTCTTGTATATTTTTTTTGTTAATGCAGTAGCTGTGACTTAATGTTATTAGTGTAACAGCTGTCAATAATGTGAGTAGGCCGATTATCGCCAATATTATTCTCATAGGTAATACTTTTTTTGAGGATCGTTCTCTTTGAGTTGATTGTATTTATTGATATTTTTCGGGTAGATTTGCATCTTTTAGTAGGCTGTTTATCTCTTGTTTTAATTCGATAATTCTTAGCTCTCTGGATTCTGCGGCGTCAAAGACTTGTGCAACCTGATGGTCTTTATCTTTAAATTCTGAATAAATATTTCTGAGTTTTTCATTCGATTCATCTATGGCAATTAAGCTTAGAAAGTAGTTTGTTTTAGCAGCAATGACAACGGCTGTGATCACTGATGTTATCGCTGTTAGCCCTTTAATATAAGATTGAAGCTCATATGCAGGGTTCCATATTACATAAATATTAAAAAGATGAGTTAAGCCGCACAAGACAATGAATGCTGCAAATAATATAGCAACGCTAATACTTGGGGCGTGCGAATGACGCCAAGCGATGATTGCGATGCTTGTTGGGATTGAAATATATGCAAGTGCTGTTAAAGCGTCGGCCACAACATGGGCCCATAAAATATCGGGCCGCCATAAATAGCAATGACCATGAGGCATAAATTGATTGTTGGCCCCTAATAAAATTTTTAATGATTCGAACATAGAATAGCCTTGATATGATGAGTCTATTGTTAAATAATATTTTTTAGTTCAGTGATATCATAATTGACGCCTATTATGATGCCGGTATTTTTTTTGTGGTGGACTACTTTTTGGCTTGTTATATTGCGGTTTGTTGTATTGTGATGAGCGGGATTGAGGTGGGCATACTCAGCAAAAGCTTTGATATAACGGACTACTCCGCTGCTGTGAAAAATACGGAATTCAGCTTCAAATACTTTATGTGTATTGATCGTTCGCTCTAATTTATCAGATACGGTTTTGAGGTCGTCGGGGTGAATGGTGCTTTTCCAGCAGGTAAGTGTCCCTAGAAAATCGCTATCGCAAAGCCCATAAAGTGTGTGCATTTGCGCGTCCCATTGTAGTTCACCATTATTGATGTCAAGCTGCCAAATACCTATTTTAGAAACTCTTGTGGCTAATTCAAGCCTGTGCTTACTGTCACTCAAGGCCTGTTGTATATGATGAAGCTGTGTGATATCCGAGCGAATAGAAATGTATTCAACAATACTACCGTTCTTATCTTTTAGGGCTGTAATGGTTGTATCTACCCAGTAGAGGTCTCCCTCTTTATGTTTGTTGCATATTTCACCTTGCCAAACGCCTTTTTGTGCAACATCACGAAAGAGTGATTGCCAAAATATTACAGAGTGCTGCCCCGAGCTAACCACGCGATGATTTTGCCCTATGAGTTCGTCAATACAGTAGCCACTAATTTTTGAAAATGCGGTATTTGCATAGGTGATAACACCGCTGGCATTGGTGATAGAAACAATAGCGTGCTGGTCAATGATGTAATTTCTGGCTTTTAATTGTTCTAATGCTTTTTGAGTTTGTTGGGTGCTGGTGGTTAGCTCTTGAGTGCGCGCTATGACTAGGCTTTCGAGAGTATCGTGGCTTTTTTTTAAGGAAGACAATATTTTATTGTGAGATTTTATCCATATCCCCGTTATTGCAATAACAAATAAACACAATGTACTAATGACAAAAATAATGAGATTTCTCAACCAATAATAGCTTTTAAGTGCTGTCGATGTTTCTTCTTCGGCAATCACACCAATACCTAGATCATCGTTCCATTTAGCTACTGCATAAACATTTTTATTTAAATGATTGATGTAGCTAACGGTACTGTACAGCGTTATTTTTTGGTTGCTCTCTAGCATGGCGTTGGCAATGGGAGTTAGTGGATCGTTTGCGTTATCTTGAGTGAGTGATGCTTTTTGATGAAACGGCGATACTCTTAGTGACAAGATGGCCTGTTCGTTTTTTTGGATGATATCTAGGGAGTGGTAGTCGTCAATATTTTTGGGGTTACTGAGTAAATAACCTTGACGATTGACTGAAAAGACAGTGATAGCTGCGCGTTCTATATCATGTAATTGAGAGTATTGTTTGTCGGGAGCGATGCGCTCACTTAATAATGCAATGGTGTCTCCCTCTGCATTAATGATTGGGGCGACGAAGAAGGCACTAGGGGGCACTTTTTGGCCTTTAATATTGCTTTGCCTAGCAATCGGAATATCGGATGGTATAGGTGCAATAAATTGCGGCACCCCTTTTACTGCTCTATCAAATTGCTCGGTAAGATGATTAAAAATAAGGTTTTTGCTGCCAATATTGTTATTTCGCATGGATGCGATACTGGTGCCATCGAGTGCAATAATAAAAAAACCAAAGTTACCGAGTAATAGTTTTTGTTCTTTTATGAACTCTCTGAGTGCTTGTAATGTTGGATTATGTAAGCTTTGGCCGTTGTTGTAGTGGGCGATTTGAGCCTGCGCTAAATGCTGAAAGTGAGGGTGGTTGGCAAGGCGTTGTAAATTGGTTGTTTTTTGGTTTTTCCAAAAAATTAAGCTTTGCAGTGTTTTGTCGACAGTGAGTGATAGCATGTGCTCGATATTGGTATGCTGAGCTGTTTTTATTTTACCAATTGTGGTTGCGCCGAGAATTAAGGCTAAAGACACCAGTGCAGAGGCAAAAATAAGCGCAGCGGTGCTGATTTCATATTCGGTCGATTGCGCAGCGTGATGGCTCATGGCATTCATTTTTTGTATAGGATGTTTGTAGCTTAGTTTATTATGAGTGTCGAGGTTATTTAAATATTAAGGGGCGCATGCCGAGCCGAGGCATGTAACGCTTTGAGCTGCGCAGAAGAGGATGGAAAAACAAGTATTATTGGGTTATGTATTTTTTCTTGGCCCTTCTTATATTGAACAGGCATAAAAAAACCCGCACGAGGCGGGTTTGGCTATTTTGTTAACTAGGCGTACCTAAGGCTGTGTATTTGGCCAAATGTATAAAGTTGCAGGCGTAAGGTTAGAGTGTTGCAAACACCTTGCGAGCAACGTTTAAGGTTTCTTCAATATCGGCATCGGTGTGGGCAGTACTCATAAAGGCGGCTTCGTAAGAGGCGGGTGCTAGATTAACACCACCTTCTAACATACCGTGAAAGAACTTATTAAAGCGATCATTATCACAGGCCATCACTTGCGCATAGTTAGATACTTTTTTATCGGTGGTAAAAAACCCGCCCCACATGCTGCCTATGTAATTAACGGTAAAAGGAATCCCGGCTTCGTCGGCTACCGCTTGCATGCCTTCGGCAATTTTTTTAGTTTTTGCAAATAACTGCTCATAAAAACCCTCTTGCTGTACTAGCTTCATCATTGCAAGGCCAGCGGCCATTGATACGGGGTTGCCCGATAATGTACCGGCTTGGTAAACCGGACCTACAGGCGCGATATAGTCCATGATTTCGGCTTTACCGCCAAAAGCGCCCACAGGCATACCGCCGCCAATCACTTTACCTAAGCAGGTGAGGTCGGGCGTAATACCGGTAAAGCCTTGTACGCCGCCGGTGCCAAATCTAAAGCCTGTCATGACTTCATCAAAAATAAGAACGGCGCCATATTCAGTGCACACTTCGCGTAGGGTTTCTAAAAAGCCTGGCTCTGGCGGAATGCAGTTCATGTTACCGGCTACAGGCTCGACAATAATGCATGAAATATCGGAGCCGGCTTCTTTAAAGGCTTGGCGTACTTGCTCGGAATTGTTATAGCTTAAGGTAATGGTGTGATCGGCAATACTAGCCGGTACGCCGGGTGAGCTAGGAACACCAAAAGTGAGCGCGCCAGAACCCGCTTTAACTAGTAGTGAATCTGAGTGCCCGTGATAGCAGCCTTCAAACTTAACGATTTTATCGCGCCCGGTAAAGCCGCGCGCTAAGCGAATAGCGCTCATGGTCGCTTCGGTACCTGAGCTCACAAAGCGGACTTTTTCTAGGCTAGGTACAAGCTTAATGACCTCCTCGGCGAGAGTGGTTTCTATTTGTGTGGGCGCGCCAAAACTAAGGCCTAGCTTGGCTTTTTCGATAACGGCATTTAAAACGTCGGGGTGATTGTGGCCTGCAATCATCGGCCCCCAGCTTAATACATAGTCGATATAGCGCTTGCCATCGGCATCAAATAAATAAGCGCCTTGTGCACGCTCAATAAATATAGGGTCGCCACCTACGGCTTTAAAGGCGCGTACAGGCGAGTTAACGCCACCAGGAATAACGGCTTTGGCTTGGTCGAATAATTGGCTCATAAATAAAGACTTATTAGTAGGAGTGGAATGAAAGGTTGTGTGAATAGACGGGCTATTATGCGCTAATCGCGCGACAAAAGTCCCGTGCGCGGGCTTCTACGTTGTCGCAGGCAAATAAACTGTGACACACAGCAATTGCTGAGGCACCCGCGTGCATAACACTGTGGCTATTGTCGGGTGTGATACCGCCAATGGCAATAACTGGCACGTTAAGGTGGCGTGCTTGGTTTAGCAAGGTGAGTGGAGCCGCCTTGGCATGAGGCTTGGTACTCGAGTTAAAAAAGCGGCCAAAGGCGACATAGCTTGCACCGTCGTGTATAGCGGTATTGGCTAGGCTTAGCTGGTCGTGGCAAGTTACGCCAATAACGGCGTGAGGGTCCATGTCCTGACGGGCTTGTCGCACGCTACCGTCGCCTTGACCTAAGTGTAAACCGTGGGCTTGGCTGGCTATAGCCAGTTGTAGATCATCATTAATAATAAGTTTGGCATTATATTGCTCACATAAGCGCTTTAGGGCGCAAGCTTGCGTGAGGCGAAGTGCTTGATCCTTAGATTTGTCGCGGTATTGCAGCCACTGGCAGCCACCTTGTAATGCGGCTTGAGCTTTGATGAGCATAAGCTCACCGGGCATAAGAGTACTATCGGTGATGGCATAAAGCATGGTGTGGTGTTCGACATACAAAGTGGGTTCAACCGTATTAAGGCGCTAGGTGTTGCATATTTAATGAATAGCGATTGTACGCAATAATCGGTGTTTATAGGCAGTGCGATTTTAGAGTTTATTTTTGGCCCAAAACAAACGATTAGGAATTGGGCTGTCAAAGCCAATGCGTCTGGCGTTTATTGCGGCCTGGCTGGTGAATTTTAACCCTTCTTGAGTCGCTGTGGCTATTGAGCTGCCGTGCCCAATATAGGTTGTGATGGCGGCACCAAGCACATCTTCAATGGCGACAGATTGGGGTTGGCAGCCATCGGCTTGCCATGGGTGAGTCATCAAAATGGTGTCTTCATTGTATAGCGTATAGTCAAATCGACGTACTGATGGTGTGCACTGATATGTAAGTAAGTGTTCACAGTTATTGGCAAACAGGCGATGGATATACTCTTCGCTTGCTGGCGCATTGGAGGTTAATGGCGCTGTATCGGCATCATTACAAATGAGCAGCTTACAATGTGGAATTAACAGCTCGGCGCAGGCGTTGGGGTAGTTGGCTTGAGTTTGGGAGTCGTTAGGCCATAAGTGTAGTAGTGTATTGAAGACCACAGGAATATCGGGGTAGTCTTGCAATATGGAGTGTATAGCCTCAAGGTTAGCCACTGAGCCAACGTAGCCTACATAGATAGCAGCAATAGGCATGTCTTCTAGTACTGAGCGAGCCTGCTGAATCAATAGGCTGCTCTCTACGGCGATGATATTGGGCTGGGTGCTGCTATCGGCGCACAATGCGGTTGCTATACTGGCGCAGTGGCCGCCAAGGCTGGCGACGACTTCAGCAATAGCCTGAACACCAGCGCGGCCGGCGGGGTCTAGCGGTGCAAAGCACAATATGACAGGTGGCGTAGCTTCCATTGTGGATCCTTCAATTGCTTGGGGCTAGGTTTTACAATATTGATCATTCATTATAAACGGTAATTTAGTTAGGAGTGCTACCGTGCAGGGTTCAACGCTCAATACCCGCAATAAGCCGTCAGCCCAGTTGAGCGATTACCTAATGAGCTATTGCTATAAAAGTAACAATTATAAATGACCTAAACTGAGTGTTTAGCTTAGCTGTTTTGTCTGTCATTGGCAGGGTTTTTTGAGCGTTATGGCGTAGATTGCGTGAGTAGTAGCACCAGTGGTAAGGTTTCGTAATCTAGTTAGAATCAATGTAACTATTCAGCTCAGCTGGTAAGCCTCACCTGAGAGGGTGCTGATGGGTTATTTTTTGGGCATTTAAGCGCCGGGAGCGCTTATATAGCGACCATGGATGGCTTGAGCGGCCCAGAAAATGATTCATTAGCGCCCAATTACGGCCCCTCTGAATAGTTACGAATCAATAAATATAATAATGATGAGTGGTCATCTTAATTTTTATCAGCTGACGTGTATCAGCTTATTTTTAATGACGTACGGAGTAGATTATGTTGACGAGTATGAGGCAAATAATGAACAAAACAGTGAAAGCCATAGCCGCTAAAGCCGCTGTGATAAGTGTGTTATTGGTAGGTGCTTGTATTTTAGTGGGGTGTGCTACAGGGCCTAAAATTCATGCCGTTTATGAGCCGGGTATTAACTTTAATGATTATAAAACCTATGCATTTGTCGATGAGCTAGCCCCTAAAGGAGAACAGGGTTACCGCACTTTAACCAATAAGTACTTACACAATGCCATTCGCAAAGAGCTTAATAGCCGGGGTTTAACAGAAACCCAAAATGCTGATTTACTGATTAATTTTAATGTCAGCACTAAAGAGAAGCTCACCTCTACTACCTCACCTACGCCTCTTAGTAGCTACTATAACTTTCGCGGCGGCTATAGTTATGGCATGGGATATGGCACCGAAACACGCGTAAGCCAATATACCGAAGGCACTTTGAATATTGATGTGGTTGACGCTTCGCAAAAGCAACTAATCTGGGAAGGTGTGGCCGTTGGCAAGCTCAAACAACCGAAAGAAAATCAATTGCGCAGTGAAATTTTTGGCGTAGTACAGCAGATTTTTGTTCGCTACCCTGTTGCTGGTCCTACGCTTGTGAAGCCTGCTTTATAGTGTATGAATAGTGATCGTTACCGCATTGAGGCTCTTACTCGTGCTGGTATCGATTGTAGGTTTCGAGGTATTGGTTATGGTATTGAATGCTAGCCTAGATGCGATACACATCATCAAAAGCAACCAATAGCAGGCAAAAAACGCGCGACTACGAGCGTGTTTTTTGCCTGTTATTGATCATAGTCGTTTATTCGTCGCGCATAATAGTGCTAGATAACGGCGTAATTAATTGACCGTCAAAGCGCATAGGCTGATTATTTTTTAATGCGGACCGAATATAGCCAGCCGCTGTGGGGGGGCACTGGTTATTGGCTCGATGAAATAAAGCCGTTTGTAACATGGCTTCGTTTTTATCGCCTAGCTCGCGGGTTAAGTCATCGCCGACCGTGCAGCCATTCACTTTATGATTTAGGGGGTTGTCGGTGCCATCATCAACCGGCGAAAAGCCATCGGCATAGTCGCCAAAGCCTTGCGCGTTGACGGTTTCAAAAATAATACTAAAGTAACGTCTACCGCAGTTGCTAATGGCATTAAAGCCGTGAGGCTTGCCGCAGGTAGCGCTACCTATTTGTATAACCTCTATGCCTAAGCCGCGCAGCCCATTTATAAACCCCTCACTGGCCGAGCAGGTATTGCCCGTAGTGAGTACGTAAACACGGTTTAAGTTAACACTGGTTAACGGTTGCGGGCTGTTTTGACCATTGCGGGTACTTTTAATAAAGCGGTAAGTTTTAGTGCTGTTATTGCGTTTGTCGTTGTATTGCAAGACGGTAAAGGCCGCTTGGTCATCACCTTGGGTGCCGGCGACTAAAAAACCAAGTTGTGCGCCAATATAGACAAACCCCCCGTTGTTATAACGTAAGTCAATCACAAGGTCATCAATGGTGTTACTGGCAAAAAACTCAAAGGCTTCTTTGAGTTGGTCTTCTGCGGTGTAAGTATTAAACGTATTAAAGGCGAGATAGCCAACGTCACCGGTAGCAGTAGCAATAACACTGCGACTGTATACAGCCGATGCAGCAACATTTTGCGATATGAGTGTTACTGGGTAATCATCACCGGCTTGTGTGACAAAAATAAATGAGGCTGTGGTGCCTAAAGGCGGTGAGTCAGCGACTGTTTTAATGACCTCTTCTTGTGCTGCCGAGGCGCCATTGATTGCAACGCCATCCACATGGCTTAACCACATGCCTCGCTTAATGCCGGCTTGGCTGGCAGGGGTGTTGGGCTCAACCCAAGCCACGTATCGCGTGCCGTTAACGTACTTCCAGCGAACACCGTACCCACCTTGCTCGCCGGTATAGGTGAGCTGGTCGCCAATGACTTCATCTTCTGAAAAGTGAAAGCGGTCTTTGATGTTACCGTTAGTGGTTTTCTCTTCAGTTTTGAGTTTTTCAAAGTAGTCGCCAGAATTGTCGTAACTGTTAGGGTCTAGATCGGGCAGCTCTTTATACCAAAGGTATTTGGTGTGGCTCCACGATCGCAAAAAATGATTTTGATGCGCTGTGTTGCCTTGGCGGTCTAAAAAGGCTTTATGAGTATAGGGGTGTACGCCGGTACGAGGGTTTTCACAAAAATTGGCATACAGTCCAAAAGCGTCATAGTTACCGGCTTCCCAATCAACGCTAGGTGGCGTCGCATTGCGGTCGTAACCACCACCACAACCGCCCATCAGTAAAGCGATTACGAGCAGAGCTGCTATGGGCTGTGTGTTACACCATAAACCAGTTGGTAAATGCATCCTTAAAAACCCTAGAATTAAATGTAAGAGCTTTGATTGTAACGGCAAGTGACTGCTGAGTGCATGTAAAATTACGTGAGATGTTTGCAGTTTCACATTAGCCTAAATAATGTGTAACTATTCACAGGTGCGAGATCGGGCGCTAATGAATCATTTGCTGGGCCGCTCAAGCCATCCATGGGCGCTATATAAGCGCTCACTTATCGCCACTGTTAATGACGTTAAGTAAGCCCTACGACTTATTGCGCTACGGCACGGCAGTTAGATTCAGAAAGCTTTTTGAGATCGGCCTGGTTGGCATAGTAGAGGTAGCAATGGCCAGCATGCGTTAATAGCTCAAATCGATAGGGCATGACGTGCTCGATTATTAGGCCCTGAGGGGCGCTTAGTGATGGTGGCGTATTGTTGTGCCCGAGTATCACGGTCGATTTTTGAGTAAAAGCGTCGCTTGGCAGTTGGATACCTTTTTTTGCCATGCTCACCATAAAGCGCACTAATTCACCCTGTACTTTTTTACCTGATGCTATCAGTACTGCGGGTTGATAGTCCTTTGGCCTAGGGGAGTAAGTCTTTGATGGCGCTGTATGGGTGGCCTCAAGCGGCTTAGTACTGGTAGCGGCAGTCGCTGTGCTTGGCGAGCTGGAGTCTACACGGGAGCCTGCGGCACAGCCAAAAGTACAGCCAAGAGTTGCCGCTACCACGGCAAACATGGCTGCGTTTTTTGACAGTGCTTTAATACTAATACCTAGCATTAGCGGGTTTCCCAAGGGGCTAAGCGCTGAATACTGTACGCCGGTGGTCGAGACAGTAAACCTGCACCCGTTGGCGCACTAGCAGGCGATGATATTTTATAAGGTTGGGCCGCGTTGTTTAAGTTGGAGCCTTGTTGTGGGCAGCTGCCATTTTCGCGTAGGTATAAAGCTGCTTTTAGCGGGCCTCCGTTCTTATCAATTAGCGCGAGAGTAAGGTCATCCTCAACTTCGCAGCCAGAAACTCGGTTGCTAAATGTATCGGCATTGCGCTCGACGGGTGTAAAGCCATCTTCATAACCACCAAACCCTTGTCCGTTGACGATTTCAAAGTCGATGCTAAAGTAGCGTGTACCGCAATTAGCCTGACCCTGAAAGCCATGCGGTTTACCGCAGGTTGTTGTACCAATTTGAATCACCTCAACACCAATACCGCGTAAACCATTCATAAAGCTTTCGCTGGCCGAGCAGGTATCTTTTGTTGTGAGGACATAAACGCGGTTAAGGTCTAAAGCTTGTAGCGGACGAATATTATTAGCATCTGCTACGGTAGTATTAATAAAATCGTAACTGACGGTATCATCATCGCGCTTGTCATTAAACTGTAATTTACCAAACTCTTCGTTTTGGGTTTGGCTGCTTCCAGCCACTAAATAAGCAAGTTGTGAGCTAATAAAAAGGTAGCCGCCACCGTTGTAGCGCAGATCGACTACGAGGTCGTTAACGTTTTGCGCACTTAAAAAATCGAAGGCTTCTTTAAGTTGGTTTTCGGCATCAAAAATACCAAAAGTATGAAACGAAAGGTAGCCAACCTTACCAGAGCTTGTCTCGATGACCGAGCGATTATAAACAGCCGATACGCCAATGTTTTCGGGCTTAATTTGCTTGTTGGTTGTAACACCGTTAAGCCCCTTCAGTGTGAAGGTGTAGGTTTTACCGAGCACAGGCGAGAACAAGGCTTCGTTAACTTCGGTACGTTGTGCATCGGTCAGGTTTTCAACTTTAATCGTGTTGACGTGCGTGAGTTCCATGCCGCGCGTAACACCTGCGGCGACAGCGGGGGAGTCGGGTTCAATATAGGTCACATAAACTTTGTTGCGTTTGAGCTCCTCGTTGGCATCAACTCGCCAATTAATACCATGACTATCTTGCTTGCCCGTTTCCGATAGCTGGTCACCAATAAGTTCATCTTGTGCAAAGTGGAAGCGGTCTTTAAACCGGTCGCCGGGCGTTTTTGCATTGGTTTTTAAAAGCTCAAAATAAGCGGTGGTTTCGGTGTAGTCGTTAGGGTCGAGATCGGGTAATTCTTCGTACCAAAAATAATTTTGGTGGCTCCACGAGCGCAAAAAATGGTTCTCTAGTGCTATCGAGCCTTGCGTGTCGGGGTACTTGGTGCCTGTGCGTGGGTTTTGACATAGGTTGGCGTAATAGGCTTGAGGTTGATATACCCCTTTAGACCATGCGCTATCAGTTGACGACGACCCGGTACTTCCCGAGCCAGAAGGATTTTGCGGTGTGGGTGTGCTGGGCGTAGTTGAGCCACCGCTCGGGTTTAACGTATCGCCGCCAAAGCTTTTATCTGAGCCGCCGCTACCACATGCTTGCAGGACTACACTAAGTGCTGTTATGGCTAGGCCTGCGCCTAGTTTTTGGTATCTATTTTTAATAGTCATTTTAGTGCTCATCGCTAATGTGTAACAAAAAAGTCATGGTGGGTGAGGTGCGGCATTGTTGGACTGTAAATTGTTGGTCTGTAAATTGTTGGTTTGTAAATTGCTCGGCTGTATAGGGTTGCTCTTTCATGTATCTATACGTCACAATTTTATTTTAAACGCCCTCGTTAATGCCTTGCAGGCGGCCTTGACTGCTGGGCCTGCATAATCGGGTGCCGCTTGCACCAAATATAAAGGCAGCGTGCGTATACCGCCGGCTTGCAAATTAAGCTGTACTAGCGAGTTATCGGCCAGTTGCTCGGTAATTAAATGCTCGGGCAAAAAAGAAAACCCTAAGCCCGCCTTAACGGCATTGGTGCTGGTGGCAAAATGACTAAACGTCCAGCGTTGTTCGGCGCCTAGCCAGCCCACATTTTGCTCACGCTTTGTGCCGCTATCGCTAATCACAATTTGGCGCTCACCTTTTAGTGTCGCCTCGCTAATAGGGCCTTTGGCGCTGAGTTTGGTGAGCGCATGGCTAGATGCCGCAACAGGGATCATTTTAATTGTGATTAGCTCATCACCGATAAACCCTGGTGGGACTCTCGCCATGATACCTATTTGTACTTGCCCTGTAAGTAGCGCTTCATCGGTTCCCGATAAAGTGGCCTCAATGATTTTAACGCGCGTGCGAGGGCATTCTTGCGAAAAGACCTGTAAACCTTGTAATAATGGTCCATTAGGTGTGAGAGCATCGGCAACAATGGCAATATGGCTTTCTATGCCTTGAGCTAAATCTTTTGCGAGCGCTTCCATGCAGTGCGCCTGCTTTAAAAGGGCGTCGGCATGGCGGTATAGCGTGTGTCCAGCTGGCGTGAGCGACGCTTTGCGCCCTTGTTGCTCAAAAACGGGAGTGGGCAGCTGCTCGGCCATTTGAGTCATAGCATAGCTAATCCCCGATTGGCTTTTGCTCATAACCTGTGCTGCCGCGGCAAAGCTGCCCTCATCTACGATGGTTTTAAAAATGTGCCATTGCTCTAAAGTGATTTTCATAGCGCGCTCTTTTACTGGCCTTGAGTTGTATTGTTTAAAGTATTGTTATTGCCGTTTAAGATTATAATATTGTATCTGTGGTGTAATTTGATCACTTGTCATATCGTGCTGACGATGGGTATTTTTGATCTGCAGGCGTGGGCCATCAAGGTGATGCGATGCTAAATAAAAGCGCTCAGTGTACCAATGATGTAAATATATCGATCTTTTGGTCTGTTTGATCACATAAATAGAGCAAAATTGAGAGTTTCTGCTAATTTAGGGTATGTAATTTATTTTAAGATCAGGTAGTATCGCGGTGTGTGGAGCTTGAGGCTGTTTGCGGCTCCCCTAAATACTCGTTTTTGTGAGTTTTAGACGCGTTTAGTGCCCCGTATATTCTTTTTGAATATTCTTAATTGATGCAGGTATGAGTTTTCACTCAATATGCCTCCCCGTATATGTTGTATAGCTATTGATTGTGTAAACGCAATAACGACGACAAGCGGCCGCATTTACCTTGGGCAGCTTTGGTATGTTTTGGTTTTTTTAAATTTTGAATGACTCTTGTCTTTTTGCGATGAAATATTAGGTGGTCTCGGTGCGCTAGGCATGAGCAGCTCACTAACGATTCGCAATAAAATAATATTGTTAAGCCTGTTTTTTGTATGGCTTAACGAGAGCCTTATCTCTTTTATATTGCGCCTATGGGCGTGCTCACTTTGTTGTTTGTGAAGGTTGAATGATGCAATCTGTTGTAAAAAAATGGTTTAAAGATAAGAACTTTGGCTTTATTGAAAACGGTGCTGGTCCCGATATTCTTGTGCGCAAGCCAGACCTTGTTAACTGTGCTTTTTTGCGCGTAGGCGCCACGGTAGAGTTTGAGTGTCACCCCGATAAAAAAGGCCTAGTTGCAAAACAGGTTAAGTTAAAGCGCGAGCAGCAAAATGATCGCCAGGGCGGCCAAGGCGGTGGGCAGGGCGGTCAAGGTGGCTATGGTGGCAATCGCTCAAGCGGCGGACACTACTTTGGTGTGATGACTTAATAGCCGTAATGACTTGCGTGCCTTAAGGCTTTTGAGCAGCTTGCTATAAAGGGCGAGGAAAAGTACATTACCCACAATACTTATTTCTGCTCCTTTTGCTGCGTTGCTCTAAGCGTTACGTGCCTCGGCTACGTCTCTTCGGCGCCTCGCCGAGACAGCAGAGCCCTACGACTAATTAGCAGGCGAATATTGCCTCTGTTGCCTCTGTTGTTCCTATAGTCTCTAATATTGTCTCGGTCGTTCCTATTGTCTCGGTCGTTCCTATGAGTCGCTATAGCTTCGCCCATTAGCGTGTTAAGGGTTTGTTACTGGCTGTTTGTCAATAATACAACTTTGAACTGTTTGTTATTGCAAAGGGTTTGCTGGTATTTAAACACCGATAGTGCCTTTTTTTCTATTGCGATAAAACTGTTGACGACAAACAATGCGCAGCCATTTTTGGCCAGCAGTTTATTGGCATTGTGTAAAAATTTATCGGTTAAATCGCCACTCACTTCAAACCCCTGATGAAACGGCGGGTTGCATAAAATAATATCAAAAGTGCCGTTAATACCTTCACCGGCATCTGCTGCGCATGTCGTAATGTTTATATTGTTTTGCTTTGCGCCAGCGGTGATGGCGCTGAGTGCTGCTGCGTTATTGTCGGTGGCAGTCATGTTTTGGATGCCCCACTCGCTGGCTGTTATGGCCAGTAAGCCATAGCCACACCCCAAATCAAGTGCACGGGTATGTGCGTTAATGCGCGCATGTTTAGTTAAAAAAGTTTGGGCTGTTTGCAGGAGTAGCGTGCTGCCTTCGTCTACTTTTTCAAAGCCAAAAACCCCCGGTTTACTCACAAGTTGCTTGCCTGCGTACTCACCAATTGTGCGTAATTGCGTATAGTTATTGGTGTCGAGTAGTGTGATATTTGCGATGGCCTTGGGGTCGCTTAAGCTGCAAAAATGAGAGTCTTTTTGTTTTTGTAACTTACCGCTGTGATTGAATAAAGCGGCTGCTTTTTGCGCGTAGGTTTTTATGCCTTCATTTTTGTAGCCGGCAAGGTGCAACTGGCCGTCGGTATTTAGTGCGCTTACAGCTTGGTTAATAGCATGATGGGTTACAGGTTTTTCTTTGCTGATGCGAATAAAAATAGCATCGATAGCAACGCGGCATGCCTCACTAAAATCGACATCATTAAAAATACTGTTTAACCCTAAAGCTTGGGCTTGTTGGTGGATGTCAAAACGGTTGCTGAGCACTGTCAGGTTGTGTGCGTGGTGAGCTAGCTGGCCCAAAGCGCCATAGCTGTTTTCATCAGCAAACCACAATTTATGTGCCCCAGCGGGGGTTGCTTGTAGCTGGCTAAGAAGCTGGCTAATGGCGATGTCTTGCATGGTGCTCTCTAGGTTTGTTGTGTGTCTATTTTGTTGTGCGTGTAGGTTTTATGTGTCTAGCTTTGTTGCAGATACTGAGCGTAGGCGCCTAGTGAAGCGTTATATTAAGCGCTGCATTAAAAGCCGTTGACCTCTTCGGGGGTGAGAATACGATATTCGCAAAGCCCTAAACTATCATCGAGTGTAATGCCTGCTACGCTGGCGCGATGAAGCTCAACCACTTTATTGCCTATGGCTGCAAACATGCGCTTTACTTGATGGTAGCGGCCTTCGGTAATTTCTAGCTCGGCGCAGTGGCTGCCGGTGATGGTGAGTTTGGCAGGTTTGGTGGGCTTGCTGTCGCCGCGTAAATCTAAGCCTTGCTCAAATAATGCGATAGCGTCATCGGCAATTGGGTTGGCGGTGGTCACTTGGTAGCATTTACCCCGTTTTTTGTTGGGCGAGGTCACGGCGTGGTTCCAGTTGCCATCACTGGTGATAAGCACTAAGCCGGTAGTGTCTATATCGAGTCTGCCTGCAACTTGTAATTGGCCTTGTAGGCTTGGGTGGAAGTCGCGCTCGTTGAGTAAATCAAACACGGTTGGGTGGTCGGCGTCGGTATTGGCACACACGTAGCCTTTGGGCTTATGCAGCATTAAATACAATGGCTTTGCGGTAAATAGCGCGGCGCTATTTAAGGTGACGCCACCATTTTGCTGAGCATCACTGAGTTGAGTGGCTGTGCGTTTGCACCTGACACCATCTATCTGCACATTACCGCGTCTAACTTCTAGGGTGGCCTGCTTACGTGAAAGGCCACTACTTGCGGCCACAAACTTATCTAGCCTCAAAAGCTAATACCTTTTTTAATTGTGATTATGATAAAAGAGCTGGGCTTAAGCTGCGCAGCTCTGTTTATGGGTGTTTTAGCCCAGTGCTTCTTCGCCGGCATCCACTGTTTGATAGATAAGTGTATTGATGGTCATGGGGCCTACACCACCGGGTACCGGAGTGTAAGCGGCCACGCGCTCAGTCAGGGGGGCAAGCTCAATGTCGCCAACACCGCCTGGGTGATAGCCAGCATCAACAACAACTGCACCGTCTTTAATCCACTCAGCTTTAATAAACTCAGGTTTGCCTACAGCGCCCACAATGATATCGGCCTGCTTAATATGAGCTTCTAGGTTTTGTGTGCGTGAATGGCAAATGGTAACCGTTGCATTGGCGTTCAATAGCATGAGTGCCATGGGTTTGCCGAGAATAGGGCTGCGACCCACAACAACGGCATGCTTACCCGCTAGCGGAATATCAAAGCCTTCGAGTAAGCGCATAATGCCTTTGGGTGTTGCCGAGCCATAAGCCTCTTCGCCCATGCTCATACGGCCAAAGCCCAAGCAGGTAACGCCGTCGACATCTTTTTTGAGGCTGATGGCGTCAAAGCAAGCACGTTCGTCAATTTGCGCAGGTACAGGGTGCTGTAACAAAATGCCGTGTACGTCGGTGTTGTTGTTTAGCTCGTCAATTTTAGCCAGTAGCTCTTCGGTGGTGGTGGTATCAGGCATCTCTACACGAATAGAGCCCATGCCAATACGCTCACACGCATTGCCTTTCATTTTGACATAGGTAGCCGAAGCGGGATCGGCGCCCACTAAAATGGTCGCTAAAATAGGTGTGCTGCCGCCTTTTTCTTTAAGAGCCCGCACGCGCTGGCTGAGTTCTTCTTCGGTTTTTTTGGCAAGGGCTTTGCCGTCTAACACAAGCGCTGTCATGGTGAATTCCTTTGTGTAAAAAGTTAAAATGGATACATGGCCTATTGTCACACATGCGTTGCCTTACGCCAATGTGTAGCGGCCTTAGTGGTGTGATAGTGATGCGATAGCAAGTTGATAGTAAGCTAACTATTCAGACAAACCAAAAAAACCTTCTTAGCAGGGTGCTGATGGGTTATTTTCTGGGCATTTAAGCGCCGGGAGCGCTTATATAGCGACCATGGATGGCTTGAGCGGCCCAGCAAATGATTCATTAGCGCCCGATTTCCGTACCTCTGAATAGTTACATAGTCAGTTGATAGTAAGCTAATGCGGCTTGCTCAATAAATAACCAATAGCGTTGGCGCATAAATAATTATTAAAAAAATGAAAAATATCGTTGACGAGTATGAGGTGCGTGAGTATGATGCGCACCTCTTTGAGACGAAGCAGATTTAAATAGCTTGTTTCAATTGTCGGAGTGTAGCGCAGCCTGGTAGCGCGTCTGCTTTGGGAGCAGAATGTCGGGGGTTCGAATCCCTCCACTCCGACCATCTTTTTTACCTGCCTTAGTGCTTGTACTTGTTTAGCTCGTATATGTAATAAGCGCCCGTAGCTCAGCCGGATAGAGCAACGGCCTTCTAAGCCGTGGGTCGCAGGTTCGAATCCTGCCGGGCGCGCCATATGCCGCCAGCAGAACAGTGGTGACTGTAGCTCAGTTGGTAGAGCCCTGGATTGTGATTCCGGTGGTCGCGGGTTCGAGCCCCGTCAGTCACCCCAATTTTTCTTATATCAATAAATAACGTATAAAAATATAAAAGCAGCTACTACAGCGGCTCTTTTTTTGCGTCCATATTTTGACTGTACCTTACAATATAAAAAAAGCCCGCTAATGATAGTGGGCTTTTTTTTTGGGCTGTAGGTTTGCAGGCTAGATTTTGGGGTGTAAATTTGAGCGTGTAAGCCTGATTGTGTAGCGCTTGGCAGGTGCGCAGCCTTTTAATGGGCGTTATCGGGTGGTGGAAACATTTCGAAGTCGTGGTAGGCAAAAACCGCAACGGTGATGAGCAGCAGCAAGGTGCCGGCATACAGCATTTTGCCGGCATGTGAGGCTTTGCTCCAGTGTAGCGCGCAATAAATGTGCGCCGGTATCACCGCTATCATAGCGATACCAAAAGTATAGCTTTTGTTGCCCAGTGCGGTTAGCAGGCTAAATAGCCAGCCAATAAAAAACAAACTCGCGCCAATAGCGCCCAAGATAATAACAATAACTAAAACTTCGCTGCTCATAGGTATCACTTATATTAAAAGAAGAGTGGTGCGTTTACCGAGTATATTGTCGCATGGTTAGCTCGCCATTTTTATGGATAAGCTCAATATCTTTGAGTGCGCTCATGCCAAGCAGTACTTCATTGCCTTGCATGCCCATAGTAATGCTTGCGCGAACATTATGCAGTTGAATATCCCCAAGGCTTAGCGCGGCAAGGGTTGTTGCGTAGGTAGTTGTGGTGCCGTTAGCTGTGTGGGCGGTACCTTGATAGCCGCGTTTAAGGCCGAGTTGTTGCGCAAGGCTCGCACCTAACGACACATGCGTAGCCCCTGTATCGACCAAAAAAGTCACTGGTTTACCATTAATTAAGCCATTAGCCACATAGTGATGCTGGCTATTGCGGCGTAAAACAACCTCTGTAACCCCGTTTTGGGTTTGGCTGCCTGGGTTTTGGTTGGGGTTTTTTTTGTGGCTAATCAGTTGGTTAAACAGCATAACCAAGCCTGCCAGTACTAGCACCCAGCTTAAATGAAGGAATATTTTACCAATCGAATGACTGTTCACGGTACCGCCTTTGAAAATTTAAGGGTGATTATAAAACAAACGACTGTGCTTGCTGGTTGATTTTTGCTGATTAGGGCGCATTAAATAGTGCTACTTAACCCGTGCAAAATTCTTGGAGACCTCTGTGGACTTACCCACCGATATAGCTGGCGATGCTGGCAGTGTAAATAGTATTGATATTACCTACGAAAACGCCAAGCAATACTTGATTGATGAGTCTGCTGTACGGCCTGTGCTGGTTAGTTTTTGGGCGAGTTGGGACGAACCTAGCCAGTTAATGCTACCTATATTAGAGCGTTTGGCGGCAGAATACGCCGGCGCCTTTTTGCTGGCTAAAGTCAATGCCGAGGAGCTGCAACAGCTTGCGGAGCAATTTGGTGTGCAAAGCCTGCCCACGATTATGGTGATGAACCAAGGGCAACCTGTTGATGGTTTACAAGGCCCGCAAACCGAGCAAGCCATTAGTGAGCTATTAAACAAATGCTTGCCGGCGCCTTGGCTTGCGGCGGTAGAGCAAGGCTTGGCTAATATAGAGGCCGATAACTTTGCCGAAGGCATTGCCCAATTGCGCAGTGCCCATGCTGATTCTGGCCAAGATATACAGGTGACCTTTGCGCTGATTGGCGGCCTGATTAAAGCGCGCCGCTTAGAAGATGCCAGTGTATTGCTAGCCGGTGTAAAAATGGTCGACCAGGGCCAAGAGTACAACCACTTAACGGCACAATTAGAGCTGGCACAAAATGCCGCTAAAGCGCCGGAAATTGAAGAGCTCGAAGCCAAGCATCAAACCAATCCCGATGACCTTGATGTTGTGCAGGCATTGGCTGCACAGTACTCGCAGCATCATCACTACAAAGAGGCATTAGAGCTTTTGTGGGCGGTACTCAATAAAGATTTAAACGCTAAAGAGGGCGAGATTAAGCGCATTTATATGGATGTGCTCTCGGTGGTGGGCAAAGGCGATCCGCTGGCGATTACCTATTTGCAAAAACTCTATGCAAGGCTTTACTAAATGCAGTAAGTAAAAAAGGCGCAATAGCGCCTTTTTTTGGTTCTTTTTTTGTTCCCTATTACGTGGCAGGTTAAAGTTTTATCGGCAAATTTTTGTTCGCTAAACACGCTGCCTTTCGTTAAGCTTGCCTATCAACTTCGGCCGCTTGTTGTCGCCGGTCTTATTAATACTGATGAAGTAGAGGATGCGCATGCAGCCCCAAGCTAAACCATTAAACCCTAATTTTTCTTCTGGTCCTTGTAGTCGTCACCCAGGTTACGATATTGCAAATTTAGATGTCGCTACGATTGGTCGCTCGCATCGCTCAAGCGTAGGTAAAGCAGCATTAGGTAAAGCATGCAGTAAAACCGCTGAGCTTTTAGGTTTACCAGAGGGTTATCGTGTTGGCATTGTACCGGGCTCTGATACGGGCGCGGTAGAAATGGCTATGTGGTCGTTATTAGGGGCGCGGCCTGTGGATGTGTGCGGTTGGGAATCTTTTGGCTTGGGCTGGGTGACTGATATTGTTAAGCAGTTAAAGCTTGAAAATACGCGTATCTTTAAAGCGGATTATGGCGAGCTACCTAAATTAGAAGAGGTTAATTTTAAGCACGATGTGGTGTTTACCTGGAACGGGACCACCTCGGGTGTCAAGGTTAAAAATGGCGACTGGATTCCTTGCGACCGCGAAGGCTTAACAATTTGCGATGCGACATCAGCCGTATTTGCGATGGATATTCCGTGGGAAAAGCTCGATGTTATTACCTATTCGTGGCAAAAAGTATTGGGCAGCGAAGGTGGCCACGGGATGTTGATATTAAGCCCGCGCGCGGTGGCACGTTTGGAATCGTACACGCCGCCTTGGCCGATGCCTAAATTGTTTCGTATGACTAAAGGCGGTAAGTTAATTGAGGGTATTTTTAAAGGCGAAACAATTAATACGCCCTCTATGTTGGCGGTTGCCGATTATAATGAAGCACTCGACTGGGTTGAGTCTATAGGCGGCGTGAGCCAAACTATCGCGCGCTGCACGGCTAATTATGAAGCGATTGCAGCATTTGTTAATACCACACCCTGGATTGACTTTTTAGCCAAAGACCCTGCAACGCACTCGACCACCAGCGTATGCTTAACGCTTGATGCCAGCCCCGAGCAGGTGAAGGATATTGTTAAATGGCTAGATACTGAAGGCGTGGCTTACGATATTGGTGGCTACCGCGATGCGCCACCGAGCATTCGCATTTGGTGTGGTGCAACGGTAGAGGCGAGTGATGTGACTTTGTTAATGCCCTGGATTGAATGGGCTTACAAAAAAGTGGTAGGCTAATGTGACGATCAAAATACCGCAATAATTTGCGGTATTTTTTTGTCTGTTTATTAATAATTATTGGTAACTATTCAGTCAAGTTAACAAACCCCTCTTGGCAGAGTGCTGATGGGTTATTTTTTGGGCATTTAAGCGCCGGGCCTTGCAGGGAAAGCAAGGGGTAGACAGTGCACCTGCATAGGGATATGCAAGATTAGACTTTGCAGGAGCACAAAGTCGAGGAGCACACTATCGAGAGCGCTATATAGCGCCCGCCTCAGTCAATGATTCATTAGCGCCAGATTTTAGCTCCTCCAAATAGTGACTGACTGTTTGAATAAAAGTGGTGTAAAAAAGCCCCTACCCAAAGGTAGAGGCAAATCAAAAAAACAAACTTACCCGCTCAACTGCAGCTGTTAACCGGGTAAGTTTTATACTGCACAAGTTTTGCCAATAATAAAAAGGCAATAAGAATCAAAGCTCTAAGCTTATTGGTGCTGCGGCGCTTTATTTTTTTGTCAATTAATTCGACATTTATTGCGATAAAAGCGTTAGCCTGCGCAAAGCATTTTACCGCCAGTCGTTTTACCCGGTGTACCGGTTTGCGCTTGCTATGCAAGTCGCCGGCTTTGACCCTGTGCTATGGGTCGAGGCTGCATAGCGTTTGCCAGCACAGGTAGAGCGCAAAGGCAATCTCGCCAGTTTATTGGCCGTGAGTGACTATGTGACATTACATGTGCCTGCGCAATAGCGACTAATTTCATGACCTCTGAATAATTACATTTTGTTTTGCTCAATGTTACGCGTGAGGCCATTGTAGATACGGCGGCGGTTTTGGCGGCACTTGATACCGGTAAACTGCGCAAATATGTGTGTGACTTTCCTGAGCCATCAGCGCTAAAGGCGCTGTAATCCACCAAAATCCATATTAGTGATAAAGCGGTTGCCAAGGGCGCCGCTTTTTTTATTTCTGCAACACTATTGTGTAAAAATAGAATACTAGTGATTATAAAAAATCGACTTATAACAGCTTTTTATGTGTTTTTTTAGTACAGTAGGCAAAGCTTAAGGTCTAAATAACTATTTAACTTTGAGAACATATGTCAATAGCTATGAGATGTATGGCTTAATAACGTGTAAAGCGTCGAGTAGTGCAGCGCGCGCGATACCCAAAATCCCTTGTATCAGGTATGAAAATGTACAACAAACTTACGAATGGAATGCGATTAGTGGGGGCGATTAAGCCCGTGCTACTTTTTAGTTCAGCATTAATTTTGTCGGCCTGTGTGGCAGATGATAAAGGCGAGCAGCCTCCAGTGTCGTCATCTTCGGTGATGAGCTCTACGGCGACGAGTAGCAGTGCCGCGATAAGCTCTATGCCCGTCTCGAGTGCAGCAGAATCTAGCGCACCAAGCAGCATGCCGCCAGCGAGTTCGGTAGCGTCATCATCAAGTGCTGTGGTCGTCAGCTCAAGCGTTGCTAGCAGCTCTAGCTCGGTAGTGGCAAGCAGCTCAAGTGTTGCTGTAAGCTCGAGCTCGATTATGCAAAGCTCTTCAGTAAGCTCTGTAATAAGTTCTTCAATAAGCTCTTCAATAAGCTCTTCAATAAGTTCGCAAGCTTCTTCGGAGATGAGTAGCTCCGCGCCATCGAATGAGTTAGGGGCTATTGTGCCGCGTACATCGTGCCCTAAAGGCCCGGTAGCACTTGAGGTAGCTGGCGGTGCTTGGCCTCCAGCCTATGCCCACGCAACTAACCACGATAATGATGTGGTCCCCGATTTTAAAGACTATATGAAAGAGCAGCCTCGCTTTGAAACCGCCGATGTGTCTATGGCTTGGGCGCTACACGAGCCTTTTCAAGCAGAAGGTAATCCGGAGGGCTTGTATCCATTAGTGGTTTATTTACACGGTGGCTCTGAGGCTATGGATACGCCTTTTATGGATAACCGCCATGCAAAATCATTTTTTGCTTCTTCTCAGTCATTGTTAACACCGCAAAATCGTGAGAACAAACCGGCTTATATCTTTGCGCCTTTTTGTGATAGCAAGGCGCCTAGTGGTAAAAAATGCGCATTTGGTGGTGCCGAGTGGGCCTCAAATGGTTACGGTGCTTTTGGTGCCGAGCTTAACGGCAAGGGCTCACCTTATGGTGCGGCCGTAGAAGCTGTTATTGAGCGCTTAATTGCTACTAAGCAAGTTGACCCTGCACGTATTTATGTCACAGGCCCATCTATGGGTGGTGGTGGTAGCTGGGATCTAGCCGGTCGCCGTCCAGACCTTATTGCAGCGGCAATTCCGTTAGCGGGTCATCCTTTAAACGATACATCACTACAAACATTGGCCGACTATAAGGTGCCTGTTTGGTCTCATCACGGTAAAAAAGATGCAACCAATAGCTACAGTGTGGCCAAAACTGCAATAGCCTCTCTCGCAAATAAAGGCGGCTGCGCATGGCAAACGGCGTATATTCCTTCTCAAAATCTAGCCGACGATGACCCTGCCGATAGTAACCCCAGCGATGCCATTCACAATATTTGGGCGCGCGCTTATACCAATCCAGAGTTATGGGATTGGGTTTTTGCACAGCGCCAACCGCGTTCGGGTGATGTGGTTGAAGAGTCTTCTTCTAGTCAAGAGGCGAGCTCTAGTGTAGGGGTAAGCTCGAGCGCTGCTTCGAGTACTGGCACCGTGGGTAACCCTGATGCGGTTTTATTCCAAGATGATTTTGAAGGCGACAGTATTGGTAGCTTGCCTAAAAATTGGAGTTTTTATCACCGCTACAGTCAGCAAAACCCCAATACCAACGATGTATCGGTTGTGGCAGGCAATGGTGGCAAAGCGGTCATGGTGAAAGATATTGGCGGTCAAGCACCGAGCTTTATTGCTTATGAGCCGGCTAACCCCGAGTCTATTACTCAGCTGTATATTCGCGCTATGGTTAAGCCCTCGCGTGCGCTAGGCAATGACAGTGGTATTAATCATTCACATTTTATAGCCACCCAAAAAACACCTTACAGCTCTAACGATGCTGAGTTCCGTTTTGGTGAAGTGAAAAAGGGCTTGGGTATTGGCACTAGCCAGCCAGACGACTTAGCGCCTTCTGGTCAAGCCACTGCAAATCATAGTACAACATTGATCCCTGCCGATACATGGAGCTGTATAGAGGTTGGCATTCACACAGAAGGCGACGATAAAGTCACCTCTTGGATGAACGATGAATTGCTGATTGAAGTTGGCGGCGATACGCCTTGGCAAAATGGTGCAGGTAGCGAGTTTATGCAAGGCGCCTTTAATTTGGTGTTGTTAGGCTGGCACGGCTTTAGTGCCTCTACAAGCCATATGATGTTTGATGATATTGTAATCTCGACCGAGCGCATTGGTTGTGGTGGCAGTACGCCGGCCAGCTCAAGTGCCGGGTCCAGCTCAAGTATGGGTTCAAGTTCAAGCGAAGGTTCGGTGTCGTCTTTCCCTGCTGATGATGGCACGGTTTTAGATGCTAATAACCACTACGATGCACCTAAAGCGGCGGTTGCGCCTGTTATTGATGGTGAAATAGATGGCGTTTGGGCCAGCGCGACTTGGATGGCTATGGATGTGGCTTGGACGGGTTTTGAAGGTTTAACCGCACCATCGAGTAGCGATGACTTTAACGGTAAGTACAAAGCCATATGGGATGAAGATTATCTGTATTTATTGTTTGATATTACCGATGATGTCATTAATACCGATGGTCAGTACTATCAGCAAGATACAGTAGAGCTATTTATCGATGAGGACCAAAGTGGCGGCGCACATGAGCAAAGTTATAACGCCTTTGCTTATCACATCAGCCATAACCTCATTGTTGAAGATAAAGGCGGCAATAATTACAAAAGCCATATTACGGCCGCTATTAATACCGAGGGTAGTCGTCATGTTTGGGAGATTCGCGTTAAAATATTTGCCGACCATAACGGTTATGTGCCCAGCGAAGAAGCCGCTGCACGCATTAAATTGGCGGCGGGTAAAATAATGGGCTTTACCCCAAGTTATATTGATAACGATGGTAACGGTAGGCGTGATCACTTTATGAGCTCGGTTGATACGCCAGAGCATCAAAGCAATCAAGGCTATCAAAATGCCGACGGCTTCGGTTCTATTATGCTTGTAGAGTAACCGCTATTATGTAACGCAAGCCACCGCGTTAACCCCAAAAACCCAGCTTAGGCTGGGTTTTTTTGTATGGGGTGTCGCCACCTGCGCCACCCATTCAAGGCACGCGGCAAGTACTTCCCTGTAGGCTCTAGTCGGCATCCTGCCTTCTAAGGCCTTGAATAAATAACACGGGTGGCTTTTGAATTATTTTACTGTTTTTGTATTTTCTCCATGCTTGCCTTGCTAGATGCTCTTTCAAATGCTGCCTTGCTATTATACGGGCGCCACCCGCGTTATCCATTCAAGGCACGCGGCAAGTACTTCCCTGTAGGCTCCAGTCGGCATCCTGCCTTCTAAGGCCTTGAATAAATAACACGGGTGGCTTTTGAATTGTTTTACTGTTTTTGTATTTTCTCCATGCCTGCTCTGCTAGATGCTAAATGGCTTAAAAATAGCTCAATATGAACGCTACTCATATCTTTGGGGCGCTGCTTTTGATGGAGCAGGATGTAACGCTTGATCCAAAAGGTATAGGTTTGGATCGTGCGTAGTGCATAGTGATGTGAAACCATATGCTTGTGGATATCATTTAGGAAGGGTGAATGAGCCATGGAGATACTTCAATTTTTACTGTGTAAGTATACAGTTTAGGGGCGATTCGGTATTTTTCTTGAAATGGCATAGATTTTTTCCGTCTATCTATGCTCTAGATTGGTGCGGCTCTGTATAAGTCTTGCCGCGCGGGCTTGAGCCATGCTAGATTCGTGGAAAACTTAGATATACGGATTGAGGTCCAGAGATATATGGGTTTTTTCCGTCTAATATAATGTTAGCTTACTATATATACCTACCAGGGTAATCCCACTTAAATAAGGCTTGTTAATGGCACGTTTAGCGAAGATAGAAGCACAAGACTTATTCTCTTCACTTTGAGCGCATCGGATGCGCCTTTTGAAGGCCGCTCAAGCCATCCGTGGGCGCTATTGAAGCGCTCCCTGCGCTTCAATGCCTCTCAAATACGGATCCGATGAGAGTTGTGGCTATTTTATGAGCAAAAGCTCTAAAATTTAAGTGGGATTACCCTGAGATACCTACGAAGTTGAGTGTTGCTGCAAGTAATTCTAAAGATCATTATTTGTTGACGAAGTCGGATATTCTAGTATAGTCAGTTGATTGATGTAGCAGACATGTTTATTACATGACATCACGTAACCCTTTGTGGGTCGAGGCAGTGCCCGGTAATGACGTTCTGAATCCAAGAGTAATTCCTTGGCGAAGGCTCCCTAGATGGAGCCTTTGTTATTTCTGGGACAAGGAAAGTATCAGTAAGTGGCAAAACAAAAAATCTTTAACCTACCTGATAATGAAGTACAGCAGTGGAAAAGCTTTAATGTTGACAATGTAGAATATGATTTTTGTCACTTAAATGCCTGTAAACATGTATTTCAACACCCCAAACGCAATGAGAGCTACACTCTCTTTTTTACCTTTTCACATCACGTATTTACTCGTGGTATCAAGGAAGAGGAAAATATTGAAGCAACGCAAATATACCCTTACCCATCAGACAATCGAATTTTTGATTCCACTCGTTATAAGCTATCTAAATATTTACCCGAGATCGTAGCATCCTTACCTGAACAATTTTGTTACCACGGAGGTTATAGTCGCTATTGTAGCTGTAAAATTGACCAAGAAGATGGCACTGAGGTTTATTATCAAGTTGTTTATCGAGTATGGAAGGAGCGGGGTAAAATGAGATTTCATATAGAAAGCGCATACCCATTGCTTGAAGGCCTTGGTAAAGTGAAAAAAGTAAACTTTTGGGTTATTTGCCATAACTTACTTCGTGGAAAAAACCTTCCTCAGCCAGCAAAGTAAGCTAACAAGAGTTTTCAAATCGGACAAATTACAGTTGGCTTTTTGTTCGTGCCTCACTAATTTTAGCCAACTGTAATTTTCCGCTTAAAACGGCGTTAGCTTTAATAGACTTATGATCTCAAAATATATTTTATTCTTATTGGTTTTTCTTTTCTCCGCTGTGACTATCGCGGAGGAGGAACGTATTGAGTCAGAATTTAGAGAGCCGATCTTACCAATATTTTTAGGTGCCGCACTAATTACATGGGGTGTATATGAGCTTGGTGATGATGTTGAGTCTAGCCAGAGAAACGTTCAGGTCCTCTGGGGCGGTGCATTGGCAGCCTCGGCTGGTATAATCCTATATCAGGCATCCAATGTAAATCTGTAAATCAACTTAGACAGGCGTGGCTAAAAGGAAATGACACTAAGTTTTATCGACTATCGTATCGCCACGCTAAAATAATAAACAAATAGTTGGGACATGCACTCGTTTTAATATCGTAATCATTGGTTGTTTTTGCTTAAGCTATCATTTGGTTATCTAAACGAGTGCCTGTCCCAGCTTATTGTTTCCGACGTTAAATTTTCATATATCAAATGGGGCACTTTTTTGGAAAATACAATATTATTAATGCTAACAATATTCATCGCAGGATGCGCGTCATCAACATCTATAGGGCCGCTTTTTTCAATGCATGCAGATCCTGAATCTGATGCAGCACTTGTTTATTTTTACAATACGGATTCTCGAGCCAGCGCTAATGTCTGCCTAATAGTAACCGTGGATGGGAAAGAGGAAGGCTGCATGGGAAGCCCTGGATATTTCCGAACAAGCTTGTCGCCCGGTGAGCACTCTTTTTCTTTTCGGCCAAATTCGTTAATTGATTTGGGAATTGAAATGAGAAAATTCACCTTAGCAACCGAAGGTGGAAGCACGATTTATATTATATCTAAAGTTATTACAAGCGATGACGAGTCAAGAGATATACTTCAAAGCTATTATGTGAACACTTATATTGGAGATACCATCGGGTGGGTACTGATGCCTGAAGACGAAGCACTGGAAGAATTAAAAGCTTTACGCCAATGGAAGTGATTTAAATCGGGGGGGCTAGCTCCCCCTCCCTACATCATCCTGCGTGTTTACCCACACAGGTTAAAAAAAATCTAACTTAAAATCTAACTTAGACAGGCATGGTAAAAAGAAAGCGACACTAAGCTTTATCGGCTATCGTATCGCCACGCTAAAATAATCGCTAATAGCGCATTAATTGCATGAAAAGCATAAATAACCCCAAGTTAATAACTTGGGATTATTTAGTTCGGCAGGAGTGATTTCGGGTAATGCCGGAAGGTTTTATTGGAGGTGGTTTTTAGGTGGCGCGCTTGGGCCTTTGTCCGTGCTTGGCAAACAAGGCTGACGTGAAGAAATTCACTAATGTCGCAAACGCAGGGAGCGTAAGCACGATGGATACTCACGCTCAAAATGCTGTGTTTGTAATAGCCAAGCGTTAATATCGATATTTAAGCGCTCTAATATAGGTGGCAAGTGTTGATTTTTCAGAGCGTCTGTCCTTGTGTTTCCGCGCTCTAGTGTTGGGAGGTGTAGTGTTTACGCCTTTAAAATTAGGCTGAACAGAAGAGCGAGCATTAGTGAGGCTTAATTCTAGTTAATGAGCTTGTAGGAAGGTCTGTGAAAGTATTTCTAACTTTGGCGTTATTATTGCTGGCTAGCTGTTCTCAAATTTGGGAGGAGCAACCTTATGAGGTCTATTACATTGACAGTACTAAAGCGTTAGGCTATAGCCTTGGTGAGGATGCGTATATTAGACGTATAGATGAACCAGTCAATATTGACACTAACAAAAAATATATATCAGTTTATGCTTGCCCATATGAAACTTTCGCTTTTTACTACATTGATAAAACTAAAGATCATAAGTTTGCAGAGCATGATGAGTTTGTTTATGGGCCTTATACGAAAGAGCAATTTTCAGCTCTAATTAAAAAGTTAGGGTTACCAAGTATTAGTTCTGTGTAAACTGCAATACTAAAAGAATTTTCGTAACTATTCAGCTCGGCTGACAAGCCTCACCTGATAGGGTGCTGATGGATTATTTTCTGGGCATTTAAGCGCCGGGAGCGCTTGAGCGGCCCAGTAAATTATTCATTAGCGCCCAATTTCGGTACATCTGAATAGTTACAAATTTTCAAACTTAAGCTTATAGATACCCAGCTGTATTATATAAAGATTCAGGTGAGGCGAGCGCTGCGAAATGAAAATAGTATTAAAGCTATTTTGTCTATCTGCATTTTTTAACACCTGCAAGCACATGCACTCGTTTTAATTATCTAAAAGTATAAATATAAACAGCTTTTTCAAAGCGCCTGTCCTTGTGTTTCCAAATATTCCATTAAAACCGAGAGCCGAATAATGCCAGAATTGAGTGATTTTGAACGTAGATTACAGCATGTCCGCAGTCACGGCGCGCGCACAAATGAACTTGAGGGTTGCCTTAATGCCTTCCATAAAATGCAAGGTAACCCAAAGGTCGTTAATTCGATCAATGGGGTGGCTAATTTTTATCGCATAAAAGCCTTATTGGCTTGGTTTGATCATCAGGACGCCCATAATGTGATAAAAATGGCTTGGCTTTCAATGGTGGCAAGGAGGGCTTCAGTCCAGGTCTGCGGGATTGCGGCGGGTGAATTCACGAATACAGACATGCTGTACTGTTTGTTATCGAACGAAAAAGGTTTAATACATTGGATGTCGCAGTATTTAGCCAGCGATTTTTTTGAGGCGAAGAAAAAAGATGTTGCTTGTAACGACCCTTCGTCTTCGTTTTTTAATTGGCTGCAGCTAAAGCTAGCGGTGCAAGGTGATTGGCAGCACCTTGTTGCCCGTGCCCACTACTTTTTAAATAATATTCCTAAAAAAGGCGTATTAGCGCGCGTCGATTGCAAATTTTATATTGCGTTAGCACAGGGCGATATCGGTGGCATGGAGGAGGCTTTGGCCGAAATGGTTTCACCTAAGGTGCACCGTATTCGAGGTTACGAAACCACACTGGCCTACGAGCAAGGGATTATATCGACGTGGGGTGTTATGTTATCTAAAGTGGCGTGGTTGCATGGCTATAAAGTGGATATAAGCCACCCTTTAATACCCAGCCCGTGGCTACCTGTAACCCCGCTTGACGCTTATGATATTGAGCTGGATGAGTTTAAAGAGGTGAATATGTTTGAGCCTTTTGCCCCCAAAAATACTTATATAATAAGCGACTTAAGCCAATGGTCACCCCGGCCACTGGGTGAGGCACCGCTGAGCTATACCGAAGCCTGTGAGATATCTGGGGTAAGCGCTATTGGCGCGTGAAATATTTTTACAGCACACTCATAACACACTTACGGCGCACTCATAGCACACTCATAGCACACAACAAGACTGCTGAAAGATGAGCAGACTTTACCCGTGCGGCATAAATTGATTACACCCCGTGCGTGCCAAGCCGCGCGGGTGCTTAGACAGCCAAATACCCCCCTTAACACCCATTAAGAGCTTTACTAAGCCAGAGGCTGCGCTGACTTAATGCCAATGTTGGGCTAATCATACTTGTAGGCTAACCGCTATAATTTAGCGCAGGCCACCGCGTTAACTCCAAACACCTCGCTTTGGCCAAGTTTTTTGTATGGGTTATCGCTGTGTTTAGCAGTTATCACTAAAATTTGCTACTATTCGTGTCATTTTTAAATTCTACGGGCTTTACATTAACCACTTATTGCTTAGGGGTTGATGGCAGGCTTTAGCCAATAACGAGGTTTCCATGCCAATATATCGCTCTAAAACATCGACCGCCGGCCGTAATATGGCCGGTGCCCGCGCCTTGTGGCGTGCTACAGGCATGAAAGACGATGACTTTCAAAAGCCGATTATTGCCGTGGTTAACTCTTTTACCCAGTTTGTGCCCGGCCATGTGCACCTTAAAGATATGGGCCAATTGGTGGCGCGCGAAATTGAAGCCGCCGGTGGCGTCGCCAAAGAGTTTAATACCATTGCGGTAGATGATGGCATTGCTATGGGCCACGACGGCATGCTGTACAGCTTGCCCAGCCGCGATATTATTGCCGATAGTGTGGAGTACATGGTCAATGCCCATTGCGCCGATGCGATGGTGTGTATTTCTAACTGCGACAAAATTACACCAGGCATGTTAATGGCGGCTATGCGCTTAAATATTCCGGTTGTGTTTGTATCGGGCGGGCCAATGGAAGCCGGTAAAACCAAGCTTAGCGATAAAAAGCTCGACTTGGTTGATGCGATGGTTATTGCCGTAGACGATAGCGCCAGTGACGAAAAAGTGGCCGAGTACGAGCGCAGCGCTTGCCCAACCTGTGGCAGTTGTTCGGGTATGTTTACCGCCAACTCGATGAACTGTTTAACCGAAGCCATGGGTTTAAGTTTGCCCGGCAATGGCAGTATGCTGGCCACCCACGCCGACCGCGAGCAATTGTTTAAGCGCGCAGGTCACTTAATTGTGGATATCACCAAGCGCTATTACGAAAACGACGAGCACAGTGTATTACCCCGTAATGTGGGCAGCTTTGAGGCGTACGAAAACGCCACCGCTCTCGATATTGCCATGGGCGGCTCGACCAATACTATTTTGCATTTGCTGGCTATCGCACAAGAAGCCGAGATCGACTTTACCCTTAAAGATATTAACCGCATGAGCCACAAGGTGCCGCAGTTAAGTAAAGTGGCACCCAATTCGCCAGATTACCATATGGAAGATGTTCACCGCGCCGGTGGGGTTATGGGTATTTTAGGCGAGCTAGATCGCGCCGGTTTAATTCACAATCAGTGCCCAACCATTCACAGCCCCACCATGAAAGATGCCCTCGATAAGTGGGATATTATGCGCAGCCCCTCGCCCGAGGTGATGAACTTTTATAAAGCAGGCCCAGCCGGTATTCCGACCCAAACGGCTTTTAGCCAAAGCACTCGCTGGCCCACACTCGATGCCGATCGCGCCAACGGTTGTATTCATAGTTACGAGCATGCCTTTAGTACCGAAGGTGGCCTAGCGGTGTTGTACGGCAACATTGCTTTAGATGGTTGCGTGGTTAAAACCGCCGGTGTTGATGAGAGTATTCATGTGTTTGAAGGCACGGCACACGTTACCGAAAGCCAAGATGAAGCCGTAGCCAATGTGCTTGATGGCAAAGTGAAGGCTGGCGATGTGGTGATTGTGCGCTACGAAGGCCCCAAAGGTGGCCCAGGCATGCAAGAGATGCTTTACCCAACGTCTTATATTAAATCGAAAGGTTTAGGTAAGGTGTGTGCGCTATTAACCGATGGCCGCTTTAGTGGTGGCACCAGTGGTTTATCCATCGGTCATGCTTCACCCGAGGCCGCCGCCGGTGGCGCTATTGGCTTGGTGCAAAATGGCGACAAAATAAAAATTGATATCCCCAATCGCACCATTAACGTGTTACTTAGTGATGACGAGCTTGCCACGCGCCGCGTAGAGCAAGACAAAAAAGGCTGGAAGCCCGCCCAGCCCCGCCCACGCAAAGTAAGCGCCGCGCTTAAAGCCTACGCCTATTTTGCCACCAGTGCCGATAAAGGCGCCGTTAGGGATTTATCTAAACTTGAAGATTAATATTGTGTTGTCTTTAATAAAGGGGCCTATTGGCTCCTTTTTTTGGGTTTTTTTGGATTGTGGGGTTTGATATATGGGGCTGGGCTTGGGCTAGGGGTGAAAGTGTGCCGTAGCGTCGCCGCCCAATCACCCATCTCAGACACGCGCAAGTACTTCCCTGTAGGCTCTAGTCGGCATCCTGCCTTCTAAGATCTGAGGTGGGTGGTTGGACGGCTTGTTTGTTGGTGTGGTATTTTACCTCGTTGCTGTTGCGATGCAGGAGCGAGCATAATGTGAGTAACGTATGGATTGGATATTTTATAAATATAGTGATTTTGAAGGTGCAAAATGTATACTCACAAAAGGAACCTTAAAGTTTGATAAGCCCAGCGCTTTTAATGATCCTTTTGATTGTTTGCCTGTAAATAATAAGGTTACTTTTGATAATCCTGAATTGGTTATTAAGTTTCGTAGACAGCATGGCAGAGAGCCTACATTAAATGAAAAAATGGCTAACGCAAACATTTTGAGTCGCCCTAATGCCTATAAAAATATTACCGAAGACCTACGGATTCTATGCTTAACGAAAAATAAAAATAATCTATTGATGTGGTCCCATTATGCTGGGCAGCACAAGGGTTGTTGTTTTTAATTCGATTTTTCTGATTATGATCATCACAACTCTGATCCATTTAATGGTGATTTTTGGGGTCCTACCGAAGTAAATTATCAAACCAATCGTCCCAAAATAAGCCTGCTAGAAAAAGATAACTATAAAGAAGCTGTTAGTACCAAAGGTGATGGTTGGAGGTACGAAAGCGAGTGGCGTATAATGCGGATCTATAGATCGAATCCACCTATAGATAATACTGTTAAGTACCCCAAGCAGTTTTTAAAGCGTGTGATAATTGGCTGCAATATGTCGCCTGAAAATAAAAAAATTATTATTGCTGCGGTAAATCAAATTAATCATGATTTTGGAGTTGACGTTAAAATAACTCAAGCAACTATATCGGAACAATGTTATTCGCTGAATATGAATGATATTGATTTAGCTGCATACTTATGATGTTTAATTACTGTACTCATTGTGAGAGTTTATGCCTTACTGACGCATATAATATGATCTTGTGCTCAGTTTTTACGGCCTTCCAGCCACATTTATACGCTCTGAGTGGGCCTGCTCGCTATTCACTTGAGGTCGACCAATCCCCCTTACCTCGGGCTATGATATGCGTTAAACTAACACCTAGATATTCGTGATAATTGGAGGTTGAAATGCCTAAAGAGCATATCAAAATAGCATTGAAAGAGAGTGAAATACCGGATGCTGCAGCGCAAGCCTTTCGTGCAGCACAGCTAGAGGCTTTAAAGAGCAAGGCGGGCGTTATCGTAGTGAGTAAAGGTAAGTTCGTGCATCGCCATATGAGAAATGGTGTTGTGGCCTCGCAATATATGGGTGATGCGCCCACTCCTTTAGTTGTTGGTGTCGGGGCGAAAAAGAAGCGTAATCAAAAAAGATGAAGATCAAACAGCCTAGGTTACGAATGCTTGCCGGGCCCAATGGATCTGGCAAAAGCACGCTTAAGAATGTGATAGGTTCCAAGTTATTGGGTGCATTTATTAATGCCGATGAATTGGAGGCTGATGCAAATGCTGCAGGCTTCGTTAACTTTAATGATTACAATATTAATATTGAGTATTCTGCGCTAGCACAATATTGCAAAAACCATAGTATTTTAAAAAAACATGGTTTAGCCGATGACATTGCTAAGCTTAATTATGGCAGTAACAGTTTACTGTTGAATGGATTCACATTGAATTCTTATCATGCCTCTGCAATATGTAATTATATTCGTGAACAATTACTTAAGCTTAGGCAGTCTTTTTCTGTAACTACTCAGCCATAAACTGTCCAAATAACAACCAGAATATGGGTCTCGTAAATTTATCCAGTTAAAAGGGTATGCATTATCGATAAGTCATATACACTATGCGACTTATATTGAACTACGTATGTATTCCTCTATCAATAGCCATCCGATTTATGACGAAGTTACCCGAGTTAAGCTCAATCAGTAACGAAGAGAAAGACGAGCTCAT